>NZ_JBIAUQ010000001.1:355533-961375 GCF_042893155.1 Streptomyces sp. NPDC001668
CGCCGCGGGCCCCCGCCGGGGGGGGGGGGGGGGGGGGGGGGGGGGGGCCCCCCCCCCCCCCCCGGGCCCCCGGGGCCCCCCCCCCCCCCGGGGGGGCGGCCCCCCCCCCCCCGGCCGTGCTCACTGCTTGCCGGCAGCGCCCTTCACGGCCTCGCTCAGGTCACCGGTCTCGGCGGCCGGCGGCGCCTTGACCACGGCCGTCTTCCCGAACTTCTCGAAGTCCATGGTCACGGTCATCGCGCCGATCTTCTGCTTCAGGCGCACCGGCAGGTCCTTGCCGCCGACCCAGATGTCCATGGTCATCGAGGAGGCCCCGCCGGTGACCGAACCGGCGATGCTGTCCGCGTCGCCGTAGGCGTCCTTGAACTTCCCCATCTGCGTCTGGTCGATCCGGGCCCGGTAGTGGGTCGTGCGCTGCCCGTCGACGGTCTCCTTGCCGAGGTCCTCGACGTTGTTGGCGTACTTCAGGCCTCGCATGGAGGCCGCCGGGCTCCCGCCGCCGGCCCCGCTGAACGCCTGCGCGCCCTTGTCGCCGAACACGGCCGACGCGTCGATCTTCATCCACTCCTTGCCCTTGAGCGGGCCCGCGGGCTGCGGGTCGATGTCGTAGTAGTAGGCACCGTCCACGAAGAGCATGCGCGTGGTCGGGGCGTCCTGGAGCCGCTGCATCTGCGCGGCCTTCGTGTCCATCTCGACGTCGAAGGCGTAGCCGCCGCCCCAGGAGTACGTGCCCTCCATGCTGATCGGAGCCGTGCCCGGCGTCGCCGTGGAGACCTTCACCTCGGCGGACCCCAGGTTCTCCGTCCGGTCGGTCGCCCGCGCGAGCGCCGCCATGATCGCGTCCGTCCTGTCGACGACGTCCGCCGCCTTCTTCACGCCCTCCGAGCCGCACGCCGTGACCGCGACCATCGCCGCCGCCGTGAACCCCACCCAGGCAGCGGTGTACTTGAGCTTCATGTGCCCCCCTGTGAATGACCTTTGAAGGCAGACTTTAGCGGGACGTTTTTTCAGGCCGACGCTGCGGTTCCCGTAGAGCCTGAACAGCAGAAGCGGCCGCACAGGACTGCCGTATTCGCCATTCAAGACGCTCTGGATCTACGGATTTCGCAGCTCGACACCTATTGACGTGCTGGTTTTCGTCGGGGTTCCATGCAGCACCATGACCGACACCCTCCGCCCTGCCGACACCGCCGTCCCAGAGGCGCTGGAGCACGGCCACGCCAAGCTCAACCGTTCCATCGGCGTGGTCGGCGGCACCCTGCTGACCCTGTCCTGTGTGACCCCGGCGTCCACGCTCTTCGTGGTCGTCCCCGACCTCTTCGGTTCGCTCGGCACCGCCACCGCCCTGACGATCGCCATCGGCTCCCTCCTCTGTGTCGCCGTGGCGTTCTGCTACTCGGAGCTGGGCACCCTCATCCCCAGCGCGGGCGGCGAGTACGCGATGGTCTCCACGCTCGCGGGACGGCTCGCGGGCTGGCTCGTCTTCGTGCTGTCCCTCCTGGTCGTCATGATCGTCCCGCCGGTGATCGCGATGGGCACCGCGGACTACCTGGCCCCCGTGATCCACCTGGACCCCTCCCTGGCGGGCGCCGGAGTCATGCTCCTGGCCACCCTCGCCGGCCTCCTCGACCTGCGGGCCAACGCCTGGATCACCGGCATCTTCCTGGTCCTGGAGGTGATCGCGGCCGCGGTGGTGGCGCTCCTGGGCTTCACCCACGCCGAACGCGGCCCCGGCAGCCTGCTGTCCCTGCAGGTGGCGGGCGCGCACGGGGGCGCGGACACGGTGACGGCCATGCTGGTGGTCTCCGGCCTCGCGATCGCCCTCTTCGTCACCCAGGGCTTCTCGACGGCCGTCTACCTCTCCGAGGAACTGGAGAACCCGCGCCGCAACGTGGCCCGCACGGTCCTGGCCACCCTCGCCATCTCCACCGTGATCATCCTGGTCCCGGTGGTCGCGATCACCATGGGCGCCTCCGACCTGACGCAACTGACCGGCGGCGACATCAGCTCCATGGTCACGGCCTGGTCCGACTCGGCGGTCGGCACCTTCGTCAGCCTGTGCGTCGCCCTCGCGATCATCAACGCCGGCATCGTCATGGTCATCCAGAACTCCCGGGTCCTGTTCGCCTCGGCGCGGGACAAGGCCTGGCCGTCCCCGGTCAACAGCCTCTTCTCGAAGCTGGGCCGCTTCGGCAGCCCGTGGGTCGCGACCCTCGCGGTGGGCGTCCCGGGAGCGGCTCTGTGCTTCGTGAACCTGGACACCCTGTACGGCGTGACAGGCGTCTCGGTGACCGGCATGTACCTGCTCGTCGCGATCGCCGCCCTCCTGTCCCGCCGGAACCACCACAAGCACACCCCGGCCTGGCGCATGCCCCTGTGGCCCGCGATGCCGGTGCTCCTGATAGCGGTCCTGACGTACATCCTGACCCAGCAAGAGACGGAGTACCTGCTGTGGACGGGCGGCATCACAGCGGCGGCGACGCTGTACTGGGCCCTCTACCTCCGCCCCCGAGCCGAAACAAGGTGGCTCGTATCGATACCGGAGGTGTGAGAAGTCAGGGGCGCGGGGCTGTGTCGATGTGCGGCTCCGCCGCGTGGGCGCGACCAGCCACAGCGGACCCGCGGACGGCCATGAAGAGGACGCACCACCCCCGTAGCCGTACCGCACCCGCTGTACACCGCGACTCCTCATCCACCCCCAGGATGGCCCGGAGTTCAGCCCCGAGTAGATAAGTCCCCGACAGCTTCACCCCGTACCGTTGAATCATGGATCTTCGACGCCTCCGGAGGCCGCGGTGGATCGCCGCCGCGGCCTCCGTCGTCGTGCTCGCCGCAGCCGGGACTTGGACGGCCGCCGCCTCTGACGACCCACCCCCGGTGCACCGCGCGGACCAGATGATGTCGATCGACGGCGTCCGCATAGACACCTCGTACTTCACGACGAACGGCACCGAAAGGCGCCCCGCGGTCCTCATGGGCCACGGCTTCGGCGGCAGCAAGAACGACGTACGCCAGCAGGCCGAGGACCTCGCGAGGGACGGCTACGCGGTCCTCACCTGGTCCGCCCGCGGTTTCGGCAGGTCGACCGGCAAGGTCGGCCTCAACGACCCCGACGCCGAGGTCAAGGACGTCAGCAAGCTGATCGACTGGCTGGCGAGGCAACCCCAGGTCCAGCTGGACAAGCCCGGCGACCCCCGGGTCGGCGTGGCGGGCGCGAGCTACGGCGGCGCGATCTCCCTCCTCGCCGCCGGTCACGACCGCCGCGTGGACGCGATCGCTCCGTCGATCACCTACTGGAACCTCTCGGACGCCCTCTTCCCGAACGGTGTCTTCAAGAAGCTCTGGGCCGGCATCTTCGTCAACTCCGCGGGCGGCTGCGCCAAGTTCGAGCCGCGGATCTGCGCGATGTACCAGCGCGTCGCCCAGTCCGGCACCCCGGACGCCCAGGCCGAGAAGATGCTGGAGGAACGCTCCCCGTCGGCCGTCGCCAAGGACATCAAGGTCCCCACCCTGCTGGTCCAGGGCCAGACGGACTCCCTCTTCCCCCTGAACCAGGCCGACCAGGCCGCGAGGGCGATCCGCGCGAACGGCGCCCCCGTCGACGTCGACTGGATCGCCGGCGGCCACGACGGCGGCGACCTGGAGACCAGCCGCGTCCAGTCCCGCGTGACGAACTGGTTCGACCGCTACCTCAAGGACGACAAGTCCGCCGGCACCGGTCCCGCCTTCCGCGTCACCCGCACCGTCGGCACCGACACCGGCGACGGCGAGACCCGCCTGACCGGCGTCACCGCCGACACCTACCCGGGCCTGGAGAGCGACGACCACAGGATCGCCCTGACCGGCCGCGAGCAGGACTTCGCCAACCCCGCCGGCGCCAACCCGCCCGCCGTCTCGGCCCTCCCCGGCCTCGGCGGAGGCGGCCTCTCCCAGCTCTCCTCCCTGGGCGTCGGCGTCTCCCTGGACTTCCCGGGCCAGTACGCCGCGTTCGAGTCGAAGCCGGTACGCGACGACCTCCGGATCACCGGCTCGCCCACCGTCACCGTCCATGTGAAGTCGACGAGCGAGGACGCCGTCCTCTTCGCCAAGCTGTACGACGTGGGCGCGAACGGGCGGCAGACCCTGCCCTCCCAACTCGTCGAGCCCCTCAAGGTCGAGGGCGCCAAGGCCGGCAAGGACGTCAGGATCACCCTCCCGGCGATCGACCACGAGATCGAGGACGGCCACCGCCTCAAGCTGGTCCTCGCCTCCACGGACCTCGGCTACGCCTCCCCGGCGGCCCCGGCGACGTACACCGTCTCCCTGAAGGGCGACCTGAACGTCCCCGAGCCCCTCGGCGAGAAGAACACCCAGGCCCCCCTGCCCGCCTGGGTGTGGTGGCTCCCGCCGGCCGGCGCGGTGCTCGCCCTGTTCCTCGTGGTGACGGGCCGCCGCCGTACGACCGCCCCCGCCGCCCCCGATCCGGAGCTGGCCGAAGTCCCCCTTCAGATAACGGACTTGAGCAAGCGGTACGCCAAGTCCACCGACCGCTACGCGGTCCGTGACCTCTCCTTCCGCGTCGAGAAGGGCCAGGTCCTCGGCTTGCTCGGCCCGAACGGCGCGGGCAAGACGACCACCCTGCGCATGCTGATGGGCCTGATCAGGCCGGACGGCGGCGAGGTCCGCGTCTTCGGCCACGCGATCGCGCCCGGCGCCCCCGTGCTCTCCAGGGTCGGCGCCTTCGTCGAGGGCGCGGGCTTCCTCCCGCACCTGTCGGGCCGGGAGAACCTGGAGCTGTACTGGCGGGCCACCGGCCGCCCGCCCGAGGACGCCCACATGGACGAGGCGCTGGAGATCGCGGGCCTCGGCGACGCGCTGGCCCGCGCGGTCCGCACCTACTCCCAGGGCATGCGCCAGCGCCTGGCCATCGCCCAGGCCATGCTGGGCCTGCCGGACCTGCTCATCCTCGACGAACCGACCAACGGCCTCGACCCGCCGCAGATCCGCGAGATGCGCGAGGTGATGATCCGCTACGCGGCGGCAGGCCGCACGGTCATCGTCTCCAGCCACCTCCTCTCGGAGGTCGAGCAGTCCTGCACCCACCTCGTCGTCATGGACCACGGCAAGCTGATCCAGGCGGGCCCGGTCGCCGAGATCGTCGGCTCCGGAGACACCCTGCTGGTCGGCACCGCCGTACCGGTCGAGGAGCCCGTGGCCGGGAAGGTCGCGGCCCTGCCGGGCGTGGCGTCGGCGGTCACCACCGACGACGGCCTTCTCGTACGGCTCGACGCGGACGGCAGCGCGGCCCGCCTGGTAGCCGAACTCGTCCGGCTCGAGGTCCCCGTGGAGTCGGTGGGCCCCCACCGCCGGCTCGAAGACGCCTTCCTCACCCTGATCGGAGACTCCGCATGAGCAGCACGCTGACCGAGCGCGCGGAGGTCGCCGACGGCTACCGCGCGGGCCGTACGCTGCCGGTCCGGGTCGAGCTGGTACGGCAGTTGAAGCGCCGCCGCACCCTCGTCATGTTCGGCATCCTGGCCGCCCTGCCCTTCGTCCTGCTGATCGCCTTCCAGCTCGGCGGCGGACCGGGCTCGGGCAACACCCGCGTCAACCTGATGGACACGGCGACGGTGTCCGGGGCGAACTTCGCCGCGGTGAACCTGTTCGCCTCCGCGGGCTTCCTGCTGGTCGTCCCGGTCGCGCTGTTCTGCGGGGACACGGTCGCCTCGGAGGCGAGCTGGTCCTCCCTGCGCTATCTGCTCGCGGCACCAGTGCCGAGGGCCCGCCTGCTCTGGTCCAAGCTCGTGGTCGGCCTCACCCTCAGCCTCGCCGCGATGCTCCTGCTCCCGCTGGTCGCCCTGGCGGTCGGCACGGCGGCGTACGGCTGGGGCCCGCTCCAGCTGCCCACCGGCGGCTCACTGGAACCGGGCACGGCGGCTCAGCGGCTGCTGATCACGGTGGCGTACATCTTCGTCTCCCAACTCGTCACCGCCGCCCTCGCGTTCTGGCTCTCCACCCGCACCGACGCCCCCCTCGGCGCGGTCGGCGGCGCGGTCGGCCTGACCATCGTCGGCAATGTGCTGGACCAGGTGACCGCCCTCGGCGACTGGCGCGACTTCCTGCCCTCGCACTGGCAGTACGCGTGGCTGGACGCCGTACAGCCCGCGTTGCAGTGGTCCGACATGATCCAGGGCACGTCACTCTCGATAACGCTCGCCCTGGTGCTGTTCGCCCTGGCCTTCAGGGGTTTCGCCCGCAAGGACGTGGTCTCCTAGGTCACCGGAAGATCTCCCACCGGTCTCGACGGGCCGTCTCCGTGCCCCCTTCGATACCCATCCGCAACGCTCCGTAGCGCACGTTCCGGCCCCCCGGCCCGTCACAGTCGCAGAAGCCGACGTCAACAGGCCCAGGGGGTACGGACGATGGAGCGACAGCGGACACGACAGGTGATGCTCGCCCTCACACTGGCGGGCGGCCTCATGCTCACCGGCTGCGCCGGGGGCGACGACGGAGGAAAGAGCAGCGCGGACGGCGCGAGGGGCGGCTCCCACGGTTCGGGCTTCCCGGCCCCGGACCAGCCCCAGGGCGAACAGGACCCCGACGGGTCCCGCGGCGACTACGTCACCCCGTCCCCCGACTACCTCTCCACCTTCGCCCTCGACGTCGACACCGCCTCCTACGGCTACGCCCGCCGCACCCTCGCCGAGGGCCGCCGCCCCGACCCCTCGACGATCCGCCCCGAGGAGTTCGTCAACAGCTTCCGCCAGGACTACGACCGCCCCGACGGCAACGGCTTCACGGTCACCGTCGACGGCGCCCGCACCGACCGCGACGACTGGTCCCTGGTCCGCGTGGGCCTCGCCACGAGGAGTGCCGCCGAGGACTCCGCCAGGCGCCCGCCCGCCGCCCTCACCTTCGTCATCGACATCTCCGGCTCCATGGCCGAACCCGGCCGCCTCGACCTCGCCCAGCACTCCCTCGACACCATGACGGACCGGCTGCGCGACGACGACTCGGTCGCCCTCGTCACCTTCAGCGACCAGGCCGAGACGGTCCTGCCGATGACCCGCCTCGGCGACCACCGCCACCTGATCCACCAGGCGATCGACAGCCTGGGGCCGACGTACTCCACCAACCTCGCCGCGGGCGTCGAGACCGGCTACCGGACGGCGGTCAAGGGCCTGCGCGAGGGCGCCACCAACCGGGTCGTCCTCATCTCCGACGCCCTCGCCAACGACGGCGACACCGACCCCGACTCCATCCTGGAGCGCATCGACACCGCCCGCCGCGAGCACGGCATCACCCTCTTCGGCGTAGGCGTCGGCAGCGACTACGGCGACGCCCTCATGGAACGCCTCGCCGACAAGGGCGACGGCCACACCGTCTACGTCTCCGGCGACGACGCCGAGAAGGTCTTCTGCGAACAGCTCCCGCAGAACATCGACCTGACCGCCCGCGACGCCAAGGCCCAGGTCGCCTTCGACCCCGAGAACGTCGCCTCCTTCCGCCTCGTCGGCTACGACGACCGGCGCGTCGCCGACGACGACTTCCGCGACGACCGCGTGGACGGCGGCGAGGTCGGCCCCGGCCACACGGTCACCGCGCTCTACGCGGTCCGCACCCGCCCCGGCGCCGACGGCCACCTCGCCACGGCCACCGTCCGCTGGCAGGACCCGAAGACCCGGGCCCCGCACGAGAAGTCGGCCGGCCTTGAGACCTTCGACACCTCGCTGCGGGACGCGAACCCCCGCTTCCAGGTCGACGCGGTGGCCGCCTACTTCGCCGACGCCCTCCGGGACAGCGGCGCCGACAACCGCCTGCCGGGCAGGCCGTCCCTCAGCGAACTCGCCTACTGGGCCGACGAGTTGGCAGACCGCACCGAGGACAGCGCGGTACGCCGACTCGCCGAGACCATCAGCCGGGCCCGGCGCCTCGCGGACTGACGCCGGACCCATTGACCTTTCCTTACTTACGAGTAAGTTGACCACCCAGTCGGAGCCGACCGGGGAGCCATCATGGGCGTACGCAAGGACCTGAAGCGGGCGAAACACCTGGCGGGCCGGACCAGGGTCCAGGTCGTCAAGGACGAGAGCGGGGTCGTACGAGAGGCCCGCACGCCACCCCTCGCCCCGCCCCCGGCCACCGGCAGCATCGCGGACCTCCCCTTCACCAACGCTGCCGAGACGCCCGACGCGGTGGTGCTGCGCCGCAAGGAGAAGGAGGGCTGGAAGCCCGTCACGGCAGCCGCCTTCGCCCGCGAAGTCACCGCCGTGGCCAAGGGGTTGATCGCCGCCGGTGTCGAACCCGGCGGCCGTGTGGCCGTGATGTCGCGGACCCGCTACGAGTGGACGGTCCTGGACTTCGCGATCTGGGCCGCCGGCGGCCAGACCGTCCCCGTCTACGCCACCTCCTCCGCCGAGCAGGTCGACTGGATCGTCCGCGACTCCGGAGCCCGGCACATCGTGACCGAGAACGCCGAGAACGCGGCGACGGTCACCACCGGCACGGCGGAACACCAAGCCAGGCCGCACATCTGGCAGTTGGACTCCAGGGCACTCGACGAACTCCAAGCCCTGGGCCACGACCTCCCCGACGACGAGGTCACCAAGCGCCGCGCCGCCCTGACCCCCGACACCATCGCCACGATCTGCTACACCTCCGGCACCACGGGCCGCCCCAAGGGCTGCGTCCTCACCCACGCCAACCTGCACGCCGAGGCCGCCAACACCGTCGAGCTGCTCCACCCCATCTTCAAGGAGGTCACCGACCAGACCGCCTCCACCCTCCTCTTCCTCCCGCTCGCCCACATCATGGGCCGCACCCTCCAGATCGCCTGCCTGATGGGCCGCATCGAGATCGGGCACTGCCCGAGCATCAAGCCCGACGAACTGCGCCCCGCCCTCAAGGAGTTCCGCCCGACCTTCCTGGTCGGCGTGCCGTACCTCTTCGAGAAGATCCACGCCACCGGCCGCGCCACCGCCGAGAAGCTGGGCCGCGCCGCCTCCTTCGACCGCGCCCACCGCGTCGGCGTCCGCTTCGGCGCGGCCTACCTGGACAAGTTCCTGGACCGCGGCAAGGGACCGGGCCCCGGCCTCTACGCCGCCTGGGCCCTGTACGACCTGCTGGTCTACCGCCGTATCCGCAAGGAACTCGGCGGCCGCACCCGCTACGCCATCAGCGGCGGCTCACCCCTGGACCGCGAGCTCAACCTGTTCTTCTCCGCCGCCGGCATCATCATCTACGAGGGCTACGGGCTCACCGAGACCAGCGCCGCCGCCACCGTCGTCCCGCCGCTCGGCCCCCGCCCCGGCACCGTCGGACAGCCGGTCCCCGGCACCGCGATCCGCATCGCCGACGACGGCGAGGTCCTCATCAAGGGCGGGGTCGTCTTCGGTGCCTACTGGAACAACCCGGAGGCCACCGACGCCGTCCTGAAGGACGAGTGGTTCGCCACCGGCGACCTCGGCGCCCTCGACGAGGACGGCTACCTCACCATCACCGGCCGCAAGAAGGACCTCCTCATCACCTCCGGCGGCAAGAACGTCTCCCCGGCCGTCCTGGAGGACCGGCTGCGCAGCCGGGCCCCCGTCGGCCAGTGCCTCGTCGTCGGCGACAACCGCCCCTTCGTCGCCGCCCTGATCACCCTCGACCCCGAGGCGATGGCCCACTGGCTGTCGGTCCGGGGCCTGCCCGCCGACACCCCGTTCGCCGAGCTCGCGAAGGACGAACGGCTGCGCGCCGACATCCAGAAGGCCGTCGACCACGCCAACCTGGCCGTCTCCCGCGCCGAGTCGATCCGCGCCTTCCGGCTCGTCGCGGGGGAGTTCACCGAGGACAACGGCATGCTCACACCGTCCCTCAAGGTCAAGCGGCATGTGGTGAGCGCCGCATACGCGGAGGAGATCGAGGCGCTGTACCGGCGCTGACACGCCGAAGGGGCCGCCGAGATGCTCGGCGGCCCCTTCGGCCTCGACCAGGAGGCCGGGATCAGTGGCCGGAGTCCTTGTGGCCGGAGTCCTTGCTGTTGGACTCCTGGTTGGAGGACAGGATCGACACGTCCTCCAGCAGGTGGGCCAGCGCACCGTCCCGCTTGGCCTGGGTGGAGTTCTCGGCACACTGCTGGGTCTGCTGGTCCGACAGGATCGGGACATCCTGGACGTTGACCACCTGGAGCACACCGATGGGCAGGTCGCTGACAGCGAGGCAGGGCTTGTTGAAGGACCCCTGGATCAGCGCCATCTGCGGGCTCATGTTCCCGTAGGTGCTCGAGTTGCCGAAGCTCTGCCACGCGCCGTTGCCGTTCGCCACGGTCGGCCCCTGGTCGTTGCCGATCGCGAGTGCCTGCGGGGCCGCGGCGGCGGAGGCACCCACGGCGGACGCGGCCATCGCCGCGGTGGCAACAATCTTCTTGATCACTGGCCAGTCCTTTCTGAGGAAGCCCCGGGGACCGGAGCGTTCTGGCTAACTGCGCGCTCGTGACGAGGTTTCTCCCGTTCACTCCGACGGCGGACAGCGGGGAGCGGCCGAGAGCCCCGGCCGGAACCCGGTGCCCGCGGGGCGCCCAAGTCGGCGACAGGGCCAATGGAGTGAACGCCCGCAACCATTCCTCGCATGCCGGGTTGATGTGGCCGTAGGGCATTGTGTCGCTACGAGGAAAGGAACGCGAAGTGCTTAAGAAGGCAATGGCCGCCGCGGCGGCCGCCGCTTCTGTCGTCGGAATGTCGGTGGCGGCAGCTCCGACGGCGCTTGCCATCGGCAACGACAACGGGCCGACCGTGGCCAACGGTAACGGCGCCACGTCGTCGTTCGGCAATTCGGCGACCAAGGGTGACATGAGCCCCCAGCTCTCGCTGGTCCAGGGCACGCTCAACAAGCCGTGCCTCGGCCTGAGCGACACCAACGTCGGCGTTCTGCAGATCGTCAACGTCCAGGACGTGCCGATCCTGTCGGACCAGCTGACCCAGCAGTGCTCCGACAACTCCACCCAGTCCAAGCGGGACGGCGCGCTGTCGCACGTCCTCGAGGACCTGTCGGTTCTGTCGGCCGCCACCGAGGAATCGGAAACGGCCCACGGAGAGAAGTAGGCCGAATCCGACTGGCCGGGCGGCCCGCGGCATTGTCCGCGGGCCGCCCGGGCTTTCTGCGTGGGCCTTTTCCCGCGTGGTCGGGAGTGGAATGAGTGACGGCACAGGGCAATCGAGTGAATTCTCCCGCGCCACGTGTTCGGTAGTTTCTCTGTCGGCTATCCCTCGTTCTACAGCCTGCAGGTCATGGCGCGAGCCGCTCCGTCTGTGCTCGCTCGGTCACACGCCGACAAAGGGGCATGACCGCAGAGAAGGGAAATCTCATGAAGAAGACCGCCGCTGTCGCCGCGGGCGTGATCATGGCCTTCGGCGTGGCCGCCCCGGCCTTCGCGGACGCCGAAGCCCAGGGTGCCGCCATCGGTTCCCCGGGTGTTCTCTCGGGCAACGTCGTCCAGATCCCCATCCACGTGCCGATCAACGTGTGCGGGAACACGGTCAACGTCATCGGTGCGCTGAACCCGGCGTTCGGCAACGTGTGCGTGAACCACTGACCTCGTAACACCTCAGCCGTACCGGCTGTCCTGGCCGGCCTTGGACCGCTCGATTCCGTCCAGGGCCGGCTTTTCCCACTTCTACAAGCAGGAAGACAACGAGATTGCGACAGACCCTGAGTAGGGGAATGGTCGCGGCCGCCGCCGCGACAAGCATTCTGTCCCTGTGCAGCAGCCCTGTCCTCGCCGACACGCACACGAGCGGGGCCGCCACGGATTCGGCCGGCGTCGTGTCCGGCGACAGTGTGGCGGCGCCCGTCGACGTCCCCGTCAACGCCTGCGGCGACTCCGTCGACGTGGCCGCCGCACTCAACCCGGCGTTCGGTAACTCCTGTGCCGTCGAACCGAGTTCGGGCAGACACGGTTCCCGCGGCGTGCCGCACGGCGACGATTCGGGTTACGGCGACGACTCCGGGCAGGAGGGGAGCGGCGGGTACGGCGACACCCCCGGGCACGAGGAGGGCGGCGGCTACGGCGACCACACGCCTCCGCCGGGCGGCCATCACACGCCACCACCGGGGGGTCACCACACGCCTCCGCCGGGGGGTCACCACACGCCTCCGCCCGGTGGGGATCACACGCCGCCTCCTGGTGGGGACCACACGCCTCCGCCGGGTGGGGATCACACGCCGCCTCCTGGTGGGGATCACACTCCGCCTCCTGGTGGGGATCACACGCCGCCTCCTGGTGGGGACCACACGCCTCCGCCGAGTGGGGACCACACGCCGCCTCTTGGTGGGGATCACACTCCGCCTCCTGGTGGGGATCACACTCCGCCTCCTGGTGGGGACCACACGCCTCCGCCGGGTGGGGATCACACTCCGCCTCCTGGTGGCGACCACACGCCTCCGCCCGGTGGCGAGCACACGCCGCCCCCCGGTGGCGAGCACACTCCGCCCCCCGGTGGGGACCACATGCCCCCGCCCCAGCTGCCCCACACCGGTGCCGAGGCCATGCTGGCCGCATCGGGTGCCAGCGCCGCGATGATCGTGGGTGGGGTCGTCCTGTACCGCCGGGGCCGAGCCGCCTCCCGCCGATAGTGCGCCGGGTGCCGGACAGGGAACGTCCGGCACCCGCGGCCCGGTACTCGCGGCACGAGACCCCGGGCCCGGCCCGCGTCAGCGGCGCGCGCCCGCCGGTGCCCCGCTGGGCCCCCGCCTCCCCGGCACCGGCACCACCGCACCCACGTCCCCGGCCCGCAGCCGGCGCCGCACCCCCCGTACCAAGGTCTCCGCCGTGTAGGCCGCCCCCTGGACGAACCGCATCGCCGGGCCGAAGCCCGGGGCGGTGATCAGGCCGGCCAGGAAGAGGCCGGGGTGGGAGGACTCGAAGGCTGAGGTCACCCGGGGTGAGCCGGCCCCGGTCCTGGTGAGGGCGGTGCGCAGCTCGGGATCGAGAAGGGTCAGACGGTCACAGCCGGCCGAGAAGCCCGTGGCCGCGATGACGTGTTCGGTTTCCAGGGACGCCGGGACTCCGGGCCCCCCGGCACCTGTCCGGTGGACCACCTCCAGCCGTACCCCGTTCCCGTCCCTCATCGGTCGTGCCGCCGCGACCTCGTGGCCGGGCAGTACCTCCACCGCTCCCTCGACCCGCTCCCGCACCCACCACGCGCCCGCCGGGCCGAGTGCCGTCGCGGCGACGCGGGCCCGGGTCGATTCCGGGAGACGATGGAAGAGGCCGGGGCGTTCGGAGTAGAACCAGTTGCGCCAGCCGCAGCCCAGGCCGCTGTGCGGGGCGCGGGCCGACTGCCACCAGGGGCGTTCCCACGGCGGTGGCACGTCGTTCCAGGACACGTGTTCGGCACGCACCAACACCCGTACCCGCGTGTCCTGTTCGGCGAGGAGGGCCGCGGTCTCCAGGGCCGCCTGGCCGCCGCCGACGACCGTCACGTCCCGGCCGCGGAAGCGGGAGAGGTCGTGGTGGTGGCTGCTGTGCGAGACGAGGGACGGGGGCAGGTCGCGCAGGGCCGGCGGGATCTCGACGAAGGGGATCACGCCGACCGCCAGGGCGACCGTACGGGCGTGCACGGACTGGCCGTCCTCCGTGACCGCCTCGAAGCCGCCGGGGCAGGGGGTCACCCGGGTCACGGTGCGTTCGTCGACCTCGGGCGCGGCGTTGCGCGCGAACCACAGGCCGTACTCGGCGAACGTCTCCACCGGGATCGGCTCCCCGTGCCGGGCCGCCACCCCCCGGTCCGCGCAGTACCGGTCCAGCTGCCAACGGCCGTGCGGGTCCGAGAGGTTGGAGGCCCAGGGCTCCGACTTGAGGAACATGCCGCGGGGCATGTGGTCGCGCCAGGACGCCATGGGCCGGCCGAAGACGCGCAGTCTCAGCCCGGCGGCCGCGGCGTGGGACGCGATGGACAGGCCGTAGGGCCCGGCGCCCACCACCAGTAGGTCGTACATCAGCAACTGCTCGCCTTCTCGTCGGAGACGTCTTCGGACAGATCGTGGGACATGGTGTGGGGCAACTCGGCGGTCCGGGGGGTGGGTGCCGCGTGGTGCCCGGCGGGTGCGGGGGTGCGCGCCGAGGCCCCGGCGGCCGCCCCGCGTACGCGGTCCAGCAGCCGACCCGACACATGGCGCGCCCACAGGCCCCACAGCGCCTGCCCGGGGCCCCGGTCGTCCCGTGCGTTCCAGGCCAGTTCGCGGCCGGCGGGAGGGGCGGGCCGCAGCGCGGTCAGGGGCGCGTAGTTCTCGACCACGAACTCCCGCCCCGGCAGCGGCACGCCGTCCGGCAGCGGACGGTGGGTCAGGTCGAGGTGCAGGGCGCGTACGACGTCCAGCCCGGCGGAGTCGGTGAAGAGCCGGAACTGCGCGCCGGGGCGCGGGTTGAAGTCGAGCAGGTGATAGCGCCCGGTCGCGCCGCAGCGGCGGAAGTCGAGGTCGAAGATGCCGCGGTAACCCAGTTCGGCCGCCAGCCGCTCGGCGAGCAGCTGCACCTGCGCGTTGGGTGCCCAGCGACCCACCGCCGTCAGCCCGGCGCCGCGCGGCCAGGCCCGTGTCTTGACGCCGGGGCCGCCGCCGCGCACGGTCCCGGACCGGTCGGCGTACCCGTGGAAGAACCAGTCCCGGTCGGGGCCCGGAGGCAGGAACGCCTGCAGCAGCAGCCGGCTGCCGGCCTCCCCGGTGCGCAGGTACAGGTCCCGCGCCTCCTGTGCCGAGCGGACCACGCTCGTGCTGCGCAGTCCGGTCCCCGGGGGCACGAGCCAGGGCCTGCTCCACTTGGCGATCACCGGGAGCCCCAGTCCCCGGGCGGCGCTCGCGGCGTGCTCGGCGCTCTCCGGGATGACCGTCTCCGGATGAGGCACGCCCGCCACCGCGCACACCTCGGCCAGTTCCGCCTTGTCGGCGACGCGTTCGGGCAGCGTGCCCGGCTGCTGGGGCAGCAGATAGGCGGGGGTCAGTTCCTCGCGCAGCCGGCCCACCGCGATGCCGCTCGCGTCGTCCATCGGGATCAGCACGGCCGGACGCGCGACGCCGGTCGCGATCCGGCGCAGTGCGACGGCGATGTCACCGAGGGAGGCGCCGGGCGGCGGCGGGGGATGGATCTGGCGTACGAAACGGGATTGCCGTACCGGACTTCCGGTGGAATCCGCGACGAGATGGACGTGGACCCCCGCCCTGCCGAGTGAGCGTACGGCCCCCAGTGTTCCGTGGTGAAAGGGATTGCGGTCGATCCGCAGCAGGACGGCGGGAACTCGGGTGTCGAGCAGCGACACGGGCATTTTCCTTCGGGTGGTTTCACTCGGGCGGGCGATCGGTGCACTCGAAAGCCGTAACCACGGTGGCGTTGGTCATATTGATGTGACTGAGTGTCAGTTATCGGAGAGAAAGGAGCAGGCATGTCCTCACAGCAGCGAGGGGCCCGTTCCCGACGACTGGCGGTCACCACGGCGGCGGTCGCCGCGTCGGTCGTCCTGGCATCGGGTCCCGGTTTCGCCGCGGGGACGGCGCGGGTCGCCGATCCGCCCGCTCCGACACCCGCGGTCGCCCCGCCGACCCCCGCGCCGGCGGTCACCCCGCCGGTCCCGACGATCCCGCCGGTGCCACCGGCCCCGGACACGCCGACCCCACCGCCGAAGAGCGGTCCGGCCTTCGGCGCCTACCTCGACTACGGCCCCCGAGGCGTGGCCCGCATCGCCGAGCTCAGCCACTGGCTGGGCGGTGCCGAGCTGCGCGTCGGGCACACCTATCTGCCCGGCGACCGCTGGACCAACATCGAGGGCCGGCACGGCTTCCTCGACGTGTGGGCGGACTGGCGTACCCGGCAGGCCGACCGGATGCTGGTCCTCAACGTGCCCATGATGGAGCACAACGAGGAGAACGTCTCCGACGCCGAGGTACGGCAGCTGCTGCGCCGGGGCGTCGCCGGGGAGTACGACCGCCACTTCCGCGCGCTCGCCGAGCGGCTGGTCGAGCTGAAGGTGCCGGACACGGTCGTCGTCCTCGGCTGGGAGATGAACGGCACCACGTACACCCACCGCTGCGGACCCGACCCCGAGGCGTGGAAGACGTACTGGAAAAGGATCGTCACCACGATGCGCGCGGTGCCGGGCCAGAAATTCCGCTTCGACTTCGCTCCGAGTCGCGGCCGGGACGCCGTTCCCTGGACGGAGTGCTATCCGGGGGACGACACGGTCGACATCGTCGGAATGGATTCGTACGACCAGCCCAGCGGACTGTCGTTCGAGCGGCAGGTGACAGAGCCGTACGGCCTCCAGGCCCAGGTGGATTTCGCGAAGGCGCACGGAAAGGCCATCTCCTATCCGGAATGGGGGCTTTTCCGCAACGGTGACAATTCCGCGTACATGCGGGGCATGCTCGCGTGGATGGACGCGCACAAGCCGCTGTACAACACGCTGACGGACTACTGTCCGCACGGTGTCTGGCAGTGCGCCGACAACCCCAGGTCCTCCCAGGTCTACCGGTCCGTGCTCTCCGGCCGCACCGAGAATCCGGCCCCGGAGCCGACCAAACCCGGCGGGACCACCACACCGACCACTCCGCCCGCACCGACGACTCCGGCCGTTCCCACCGCACCGGTCACGCCCGTGCCCCCGGCCAACTGCTCGCCGCTGCAACTGGGCGACTGGGTCGAGTACTGGCTCGGCGGGAAGCTGTGCCTGCGCTTCGACTGGTGGTCGCGCAGCCGGTGACCCCCAGGCGGCGGCGGGTCGGTCACGGCCCGTCGCCACCGCGCTCCCTCCACCGTCGCACCAGTTCCTTGCCCCGCCGCCGGGCGGCCACGTCGCACAGCGTCGCCGACAGCAGCGGGGCGGTGCGTCGCCGGGCCAGCAACAGCCGCTGGTTGACGACCGGTTCGGGGCGCCAGTGATGCTTGTAGGGCTCGTTGCCGCGCAGCAGGCTCAGCGTGCCGCGTCCGCCGGCACGGGTGTGCTCGGCGCACGCGTCCAGCAGCATCACCGCCACGTCCGCCTTGCACTCCCGCAGCCGCGGGTGGGCGCCGTAGAGATAGCCGCCCGCCAGCCGTCGCGACAGCAGCGTCAGGTCCACTGCCACCACGTCCTCGCCCAGCCGGAACTCGGTGACGACGGCGTCCCCCGAGCGCACCATCGGCCCGACCGACCGCACCAGGTGGTCGCAGAACCGCGTCCGCAGATGCTCCGACGTCACCTTCCGCCCCTGCCACTGGAGCCGGTGCAGCTCCAGCAGCCGGCGCAGCGCCGTGTCGACCTCCTCCGGCCGCACCACCTGACGCTCGACGCCGAGCGCGGTCAGCTTGCGCAGCTTGGCCCGCACCCGCTGGGCCTTCGCCGAGGGCAGCCGGGCGACCAGTTCGTCCATGGGCACGGCGGGCAGCTCCAGGCACAGCGAGTCGCTGACCCGGCGGCGCGGTCCGTGCCAGCGGTCGTAGATCCGCTCGGCCGCGCCCCCGGGCCGTACCTCACGGAAGTCGATCAGCGCGGTGCGGGCCACCGAGGCGAGCCCCTCGGTCAGCGCGGTCACCGCCTCCTCGCCGCGCTCGTCGTCCAGCAGCACGTCCCCGTAGTCGGAGATCGCCCCGCCGAGCGGCACGAGGGTCGGCACCGGACGGCGTACCCGCATCAGCGGGGCGGCGGCGACGAGTTCACGGCCGTCGCGGACCAGCAGGAGGCGCAGCCGGCCCCGGCTGCCGTAGGACAGCCACCACGAGTGCAGCCAGGCGTGGCTCTGGAACGGGGTCGCCGCCGCGCACCTCCCGTACAACTGGTGCCAGTCCGGGGCGAGTTCGGTGAACGCGCTGTCGTCGGTGACGAGTTCGACGGTGTACTTCACAGCTGTCCGTGGACATCGGCGGCGGTGGCCGGGCTGGGCACGGACGGTGGCCGTGCGGGTTCGTCCGTGGCCCGGCGGGGCCGGACCAGCAGCACAAGGCCGCCGAGCAGACCGCCCGCGCTCGCCCCCACCAGACCCGTCACCGCCGGGGACGCCGAGGACGGCCCGCCGGGACGGGTGGCGCGGGCGAACTGCCGGAGCTCGACGTGGGTGTCGGCCCGGGAGTCGTTCGCGTGCCGGGTCAGCGCGCGCGAGACGGCGTTGGCCATGTCGGCGGCGAGGTCCGGGCGCGAGGAGGTCGCCGTGATCGCCACCATCGGGGCGTCCGGCGAGGTCGCCGTCTGCACGCTCGACTCCAGCGTCCGCACCGGCACGCCCGCCCACACCTGCGCGTCCCCGAGCACCGCGAGCTGCGTGGCGACCCGGCCGTAGGCCTGCGCGAAGCCCAGCGCGGTCGCGGAGTCGGACCTGTCGGTCGGTACCGCGACGACATAGCTGGTGGCCGTGTACGTGGGCGTCCTGACCAGGCCGTACGTGCCGCCGAGCAGACCGCCGGCGAGGACACCGGCCGCGAGCAGGGACCAGGCCGGCAGCGCCCTCACACGGGTGAGGGCGGGGGACGGGCGGCGGGGGCCGCTGGGATTCTCGGTCATGAGGAACTGACTCCGTGGGGTGACGAGGGCGAGGAATGGGCGGCCGCGTAGACGTCCATGAGCCGCGCGGCGCTGCGGGCGATGCTGTAGTGGTGGGCGGCGTCGGGCGCGGTGCGCGCGAGGGGGCCCTCGGCGCGGGCCGCCACCAGCGCCCGGGCGAACGCGTCGGGGCCCCCGCTCACGCGGCGCGCGGCCGGCGCGGAGTGCGGGGGCAGGTCCTCGACCGCCGGACAGGCGGCGTAGCGGACCGGCAGCCCTGCGGCCAGGGCCTCCACGACGGCCAGTCCGAACGCCTCCTCGGGGCACGGCGAGGCGAGCAGATCCATCGCGGAGGTGAGCGAGGGGAGGTCGGGGCCGGGGGAACCGTCGGGTACGCAGGGGCGTTCGCCGGTGAACAGGACGCGGTCCGCCACCCCGGCCGCGTGCGCGGTGCGCCGCAGGACGTACTCCTCGGGCCCGCCGCCGACCAGCAACAGCCAGAAGTTGTCCGGCAGTTGGGCGAGGGCGTGGATGAGTACGTCGAACCGCTTGGCCGCCGTGAGCCGGCCGATGCCGCCGACGACGTACGCGGTCTCCGGCAGCCCGAGCCGTTGCCGGGTGCGCAGCCGCTGTGCCGGGTCGAAGCGGAAGCGGTCCAGGTCGATGCCGTTCGGGACGACCGCGATCCGCGGCGCGGGCACCCCCCAGTGCTTGAGCCGCTCGGCGACCGTGGGGGAGACGGCGACGGTGGCCCGGCCGAGCCGCTCGCTGGCCAGATACAGCGCCCGGACACCCGAGGTGAGGCTGCGCCCCTCCATCTGCGAGTCGCCGAGCGAGTGCTCGGTGGCCACCACCGCCCGGACGCCCGCGAGGCGCGCGGCGAGCCGGCCGTAGACGCAGGCCCGGTAGAGGTGGGTGTGCACGAGGTCGTAGCGGCCCCGGCGGATGAGCCGGACCAGCCGGGGCAGCGCGGCCAGGTCGCGGTTGCCGGCCATGCCGAGGTGCGTGACCCGCACCCCGTCCGCGACGAGGCCGTCGGCGACCGCGCCCGGGTTGGTGAGCGTCACGACCTCGCAGTCGACGGGCAAGTGGCGCAGCAGGAGCCGCAGTTGCTGCTCGGCGCCGCCGACGCCGAGGCCGGTGATGATGTGCAGGGCCCTCATGTCACAGACCCTCCACAGGACGGCGCCGCAGCCGGTGCAGCCGGTACTTGAGGAACAGGCGTACGGCGCCGTCGTTCTGTCCGACGTGGAGGCGGGGGAGAGCCAGCGGGCCGGTGAGCGGGCCGGGGTCGATGGCGCAGGCGTAGCGGTACCCGGCGCCCCGTACGGCCTCGACGGCTCGCTGGTCGAGCGTGCCGTAGGGGTAGCAGAAGCCGTCCACCGGCGCGCCGAGCAGGTCCTCCAGCGCGGCCCGGCTCTCGACGACCTCGGCCTTCAGCCGGAGGTCGTCCGCCGCCGTGAGGTCCACGTGCGTCAGCCCGTGCGAGCCGATCTCGATCCCCGCCCGTGCCGCCTGCCGGATGCCGTCCGCCGTCAGGAGCGGCTTGCGCGGGCCCAGCGGGTCCCAGGCGTTGTCGCCGCCGAGCCGGCCGGGCAGTACGAAGAGGGTGGCGCCGAAGTCCAACCGGCGCAGCACGGGCAGGGCATGGTCGACGAAGTCGGCGTAGCCGTCGTCGAAGGTGAGCCCCGCAAGGCGCCGGCCCTCGCCGCGCGCGCGTGCGGCCAGCAGTTCGGCCATGGACACGCCCCGCACACCCCGCACGGCGAGCCATCTCAGCTGCCGTTCCAGCCGGTCGGGAGTGACGGTGATGCGGTACGGGTCGTCCGGGCAGTCCGTCACCGAGTGGTACATCGCCACCCAGGGAGCGGGGCCGGGGCGGGGCGCCGTACGGGTGCCGGCGGAGTCAACGGCCATGCGTGAGCCTTCGGGTGAAGGTACGGGCGGCGGCCCGTACGGAACGGAGGGCGGGTGCGAAGCCCTGGGCGCCCAGGGCCAGGCCGAGCAGCACGAACACGACGGCCACGGTCGCCGCCCCCGCGAGCAGTCCCGGCAGCGGCTCACCGGCCCGGCTCGCGACGAGCCCTCCCGCCGGCGTCGCGACCGCGGCCGCGCACACCGGCCGGCTCAGCTCCGCGAGCACCTGCCGGGTGCGCACGGGGATGCCGCGCGGGACGCCCCGGTGCGTCGTCCCCATGCCGGCGAGCAGCAGCGACGCCGTCACGGTGATCCCGGCGGCGTTGGCGGCGGCGATCCCGGACACGCCCCAGGGGGCCACCGCCCAGGCGCCGGACCACGAGGTGACGAGGATGCCCGCGGCCATCGCGCAGACCGGGTACCAGGTGGGGCGGCCCGCCGAGAAGTACGAGCGGATCAGTACGCCGACCAGGGTCTGACCGAGCAGCCCGAGGGCGTACACGCGCATCACGCCCGCCGTGGCCGCCGTGTCCAGGGCGGTGAACGCGCCGCGCTGGAAGAGGAGTTCGATGATCTGCGGGGCGCACGCGATCACCGTGGCCGCACCGAGCAGCACCATGCAGGCGGCCAGCGCCAGGTCCCGCTCCACACGGGTACGGGCCCGCTCGGTGTCGCCGTCGGCCAGGGCCCGCGCGACCACCGGGAAGGTGACCGTGCACAGCATCAGCGACAGGGTCATCGGGATCTGGGCCACCTTCTGCGCGTAGTTCAGGTGCGAGATGGCCCCTGGGGGGAGGGCGGAGGCGAGGAAGCGCTCGACGAGGACCTGGGACTGCCGGCACAGCGCGAAGAGCAGGAGGGGGGCGACGAGTGCCAGGGTCACCGTCCGGTCCGGGGTCTCGGCGGGCTCCTCCCGGCGCACCGGGGAGTGGCGCAACTGCCGCCACACCGCGGGAAGTTGGACCGCCACCATGAGGGCCCCGCCCGCCGCGACACCCACGGCGGCCGACCGCACCCCCCAGTCGCCGCCCAGCACGAACATCGCCGTGATGATGCCGGCGTTGTACGCCACGTAGATCGCGCCCGGCATCAGGAACCGCCGGTGCGCCCGCAGCGCCGCGCTGCAGTACCCGGCGAGCCCGAAGCTCAGCACACAGGTCGCGGTGAGCCGGGTGCAGTCCACGGCCAGGGCGGGGTCGGGCAGGCCCGGCGCCAGCGCCTCGACCAGGTAGGGGGCGGTGGCGACGATCAGCGCGGACGCGGCGACGAAGACCAGGGTCAGGCGGGGCAGGGTGGCGGCGACGAGGGCACGGACCGGGTCGCCGGGAACGCCCCGGGCACGCCGGGCCAGCGCCAGGCTGAACGCCGGGATCAGCACGAAGGCCAGCCCGTCCTCGATGAGCAGCGTGGACGCGAACTCCGGCACGGTCCACGCCACCAGGAAGGCGTCCGTCCCGCTCCCGGCCCCGAACAACCGCGCCAACGACTGATCCCGCACCAGCCCGAGCAACGCCCCGGCGACGGACAGCGCGGCGGTGACGGCGGTGGCCTTGGCGAGGAAACGACGGGAGACGGGCGGAAGCTCGGGAACACCGTGACCCGGCCTGGCAGCGGTACGCGCCGAGGGAACTGGAAGCGGGCCACCGACGGGGGCCTTGGTCCCGGCTCGGGACTCACCGGGGCCGGGGGTGCTGGGGGCGGCGGGGCGGGAGTCGGGGCTCCATGCGGCGGGCCTGGCGGCGAGGCCCGGGGCCGAGCTGGAGCCGGGGCACTCGAAGGCGGGGCCGGGGGCGGAGTTCGAGCCGGCGCCCCCGGAGACGAGACCGAAATCGGAGTGCGATCCGGCGCTCCCGGAGGCGGGGCGGGAGTCGGGGCTCCATGCGGCGGGCCTGGCGGCGGGGCCCGGGGCCGAGCTGGAGCCGGAGCATCCGACGGCGGGGCCGGCGGCGGAGTGGGGGCCGTGGTTGTCGCAGGCGAGGCGGGGATCCGAGGTGGAGCCGACTGCCCCGGAGGCGGGGCCCGGGGCATAGTGCGAACCGAGGGACCCGGAGGTGGGGCCGGGGAAGGGGCGCCGTTCGGCGGAGCGGGAGACGGGATCGGGTTCGGGTTCGGAGTGGGAGCCGGGGCACTCGAAGGCGGGGCCGGAGCCGGAGCTGGAGCCGCCGTCGTCGGAGGCGGGGCCGGAGTCGGAGTGCGAGCGCGCGGCCCCGGAGGCGAGGCCGGCGTCGGAGCCGGAGGGGTCCGCCCCTGCCGACCCGGAGAGGTCCGCCCCTGCCGACCCGGAGAGGTCCGCCCCTGCCGAGCCGGAGAGGTCCGCCCCTGCCGAGCCGGAGGGGTCCGCCCCTGCCGACCCGGAGGGACCCGCCCCGGCCGACCCGGAGGGACCCGCGCCGGCCGACCCGGAGGCATGCGGAGGGGGCACCGTCATCGGGTTCCGGCCTCCTCGGCCTCGTCGGCGGCACCGGCCCGCGCCGTCACGGAACCGGCCCCGGCCCGCACCGGCACGGCACCGCTGCCGACCAGCGCCCACCACGCCACCACCCCGAAGCACACCGCGGTCAGCACCGTCGAGGGGCCGCCGATGTCCGCGTACGCGAAGTCCGTCAGCTGCCACACCAGCAGCCCGCAGCCGACGAGCGCGCAGTCGAGCCCCCGCCCGGACCCGCGCGCCCGCACCAGCCCCCGCAGCCCGCACACCAGCAGCGCCAGCCAGCTGCCCGCGAGGGCGAGCAGACCGACCAGCCCCTGTTCGGCGAGCACGAGGAGGTACATGTTGTGCGGGGACAGCAGCGGCTGCCGGCGGAAGGCCGCACCCGCGCCCTCCGTGTCACTGCCGGCGGACAGGGCCAGCGAGGCGTGCGCGTCCCGCTGCTCGGGGAAACCCTTCAACCCCACGCCGGTCAGCGGCTGTTCGCGCCACATGCCGACGGCCGCCGCCCACATCGTGTACCGGTCGGTCACGGACTGGTCGGGGGCGTCGGTGACCTGAGTGATGCTGCCGATCCGCTCCTGCAGCTGCGCCGAACCGACCCCGAACCCGCCCACCAGGACCACGCCGACGGCGGCCACCACGGCCCCCACCACCAGCGCCCGCCGCAGCCCGGCCAGCACCAGCTGCACCGAGCACGTCACGGCCGTGGCGATCCACGCGCCCCGGCTGAAGGACAGGGCGAGAGGCATGAGCAGCGCGAGCGCGCACCCGGCGGCGACCACCCGCTGCCGTACCGACGCCCGTCCGAGCGCCAGCCCGAGCGCGCACACCAGCCCGAAGGAGACGACGGTCGCCATCCCCATCACGTCCGACGGCCCGAAGGTGCCGACGGCCCGGATGTCCGCCCCCTGGTAGGAGGCGCCGGTCCCGGTCGCGTACTGGTGCACGCCGATCGCGCCCTGCCACCCGGCGAGAGCCACCAACGCCCAGGCCAGCAGCCGGAAGTCACGCCGGTCCCGGACCAGCAGCAGCACGGCCGCCGGGACCACCACGAAGACCTGGAGGTAGCGGCCCATGCCGGTGAGCCCGGCCACCGGTGAGGACGCGCCCACCGCGGCGACGGCCAGAGCGGCCACCGGCAGGCCGAGCACGACGGCCGCCGTCCGCGACAGGGGCCGCCGCCGCTCCCGCAGCAGACGGATCACGCAGTACAGCACCACCAGTGCGGAGACCGCGTCGGCCGGTCCCGCCCCGCTCTCGGCGGTCGGCGACACCGGCAGCGCCAGCAGGGCGACCACGGCCACCACCGGCAGGACGGGAGAGAACTCCCGTACCCGCGGCAGGCTCAGGGCGAGACTCATGCGCGCTCAGCTCCCCGTCGGACGCACGAGCGCGGCCGCGGTGCGCAGCAGGATGCAGATGTCCTGCCACAGCGACCAGTTGTCGATGTACGCGTTGTCGAACCGGCAGCGGTC
The DNA here is from genome assembly GCF_042893155.1 of Streptomyces sp. NPDC001668. Taxonomy (NCBI): domain Bacteria; kingdom Bacillati; phylum Actinomycetota; class Actinomycetes; order Kitasatosporales; family Streptomycetaceae; genus Streptomyces; species Streptomyces sp. NPDC001668. Next base: position 379,821 of record NZ_JBIAUQ010000001.1, read on the forward strand.
CTCGATCGAGGTGTCACCGCGCAGGCCGTTGATCTGGGCGAGCCCGGTGATGCCGGTCCGCATCCGGTGACGGGCCGCGTAACCGGGGTAGGTCTGGCTGAACTTCGCGACGAAGTACGGGCGTTCGGGCCGCGGACCGACCAGGCTCATGTCGCCCCGCAGGACGTTCCACAGCTGGAGCAGTTCGTCCAGCGAGGTGCGTCGCAGGAAGCGGCACAGCCACGGCATCTGGTGCTCGTTCGCCACGCTCCAGCGCGTCGCCGCCTCGTGCGCGTCCACCGGCCGGTGGGTGCGGAACTTCAGCAGCGTGAACGGCTTCCCGTCCTTGCCGATCCGCTCCTGCCGGAACACCACGCCCGGCCCGCCGCTCAGCCGCAGCGCCACCGCGCACACCAGCAGCAGCGGACTGACCAGCAACAGCAGCGCCCCGGACACGGCCACGTCCAGCGCCCGCTTCCCGGCGCTGCCCCGCCGCCGCGACCCCATCACCAGACGCCGGCAGGAGAACCCGGCGAGCTGCTCCCGCATCTCGTACGACGGCGACTCCGCGTCGATCTCCCACACCGCGCAGCCCGACTCCGCGAGCGCCCGCAGCAGCGGCCCCTGCCGGGACCGTACGGACGGATGCACGGTCAGGACCTCCCGTACGCCGTTCTGGATGAGCGCCCGCTCGACCTCCTCGCCGGTCGTCAGCACGGGCAGCCCCTCACCGCCGTCGGGCTGCTCGCTCACGATCCCCACCGGCCGTACCCCGCAGCCCGGATGGCGCAGTACGGCGGCGGCCACGCGCTGCGCGGTCGCCGCGGGGCCGATGACGAGGGCGGAGCGCGGACGGACCAGCCGGGCCACGCGCTGGTGCCTGCGCACGAGGCCGCGGCCCACGCAGGCCGTCACCGACTGGAGCAGGAAGCCGACGAGCAGGGTGGTCACCGGGAGCGCCCGCTCCACGTCGTAGGAGGCCGACGCGGCGGCGAGGAACAGCCAGGCGACCGCGATCCTGGCGCAGACGGCGGGCAGTTCGTCGAGGACGCCGGTCACCTGACGGGGCGGATGCGGGCGCAGCAGCATCGACGCGGCCACCAGCAGTGCCACGAGCAGCGGCCGCCACTGGGCGCCGCTGAACGCGAGCGTCCCCACGAGGCCGGCGACGAGGTCCGCGGTGAGCAGCGGGACCGGGGAGGCGGGGCGGGCCGGGGGCCGGCGGGCGGGGAACCGGAATCCCGCTCCGGGGCCGCGCGGCGGCAGGATCGAGACGGCTGAGAATCCGAGGTCCCGGGCGTGTCCGCCGGGGGAGGGGACGGTGCTTTCCGCGGTCACGAGTGGATGGGCTCCCTGTACTCGGTGGGCGCGAGGCGCGCGGCGGGCTCGGCGTCGAGCAGGTCGCGGTACAGGCCCGCCACCGCCTCGGACGCGCGCCGCACGTCATGGGTGGACAGGACGTGACGGCGCCCCTGGTGGCCGAGCGACTCGCGCAGCGGCGGGTCGAGCAGCAGGGCGGCGACGGCGTCGGCCAGAGCCGCCGGGTTCTGCGGGGGCACCAGGCAGCGCGACGCGAGCGCGGGCGGCAGGCTCTCCCGGGCGCCGTCCACGTCCGTCATCACCACGGGCCGCCCGCAGGCCATCGCCTCCAGCGGGGCGAGCGCCATGCCCTCCCAGCGCGACGGCAGGACGACCAGATCGGCGGCCCGGTACCAGGGCACGGCATCGGCGACGGCCCCCGCGAAGCGCACGGACTCCGGGGCCCGTGCGCGCAGCACGTCCCGTTCCGGCCCGTCCCCCACCAGCACGAGCCGGGCGTCCGGCACCCGTCGCAGCACCGCGTCCCAGGCCCGCAGCAGGACGTCCTGCCCCTTCTGCCGGCACAGCCGCCCCACGCACACCACGAGCGGCGCCGCCGGATCGACCCCGGGAAGAAGCCTTGCCCGTACGGTGTCCGCCGCGGCGGGACGGAAGCGGTCGGTGTCGATCCCGTTGGGGATCACGCTCCACCGTCCCGCGATCCCGGCCCGCAGCCCGGTCCGGCGCTCCGCCTCGCTGACGCACACCGTCCGCGCGGACCAGCGCGCCGCACGCCGTTCCCAGCCGAGCGCGAGGGCGGCGGTGACGCCGCCGACCGCCTCGAACGACCAGGCGTGCGGCTGGAACACGGTCGGGATCCGTCCCCGCACGGCGATCCGCCCGGCCAGTCCGGCCTTCGCGCTGTGCGCGTGCACCAGATCCGGCCGCACCTCCTCGATCACCCGGGCGAGCCGCCGTACCTCGCCGACGAGTGCGGGCCCCGGGGAGCGCGTCGCCTCCCACCGCCGTACGTCCGCGCCCAGGTCCCGCAGGCCCGTGGTGAGGGGACCCTGCGGGCAGGCGACCGTGACGTGCAGGCCGGCGGCGAGCTGGGCCCGCACCAGGTCCGTCACCACCCGGGCGACCCCGCCGTCCACAGGTTGCGTGAGGTGCAGGACCCGCGGCCTGGGGTCGGTTGCTGACTGCTGCATTGCGGGGTTTCCTCGCTCATGGACGGGCTCGGGACGGGCCGGAACGCGCCTACTGCCGGGCATCGACGACGACGAAGAGCGCACCGGCCCACGCCGCGTCCCGGTGGGAAACGAGCCGGAAGGCCAGGTGGTCACCGCCGCGCCGCAGAGCGTTTCCGAGTTCGAACACGTCCGAGTCGTAACCGAGGGTGTGCGCGTAGGAGGGCACACGCTCCGGCGCGGACGCCCCCGCCTCGGAGATCGTCGAGTTCAGTACGTCGTCCCGGGGGTCGGCGGGACCGGAGAGCACGGTGTTCGAACCGCGGCCGGCCGAAACGGTGAACGAATCACCCGTACGGCCGCGGTCGCCGTCGTACGCGACGAGCCCCACCCGGCCGGTGCCGTTCCTCGCCAGGCGCAGCCCGCCCACGCGGATCTCCAGGGCGGTACGGGAGTTCAGGGCGTCGAAGCCGTCCCGGACGGCGAGGTGCCGCAGCGGCTGGTCCGGGTTCTCGTAGGCCACCATCAGCGTCCAGCCGCCCCACGCCCCGGCCGTCGACCTGCCCATCGCCACATTGACCTGCGCCACCGTGTACAGGCCCGAACCGCTGTCCCGGACCAGCTTCGTGACGTCCGCCGAGGCCTGGAAGGCGTCCACGCCGTGCGTCACCCGGTGGCCCACCACGGTGTCCGCGAGCAGGGCCTTGTACTCGCCGCCCGGCTCGGCGATCAGCACCCGCCCGTTGTCCTTCGGCGGCTTCTGCTCGCCCACCCGCAGATTGCCGCCCCAGTACAGCCGCGCGTACGTCACCCGCGAGCCCTCGGGCAGCCGGACCTCGGCGCGGGAGGAGTTGTAGGTGTTGGGGTCGCGGTCCACGTCGACGTAGAACATGTCGAAGCCGCCGTTGACCCCCTTCCCGCCCGCGCGTACGGCCGGGCAGGCGGACGCGGCCCGCGGGCCGGAGGCACGGCAGCTGATGGACGTGTTGGCCGCGCGGACGATGCCGCCGTGCTGGGTCGCGCGGTACCGCTCGGTGAAGGGGAGCCGCTGCGCCTGCGCGGTCGGCGGGGCGGGCGGGGCGGGCGTCACCGCTTCGGCGCGGACCGGCGTGCACAGGGCCGCCAGGGAGAGCACGCCCGCCATCGCATGGCGCAGCAGTGGACCTGGGGAATTACGCATGACCGGCGTGCCCTTTCGGGGGAGTACGGCGCCCCGTGCGTGCGACGTGCTGTCTGTGGGGGCGTCGGGAGGTCCGCAACTCTAGCCGCGATTCGGACTATTGCTGGCATATGCGGCAACTGTGTCGGAAGCGCATGGTCGAGGTCTCCGTAGATCACCCCATTGGCGGCACAACCCGCGCGGGCGCCGCGCGTTGACACAACGCCGGGCATCCCGCCCGGGTGTGTTGTGTCAACCCCCCAAGGAGCAACTCTCCATGTCGCGTATCGCGAAGGGCCTGGCCCTGACCTCCGTTGCCGCCGCGGCCGTCGCCGGTGGTGCGGGCATCGCCGCCGCCGACAGTGGCGCGCAGGCCGCCGCCGCCCACTCTCCGGGCGTGCTGTCGGGCAACGTCGTCCAGGTCCCGGTTCACGTTCCGGTCAACGTCTGCGGCAACACCGTCGACATCATCGCCCTGCTGAACCCGGCGTTCGGCAACCAGTGCGTGAACGACTGACGTTCACACGTCACGCCTCGACCGGCCGCCCTCCCGTGTTCCTGCGTGGGAGAGCGGCCGGTCCGCGTTGCCCCCCGAACGGGGGACGCGGGGCGCTCGACCGGTTGCGGGGCACGGGGGGTGAACTCACGGTGGGCACAGATCCGATGCTCATCGAAAGGAACACCCATGCGTGGTCTGCCCGCACGGCGTATCGCGTCCACCGCACTCTGCGCCGCCCTCCTGGTCGCCGTCGCAGGTCCGGCCGCCGTCGCAGGTCCGGCCCGGGAGCACACCCGTGCGGCGTCCCGTGCGTCCCTCCCCGACGCGGACACCCTCGCCCAGGTCAAGAGCCTGAGTGACCTCGGCGGCGTCCTCACGCCGGTCACCGACCTGCTGAACTCCGTCCTCAAGGCCGACAACGGCCAACTCCCCGCCGACGAGGCGACCAGGCTCGGCACCGCCGTGAAGGACGCCATCGCCAAGGTCACCCCGACAGCGCCGACGACGCCGGTCACGCCGACGACGCCGGTCACGCCGACGACGCCGGTCACGCCGACGACGCCGGTCACGCCGACGACCCCCGTCACGCCGACGACCCCCGTCACGCCGACGACGCCGGACCTCCCGGCCGCCCCCGTGTCGGCCCCCGCCGACGTCATCGGCGACGCGCTGGCCGCGCTGCAGAAGGCGATCGACGAGCTGGTCAAGGCGGTGACCTCGGGCGACGCCGCTCAGGTGGCCACGGCGGTCACCCACTCGGTGACGAGTCTCGTCAACACCGTCGCCGCGACGCTGCTGGGCGGCAAGCTGCCCGCACCGAGCCTGCCGGGCCTGCCGAGCCTGCCGACGCCCGGCCTGTCGAGCTAGGCCCGCCGCCTCTCGTACGCGCTGAACGGTTGGGCCGGCGGGATTTCATATGAGGACTCATAGGAGGAGTTTCCGCGCCGGTCGCAACTCGTTGGACACGGCGTCAGAATTCCCTCTGGTGACATGAGTTGCCGAAGAAAGGAACACGATGAAGTCCCTGAAGGCCGCTGCTGTCGTTGCCGGTTCCCTGGTCCTCGCCGGTGCCGCAGCGCCCGCGTTCGCCTACAACAGCGCCGACCTCACGCCCACCAGCCTCAACGGCGCCGTGAACGCGCTCACCAGGGGTCCCATCGATGTGATGCCCCTGCAGCACCAGTCGGACGCGCTCGACACGGAGAACAAGGACTCCGTGCTCAGCACCGTGAAGGGTGCGACCCGGGATCTGAACAACGACGGCGGAATCGTCGGCGTTCTTCCCGTGGGCGGCTGAATCCGCTTTTCCCGGCACCGCAGCAATCCGGGAAAAGGGCCGATTCCGTGGTGGCGTCCAAGGCCACGGGATCGGCCCTTCGCTGTTCGAGCCCGTCCCTCGTTCGTGTGGACGGACGGCGGCCCGTCGCCCGCTCGGGTGAGAACGCGGCCTGCGGCCCTCCGGAGCGTCGCTATGGTCGCCCGGTGACCTCAACCTCTAGCGAAACCCGGCCCTTGCGCTCCGCCGACCTGGGCACCGTCGTCGTACTTCCCTGGAGCGGGGAGAACGCCGACGGCATCGACATCCCCCACCTCCTGGTCTGCTCCCTCGGGAACGCCGAGGGCGGTCCGGAGGCGACGTCCGCCGCGGTCGAGCGGCTGCTGACGGACAACGGCCTGCCGGTCGGACGGGAGCTGGTCGACGGCATCGCCAGGCCCAGTCTCCCGGTCGGGCTGCTCGTCGTCGCGGGCCAGGCCGTCCTCACCATGCCGCGGCTCAACGTCCAGTGCACCGTGCCGCCGGAGTGGCTGGAGGCGGTCGAGGCACGCGGGTTCGCCTACCTGATCTTCACCACCCGCGCCTGGACCGAGGCCGAGCCGGGCGAGTCCGTCGATCCGGAGGCGCTCGCCGAGTTCGTCAACGCCGACGAGACCCTGGACGCCGCCGCGCACATCGTGCTGCCGGCCCGCAGCCTGCGCGCCTGACGCCGTGGCCGGCCCGGGGCGGCACCCGCGAGCACCCGCGGGCGCGGGCCGTGCCTTCGCCCTGCTGCTGGTGATCACGGGGGCGGCCGGGCTGCTGGCCTCCTGGGTGATCACGCTCGACAAGTTCAGGCTGCTCGAGGACCCGGACTTCACCCCCGGGTGCAGCCTCAACCCGGTGGTGTCCTGCGGCAGCGTGATGGAGAGCGACCAGGCCTCGGCCTTCGGGTTCCCCAACCCGATGCTGGGCCTGGTCGCCTACGGCGTCGTGATCTGCGTCGGTGTGAGCCTGGTCGCGGGCGCCCGCCTGCCCCGCTGGTACTGGCTGCTCTTCGGCGCCGGCTGCCTGTTCGGCGTCGGGTTCGTGTCGTGGCTGCAGTTCCAGTCGCTGTACCGGATCAACGCGCTGTGCCTGTGGTGCTGTCTGGCGTGGGCCGCCACGATCCTGCTGTTCTGGTACGTCGCCTCGCACGCCGTACGCCATCGGTTCCTGCCCGCGCCCGCCCCGCTGAGGACGTTCCTCGACGAGTTCACCTGGGTGCCCCCGGTGCTGCACATCGGGATCGTCGGCATGCTGGTCCTGACCCGCTGGTGGGACTTCTGGACGAGCTGACCGGCGCTGTCGGTTCGTCGTACTACTGCGGCACCCGGGGGATTCTTGCGCTGGTGACCGCCCCAGGATCGTTACGCGGTAAGGACGTTGAGCCCCCGAACCCTGAAAGGGACCGCACCTGTCATGAAGTCGACCCCCCGAACCCTTGCCGCCGTCGTCACCGGCGTCGCGGCCGCCATGGGCGCTGCCGCCGCGCCCGCCGCCGCGGTCGGCACGGTCCCCGTCCCGGTACCGCTGGAAGCCGCCGAGAAAACCCTCCACATGGAGCTGCCCAGCCTGAGCGGCGAGATCCCGCTGCCGAAGCCGGGCAAGCCGGACGGACCGCAGTTCGTCGAGGGCCGGCTCCTCCCCGCGCGGACCCTGCCGCAGCTGCCGATCACCGGCGGCCTGCCCGGCGCGGGCATGCGCGCGCCCGTGCCCCACGTCCTCGGAACCGACTTCGACCACGTCGGTGTCGGCGTACCCGCCTCCGACCTGCGCACCCTGTCGCCCGGCCTGAGCGTGGACGCCCCGCTGACACGGCCGAACCCCGACCACATGGGCCTGCCCGACACGAAGCTCCCGCAGGCGGGCATCCTCGCCCCGGTCCTGCAGACGGTGCCCGGCGCGGACCTGGGCACGGGACCGGGCCTGTAGGACCGCACCGACGCGGCGAACTCGGCACAGGGGCCCGGGGGCCGGGCAGCGGCACCCGGGCCCGCAGGCTCCCCGGGACCACCCGGACCGCGGGAGTGACCACAGGGGCCCTCGGGCGGTTACGGCTGTGTACATCGGAACCGGACGAGGAGTGCACGATGGTCGTGAGCGTCGGTGGGGGAGTGGCGAGCGCCGAAACAGGGGCGGTGAGACCCGGGCCGGTGCGCACCGCGCGACGGGACGCGCTGCGCGGGCTGCTCGTCACGGCCGTGGCCCTGGCGCTGGCCCCCGTCGTCGCGGCCTCCCGGCCGGTGCGCCGGTCCGCGCGACCAGGGGACCCGGCCGACCGGTTCGACGAGACCCACCGCGGCCGGCGGATCCGCGGCTCGCGGATGATCGCCGCCGGACACCCCGTCGGCGCCGCCCCGTGGCACGTCACCGTGGACGGCCGGCCGCTGCACCTCATGCGCCGCGCCGACGGCAGCTGGCTGAGCATGGTCGACCACTACCGCTCGTACCCGACCCCGCTGGAGGCGGCCCGCGCGGCCGTCGACGAACTGGGGCCGGGACAGCGGCTGCGCGACACGACCACGGCCGACCACGCGCACTCGGGGGGACACCATGGTGTACACGCGTAAGGACGTCAGCACCCTGACCGCCGCAGAGAAGCGGCGGTTCGTGAAGGCGATGCTGGAGGTGAAACGGCGGGGCGAGTACGACGAGTTCGTGCGCACCCACATCGAGTACTACACCTCCGACGGCGAGGACGGTCTGCGCACGGCCCACATGGCGCCCTCCTTCCTGCCCTGGCACCGCCGCTTCCTGCTCGACCTGGAGCGGGCGCTGCGCCGGGTGGACTCGTCGGTGACGGTGCCGTACTGGGACTGGACCCGGGACCGTACGACGACGTCCGCGCCCTGGACCAAGGACCTCCTCGGCGGCAACGGGCGGCGCTCGGACCGCCAGGTGATGACCGGGCCGTTCGCCTACGCGAGCGGCAACTGGACCCTCACGGAGGGCGTCACCGACGCGCAGTTCCTCACCCGGGACCTCGGGCACGCCGCCGCTCCCCTCGCACTGCCGACCAGGAGCGAGCTGGAGGGGGCGCTCGCCGACCCCGTCTACGACGTCTCGCCCTGGAACTCGACCGTCACCAAGGGCTTCCGCAACAAGCTGGAAGGGTGGGGGAGCGGCCGGGGCAGTGCCGCCTGGCGCAACCACAACCGGGTGCACCGCTGGGTCGGCGGGGCCATGGTCGGCGGCGCGTCCGTCAACGACCCCGTCTTCTGGATGCACCACGCCTTCATCGACCTGTGCTGGTACCGCTGGCAGCGGCGGCACGGCGGCGCCCGCTATCTGCCCGCGAGGCCGCCCGGCCCGGCGAGCGACCAGTACGAGCGGGTCGTGGCCCGGCACGAGAAGCTGCCGCCGTGGGACGTGACGCCGGATCAGCTGGAGAACGTCAGCGGGATCTACCGGTACGCCTGAGAGCCGCGGCCCCGCGGTTCCTGGGGCCGGTCATGGGACCGGTCATGGGACCGGTCATGGGAAGAGCCCCGGCGCTCGAGGTGCCGGGGCTCTTGTTCCGCGTACGGACGATCAGCCGCCGTAGCCGCCGTGCCCACCCGGGCCCGGGTGGCCCTTGTGGCTGTCGCCGCCGCTGATGTTGGCGCAGGTGTTGCCGAAGGCCGGGTTCAGCAGACCGACCACGTTGACGGTGTTACCGCACACGTTGACCGGGATGTGGATCGGGACCTGGACGACGTTGCCGGACAGGACGCCGGGCGAGCCGATGGCCGCGCCATCGGCAGTGGCGTCCGCCAGAGCCAGGCCGGCGCCGCCGATGACCACGGCACCGGTGCCCAGGACGACACCCGCTGCCTTCGCGATGCGAGACATCACGTTCTCCTTCTGATCGGTGAGTGCGGCGGCAGGACGAGCCGTCGCACTTCCCCTTCAACGCGAAGGCTCACTCCTGGTAACGGCGTTCTTGCGCGGATCACCCTTCTTGTGGCGCAGAGTCGGCGGTCGCACGTCTCAGGGGAGCCGCCGTACGGGTGCACCCGCCAGGTAGGCCTCGATGTTCTCGACGGCCTGGCCGTAGTAGGTCGCGTAGTTGGCCCGCGAGACATAGCCCAGGTGCGGGGTGGCGAGCAGGCGCGGGGCCGTGCGCATCGGGTGGTCGGCGGGCAGGGGCTCGGTGTCGAAGACGTCGACGCCCGCTCCGGCGATCCGGCCCTCGTGCAGGGCGGCGAGGAGCGCGTCCTGGTCGACGATCGCCGCGCGCGAGGTGTTGATCAGGTAGGCGGTGGGCTTGAGGAGGGCGAGTTCGGCTGGCCCGAGCAGGCCCCGGGTGCGGTCGCCCAGGGCGAGGTGCACGGAGACGAAGTCGCTCTCGGCCAGCAACTCTTCCTTGGACCCGGCCAGGCGCACGCCCACCTCGTCGGCGCGCTCCCGGGTGAGGTTCTGGCTCCAGGCACTGACCTCCATCCCGAAGGCGAGGCCGACCTGTGCGACCCGGCCGCCGATCTTCCCGAGGCCGAGCAGTCCGAGCCGGCGGCCGTGCAGGTCGGCGCCGACGGTCGACTGCCAGGGGCCCTTTGTGCGCAGGGCGTTGCTCTCCTCGACGATCCCGCGTGCCAGGCCGAGGAGCAGCGCCCAGGTCAGCTCGACCGGCGGGGTCGACGAACTCGCCGTACCGCACACGGTGACGCCGTGCGCCTCGGCGGCCGCGTAGTCGATGACGGAGTTGCGCATGCCGGAGGCGATGAGCAGCTTCAGCCGGGGCAGGCGGGCGATGAGGGAGGCCGGGAAGGGGACGCGCTCGCGCAGGGTGACCACGATGTCGGCGTCGGCGAGAGCCGTGGCCAGGGCGTCCTCGTCGGCGAAGTGGGTGTCGTACGGGACGACCTCGACCCGGTCCGCGAGCGGTGACCAGTCGGCGAACTCGGTCGCCGCCCGCTGGAAGTCGTCGAGCACGGCGCAGCGCAGACGCATGTCGGTCCTTCCCCCTGCTTGTCCCCGGTCAGGGCTTGATCCGGTCAGGGTGATCGACTCTACGCCGTACCACTGTCAGTGGTACTCGCGCATGATCTCGGCCGCCCAGGCGGGCTGGTGCGTCGGGCCCTGCGGGCCGAACTCGGCCAGGTAGGGCTTGATGTCGAGGACCGGGGTGCCGTCGACGGTGTCCAGGCCCTGGATGTGGATGTCGAGGCCGTCGGTGTGCAGCAGCCGGCAGCGGGAGACGCCGATGCGGTTGGGGCGGTTCGTGCCGCGCTGGGCGAAGATGCCGACCAGGGGCCAGTCGGTGTTGAGCGCCTCGGGCCCGAAGCGGTCCGCGTTCAGCCGTGACTGGACCTCGGGCGTGCGTACCCGAAGGCGCTTGGTCACCTACTGCATCGGGGGCCGGACATGAAAAGACCCTCTGCCCAAAGTGCGTGGTCAGAAGGTGTTTGCGCCCCCGGCAGGACTCGAACCTGCGGCCAAGCGCTTAGAAGGCGCCTGCTCTATCCACTGAGCTACGGGGGCCGGGTGTGGTGGCCTCTGTCTTGGGTGCCCGGGTGTGGGCCGTTCCGTGACGTTGCCGGGGACAAGGATAGGGCTCCCACGACCTTGTCCCTGTTGCTTCGCCTCCGTGGCTCGATGTGGAGGTTACGTGAAGCGGTCCTGATAATCGCAGGCAGGTACGAATCGTGCATCGCTTTTGGCGCCTCGCGCACCGGGTGTTGTGCACTCGTTATGCCTGGACTGTGCCTGCGTCCCAGTCATCCCTTCCGCCCCTTGTGTCCGGTCGGCGCGCAGACATGCTCATATGCTTCAGAATTCCCCTAAAATTGGGCATTCTTCACATGTGGTGACCTTGGACGTACGGCCTCAGCTGCTCGACGCACTCTCCGCCCTGCGCGACCGTGTCGCCGCCGCACGCTTCCCGCTGCCCCTGGCGGGGGCCCCACGCGCGCGTGCCAACCGCGACGAACTGCTCGCCCAGCTCGACGACTATCTGGTGCCCCGGTTGAGAGACCCCGAAGCGCCGCTGCTGGCCGTGGTGGGCGGTTCCACCGGGGCCGGCAAGTCGACCCTCGTCAACTCCCTTGTGGGGCGGCGGGTGAGTGAGGCGGGCGTGCTGCGGCCGACCACGCGGACACCGGTGCTGGTCTGCCATCCGGAGGACCATCACTGGTTCAGCGGAATGCGCGTACTGCCCGACCTCACCCGCGTGTGGGTGCCGCACCAGGAGCCGGGGGACGAGCTCCTGCTGCCCGGTGAGAACCCCGCGCGCGTGCTGCGCATCGAGACCGCCGACACCCTCCCGCCGGGCCTCGCGCTCCTCGACGCGCCCGACGTCGACTCCCTGGTCGCCGACAACCGCGTCCTCGCCGCCGAACTGATCTGCGCGGCCGACGTCTGGATCATGGTCACCACGGCCGCCCGCTACGCCGACGCCGTCCCCTGGCATCTCCTGCGCACCGCCAAGGAGTACAACGCCACCCTCGTGACCGTTCTCGACCGGGTGCCGCACCAGGTCGTCTCCGAGGTCTCACGGCAGTACGGCGCCCTGCTCACCAAGGCGGGCCTCGGCGACGTGCCGCGGTTCACGGTGCCGGAACTGCCCGAGTCGGCCTGGGGCGGCGGACTGCTGCCGGCCACCGCCGTGGCGTCGCTGCGGACCTGGCTCGTCCACCAGGTGCAGGACCCCGCGGCCCGGCAGCACACCGTCGCCCGTACGGCCCACGGCGTCCTCGACTCCCTCAAGTCCAGGATGCCCGAGCTGGCCGGCGCCGCGGCCGCCCAGTACGCCGCCGCGCTGCGCCTCACCGCCGCCGTCGAGGGGGCGTACGACAGCGAGTACGCGCGCCTGCGGGGGCGGCTCCAGGCCGGTGCCGTACTCGCCGGTGACGCCCTCAAGCGGTGGCGGGCCTTCCCCCTCGACTGCACCGCCGCGGAGCTCCTGGACGCCCTCGTGGAGAGCCTGGGCGCCCTCCTGCTGTGCGCCGTCACCGCCGCCGACGAACGCGTCGACGAGGCCTGGCGGCGCGAACCGGCCGCGGGCGCGCCGGAACTGACGGAGCGCGATCCGACCCCGGAGAGCGCCGAGCACCGGATCGGGCTGGCCGTACGGCGCTGGCGGCGGGAGCTGGAGGAGTACGCCGAGGAGGAGATCCGCGACCTCGACCGCGGGGTCACGCCCGACCCCGAGACGGTCGCCGCCCTCGTCGCCACCGCGCTGCTCGGCGGACGCCGGGCCCGGGTCGCCGGCGAGGGGCTCGCCGAGCGGATCGGCGCCCACGGGGCCCTGCGGCTGCGCGACCGGGGCGGACGGCTGCTCACCGCGCACCTCGACAAGGTCGTGCACACCGAACGCGAGCGCCGGCTCGCCCCGCTCGACGCGCTCGACGTACACCCCGAACCCCAGGCCGAACTCATCGCCGCGCTGTCCGTACTGCAGAAGGAGAGGTGACCGATGACCGCCGTCACGGATCAGGACCACACGGAGCGGGCGGGGGACGCCGTATCGGAGGAGGACGGGGAGGGGGCGGTCGAGGAGCCTCAGTCGGGGAGCGACCCGGACTCGGGTGAATCCGGTGAAGTGGACTCGGGTGAAGTGGACTCGGGTGAAGTGGAGTCGGGTGAAATGGGGTCGGGCGGCAAGGACGGGCACGCGCGCGTGGGGAGCGGGGAGGACGCGGGGGGCTCGGAGGGCGGTGCCGGGCACGCGCGCGAGGAGGGCGGCCGCAGGCGCAGAGAGGCCGTGGAGACTCCGGAAGGGTCCGACGACGCCGGCTCCGCGGGTGCCTGGGACGACGGGCTCATCGCGCGGCGGGTCACCGCCGAGAGCGAGCGCGAGCGCGAGCGCGAACGCGAGCAACAGGCCGCCGTCGTGGAGGCCCGTGGCCACAACGCCCCACCCGCCGCCCCGCTCGCCTACGACGGCCCCCTGCGCTCCCGTCTGGACGCGCTGCGGGAGCTGATCGGGCTCTCGCGGACCCGCCTCGACAGCCGGACGCTCGCCGAGGCCGGCCAGGTCCTCGACGAGGCGGCCGCCCGGCGCAGGCTCTCCGGACAGCACACCGTCGTCGCCATCGCCGGAGCGACGGGCAGCGGCAAGTCGCAGCTGTTCAACACGCTCGCCGGGGTGGCCATCTCGGAGACGGGGGTACGCCGTCCCACCACCGCCGCGCCGATCGCGTGCAGTTGGAGCGACGGTTCGGCGAGCCTCATCGAGCGGCTCGGCATCCCGCCCCGGCTGCGTCGGCGCCCGCTGCAGAGCGCCGAGTCGGAGGCCCAGTTGCGCGGGCTCGTCCTGGTCGACCTGCCCGACCACGACTCGGCCGCCGTCCAGCACCGCGAGCAGGTGGACCGGATCCTGGCGCTCGTCGACGCCGTCATCTGGGTCGTCGACCCCGAGAAGTACGCCGACGCGATCCTGCACGAGCGCTATCTGCGGCCCATGGCGGGCCACGCCGAGGTCATGTTCGTCGTCCTCAACCAGATCGACCGGCTGCCCGGGGAAGCCGCCGAGCAGGTCCTCGACGATCTGCGGCGGCTGCTCGACGAGGACGGGATCGCCCTCGGCGAGTACGGCGAACCGGGCGCGACCGTCCTCGCGCTGTCCGCGCTCACCGGGGACGGCATCGGTGAACTGCGGGAGGCGCTCGGCCAGTTCGTGGCGGAGCGCGGAGCTCCCGCGCGGCGGATCGCCGCCGACGTGGACGCGGCGGCGTGGCGGCTGCGGCCCGTCTACGCGACGGGCCGGCGCACCGGGCTCAGCGAGGAGGCGCGCGACGACTTCGCCGCCCGGCTCGCGGACGCGGTCGGCGCCACCGCGGCGGGCGAGGCTGCCGAGCGCGCCTGGCTGCGCAACGCCAACCGCGCGTGCGGGACGCCCTGGCTGCGGCTGTGGCGCTGGTACCAGGACCGGCGCGAACCTCCCACGGGGCGGCTGCCGTTGCGCGCCCAGCCCGACGAGGAGGCGACCGCGCGGCAGCGTGTCGAACACGCCGTACGGACGCTCGCCGACCGGGCCTCGGCGGGACTGCCCGCGCCGTGGGCGCAGGCGGTGCGCCAGGCGGCCGTGCGCGGCTCCCAGGGGCTGCCCGAGGCGCTGGACGAGCTGACGGCCCGGGCCGGGCTGCCACCGGGCCGGCCGCCGCGCCCGGGCTGGTGGCCGGTGGCCGTGCTGGCGCAGGCGTCCATGACGCTGCTTCAAGTCGTGGGCGGGCTGTGGCTGGTGGGCCAGATCGTCGGGGTCATGGCGCCGAACCTGGGGGTTCCGGTGCTGCTGATGGTGGCCGGCATCATCGGCGGCCCGCTCGTCGAATGGAGCTGCCGGATGGCGGCGCGAGGCCCGGCGCGACGCTACGGCGTGGAGGCGGAACGGCGGCTGCGGGAGGCGGCGTCCGGGTGCGGGCGGGCGCGGGTGCTGGATCCGGTGGCGGCGGAGCTGCTGCGGTACCGGGAGGTCCGGGAGCAGTACGGCAGGGTCGTCGGGGTGGGGTGAAGGGCGGGCCCGCGGGCGCGTTCCCTCGTTCGGGTGGCGGAGTTTTCCACAACCCGGGGACGGTCCACAGGGTGCAGCGGGCTCGGCCCGGCGGAGGCAGTCTGGCTTCGCGGCGATCGCGGTGACGCGGTCGGCACGCAGACAGCAGCAGCCGTACGGGACGGGCCCGTAGGCATGTCCGGGAGGGGTTCCAGCGATGAACGAGACGATGATCTGCGCGGTGGGCAACGTGGCGACACAGCCGGTGTACCGGGAGTTGGCGACGGGCGCGTCGGTGCGGTTCCGGCTGGCGGCGACCGCGCGGTATCTGGACCGCGAGAAGAACGAATGGACGGACGGGCACACCAACTTCTTCACGGTGTGGGCCAATCGCCAGCTCGCCACCAACGTGTCGGGGTCCATCAACGTGGGTGATCCCGTGGTCGTCCATGGCCGGCTGAAGGTGCGTTCGGAGGTGCGCGAGGGCCAGCCGGCCTGGACCTCGGCCGACATCGACGCGGTGGCGATCGGCCACGATCTCGCGCGCGGCACCTCGGCGTTCCGGCGCACCCAGCGGGCGGAGAACACCGTCGCGGGGGCGTCCGCGCAGCCGGAGCCGGCCTGGGAGACACCGGCGGGCGAGGCCGCGGACCGGCAGGAGGCCGTCGCGGTGACGTGACGTCAGTCGAGGCCCGTCAGCGGGTCTGACCGAAGCGCGGCTTATCGACGCATGCGTTCCGGATGCTTCCGGTCGACTTGTCGATAAGCCATGCGGGTGAAAGGCCCTGGCGATAACGATTCCGAGTCGGATCGATCTTCCGACCGCATCCCCGGGAAGAGCGGGGCGGCCGCGTCCCTAGGATGCCCAACACAGCTCCCGGGGTTACTGATTCTGCTGGTGGGACCGCCACCCCGCTCGTCAACGGGTCCTGTTCGAAGGGGAATTCCGTGTTTTCTGCGTTCTCTGCGCTGTCCGTGCGCGGTCGGGGGGCGGCTCGCCTCGCGGCCGTCACGTTCGTCTCCGGCCTGCTCGCCGCGGGTGCGACGGTGGCCGTCGCCGGCACGGCGTCGGCGGACGAGGCGGCGCAGAACCAGAGAGGCGCGACCGCCACCATAGGGGGCCTGAAGACCTACGGTGACGCGGTGATACACGAAACCGACGGTGATCTCCAGGTGCCCGCCGGGCTGTTCGAGATGTCCGTCGACGGCGGCGGAACCCTCCAGACGTACTGCGTGGACCTCTACAACCCCACGCAGAAGGACGCCAAGTACCACGAGACCGACTGGAGCGGCACCTCGCTCGGGACCAACAAGGACGCGGGCAAGATCCGCTGGATCCTGGAGAACTCCTATCCCCAGGTCAACGATCTCGCGGCACTCGCCGCCAAGGCCGGGATCACCGCGGGCCTGACCGAGCAGGACGCGGCGGCGGGCACCCAGGTGGCGATCTGGCGCTACTCGGACGACGCGGACGTCGACGCCGCCGACCCGCAGGCCGAGAAGCTCGCGGACTACCTGGAGAAGAGCGCCCGTGACGCGGTGGAGCCGGCGGCGTCGCTGACGCTCGACCCGCCCGCGGTCTCCGGCCACCCCGGCGAACTGCTGGGCCCGGTGACGGTGCACACCAACGCGGCCGGCGCCACGGTGGCACCGCCGGCGGACGCGGCCACGAGCGGTGTGCGGATCGTCGGCAAGGACGGCAGGCCGGTCACCTCGGCGGGCAACGGCAGCGAGCTCTACTTCGACGTCCCCGAGGACGCGGCGGCGGGCTCGGCCGACCTCACCGTGCAGGCCTCGACCACGGTGCCGGTCGGGCGCGCGTTCGCCTCCGAGAGCCGGAGCCAGACCCAGATCCTCGCCGGTTCCAGCGAGTCGACGGTCTCGGCCACGGCGAGCGCGACGTGGGCGAAGGAGGGTGCCGTACCGGCCCTCTCCGCCGCCCGGAACTGCGCCGGGAACGGTCTGGACATCACAGCGGTCAACCAGGGCGATCAGGAGTTCGCGTTCGAGCTGATGGGCACGGAGTACGCCATCGCGGCGGGCGAGACCCGCACGGTGACGGTGCCGCTGCAGGAGGACCAGGCGTACGACTTCACGATCACCGGCCCCGACGGTCTGGCCGAGCGCTTCACCGGCGTCCTCGACTGCCGCACCCGCAGCAGCGAGACGGGCGCCACGACCCAGACCCTCAGTGAGCCCAGCCCCGCCACGGTGGCCGTCCCCACCACCGACGTCAACCTCGCCGAGACCGGCGGCTCCGCCACCACGCCGCTGATCGCCGGTACCGCCATCGCCCTGGTGGTGGTCGGGGGCGCCTTCCTGGTCCTCACGGGCCGGAAGCAGAACCGGGCGCAGGACTGACCGCGGCGCGCCGGTGACGGGCACAATGACGTCATGACCAAGCCCTCCGCATCACCGGCGCGTCACACCTCCTCGGACTCGGTGCTGTCCCTGTGGTCACAGGACTCGGTGCTGTCGATCGGCTCGGTGGGCTCGGTCCTGTCCATCGGCTCCGTGGGGTCCGCCCTGTCGGTCGGCTCGATCGGCAGCGCCCTGTCCGTCGGCTCCATCGGCTCGGCCCTGTCCCTGATCTCGGCGGGCTCCTGGCTGAGCACAGGGTCACTGCTGTCGGCGCAGTCGAAGTGGTCGGTGCTGTCGTGGCGGACGTCCCGTGGGGTGATGGCGTCGGCGGGGGCGGTGGCCGTGGGCGCCGCTGTGATGCTGGCGGTGCGGGGCGGGGCGGACGACTAGAGAGCCCTGCCGCATCCGGCCCGCGAGTCGACGAGCGCCGTGCAGCGAGACGTGCTGCGGCCCCGGGCGGACGGAACCTAGCGCTCCGGGCCGTTGAGGAGGTCGGCGTAGCTGCGGGCCTGTTCGGAGGCGTTGCGGTGCCAGTCGGACTGGGTGCGGTGTTCCTCGGCGAGGGACGGCTCGGCGGTGACGAGCTGGTCGTAGACGGCGGCGATCTCGTTGTGGACGGCCGCGATGGCGAGCCGGTTGGCGCGTACGGCGTCCGCGTGTCCGCGGTGGGTGTCCAGGGCGTGGGGATCGTCGCCGAGGGGTGAGTTGGCAGGGCCGTGCGCGTGCAGCGCGCTGTAGGCCTCGTTGAGCTTCGTGGCCCGCGCGTCCAGCTTGGTGCGCCGGGTGTGCAGGGCGGAGCCGCGGACCCGAAGGCTGGCCTCGTAGGCGTGCGAGCCGGGGAAGCGGACGGCGTCCAGCCCCGAGGTGACCGCGTGCGGCCGGTCGGGGCGCAGCCTCGCGTACCGGGCGTCGGCCTCGGCCGCCACCTCGAGTGTCCTCAGGTGCGGTGGCAGGGCGCTGCGGCCGATGGCCGCCCAGGCGTGCACATCGCCGTACCACTTCTCGTGGGCGGACTGCCGGGTGACGCCGGCGACCTCCCCGATCTCGGCCCAGGTGGTTCCCCGCTCCCGCTCGGCGACCACGGCCTCCCGCACCACGTCCTCCGTCCGGCGCTGGAGCTTCAGCGCGGTACGCAGCAGCTCCCCGGGCTCGGCCTCCGGGTCGACGGGCACGGCGTCGAGCACGGCGTCGGCGAGCTGGCGCAGCGTGAGTGCGAGGGCGACACGGGACTCGTCGCGGGGGGAGAGGCGGTGGAGGCCGGGATCGGCCGAGGAGTCTTGGGCGGCTGAGGTGTCCGGCATGTTGTCAGGCTATCCCTGACGGTGATCGGAAAGAGGTGTGTTCGTCCAGGTCATGGCTCGCGCTCCCCGGTGACGGGAGAGCAACCGTCACCGGTCGTGAAACCCCCAGGTCACAGCCGCCCGCCCAAACGGGTTACCACCCGAGGGTGGACCTCAGGCAAGATGGGGTGTATCTGCCCACTGCCAGATTTCAAGCTGCCGGACGGTTTCTCTTGGCTGAGTACATCTACACCATGCGCAAGACGCGCAAGGCAATCGGCGACAAGGTCATCCTTGACGACGTCTCGCTGAACTTCCTGCCTGGCGCGAAGATCGGTGTGGTCGGCCCGAACGGTGCCGGTAAGTCGACCATTCTGAAGATCATGGCGGGCCTCGAGCAGCCGTCGAACGGCGATGCCTTCCTGTCGCCGGGGTACACCGTCGGGATCCTGCTGCAGGAGCCGCCGCTGAACGAGGAGAAGACGGTCCTGGAGAACGTCCAGGAGGGCGTCTCCGAGGTCAAGGGCAAGCTCGACCGGTTCAACGAGATCGCCGAACTGATGGCGACCGACTACTCGGACGCGCTCCTCGACGAGATGGGCAAGCTCCAGGAGGAGCTCGACCACGCCAACGCGTGGGACCTCGACGCCCAGCTGGAGCAGGCCATGGACGCGCTCGGGTGCCCGCCCGGCGACTGGGCCGTCACCAACCTCTCCGGTGGTGAGCGCCGCCGCGTGGCGCTGTGCAAGCTGCTGCTCGAAGCGCCTGACCTGCTGCTTCTCGACGAGCCCACCAACCACCTCGACGCCGAGTCGGTGAACTGGCTGGAGCAGCACCTCGCCAAGTACGACGGCACCATCGTCGCCGTGACCCACGACCGGTACTTCCTGGACAACGTCGCCGGCTGGATCTGCGAGGTCGACCGCGGCCGTCTGCACGGCTACGAGGGCAACTACTCCAAGTACCTGGAGACCAAGCAGACCCGTCTCAAGGTCGAGGGCGCGAAGGACGCCAAGCGTGCCAAGCGGCTCAAGGAAGAGCTGGAGTGGGTGCGGTCCAACGCCAAGGGGCGTCAGGCCAAGTCCAAGGCCCGTCTCGCGCGGTACGAGGAGATGGCGGCCGAGGCCGACAAGATGCGGAAGCTGGACTTCGAGGAGATCCAGATCCCGCCGGGCCCGCGGCTCGGCAGCATCGTCGTCGAGGTCAACAACCTCACCAAGGGCTTCGGCGACAAGGTCCTGATCGACGACCTCAGCTTCACGCTGCCGCGCAACGGCATCGTGGGCGTCATCGGCCCCAACGGCGCCGGCAAGACCACCCTGTTCAAGATGATCCAGGGGCTTGAGGAGCCGGACTCCGGCACCATCAAGGTCGGCGACACCGTCAAGATCTCCTACGTCGACCAGAGCCGCGCGAACATCGACCCGAAGAAGACGCTGTGGGCGGTCGTCTCCGACGAGCTCGACTACATCAACGTCGGCCAGGTCGAGATGCCGAGCCGGGCCTATGTCTCGGCCTTCGGCTTCAAGGGCCCCGACCAGCAGAAGCCCGCCGGTGTGCTCTCCGGCGGTGAGCGCAACCGCCTGAACCTCGCGCTCACCCTCAAGCAGGGCGGCAACCTGCTGCTCCTCGACGAGCCGACGAACGACCTGGACGTCGAGACCCTTGGTTCCCTGGAGAACGCGCTGCTGGAGTTCCCGGGCGCGGCCGTGGTCGTCTCCCACGACCGGTGGTT
Organism: Streptomyces sp. NPDC001668; assembly: GCF_042893155.1. Classification (NCBI taxonomy): domain Bacteria; kingdom Bacillati; phylum Actinomycetota; class Actinomycetes; order Kitasatosporales; family Streptomycetaceae; genus Streptomyces; species Streptomyces sp. NPDC001668. The sequence goes on from NZ_JBIAUQ010000001.1 coordinate 400,029, forward strand.
CCTGGACCGGGTGGCCACGCACATCCTCGCCTACGAGGGCGAGTCCAAGTGGTTCTGGTTCGAGGGCAACTTCGAGTCGTACGAGAAGAACAAGATCGAGCGGCTCGGCCCGGACGCGGCGCGTCCGCACCGCGCCACCTACAAGAAGCTGACCCGGGGCTGATCGGTCTTGCGTCACCTCTACCGCTGCCCGCTGCGCTGGTCCGACATGGACGCCTACGGTCATGTCAACAATGCCGTCTTCGTCCGCTACCTGGAGGAAGCCCGGATCGACTTCCTCTTCCGGCCGGAGAAGGACTTCAAGCAGGGGTCCGTGGTGGCGCGCCACGAGATCGACTACAAGCGGCAGCTCGTGCACCGGCACCACCCGGTCGACATCGAGCTGTGGGTCTCGCAGATCAGGGCGGCGTCCTTCACCATCACCTACGAGGTGAAGGACGACGACCTGGTCTACGTGCGGGCCTCGACGGTGGTCGTGCCGTTCGACTTCGAGGCGCAGCGGCCGCGCCGGATCACCGCTGAGGAACGGGAGTTCCTGGAGGGGTACCGGGACGACGAGAAGGACGAGGCCGTCGCCGCATGACGGTGCTCCACCTCGCCGACGAGGGGGAGGCCGCGGATCTCGCCGCCTTCCTCTCCCGGCTGCTCCACTACGACCGCTCCGCCGCGGTGCGCCTCCAGGGCACCGGCACCGCGCTCGCCGTCTTCGGCCGCCCGCCGTCCTTCGAAGTGCTGGCGATCCGGGCGGTGCGGCTCGCGAAGCCGTACGAGAACGGGCTCGACGTCACGCTCGATGTCACCGTCTCCGCGGGGGAGTTGCTGGAGTCCGTCGACGAGGCCGCCGGTACGGCGGTCGTGCCGGAGGCGGTGACCGGGCCGCCGTGGGCCGGGGTGCTGCCGCCGCGGGGCGGATGGCAGGCGGTGACGGGGCTGCCCGAGCCGCAGGCGCTGCGGGCGCTCGTCCACTCCGGGGTCGCCGAATTCCGGGCCCGTACCGAGGAGTTGGCGCCCGAGGAGCGTACGCGGGCCGAACTCGACCGGATCGGGCGGGAGATCTGGTCCCGGACGGTCGGGGGGACGCGGCTGCCCGTGCGGGCCGTGCACGCGGCCCAGTCGCTGGGATTCCTGCGGCCCGGTGGGGAGTTGGCGCTCCTCTCGTCGGGGGCGTGGCTGCGGCTGCGTACGCCGTACGGCTCGATCGCCGTACGGCAAGGGGGACTTGGGATGCTCGGCGTCAGCGTGCGCTGAGGCGCCCGAACGGCGGCGGCCGCCGTCAGTCCCGGTCGCTGTCGTCCGGCCACACTCCGATGTGGTCCGGCTCCAGTTCCAGCGCCACCCTGTCGCGCATGCCCAGGGCCTCCGTGTACTCCTTCGGGAGCTGGAGGCGGCCCGCGCGGTCGAGCATCGCGTACTCCCTCGCCACCAGGGTCTCGTGGCCGGTCGTCGCGTCCACCTCGCTGCGGCGCAGCACCTCCGTGGCGGTACGGCCGTCCCTGATGGCCACCGCGCGGCGGACCTCTCCCGCCACTGCCTGGTCGTGGGTGACGATGACGATCGTCGTGCCGAGCTGTTCGTTGGCGGTGCGGAACGCGGCGAAGATCTGCTCAGCGGTGTGGGAGTCGAGTTCGCCGGTCGGCTCGTCGGCCAGGAGGACCGCGGGGCTGTTGGCCAACGCGACCGCTATCGCCACGCGTTGCTGCTGACCGCCCGACATCTGGTGCGGGCGGCGGTTGCGGCAGTCGGCCACCTCCAGCAACTCCAGCAGTTCCAGGGCGCGTTCGGTCTGGGCGCGGCGGGCCGTCCGGGAACCGGCGAGCTGGATGGGCAGGGTGATGTTCTGCGCCGCGGTGAGGTAGGGGAGGAGGTTGCGGGAGGTCTGCTGCCAGACGAAGCCGACCGTCTTGCGGCGGTAGGCCAGGCGGTCCTTCGCGGTCATGGTCAGCAGATCGTGACCCGCGACGCGCGCGGCGCCCGCGGTGGGGGTGTCCAGGCCCGCGAGGATGTTCATGAGGGTGGACTTGCCGCTGCCGGACGCGCCCACCAGCGCGAGGAGTTCGCCCTCGCGGACGAGGAGGTCGAGGCCCTGGAGGGCCTGCACCTCCACGCCGTCCGTGGTGAAGATGCGGACGAGCCGGTCGCAGGTGATCAGGGCGTCGTGGCCGTAGGTGGGGCGGGAGCGGGACTCGTTCGCCTTGTGGGCGAGGTCGGTGAGGGTGGGGTTCGTGGTCACTGGCCGTCTCCTGTGGGGGCGCCTGTCGATGGGCCGCGTGGTGCCGTCGGGCGGGTGCCGGTCCGGGCGGGTCGGGAGGCGCCTCGGTCGGGTCGGGAGGCGCTCCGGGCGGGTCGGGAGGTGCTCCGGGCGGGTCGGGAGGCGCTCCGGCGGCCCGACCGGCTGCTGCCGAGGGCGACGAAGTCGCTCATCTCGCGTCCCCCGCTCTCAGCTCCCGTACCGATCCGCGTCTCCCCGACCACCAGGCCTGCCCGACCCCCGTCCCCACCGCCAGCAGCAGCACGGCCGCCGCCGGTATCGCCAGGGACAGGGCGTCCGTGCGCAACTCCGCTGCGACGGAAGCGGGTTCGGTCGAGGGGAGGGCGACGGCGGTCAGGTCGATGCCGGGGGACAGGAGGTGGATCGTGGCCCAGCCCGTGAGGGTGCCTCCCAGGGCCGCCAGGACCGCCTGGGGCAGGGACTCCAGGATCAGCAGGCGGCGGCCTGCCGCCCGGGTCAGGCCCATGGTGCGCAGGCGGGCCAGCAGGGCCGTGCGTTCCGGGGCCGTGCGCAGCAGGGACAGCAGGAGGGCCAGGACCGCGTAGCCCGTGCCGGCCGCCACCGCCGTCGCGTAGACGCCTTCGGCGCCGGTCTGCAGGGGGGAGTCGACGTAGCGTTTCCGTTCCTCGGACCTCAGGCGCACCGCTGCCGTCCTGGGGGCCGCCTCGCGCAGCGCGGTCCCGTCCAGGTTCGTCCCCGTCAGCAGCAGCGCGGTCGGCCGGGCCGCCGCCGGGCTCAGAGCCTCGCGGTCCACGATCAGGAAGTCCGAGCCCGTCACCGCGGGCGTGCGGTCGAGGACGGCGGTGATGCGGACGGTGAGCGAAGTGCCGTCCGGGAGGAGGACGGGGAAGGGGCGGGTGCCGTACGTCTGCGCGGTCGCCGTGGAGGCCAGCGCCGGGGTCGTGCCTCCGGTGGCCCTTTCCCGCAACCGGGCCGCTGTGAAGACCCCGATCCCCGTCCGCGTCGACAGCGCCGCGTAGTCCGGGGGGTTCACCCCGGCCAGTGTCACCGACCGTGCGCCGTTCTGCGTCTTCGCGTCGTAGGTGACGCTCACCGCGGACAGGTCGCTCACCCCCGGTGCGCGGCGCAGCCGGTCCGGCAGAGCCGACGGGAGCGGCGCCGCCGTCTCCACGCGGGCGTCGGCGCCGACCGAGAGGAGGGCCGCGTGGTCGCGTGCCTCCCGCACACCGGCGAGGACGGAGCCGCCGAAGGCCGCCGTGGTCAGGGCGGTCAGCAGGGCGAGCAGGGGCAGCACGGCGGAGGCCGAGGTGCGGCCCGCGCGGGCCAGCGACAGATGGGCCAGGGCACCGCGCAGACGGGCGGCCGGGCGGGCCAGACCCCGCAGCGGAAGCGGGTACAGGCGGACCAGGACCAGGGCGGCGATCACTCCCACCAGCACCGGTGCCAGCGACACGAGGTCGTCGGAGCCGCCCGACGTGCCACGCCGGCGCAGTGAGGCCACCGCCCCCACCGCCAGCACCAGCAACGTCAGTTCGGCGACCGTACGGCGCCGGGACGGCCGTACGGAGGAGACGTCCTCGCGGCCGGTGTGGACGCGGACCACGCGGTGCGCGGCGGCGGCACGGAGGGGGAGGGCCGCGCAGGTGACGGCGGTGACCGCCGCGGCGGCCGCGAGCGCGTACCGGAAGCGGCCCTCGGGGACCGCGAGCAGCGCGGCGGCGAGTCCCAGAGCGCCCGCCGGGACGGCCACGACCGCCGTCTCGGCGAGGAGACGGGCCGCGAGGCCCCGCATCGAGGCGCCGCGGGCGCGCAGCAGGGCGAGTTCGGTGCGGCGGCGGTCGGCGGTGAGGCCGCCCGCCATCAGCAGCACGACGACGGCGACCGTGCCGGTGCCGAACGCGGCGACCGCGACGAGCGGGGCGACGCTCTCGCGGAACCGGTCGTAGTCGAGGAGGACTCCGTCCAGGTCGGTGAGGACCTCGGTCTGCCCCTCGTTCGCCGTCAGCTCGGTCACCGGGCCGTCGATCGACAGGCGCAGCTTTTGCAGGGCCGGGCCGGCCTCCAGGGAGGCGAGCGCGGACAGCAGGGCCGGGGTGTCGCGGGCCCGCAGCGCCTGCGCCGAGGGCGCCAACTGCCAGTAGGGCTCGGGCATTCCGAGGGTGCCCAGCAGGACCGGGGCCGCCTCGGGCGCGATGAGCAGGGCGCCGAGCCAGTGCATGTCGGTGGACGGCGTGGGTTCGCGGACCAGGGACGGGCTGCGCAGAATGGGGTGGGTGGACCAGTAGGCGCCCTTCGGGACGCGCGGGGTGACGATGCCCGTGACGCGGATCGGGAGGGTGCCGCCGACGACGGACACGTGGATCACCGAACCGACCTTGATGTGGAGGGACTTGGCGGTCTCGACGGCGACCGCGGCCTCCAGCTCGGATGCGGAGGCGGTCACGTGGTCTCCCGCACGCGGCAGACGTCCCCGGGTGACCGAGGCGTGGGCGCCGAGTCCCGCCTGGGCGATCAGCGTCACCTGCGCGGGCTTGCCGGTCGGCCTCGGCAGCCACGGATCCGGTGCCTCGAGGTTCACCGTGTTGCGCACCCCGTACGTCGACTGGCCCGGGTCGAGGGGGAGGGCGCGCGGGACCTGGGCGCGGACCTTGGCGTACTGCCGGGCCAGCGTGTCGGGCCGCAGGACGTCCTCGCGCGCGCTCGGCGTCAGCATCATGGACGGCTGCGGGGCGTACACCTCGACGCTGGTCCGGTCGGGGCGGGCCCGTTCGGCGGCCCCGCGCAGCCCGGCGTCCTCGTAGCGGTCCACCGCCCGCGGGAACGCGCCCGCGAGACACGCCGTCAGCGCGACCAGCAGCGCCAGCCAGAACGCGGCCCCGGGCGAGGTCCGCAGTCGGGTGCGGATCCAGGGTGCGGTCAGCCGGGGGGTTCCGGTGGTCTTCTCGTGGTGCGTGAGGGGACGTCTCACCTCACTCGCCTCCTTCGCGCAGTGCCCGTGCCGGGTCGGCTCGCCGCAGGGTCAGGGCCGCTGTGACCGGGAGTGGGGCGAGGGTGAGCGTCGTCGGCGGGGCCGGCCAGATTGCGGCGCCGGGCGAGGTTCGCAGTCGGGTGCGGATCCAGGGTGCGGTCAGCCGGGGGGTTCCGGTGGTCTTCTCGTGGTGCGTGAGGGGAGGTCTCACCTCACTCGCCTCCTTCGCGCGGTGCCCGTGCCGGGTCGGCTCGCCGCAGGGTCAGGGCCGCTGTGACCGGGAGCGGGGCGAGGGTGAGCGTCGTCGGCGGGGCCGGCCAGATTGCGGCGCCGGGCGAGGTCCGCAGTCGGGTGCGGATCCAGGGTGCGGTCAGCCGGGGGGTTCCGGTGGTCTTCTCGTGGTGCGTGAGGGGACGTCTCACCTCACTCGCCTCCTTCGCGCAGTGCCCGTGCCGGGTCGGCTCGCCGCAGGGCCTGGGCCGCCGTGACCAGGAGTGGGGCGAGGGCCACCGCCGCCAGCAGTGCGGCCGCCTGCGACAGCGGGAGCCGGACCAGGACCTGCGGGACCGGTTTCGTCGCCTCGTCGGTCAGCACGATCAGCGGGACCACAGCCTGGGTCAACGCCGCGCCCAGCAGCGCGCCCACCAGCAGCGCCAGCACCACCAGGACGCCTTGTTCCGCGGCGACCGCGCGGGCCAGCCGTCGCCGCGGGGCCCCCAGGGCACGCAGGACGGCGAACTCCGCGCCGCGCTCCCGCAGTGACCCCGCCGCGCTCACCGCGAACCCGACCGCGGCCAGTGCCGCCGCCACCGCGGCCGCCGCGGCGAACGCGGCCTCGGGGCCCGCGCCGAACGGGTCGTCGCGCAACTGCTCGGCGAGTTCGTCCCGCACCACGACCTGCGCGGGGTCCATGTCGGGCCGGGCCCGAAGGGCTGCCGCGACCGTGTCCGACGCGCCCGGCGCCGTCGACAGCCACCACTCGTTCGGTTCCACACCGGTGCCGGACTCGTCCTGGAGCTCGCGGTTCACGGACCGCAGATCGATCAGCAGGGCCCCGCCGCTGTCCGAGACGGTGGGCAACTCCCGTAGCGAGCGCACGATCCGCACCGACACCGTGCCGCCGTCCAGCGGCACGTCGAGGCTGTCCCCGAGGGCCGCGCCCGACGAGGTGAGGAAGCGGTCCGTGGCGACGCCCGTGACCCCGGACGCCGGCGGCTGCGGGGCCTCCAACCGCACCGTCAGCACTGCCGAGCTCCAGGTGTCGTCGTCCCCCGGGACGAACCCGGTGCCGTAGTCCACGCTCAGCCGCCCCGGTCCCGAACTCAGGCGCGGTGGGGTGGGTTTGGTCCGGGGGTCCGACGTCGCACCGAGCCCGTCGCTCCGCGAGCCGGCCGTCCAGTCGGTCGGCAACCGCAGCCGCCGTGCCGCCCCGTCGGCGCCCGTGGCCGTCAACTCGGTGACGATGAAGCGCTGTTGTTCGGCCCTGCCGCCCGGGACGGACACGACCACGTCCAGGGCGGTGAGGGTCAGCGGACCACCCGACACGGAGACGTCCAGCGCGTGCGGGCGGCCGTCGGCGGGGAGTTGGCCGGCCGGGATCCGGTAGGGGGTGTCGTAGCGGTCCACCAGGGTGAGGGTGACCGGCGCGGTCGTACTCGAGAACGAGCCGCTGAGAGCCGCCGTCAGCCGCAGCCGGGCCGTGTCCGCGGGCACCTGCACGCCCGCGGTCGACCCCTTGGGGGCGAGCCCCCGGAGGAACGGTCCCGAGTGCAGGTCGGGGCGGATCAGCATCGAGGCGCGGGAGGTGTCCAACGCCAGCACCGTCGCCTCCCGGCCGCCGGACAGCGGCAGTTCGGAGCGGGCGGCGGGGGCGGTCCGCCGTACGCCCGCGACGCCCGCGTACTGCTCGGTGCGGCCGAGCCCCGCGTCCCCGGAGACCAGCACCCGCACCGGCGCGCCGGCCCGGAAGTCGGCCTGGTCGGACTGCGAACGGTCCCAGGAGGCGCCCTGCCCGATCGCCAGCATGCCCAGCGCCATCGCGAGGACCAGCAGCAGCACCGGGCCCGCCCCGCGCATCGGGCGGCGGGCGATCTGCCAGCCCGCCAGGGCCGCGGACAGCCCGCGCCCGCCGGTCGCCCGGCGTTCGGCGAGCCGGGCCAGAAGCGGCAGCAGCCGCAGCGTCAGGACGGTTCCGGCCAGCAGCGCGAGCGCCGGGGCCGCCACCAGCAGCGGATCCACGCCCAGCGTGCCGGAGGCGTCGTCGGACACGGCACCGGAGGTCTGGCGGCTGAGCTGGAAGTACGCCACCGCGGCCACCGCCAGCAGCCCGATGTCCGCCCCCGCGCGCACCGCACCGGGCAGCGCCCGGGCCCGGCCGCGCGCGAACGAGGAGGTCAGCGCGGGCAGCGTCACCGCCAGCGCGCACCCGAGTGCCACCACCCCCGCCACCAGCCACACTCCGGGCCGCCCGGCCGAGGGCACCTCCAGGTGCAGTCCGATCCGGGCCAGCGGTCCCCGCCCGGCCAGCGTGCGCGTCAGCGGGCCCGCCAGCAGCGGCGCGCACAGCAGCGCGGGCGCCGCGAGCAGGACCCCCTCCAGGGCGGCGAGGCCCGCGATCCGGGCACGGGAGGCGCCGCGCGCCAGCAGCAGCCGGCTCTCGCCCGTGCGCTCACTGCTCAGCAGCCCGGCCACCAGCAGCAGGGCGCAGCCCGCGAGGAGCACCAGTTGCAGGGCGACGATCAGCAGGGTCGAGCGGGAGACGAGCAGGGAGCGGTCGGTGCGGTCGAGGACCTCGGGCAGCGAGGTGGACGCGGTCGTGGCGCCGCCGAGGGAGGACTCCTTGCGCAGAGCCGCGTTCGCCGCGACGGCCGACTTCCGCAACGCGTCCGACCGCGCGGTCGTCACCGTCGTGAAGTCGGCCGACGCCAGCCAGCCCGACGCCCCGGCGCTCACCGTCCCGTCGGCCAGCACGCCGGGATCGGCGAGCAGGGGGCCGTACGTCGTGAAGTCGAGCTTGTTGATGCCCCGCCCGTGCAGCTCGTCGAGGAGCCAGTACGGGTCGTCCGCGCGGAGGGGCCGGTACAGGCCGGTCACCGTGACCCGCACGGCCGGGCCGCGCAGCCGGTCGGAGAGGGTGAGGCGGGCGCCGGGGACCAGGTGCAGGGCGCGGGCGGCGGCCTGCGGGAGCGCCACCTCGACGAACCCGTCCGCCGTGCGCGGCAGCCGCCCCTCGACCAGCCGCACCCGGCTGCGGTCCAGCGCCGCGAAGTGCGTCAGATCCGGGTCCCCGGACCGCTGCGCCGCGGGCTGGAGCGACCGCGGCAGCGCGTAGGGGCCGGACCTGAGCAGCGTCCGCACGGTCACCGGCAGCCCGTCGAAGGCCTGCCGCGCCACGGTGCGTACGGCGGTGTCGGCGGCCGTACGGTGTTCCCCGGCCACGTCCGCCTTGACGACCAGTGCGGTGTCGGCGGCGCTGCGAGGGTCCTTGAGGGCGTGGCGCAGGGCCGCGTCACCGATCGCGCCGGAGTAGGCGGTCAGGGTCGTGAGGACCGCCGTGGTGAGCAGGACCGTCAGCAGCGCGGCGGCGAGCAGCAGCCGGTGCGCCCGCGCCCGCAGGAACACCAGACGTGCCATCCCCCCGAACCCCGTCACCCGGCCCCCCGCCGTGTCGTGTGATCTCCGGCGAGGATGTCAGAGGGGATGGTCGCGGGTAAGCGCTTGTAGCCCGGACTTGACCGGATCGTGACCGGAATCCGGCGCCGCGCGACCGGAATCCGGCACTCAATGAGGGGCAGTCAGCCGGTGGTGATCAGCCGACGGTGATCAGCCGGCGGTGTTCACCATCGAAGCGGCGGCGTACGTCAGGTAGTTCCACAGCTGCGTCTCGTGCTCCTCGGACAGGCCGAGTTCGTCGACGGCGTCCCGCATGTGCCGCAGCCACGCGTCGTGCGCCGCGCGATCGACGGTGAAGGGGGCGTGGCGCATACGCAGCCGGGGATGGCCGCGGTTGTCGCTGTACGTCGTGGGGCCGCCCCAGTACTGCATCAGGAACAGCGCGAGGCGCTCCTCGGCAGGCCCGAGGTCCTCCTCGGGGTACATGGGCCGCAGGACCGGGTCCTCGGCCACCCCCTGGTAGAAACGGTGGACGAGGCGGCGGAAGGTCTCCTCCCCGCCGACCTGCTCGTAGAAGGTCTGCGTCTGAAGCGTGCCGCGCCGGATCTCTTTCACGTCAACCATGGTCTCAGACGGGGTGGACCAGGACTCAAGGCTTAGGACCTCCCGTGCTCTCAGGACCTCCACCTCCCGTGCTCAGGGTGCAGAGTGGAGACATGGGCGCGCACGCTCTCGACAGGGACCTCGCCGCACTCGCCGCCTCGGCGCGGGCCGCGCTGGTGCGGCGGATCGACGCGAGCGGGGCCTGGACCGCCGACCCGGGGTGGCGGGAGGCCTTCGAGGCGGTGCCCCGGCATCTGTTCGTGCCGTACTACTACGTCGGCGTCGTGGGCGGCTACGAGCGGCGCTGGGGCGAGAGCCCGGACCCGCGCACCCGGGAGAAGTGGATCCGCGGGGCCTACGCCGACGCCCCGCTGGCCACCCGGCTGCGCGACGGCGAACTGCTCTCCTCCAGCAGCCAGCCCTCGCTGATGGCGATGATGCTGGCCGAACTGCGGGTACGGGACGGCGACCGCGTCCTGGAGATCGGCGCCGGCACCGGCTACAACGCGGCCCTGCTCGCGCACCGGCTCGGCGACGACCAGGTCACCACCGTCGACCTGGAGCCGGAGATCACCGAGGCGGCGCGCAGTCATCTGGCCGCCGCCGGGTACCACCCCGTCGTCGTCACCGGAGACGGCGCCCGCGGGGTGCCCGAACGCGCCCCCTTCGACCGGATTATCGCCACCTGCACCCTGGCATCGGTCCCGACCGCCTGGCTCGCCCAGTGCCGCCCCGGCGCGCGCATCCTGAGCCCGCTCGCCACCGGTCTGATCGCCCTGACCGTGCGGGACGCCGGGCACGCCGAGGGGCGCTTCCTGCACACGCCCGCCTACTTCGTGCCGTTGCGCGGTACCGGCCGGCCGGACACGGAGCCCGCGCACCTGGACGGGATCCCGCGCCCCGCCCGCGAGAGCGAACTGTTCCGCTTCCTGCTGGTCCTGAGCCGCGGCAGCCTCGAACCGCGGGAGGCGTACGCGCTGTGGGAGCGCGAGGGGCAGCCGTCTCGCGAGCGGTACGGCATCACGGTCGCGGGAGAGCGGGAGTGGGCGTGGCTGGACTCACCGGAGGGACCGTACACCTGGCCCCTCCGGTGACGTGGCCGTACGTCAGCCGCGGCGGATCGTGATCGTCGTCCAGGCGCCGACGTGCACCCGGTCGCCGTCCTGGAGCGGCACCGGCACGAACGGCGTGATGGGCTCCTCGGCGCCGTTGACCGTGGTGCCGTTCGTCGAGTTCTGGTCGACGACCGCCCAGGAGCCGTCCGGCTGCTGCACCAGCACCGCGTGCTGGTGCGAGACGCCCGGGTCCTCCGGCGGCACCGACAGGTCGACGTCGGGGGTGTCGCCGGTGGAGTGCCGGCGGCGGCCGATGGTGACCTGGTTGCCGGTGAGCGTGCGCTGCTGCTCGGGGGAGTACGCGGGCAGGTTCAGGCCCGCGGCCTCGGGGCCCGAGCGCTGCATCATCGCCATGAAGTAGTCGCGGTCCGGGCCGATGGTCGCGGTCCAGGTCGCCGGCTGCTGCGGGAAGGACGGGCCGGGGGGCGCGGGCGGGGCCTGGGTGGAGCCGGGCTGCGGGTAGCCGTAGCCGCCGGGACCGCCCTGTCCACCGGGACCGCCGGGACCGCCGGGGGCGTTGGACGACGGCGGGGAGATGACCCAGTCGTCGGCACCGCCGCCGCCGAAGGGCGGATTGCCCGGCTGCTGACGGTTGGTCTCCTGAGGGAAGGCGGGCGGGGCCGAAGCGCCCTGCGCCTGGAAGCCCTGCGGGGCGCCGCTGGTGGAACCAGGCCCTGCGGGCGGGGTCGGACCCGGAGGCGGCGGGACCGGGCGGGAGGGGTCCGCACCGAAGTTCGGCGGACCGCCGGGGCCGCCGCCCTGGCCGGGCCGGGACGGGTCGCCGGGGAAGCCCTGCGGGCCACCGGGTCCGCCGGGGCCGGGCTGTGTGGGGCTGCCGCCGAAGCCCTGGGGGCCGGGGCCGCCGCGACCGGAGGAACCGGGCGGACCGGGCGGGGCCTGGGTGGAGCCGGGCTGCGGGTAGCCGTAGCCGCCGGGGCCGGGGTTGCCGGGACCACCGGGGCCGTTGGGACCTCCAGGACCACCGGGGCCGCCGGGACGGGAGGGGTCACCCGGGAAACCGGAGGGGCCGGGGCCACCCTGGCCACCTGGGCCACCGGGGAAACCGGAAGGACCGGGGCCGCCGGGCCGGGACGGGTCGCCGGGGAAGCCCTGCGGGCCACCAGGACCGGAGGGGCCGGGACCGCCCGGCCGCGACGGATCGCCCGGGAATCCGGAGGGGCCGGGCCCGCCCTGACCACCGGGTCCGCCGGGGAAACCGGAGGGACCGGGACCGCCGGGGCCGCCGGGACGTGAGGGATCGCCGGGGAAGCCGGACGGACCCCCGGGACCCCCGGGACCCGCACCAGGACCACCGGGGCCACCAGGACCCGCGCCGGGCCCGCCGGGGCCGCCCGGACCCGAGCGGCTCGACGGCTCCGAGCCGAAGGGGATCGGTTCCGCGGGCCGGTTCACCTGGGACGGGCGGGAGCCCTGGTACTCGTACGAGTCACCGCCGCCACCGAAGGACGGCCCGGGCCCGGGCCCCGTCTGCTGCTGGAAGTGCGAGGGCGGGCCGCCGGAGCCGCCCGGCGGGCGCGGGGCGGCCGGGGTGTACGAGGTCGCCGTGTTCGTCAGGAAGTTCCACCGGCACTCCTCGCAGAAGGGCGCACCGCCCTCACGGGGCGTACGGCACTGCGGGCAGAGCTCCGGCTCGGGCTCCGGTACGGCGGACAGGTGCGGACGTCCACCGGGCTGGCCCCCGGGACCACCGGGCGGCGGGAAGCCGTAGCCGCCTCCACCCGGACCGGGCGGCGGCGGAGGGGGCGGAGGTACGGCACCGGCCATGCGGTGACCGCAGACCTCGCACCAGTCGTCGGAACCCGACTGGTGTCCGTTCGGGCAGGTCGGCATGTCGGCGCTTCCCCCTCTCGGATCAGGGAACTAAGACGTCACTTCTTTACACGAACAGTCTTTGTCGACCGGGTTTCGAGAGTCATCTCGTCGGCCTCCTTGACCTTCGCCTTCAGTCGCACAGTACCTGTCGTGGCGTCGACCACGTCGACCACCTTCGAAAGCAGTTTCGCAGTATCGGCGTTCCCCGAGTCGTTCGCCAGCTGGACGGCCCGGCCCAGTTTGGCCGTTGCTCCATCGATATCGCCCGCTTTGCGAAGATCGAGTCCTTGTTGGATGGCCTGTGCCAGTTCGGCCTGCCCGGTGTAGTGGGCGACTTGGGGGTTGATCGACGTCGAGGCGACCATGTCGTCGGTCCACACGGCCTTCACCAGACCCTGTGCGCCAAGGTTCTGCGGGGTGCCGTCGGGCTGCGGGACGACCAGGGAGATGCGGGCGGCGAGCATCTCCTGGCCGATGTGCGCGGCCGGGACATCGACGCAGACGTGGTAGTCACGGGACTCGTCTCCCCAGGAGCCGGTGGGGTAGTCCCCGGCGCGCGGACCGGCCTCGGTCCGGCGGTCGGTGAGCTCCTCGACGGTGGGCGCGACCTGCTTGACGAACTTGATGGTGGTGCCCACCGGGGTCCACACCCTCAGGGCGACGTCGGCGACCTCCTTGCCCATGGCCGCCTCCATCATCTGCGTGAAGTCGGCGGCGAGACCTGCCGGGTCGGCGACGATGTCGGCGGTGCCGAGCAGGGCGGAGGCGATCCCTGTGACTTCTTTCACTTCCCAGTCGGTGCCCACGCCCCGGGCGTCGCAGGTGAAGCGTCCGGCACAGGCGTCGAGGGAGGCCTTGAGGTCCTCCGGCGCCTCGTGTTCGTTGCGCCCGTCGGTGAGCAGGATGCCGTGGCGTATGGCGACGTCCGCCGAGGACAGCAGGCTGTCGGCGAGGCGCAGCCAGGTGCCGATGGCCGTACCGCCGCCCGGGGTGAGCTTGCGCAGGGCCTGCTTGGCCTGGCCGCGGGTGGTGGCGTCGGCGACCGCGAGACGGCCGCCCCCCGGATACACCTCCTTGGCCACATGGGTGCCGCCGATCACCGCGAAGTGCACGCCGTCGCGCAGGGCTTCGATCGCCGCCGCCGTGGCGTCGCGGGCGTTGCGCATCTTGGTCGGCGGGTAGTCCATGGAGCCCGAGCAGTCGACCATGAGCGCGACCGCCGCCGACGGGCCCTGACTCGCCGACCACAGGTGCGGGGCCGCGACCGCGCTGCCGATCGTGCCGCCGCCGGTCGCGGTCACCGTGACGATCGCGTTGACCTCGCGGCCGCCCTCGGGCAGGTACTCGTTCTGGTAGACGTCCATCGCGAACTGCGGCACGTTCGGCTTCGAGAAATTGGCCATGCCTGCTCACATCCCCCTCACGAACCCCACATCCGTGGGGCGACGACTGATCGCGGACCGGTCCCCTCCGGCCCGCTGAGGCATCCCCGTGCGTACGGCCTCAGGCCGATCCTGCCCCCTGCGGCGGGGTCGGGAACGGCACGACGGCCACTGTTACGTTGTCGTGGCCCCCGCCGTCCAGGGCGTGGCCGACCAGAACCCGGGCGCTGTGCAGGGGACGCGCGGCGGCGTCGGGCGGCACGGCACGAGCCATCTCGTCGGCCCCCTCCGCGTAGTTCCACAGGCCGTCGGTGCACACCACCACGACACCGGGCCGGTCCGGCTTGAAGGAAGCGGTGTGCGGGTCGAGTTCGTAGGCGTCCGCGCCGAGCCAGCCGGTGATCGCGTGGGCGCGCTCGTCGGCGTACGCCTCGGCCTCGTTCATCAGGCCCGCGGCGACCATCTGCGCCGCCCAGGAGTCGTCCTCGGTGAGCCGGGCCGGCGGTGAACTGCGGTCCGTGGGCACCCAGTAGACGCGGCTGTCGCCTACCCAGCCGACGACCAGCAGGCTCTGTGTGACGACCGAGCCGACGATGGTGCACGCGGGGGCGTTCTGGTGCGGCTGGTGCTCGCGGGCCGTGGCGGGTTCCGCGGCGAGCGAGTTGACCGCGCGGGAGGCGGCGACGATCGCCTCGTGCATGGCCTGCTGGGGATGCGTGCCCTGGGGCAGCGCGGCCGCCAGCGCGCCGGCCGCGGCCCGGGACGCGGCCAGGGAGGCGTCGTCGGGACGGGTCGCGGAGGACACGCCGTCGCAGACGACCGCGAAGGTCGCGGGCTGCCCGTCGGGCAGCACGCTGGTGCCGAGGCTGAAGGCGTCCTCGTTGCGGTGGTGGCGCAGGCCGCGGTCGCTGACCGCGGCGATCGGGCCGGCCTCCTGCTCCATGTGGTCGCGCTCGCGCGGCTGGGCGTGCCCGCAGTTCTCGCAGTAGCCGTCGTCGTCGACCCGGCCCGCGCGGCAGGCCACGCAGACCGACGGCGGTGCGGTCCCCTCGGGCGGGGTGGGCGGTCCGGCGGCCACCCGCGGGTCGGGTGCCTGCAGGACGTACTCGTCCGGCTCCGGCGTCCGGTCGAAACGCACCCCGGAGGCGGGGGAGACCGGTGATCCGACGACGGGGCCCGAGGGCGGCAGCGGGTGATCACCGGACTCGGTGGCCTGGAGGTCGGTCGGCAGATGGAGTTCGGCCGGGGGGTGCGGGGCCGGGGGCCACGGGCCGTCCGGGGGCGCGCCGTTCAGGGCGACGGTCGGGCTGTCGTCGGGCCGTGCCGGGACGGCGGACAGGTCGTATCCGCACGCACCGCAGAAACGGTCGCCCGACTCGAGGGGTTCCTCGCAGCTCGGACACCTCGACAGGGCGGTCTGCTGGGGCATCTGCGACATCAACTACACCCACGTCCGGGGGCGGTAACGGTTGGCTCGTTCCACCAGGTCGATCCTCTCCTCGCCGCCCCGCGCGAGCCGGGCCAGCGTGCGGTACGAACGCTCCAGGCCGAAGCGCAGTCCGCGTTCGTCCAGTCCGCTGCCGAGCAGTGCCCGTCCCCCGGTGGCGGGGGCGACGGAGTCCTGGCCTCCGGAGAGTATCCAGTCCAGGGCCGCGCCCAGCACCTCGGCCGACAACTGCTCGCGACGCGCGGGGTCCAGTCCGTACGCGTCCAGCGCCTCGACCTGCCCGGCGGCGGCGGTCAGGTCGTCCAGGAAGGGTACGTCGCCCGCGGTCGCGGTGCGTGCACGCAGCCGCGCGCGGACGGCGGCCACGCGGGCCGCGGTGTAGTGGATCGAGGACTCCGGCACCGACTCCAGCGTCTTCACCGCGCTACGGCGGTCCCCGGTCGCGAGTTGCACGCGCGCGAGGCCGAAGGCGGCGCTCACATAGCTCGGGTCGGTCGACCAGACCAGGCGGTAGTACTCGGCGGCGTTGTCGAGCTGGCCGAGCACCTCCGCGCACAGGCCGAGGGCGAGCTTGGGGGCGGGCTCGCCCGGAAAGGCGTCGTAGATCGCGTCGAAGGCGAGCGCGGCGGCCTCGTGGTCGCCGGTCACCAGGGCGGCCACGCCCCGGTACCAGACCACCCGCCAGTCGTCGGGCCGTTCGTCCTCGAGGCGCCGCAGGGCCTCGTCCGCGGTGTGCGCGTCGCCGTTCTCCAGCCAGGCCCGCACCTGCCGGAGGCGGGTCTCCGCCGACGCGGCCGGCGCGGCCGCGAGGGCGCCGAGCAGCTCGGCGGGCGCGGTGGTCATGAGCCCGGCGAGGAAACCGGCGTTGGGGTCGGCGGGGTCGACGTGGGGGACGGGGAGCGCGAGGGCGGCGACGGGGGCGTTGACGTCCTTGACGATGGCCCGGCCGGCGCCGACCACCGAGGTGCCCGCGGAAGCGGCGGCCGCCTTGCCGCGTACCGGCACCGCCCGGGCCCCGAGCCGCGACACCTCCCCGTCCAGCTTCGGGAACAACTCCGTGTCCGTGACCCGGACTTCGGGTCCGAACAGGGTCGACAGGGAGGGCCTGGCTCGGCCCGTCTGAAGGGAGACGACCTCGCGCAGGACGCCCGTCAGCTGTTCCGACATCTCCTGCGCGGAGGCGAACCGGCGGGCCGGGTCCGGGTCGGTCGCCCGGACCAGCAGCCGGTAGAAGGACTCGTACCGGCGGAAGACCTCGATGTTGTCGGGGTCGGGCAGCGAGTCGACGAAGACGTTGGTGTAGCCCTGGAAGTCGAAGGTCAGCACGGCCAGGGTGCGGCCGACCGTGTACAGGTCGGAGGCGACCGAGGGGCCCACGTCGGCGACCTCGGGGGCCTGGTAGCCCACCGTGCCGTAGATGGCCGACTCCTCGTCGTCCATCCTGCGCACCGCGCCCATGTCGATCAGCTTGAGCTGGTCCTCGGTCTGGATGGCGTTGTCGACCTTGAAGTCGCAGTACAGCAGGTTGCGGCTGTGCAGGTGGCCGAGCGCCTCCAGGGCCTCGATGCCGTAGGCGCAGGCCTGTTCCACCGGCAGCGGGTCCCGCTTGCCGTCGGCCGTACGGCGGCCGTTGGCGATCTCCTTGAGCGACTTGCCGCCGACGTACTCCATGACGATGTAGCCGTCGAGCGAGCCGGTGCGCTGGTCGAGGTGTTCGACGAAGTTGTAGATCCGCACGATGTTGGAGTGCTCGATCTCCGCCAGGAAGCGCCGCTCGGAGATCGCGGCGGCCATCGCGTCCTGGTCGCCGGTGTCCAGCAGGCCCTTGAGGACCACCCAGCGGTCGGACACCGCGCGGTCCACGGCGAGATAGACCCAGCCGAGCCCGCCGTGCGCGAGGCAGCCCGCGACCTCGTACTGGCCGTGCACGATGTCGCCGGACTTCAGCTTCGGCACGAACGAGTACGGGTGGCCGCACTTGGTGCAGAAGCCCTCCGTGCGCCCCTTGTGGTCTCCCCGTGAACGCCCCACCGGCGCCCCGCAGTCGGAGCGCGAGCAGAACCGCTTGCGCTCGGGCACCTCGGGGTTCTCCAGGACCATCTCGCGCGGGTCGGGCCGCGGCACCCCGGGCACCTCGACGAGCCCCGCGCCGAGCCGGCCGCGGCCGGTCGAACCGGCGGAGGAGCCGGAGCTGCGCACCGACACCGAACGGCCCGTGGACCTCCCGGAGACCGACCGCGACAGCCGTCCCGACACCGAGCGGCGTGACTTCGAGGAGTGTGAGGACATACGCGAGGAACCGCGGCCGGTGGGGCGCGAACCGCTGCTGCCCCGCGAGCCCTCGCCGGCGGCCGTGCCGCTGGAGGCCGACCCGGCCCGGCCGGACCCCGCGACGACCGGCGCGAGACCGCAGGTGTCGCAGTACAGCTCCCCGCCGCCCATGTCCTCGTACCTGCCGTCGCAGCCGGGCCGCTGGCAGGGCTGCTGTTCCTGACTCATGACGACGACTCCCCCCTGCGGTCCTCGGGACCGCTCTGCGGCACCCGCGGGGCGCCCAGCAGTTCGGCGGCCGCGTGCTGGTAGCGCAGTACGGCCTGTTCGGCGACCCTGAGGTCGCAGGGCGCGCTCCACAGCATCCGCCGGGCCGCGTCGTACCGCTCGATGAGGAACGGGTCCTCGGCCAGGCCGTGCCGGGCGACCTTCGCCTTGTACGCGTCGAGCCGGCCGCGCAGCTCCGCGCGGACCGCGAGCGGCGCCGTGACCGCCGTCAACGACTCGCGGGCGCGCAGCAGTTCGTCCTCCGCCTTCTGCTCAAGGGACTCCAGGAGCGGGGACAGGCGGTGCCACTGGGCGTGTCTGCGGTACTCGGCGGCCGTCGCCAGCTGCTCCTGGAGCGCGGTCGGCGGTCCGCTGACGACCGGCACCTCCGTGGCCGCGATCTTCGCGAGGACCTCACCGCGCGCGATCCTCGCCTCGGCGAGCGTGCGGTCCGCGCGGGAGAGCACGTCCCGCAGCCTGACCAGCCGTGCCTCCGCGTCCTGCCGGACGGTGAGCACCGCGTCGATCTCCCGGCGCACGTCCTCCAGGGCGCGCGCCTCACGGTCGTACGCCGTGGTGTCCGGCCTTCCGCCGCCGGGCGCCGAACTGCCCTGTGCGCGCTGCCAGAAGGCGAGCGGGTCGGAGATGACCCGCTCGCGCAGCGAGGTGAGGGTGCGGGTGATGCGCTCCAGGTCGTCGCCGGCCGGGTGCTCCCCGGGGCGTACGCCGACGGAGTGCGCGAGCTGCCGGGTGCGCTGGAGTTCGGCGGCCAGCAGGTCTATCCGCGCGGGCAGCGCCGACCACACCGCGTCGGCGGCGACGACCATGTCCAGGCTCGTCGCGTACAGCTCGTTCATCCGCTCCACGAGCGTCACCAGGGAGAACCGTTCGCTGAGCTTGCCCGAATTGCCGTGCAGGGTGGGCGCGTTGGCCGTCACGGTCGCCGAGCCCGCGACCGTGACCGACTCGCCGCGCAGCAGCTCGGTCAGCTCCACCAGGTCCTCGCGGCTGGACCAGCGGCGCCGGGAGCGGATCTCGCGGGCGGAGCGCAGCGCGTCCGAGTACGCGTCGAAGTACGCCCACAGCAGGGTGATCGAGGCGTCGGCGGACTCCCAGCGCTCCTTGGTGATCCCGGTGAGGTCGGCGCCTTCGAGGAGCCTGCGGCCCGCGTGGTCCTGCAGGGCGAGGAGCGAGGTCTCGATCGCCTCGTGCTCCGCGCCGAGCCGCGCCAGCGCACGGTCCACCTCGTCCCGGTCCATCACCGGCCCGGGGGGTCCCGTGACGCCCATCGATCACCTCTCGCTGCTGAAGGGTTGCTGTGGGTTGCTGTGGGTTCTTGGGGGGTTGTTGGGGGCTGTCGGTCTTTGACGGCCCGTCAGCTCTTGCGCAGGTACTTCGGTGGCGGCGGCTCCGACTTCGCCGAGTCCGCGGCCAGTGTGGCCGACAGCCACCTGTCGTACGAGGCCTGCCAGCCGTCGGTGGTGTCCTTGCGGTAGTCCACCAGGATCTGGTTGACCCTGCTCACCAGGTCGTCGGCGTCCTTCTTCATCGCCACGCCGTAGTACTCGGTCGTGAAGGGGGCGGTGCCCTTCAAGGAGACCGTGGGGTCCTGGGCGGCCTGGCTGGCGCCCAGGGCGCCGTCGGTGACCACGGCGTCCACCTCACCGAGCTGGAGCCTGACGAGGCAGTCGAGCTGGTTGGGGACGGTGGGCGTGATGTCCGCGGAGGCGACGAGCTTGCCGGACTCCTTGTCCTCTTCCAGCTGGGAGAGGGCGGTCGAACCCTTCGCGGTGCAGATCCGCTTCTTCGCCAGGGTGCCGTTGTAGCCCGTGATGTCCGAGGACTTGGGGGCGAGGACCTGCTGGCCCGTCTTGAAGTACGGCGCGGAGAACGCCACGTCGTCCAGGCGCTTGCAGGTGATCGTCATGGTACGGACGACCATGTCGACGTAGCCCTTCTGTATCGCCGGGATGCGCTGGTTGGTCGGGATCGCCTTGAACTGCACGGCGTTCGGGTCGCCGAGGATGTCCTGCGCGATCCGGTGCACCAGGTCGATGTCGAAGCCCTTGAGGTCGGCGCCGGGCCCGCCGTTGGGGTTGCGGTAGCCCCAGCGGTAGCTGTTCTGGTCGACGCCGACCCACAGCTTGCGCTTCGCGCCCTTGCGGGCCTTGATCTTCTCTATGGTCGGGCCGTCGTCGCCCGACGGGAGCAGGGTCTGGTATTCGGGGTGCGCTTTCTTCGCGGGGTCGTCGCACGCCTTGGCGGCCGCCGCCTGCTCGGCGCGGGTCACCCCCGGGCCACCGGTGCCGGTGCCCCCGTCGCCGTGCGACCGGGCCGACGGCAGCAGCAGGGCGAAGGCGAGCACCAGGGCGCAGACGGCCGCCATCGCCCCGACACCGCCCCAGCCCTTGAGACCGGTCCGCACCTGTCCACGCGTCCGCATCGTCACGCCCCCTCTCACCGGTACTCCGACAGCCTGCGCCCGATGCCGAGGACCGCGCCGGCGGCGCCCAGCACCGCCAGGACGGCGGCTCCCGCGGACAGGCCGGTCATCGCGTCCAGACCGTCACCGGCCGACCGCGCGAATTCCTTCTCCTCGTGGTCCAGCGCGTGGTCGAGGTTGGCGTCGACGCTGTCGAAGCACTCGCGCGTCGCGTCCTTGTCGCCTATGACCCGGGCCAGCGCCTCTTTGTAGTTGCCGTCGTCGTCCTGCTCGCGGGCCGCCTTGTGGCGTTGCTTCCACACCGTCATGTTGCCCTCGGCCGCGATGACCGGCTTCCTGCCGGTCGTGTCGTCGGCGAGCCTCGACGCCTCGGCGAGGCCCTTGCCCAGGGTGTCCATGTCCCGGTCGAAGGCGTAGTCGTAGGCGTCGTAGGTGACGTCCTCGCCCCGGGCGTCCTTCACGACGACCGTCTCCGCGCCGCGGGCCACCAGCGTGAGGTTCTCGTTGCCGCGCGCCTTCAGGGAGGCGATGCGGGCGTCGTGCAGCACGTTGAGCGAGCGCACCCCGTGGTCGTAGGAGGCGTTCAGGCCCGCGCGCGCGAAGCTGTGCCCGACGACCAGCCACAGCAGCACCACCGTGGCCGTCGCGGTGGCCGCGACCAGGCCGTGGTTGAGGACCCGGTTGGTGCGCCGGTAGGTGCGGTGCTGGGCCCAGGCGAGTCCGGCGAGCGCCAGGACGCCCAGGCCGATCGCGGCCCACGGGTAGGGCGTGGCGTCGGCGTAGTCGGCGCGCAGCCGCTGGTTCTCGCTGGTGTAGAGGTTCTGCGCCTTCGGGAGCATCCGCTCCTGCATCTTCTCGTTGGCGTAGCGCAGATAGGCTCCGCCGACCGGGAAGCCCTGGCGGTTGTAGGTACGGGCCTGCTCCACCAGGCCCTTGTACTCCGGCAGCAGGGTGTTGAGCTCCGCCACGGTCTTCGCGGCCGGGGAGTCGGGGTCGGAGTTCGAGGCGGCCCTGACCAGACCGGCCGCGGCCCGGTCGATGTCGTCCTCGTACCGCTTGCGGGAGCCGGCCGACTCCTGGCCGCCGGCGAGGAAGCTGCTGGAGGCGGTGGTGTTGGCGTCGGCCAGGTACAGGTAGATGTCGGCGGCGGCGCTGCTGAGCGGCTGGCTCTTGTTGAGCACGTCGTCCGCGGCGGCGGCCCGTTCCCCGGTCTGCCAGGCGGTCACCGCGCCGAAGAGGACGACGAGCAGGGCGAGCGCCGCGCCGATGATGCGCAGCCGGCCGGGCTCGGTGGTGGCGGCCGCGCGCAGCTGGTCGAAACCCTCGGCGAAGGCCGTACGACGGGCGGGCGCCGGGCCGGGCACGGAGACAGGCGGCGGAGGGGCCTGCGGGGCCGGGACGGGGGGGCCCGGCTGCGGTGGCACGGCCGGCATCGTGGGCACCCCGGAACCCGGTGGAGCCGCGCTGCTCTTCGGCGGGTGTGTCACTGTTTGACCTCCCCCATGGTCATCCGTCGCCGCAAGTATCGCTGCCGGGACCGACATCCGCACCGGCCTTGGCGGGATCTTGATCGGATCGCGTCGGATCGTCTGCCGACGAGCCGGCCGCGCCCCCCGCACCACCCCTTGCCCATGAATACGCCCCGGGAATCGGTTCGGTTCCCCCCGGGGGGCGCGTAGGGTCGCCGTCGTGCGCGGGGTGCGAGTGGTGATGATCGGCGGAACGTCGAATACCGGGAAGTCCACGGTCGCCGGGGCGGTGGCCGAACGTCTCGGCTTCGAGCACCGGACGACCGACCTGCTGGCGAGACACCCGGGGCGCCCCTGGCGCACGCCGGAGCGGGAGGTGCCGCCGCATGTCGCCGAGCACTACGCGACGCTCACCGTCGACGAGTTGATCGACTCGGTCCTCGCCCACTACGAGCGGCTCTGGCCCCGCATCGCGGAACTGGTCGGCGAGCACGCCACCACCGGGCCGGGCCTGGTCCTGGAGGGCTCCGCGCTCTGGCCGGACCGGGTCGCCACGCTGGACGTCCCGCACACGGCCGCCGTATGGCTCACCGCGGGCGAGGACGTCGTACGCGCCCGGATCCGTGCGGGCGGGCGGTACGACGGGGCGTCGGAGGGGGAGCGGCTGCTGATGGACAAGTTCCTGGCCAGGAGCGTGCGTTACCAGGAACTCATGGTGGAGGCGGTCGACCGGCTGGGACTGCCCCGCGTCGACGTGGGACACGGCGGGTCCGTCTCCGACGTGGCCGACGCGGTGCTCGCTCAGCTCTCGTAGTGCGCCCGCACGCGCGCCTGTACCTCGGGGGAGGCCCCCGCCCGGTCCAGGCCGAGCAGCGCGGCGCCCAGGACCGGGCTCGCCGTCACCACCTGCGGTACGGCCTTCGGGGCGCGGGCCGCGAGGAGTTCCCGTACGCCGTCGTCCAGTTGGGGGTGGCGGGCGGCCAGGACGCTGCCGCCGAGCAGGACCGGGGTCTCCTCGTCGAGCAGGTCGAGACGGGTCAGGGCCACCGTCGCCATGGACACCACCTCGTCGGCCAGGCGGTCGACGAGCGAGCGGGCCACGGGGTCCCCGGCGGCGGCCGTGGCGAAGAGCACCGGGGTCAGCTCGTGGCGGCGGGCGGGGGCGATGGCCTCCAGGTGCAGGGCCTCGATGAGGGCGTACATCGAGGGCAGCCCGAAGTGCCGTGGGAGCACGCGCGCGAGGTCGGTGTCGGCGCCCCGCCCGTCCTCCGCGCGGGCGGCGTGCCACAGTGCCTCCTCCGCGAGTCCCCAGCCGCCGCCCCAGTCGCCGGAGATCCGGCCGAGCGCGGGGAAGCGGGCGGTACGGCCGTCGGGGCGCATGCCGACGCAGTTGATGCCCGCACCGCACACCACGGCCACCCCGCGCGGTTCGGTGACCCCGGCCCGCAGGATGGCGAAGGTGTCGTTGCGGACCTCCACGTCCCGGCCCCACGCGCGCGTGCGCAAGGCCGCCGCCAACTGCTCCTCCTCCACCGGGAAGTCGGCGTTGGCGAGGCAGGCCGAGACGTGCTCCACCGAGCTCACCCCGGCCGCGGCGAAGGCCCGCCCGACCGCCTCGGCGACGGTGTCCACCGCCGCCTCGACGCCGACGACCGGCGGCCGGAACCCGCCGCCGCGGGCCGTGGCGAGGACGTTTCCGTCGGCCGCCACGACCGCGACGTCGGTCTTGCTGTTGCCCGCGTCGACGGCGAGGACGCATGCGGTCAGGCCCACGCGAGATGCTCCCGGTTGTGTGCGATCAGTCGGTCGGTGAGGCCCTCGGCGTACGCGTACTGGCCGACGAGGGGGTGGGCGAGCAGCGCCTTGAAGACCCGGTCCCGGCCGCCGTGCAGGGCGGCCGCCAGCGCCAGGTCCTCGTACGCCGTCACGTGGGCCATCAGGCCCGCGAACAGCGGGTCGACGGCAGGTACCGACAGCGGGGTCGGCCCCTTGGGGCCCACCGCCGCCGGTACCTCGATCACCGCGTCGCCGGGCAGGAAGGGCAGCGTTCCCCGGTTGAGGGTGTTGACCACCTGGTAGGGGCTGCCGCCCCCGCCGAGCAGGCCGGCGGCGAGATCCACCGCGGCCTCCGAGTAGTAGGCGCCGCCGCGCCTGGCGAGCAGCTCCGGCTTCTCGTCCAGGGCCGGATCGCCGTACATCTGGAGCAACTCCCGTTCCATGGCCGCCACTTCGGCGGCCCGGGACGGCTTGGTGCCGAGTTCCCGCACGACCTCGTCGTGCGCGTAGAAGTAGCGCAGGTAGTACGACGGGACCACGCCGAGCCGGTCGAGGAGCGGGCGCGGCAGATGCAGATCGGCGGCGATCGCCTCGCCGTGCCCGGTGAGCAGCTTGGGCAGCACGTCCTCGCCCTCGGGGCCGCCGAGCCGTACCCCGGTCTCCCAGGTGAGGTGGTTCAGGCCCACGTGGTCGAGGTGGAGGTCGGCGGGGGCGACGCCGAGCAGCCCGGCGAACTTCCGCTGGAAGCCGATCGCCACGTTGCACAGCCCGACCGCCTTGTGCCCGGCCTGGAGCAGCGCGCGGGTGACGATCCCGACGGGGTTGGTGAAGTCGATGATCCAGGCGTCCGGGTTGGTCCGGCGGACCCGTTCGGCGATGTCGAGGACCACCGGGACCGTGCGCAGCGCCTTGGCGAGGCCGCCCGCGCCGGTCGTCTCCTGTCCGACGCAGCCGCACTCCAGCGGCCAGGTCTCGTCCTGCTGACGGGCCGCCTGGCCGCCGACGCGCAGTTGCAGCAGCACGGCGTCGGCGCCGTCCACGCCCGCGTCCAGATCGGACGTGGTGACGATACGGCCGTCATGGCCCTGCTTGGCGAAGATGCGCCGGGCGAGCCCGCCGACCAGCTCCAGGCGGTCCGCGGCCGGGTCGACGAGGACGAGCTCCTCGACAGGCAGGGTGTCGCGCAGGCGGGCGAAGCCGTCGATGAGTTCGGGGGTGTAGGTCGAGCCTCCGCCGACCACGGTGAGTTTCATACGTGGTTAACCCTTCACTCCGGTCAGCGTGACGCCCTCGACGAACGCCTTCTGCGCGAAGAAGAACACGAGGATCACGGGGGCCATGACCAGCACGGTCGCGGCCATGGTGAGGTTCCAGTCGGTGTGGTGCATGCCCTTGAAGGACTCCAGGCCGTAACTGAGCGTCCAGGCGTTCTGGTTCTCCGAGGCGTAGATCTGCGGGCCGAAGTAGTCGTTCCAGGCGTAGAAGAACTGGAAGAGGGCCACCGCGGCGATCCCGGGCCTGGCCATGGGGATGACGACCTTCAGCAGGGTGCGGAAGTCGCCGCAGCCGTCGAC
Source organism: Streptomyces sp. NPDC001668 (assembly GCF_042893155.1). Taxonomy (NCBI): domain Bacteria; kingdom Bacillati; phylum Actinomycetota; class Actinomycetes; order Kitasatosporales; family Streptomycetaceae; genus Streptomyces; species Streptomyces sp. NPDC001668. Next base: position 425,019 of record NZ_JBIAUQ010000001.1, read on the forward strand.
CTTCGCCGCGTCCACGTACTCGTTCGGGATCGTCATCAGGAACTGCCTGAGCAGGAAGATCGAGAACGCGTCCCCGAACGCCATCGGGATGATCAGCGGCCACAGCGTGCCCGACAGGCCGAGCTGCTTCGCCCAGAACAGGTACATCGGGATGATGACCACCTGGGGCGGCAGCATCATCATCGAGATCACCAGCATCAGGGAGAGATTGCGGCCCCGGAAGCGGAACTTGGCGAGCGCGTACGCCACCGGGATCGACGAGACGACCGTAAGGACTGTTCCCAGTCCCGCGTAGACCAGCGTGTTGCGCCACCAGGTCAGAAAGCCCGGGGTGTCGAAGACCCGCCCGTAGTTGCCCCACTCCCAGGTGTGCGGGATCAGATCGCGGCTGAGGGCCTGGGTGTCGCTCATCAGCGAGGTCAGGAAGACGAACACGAAGGGCAGCGTGAAGAAGAGCGCGGCGGCGATGCCGAGGGAGTGGATCGCCACCCACTCCAGCAGGGCCCTGCGCCGGGCGGTGCGTTCGGCGGGCGAGGCCGGGGTCTTCAACTCCACCGGCCGTTCCAGTACTTGGGTCATGGTCAGTCACCTGCCTGGATGAGACCGCCCCGGCGCCGCATCAGGAACGCGGTGAACACCATCGAAAGGGCGAAGAGGACGAGGGCGACGACACACGCGGAGCCGTAGTCGAAGCGCTGGAAGCCGAGGTTGTAGACGAGCTGGGGGAGGGTCAGCGTGGACTTGTCCGGGTAGCCGGGCTCGAACTGCGTGCCCGCGCCCTGGATCACTCCCGAGGCGACCTTCCCGGCGATCAGCGGCTGTGTGTAGTACTGCATGGTCTGGATCACGCCGGTGACGACCGCGAACATCACGATCGGCGAGATGTTGGGAAGGGTGACATACCGGAACCGCTGCCACGCCGACGCCCCGTCCAGCTCCGCCGCCTCGTACTGCTCCGTCGGCACGTCGAGCAGCGCGGCCATGAAGATGACCATCAGGTCGCCGATGCCCCACAGGGCGAGCAGGGTGAGCGCCGGCTTCGACCAGGTGGGGTCGTTGAACCAGCCGGGGGCCGGGATGCCGACCTTCTCCAGGATCGAGTTGACCGGTCCGGTACCGGGGTTGAGCAGGAAGGCGAAGGCCATCGTGGCGGCCACCGGCGGGGCCAGGTACGGCAGGTAGAAGAGCGTCCGGAAGACACCCGTACCTGTCTTGATCTTCGTGATGAGCAGGCCGATCCCGAGACCGAAGACGACCCGGAGGGAGACCATCACCACGACCAGCCACAGGGTGTTGCGCAGGGCGGGCCAGAAGAAGGGGTAGTCCTTGAAGACGTAGGTCCAGTTCTTCGTCCCGCTCCAGGTCGGCGGCTTGAAGCCGTCGTAGTGCATGAACGAGAAGTAGACCGTCGAGAGCAGCGGGTAGGCGAAGAAGACCGTGAAGCCGATCAACCAGGGCGACATGAAGGCGAGGGTCCGAAGCGCCGACCGGCGGCGCTTCGACGCCAGAGTGATCGTGGCCATTACTTCGCCTGCGCGATGTCCGTGTCGATCTGCTTGGCCGCGTCGGCGAGGCCCTTCTTCAGGTCGGTGACCTTGCCGCTCTCGTAGGCGTAGCCGAGGTCCTGGATGGTGGTGAGGTAGACACCGCCGTTGATCGAGGACGGTGCGGTCGTCGAGTTCGGGTTCGCGGCGATGTCGAGGAAGGTCTTGAAGCGCGGGTCGTACTTCAGCTTCGGGGACTTCAGGGCCGCGAGCGTCGAGGGCACGTTGTGGATGGCGTTGGAGAAGCCGACCACCGCGTCCGTGTCCGTGGTGATGTACTTCAGGAACTCCCAGGCCGCGTTCTGCTTGGTGCTGTTGGCCGCGATGCCGGCGATGGTGCCGGTGATGTAGCCCTTGCCGTACTGGTCCGCCTGGTCGTCGGGGACGGGCAGCGGGGCGACGCCGATGTCGAAGGCGGGCTTGGCGTCCACGGCCATGCCGAGCCGCCACTCACCGTCGAGCTGCATGGCGACCTGGCCGGTCTGGAAGGGGTGCTTGGGACCCCACTCGTCGCCGAGGCCCGCACGGTACTTCTCCAGCTTCTGGTAGCCGCCGAGTTCGTCGACGAGCTTCTTCTGGAGGGTGAAGGCGGAGGAGACGGCCGGGTCGGTGGCGACCGTGGACTTGCCCGCCTTGTCGAAGTAGGTGGGCGAGAACTGGCCCATGTAGTGCTCGGTCGTGGTCTCCCAGCCGTGGTAGTTCGGCATGAAGCCGAGCTGCTTGTACGAGTCGCCCTGGGCGATCGTCAGCTTCTTGGCGTCCGCCTCGAACTCGGACCACGTCTTGGGCGGGGCGCTGATACCGGCCTTCTCGAACGCCGTCTTGTTGTAGTAGAGCCCGTACGCGTCACCCAGCAGCGGCGCGGCACAGCGGTCGCCGTCGAACTGCGTGTACTGGTTCATCGCGGCCGGGAACGTCTTGTCCGGGTCGACGCCCGCCTTCTTGAAGAAGGGGTTCAGATCGACCAGCGCGCCCGAGGAGCAGAACTTGCCCACGTTGTTCGTGGTGAACGACGAGATCACGTCCGGAGCCTTGTCGCCGCCCGTGCGCAGCGCCTGGTTGATCTTGTCGTCGGTCATGTTGCCGACGACGTTGACGTGGATGTTGGGATGCGCCTTCTCGAAGCCGGCGACCAGCGCCTTGACTCCGGCCACCTCGGAGTCCGCGCTCCAGGCGTGCCAGAAGTTGATGGTCGTCTCCTTGGAGGCGTCGTCGTCGGCGCCGGAGGGGGACTGGCCGGTACAGGCCGTGGTGACGAGCACCGCGGACACGGTCAGGGCAAAAGCCGCTTTTCGGGCGACTGAGGGTATGGCGGAGGAGGTGACTGTGCGCATGACGGGGTCTCCCAGGGACGGGCGGTGAGATGAGGGTGTGGGGGAGTACGGGGGTCAGCGCGAGGTGTCGAAGACCTCGTCGCGGGTGGCCGCGAGCGCGCTCTCCAGGGCGCCGCGCAGCACGGGGTGTTCACGGACGTCGCCGACGACCAGCCGGGGCCGGGAGGCTGCCAGTTCCTCCAGCTCGGCCTGGACGAGGGCGCGCAGGGTGTCGCCGCCGGCGGTGAGCGAGGCGCCGCTGAGGACGACGAGTTCGGGGTCGAGGACGGAGACGAGGGAGGCGAGACCGGTGGCCAGACGGGTGGCGTAGGTCTCCAGGAGCAGTCGGCCGAGGACGGTGTCCTCGGTGGCGGCCCGTTCGACGAGGGCGGCGGCGACCTCGGCGTACGGTCCCGAGGGGATGTCCGTCATACCGAGCTCACGGGCGAGGTCCGGGATGGCCTGGGAGCCTGCGAGCTCCTGATAGCCGCCACTGTTGGCTTTGGTCACCTGCCGTACCAGAGGCGCTCCGGGAACCGGCAGGAAACCCACCTCTCCCGCGCCCCCGGTCCAGCCGCGGTGCAGCCGTCCGCCGAGGACCAGGGCGGCACCGAGGCCGCCCTCGTTCCACAGCAGCACGAAGTCCTCGTGGCCGCGGGCCGCCCCGAGCCGTTGTTCGGCGACGGCGACGAGGTTGACGTCGTTCTCGTACTCGACCGGCATCGGCAGCGCGGCGGCGAGTTCGTCGAGGAGGGTCGGGCTGTGCCAGCCGGGGAGGTGGGAGGCGTAGCGCAGGCGGCCCGTGCCCGGGTCGAAGGCGCCCGGGGTGCCGATGACGAGCCGGTGGACGTCGCCACGGGCGAGTCCCGCCGCCTTGACCGCACCGTCGAGGGCGTCGGTGACCTGCCGTACGACGGGCTGGGCGGGCCTGCGTCCCGGGGTGGGCAGTTCGTAGGAGCCCACCGTGCGGCCGGTGATGTCGGCTACGGCGGCGAGGACGCGCTCGGGGGTGACGTCGAGCCCGGCGGCGTACGCGGCGCTCGGGTCGACCTCGTAGAGCTGGGCGTTGGGGCCCGGCCTGCCCTCGGTGGTACCGGTGGCGAGGACGAGCCCGGAGGCCTCCAGGCGGGCGAGGAGCTGGGACGCGGTCGGCTTGGAGAGGCCGGTGAGCTTGCCGATCCGCGTCCGGGAGAGGGGTCCGTGCTCCAGCAGGAGGTCGAGCGCGGCACGGTCGTTCATGGCGCGGAGTGTGCGTGGTGTGCCTGCCATGGGTGCCCCTCTCCGTGACTGCCGGACGACTTTACTGTCCGGCGACTGTTAGGAAAGTTTCCTATCGGATGCACGGAACTTAGGTCTGGACCACCTGTCCGTCAAGAGGGGAACGGCAAACCGCCCCCGCAGGAAACGGAGTCGTTACCTGCGGGGGCGGTTCGAGAAGGGAAAGGGGGTGGTTACCGGACGTCGACGTAGTCGCCGCCGGCCGTCGCCGCGCCGGTGGTCGCCGTGCCCGCGAAGACGTAGCGGTAGTAGCCGTCCTTGGTGGCCGTCGTCGTTGTCCTCAGCGCACCGCCGGTCCCGGAGGTCACCGTCTTGACGGTGGTGTAGCCGGTGGAGTTCTTGGCCCGGAACTGGAGGGTGGCCTTCTGGGAGGCGTAACCCGAGTACGTCCCGGTCGCCCAGTCGGCGCGCGTCAGCTTCCCGGTGACCGTGATGGTCCGGCCCTTGCGTACCGGCTCGGGTGACGCGTCGGCGGTCAGCTTCGCCGCGCGCTTGATCTGGACGCCGCTGCCGAACGGGCCCCACTGGTCGGAGTGGTAGTCGAGGCTGACGTGACCGTCGGAGTCGTCGAGGTCCGTGTCGATCTCGCTGTAGGAGCCGGCCGCCTTCCAGGTCGTGGCGTCCGCGGCCTCGAACAGGGAGTCCGAGGGGTCGGCGAAGAGCGTCTCCGTGCAGGACTGGGTCACGGTGGTGTCCGTGGTCGTGGTGGTGACGCACTTGGGTGCGGTGGGGTCCGGCTCGATCGTGTTCTGGACCGACTTGAGTGTGCCGCGGTAGAGGATGACGCCCGCGAACGTCTTCTTGTAGTCGATCGTCAGGCCGGACGGCCGGGTCGGTGTGTACGTGACCGGCACCCTCAGGGTGCCGGTGGTCCCGGCGACGATCGCCTTCCCGTTGTCCACGGTGACGTTGGAGAAGACCAGGTCGGGGGTGGTGGCCGCCGAGGCGGCGGGCGCCACCGCGGCGGACAGGGCCAGGACACCGGACGCGGCGATGCCGAAAGACGGTGAGAGTCCGGGCTACTTCGGCGCCGGACGCTGAACCGGTGCCGACACCAGCGGGGAGGCCGCCGCCGACTGGGGGGACTCCGAGTTGGAATAGACCGACGGGGCCGCGACCGCCGCGGTCGGGTCGGCGGCCTCCTCCTCGGGGGCGACCGTCGCGCCGCCCACGATGCGGATGTCCGCCGCGTCGAAGGCGCGCTTGATGCGCCAGCGCAGCTCACGCTCGACCGTGAGGGACTTGCCGGGCATCGTCTTGGCGGAGACCCGCACCACCATGGAGTCCAGCAGGACGCTGTCCAGACCGAGGACCTCGATCGGGCTCCACAGGAGCTCGTTCCAGGGCTCCTCCTTGCTCATCTTCTCGGCGACCTCGGCCAGCACCCGCTTGACCTTGTCGAGGTCCTCAGAGGCCCGCACGGTCACGTCCACGCCGGCCGTCGCCCAGCCCTGGGAGAGGTTGCCGATGCGCTTGACCTCGCCGTTGCGGACGTACCAGATCTCGCCGTTGTCGCCGCGCAGCTTGGTCACCCGCAGGCCGACCTCGATGACCTCGCCGGAGGCCACGCCCGCGTCGATGGTGTCGCCGACGCCGTACTGGTCCTCCAGGATCATGAAGACACCGGAGAGGAAGTCCGTGACCAGGTTGCGGGCGCCGAAGCCGATCGCCACACCCGCGACACCGGCCGACGCCAGCAGCGGGGCCAGGTTGATCTCGAAGGCGCCGAGGATCATCAGGGCCGCGGTGCCCAGGATGGCGAAGCTGGCCACCGAGCGCAGCACCGAGCCGATCGCCTGGGAGCGCTGGTGCCGGCGCTCGTTGTTGACGAGCAGGCCGCCGATCGAGGTGCCGTCCACCGCCTGCGCGGTGCGGTTCATCCGGTCGATCAGCTTGGTGATGGCCCGCCGCACCACCATTCTCAGCACGCCGGCGACCACCAGGATCAGCAGGACCCGCAGGCCGATCGCCAGCCATGTCGACCAGTTCTGCTCGACCCAGCTCGCGGCGTTGGTCGCGCTCTCCTGGGCGTCCTGGAGACTCGGCACGGTCGGCGTCAAGGTGTCCGAGGGGGACGGCGACGGCGACGGACTCGCGGCCAGTAGGACGGCGGACAAGGACACGGCAGGTACCTCCAGGTGCTGCGTCTGCCTCCGGCATGGCGGTCAAGGTCACGAAAAGGTCACCGGTAAAGCAGGCTCACCACACTAACGGTGCATCGTGTGTGGATCGTTGCAATGTTCGGGGGAGAGACGGCTCTCACCTGGGGATGAAGAAAGGTGTGGTCGAAAACACTCCCAGCCCGTTACCGGGACATGGTGGCGTTCCTCCCGGGCGAGAGGGGAGACTGACTGCAGATCGTCCCGGCGCGAGCCACGCGCCGCCGACGCCCAAGGAGGCATCCGTGCCGCATGTCCTGGTACTCAACGCGTCGTACGAGCCCCTCGGCGTCGTACCGCTCCGCCGCGCGCTCGTCCTCGTCCTGGAGAACAAGGCGGTCTCCCTCGAGGAATCCGGCGCCTACCTGCACAGCGCGACCGTCACAGTCCCCGCACCCAGCGTGGTCCGGCTCAAGCGATTCGTCCGGGTTCCCTACCGTGGGCCCGTGCCTCTCACCCGCAGGGCGCTCTTCGCCCGCGACGGGGGCCGGTGCATGTACTGCGGTGGCGTCGCAACCAGCGTCGACCACGTCATCCCGCGCAGCCGCGGGGGCAAGCACGCCTGGGACAACGTGGTGGCGTCCTGCCGCCGCTGCAACCACGTGAAGGCCGACCGGCACCTGTTCGAGATCGGCTGGCGGCTGCGCCACAAACCCGCCCCACCCACCGGCCTGGCCTGGCGCATCATCGGCACCGGGCACAGGGACCCGCGCTGGCTGCCGTACTTGCAGCCGTTCGGTGCGGACGACGCCATGGCCCGGATCGACGGCATCTCAGCCTGACGACGATCCGGGCCTTTGTGTTGCCGCACGCGGCGGCCCGGATCCGGCTCCGGAGGTCCCCTGTGCCTCCGGGGCCGGACGGTCAAGGGGTCAGGTGTACCTGAGTTCGGCCGGGCGCAGCGAGCGGCGCGTCATCGGCACCGGGCACAGGGACCCGCGCTGGCTGCCGTATTTGCAGCCGTTCGGTGCGGAGGACGCCATGGCCCGGATCGACGGCATCTCAGCCTGACGATGATCCGGGCCTTTGTGTTGCCGCACGCGGCGGCCCGGATCCGGCCTCGGGGGTCCCCTGTGCCTCCGGGGCCGGACGGTCAGGGCGTCAGGTGTACCTGAGTTCGGCCGGGCGCAGCGAGCGGCGCAGCAGGGGCAGCGAGGTGGCGGCGGACAGGAGGCAGGCCGCGTACACCGCGACGGGGACCAGGAGGGCGGCGTACGGCAGTGTCACCGCCGTGTCCTGTGAGGCCAGTGAGGTGTACCAGGCGCTGATCGCCATGCCGCCGGCGCCGGCGACCACCACCGCGGGGGCCAGCGGCAGCGCGGTCTCCAGGATCAGCGCCCTCGCCAGGACCCGGTACGGCACCCCGGCGGCGACCTGCGCGGCCAGCCCCCGGCGCCGGGTGGCCAGGGACTCCACGGTGCCGACGGCCAGCCCCGTCAGGACCAGCGCGAGGGCGACGAGGATGGCGGCGCCCGTCAGGTCGATGCCGGTCGTGTAGTAGTCCATGTCCGTCGCGAGCGTGCCCTCGCGGCGCATGGACCGCAGGGTCGCGAGCAGCACCTGCCGTACGCCCACGAAGCCGGCCCCCACGACCGTCACCAGCAGCACCGAGGCGTGGGTGCGGGCCGCCGCCCAGGGGTCGTCCCGCAGCCGTTCCGCCGCGATCAGCAGCGCCGGGCTCTGGGCGCGGGCGGCCAGGGTCCCGCCCAGCCGCCGGGCCGTCGTACCGGCCAGCGACACCGTCGCGAACCCCACGACCAGCACGACGGCGAACAGCGCCGGCGGGCCGAGGGCCACCTCGACGGGGCCGCCGAGGAACGACGACACACCGACGAACAGCGCCGTGACCCCGAGCAGCCCGATCACCACCCGCAGGGCCCGCCCCGGACCCCACATCGGCCGCACCCGCCGTACCCAGCCCAGCGGCGAGGCCACCACCCGCCGCAGCGACAGCATGCTCACCGCCGCGCCCAGCAGCGGTACGGCCACGGGGACCAGGACGGCACCGGCCCAGGCGAGGGCGCCCGGCCGCTCCCACAGGTGCAGCAGCAGCGGTACGCACACGGCCGTGGCCGCCGCCGAGCCCGCCAGACAGGCCGGCCCCGACTCCAGTGCCGCGATCCGCCGCACCTGCCACGCGTCCGCCCCCGCGAGCCGCAGCGCGGCCAGCCGCCGGTCCCGGTGCACCGCGCCGATCCGCGCGCACTGCCCGAGGAAGCCGAGCACCGGGATCAGCAGCAGCACGGCCACGGCACTCACGTTGCGCCGGTCGCTGTCGGAGTCGAGCAGGCCGGCCCCGACGGACACGGAGTACTGGCCGTCCAGCGAGTTCAGCGCGAAGACCGCCAGCCCGATCCCGGTCGCGAGCGCCGCCCCGACCGCCGTGAGTCCGACCCGCCACCACTCGCGCCGGTCGGAACCGCGGGTGAGCAGCCAGGCCATGCGGAGGTCTCGCGGCAGCGTCCTCACGCCGTCACCCCCACCGGGACGACGGCCCCGTCGGCCATCCGCACCTCGCGGTCCGCGTACGCCGCCACCTGGGCGTCGTGGGTGATCAGCAGGACCGCCGTGCCCGACTCGCGGGCCGTGCGGACCAGGGCCGTCATGACCTGCTCGCTCGCCAGGGAGTCCAGCGCGCCGGTCGGCTCGTCCGCGAAGACCGCCTTCGGTCCGGTGATCAGGGCGCGGGCCAGCGCGGTCCGCTGGGCCTGTCCGCCGCTCATCTCGCCGGGCCGCAGTCCGGCCTGGCCGCGCACTCCGAACCGCTCCAGCCACTCACCGGCCCGCGTGTGGGCATCCGCGCGGGAGACGCCGGCGAGCAGCAGCGGCAGCGCCACGTTGTCGAGCGCCGTCAGCTCGGGGATGAGCTGCCCGAACTGGAAGACCACCCCGAACTCCGTACGGCGCAGCTCGCTCAGCCGCTTCTCGGGCAGCTCATCGAGGCGGTCGCCGCCGTAGGACACCGAACCGGTGTCCGGCCGGACGATCCCGGCCAGGCAGTGCAGCAGCGTCGACTTCCCGCTGCCGCTGGTGCCGGTGACGGCGAGGATCTCGCCGGCGTCCAGCGCGACCGAGGCGCCGCGCAGGGCCTCGGACCTGCCGTACCTCTTCACGAGGTCATGGGCCGCGAGCAGCGGCTCCGGGTTGCTCATGCCGAGTCGACCTCCGCGGTCAAAGTGGTGAGCCGGGCCGCCGTGGTGGTCATCCAGCGGAGGTCGGCGTCGAGGTGGTTGAGGGCGTAGTCCGCCGAGAGCACGGTCGCGAGGTCGGCACCCTGGGCGGTCTTGACCGCCGTGAGCTCCCGCATCCGCGCCATGTGGGCGGCGCGCTGGGCCCGCAGGTAGGCGTCCGGGTCGCCGCCGGACAGGATCGAGACGACGACCTTGGCGAAGATCTCGTTGGTCACGAAGGGCGCGGGCGGGGCGATCTGCCCGGCCCACTCGGCCAGTTCACGCGCCCCCGCCTCGGTCGAGCGGTACCTGGTGCGCTCCGGGCCGCCGTCGGAGTCGGTGCCGTCGACCTCGGCGAGACCGTCCCTGACCAGGCGCTGGAGGGTCGTGTAGACCTGCCCGTAGGCCAGTGGCCGGGCCTCGGGGAAACGGTCGTCGTGGCGTCGCTTGAGGTCGTAGCCATGGCTCGGCCCTCCGGCGAGCAGCCCCAGCAGGATGTGGCGGATGCTCATGGCGATGAGTATGCACCATGTACATGTACTGAGTGAATAGTGATCAGCGGGCAACCGGCGGCTGAACGCTGGACGGGAACGGCGAAGCCACGGAACATGACGAAGAGCACGTTCTCCCCTCCGGCACGTCTGTCGTCGCGTCCACTGGGTAGGGCTGCGGTAACCCCCGTCGTCGTACTCGACAAGGAGGCCCCCGTGGCCGCACCGGCACCCCTGCTGCTCCCGCCCCTGTCCAAACCCGAGGCGCCCGCTGAACACTTCTGCGTCTTCAGCGCCGAGGGCGCCTGCACCGAGACCCCGCTCACCAGCGAACCACCCCTGCCCGACGCCGAGCAGCCCCTCACCAGCGAGCCGCCGCTCGCCGACGCCGCCCCCCTGACCAGCGAGTCCGACGCTTACCTGGAGCCCTAGATGTCGGCGCCCCCCGGTCCGGAGCTGTCCCGCCTCGCCGAGTCGTACGGCATCGCCACCTCCTACCGCCCCTCCCCGGACCGCACGGTCGCCGCCTCCGCCACCGCCGTCACCTCGGCCCTGGCCGCCCTCGGCGTCGAGGCGGACGACCCGGCCGCCGCGCTCGCGGCCCGGGAATGCGAGCTGGGCGCGCGCCTGCTGCCGCCGACGGTGGTGTGCTGGAGCGGCAGCCCGCCCGCCTTCGTCGCCGACCTGCCCGAGGGCACCCGGCTGCGCATCGCGACCGAACAGGGCGAGACGCGCTCCGCCGCCGACCAGCTCCCGCCCGGAGTCCACCGGCTGACGGCGACCGCCCCCGACGGCCGCACCGCCGACGCCCACCTGATCGTGGCCCCGCCGCGGCTGCCCGCGCCGCCGCGGCGGTCGTACGGACTCCTCGTCCAGCTCTACTCCCTGCTCTCGCACCGCTCCTGGGGCATGGGCGACCTCGGCGACCTCGCCGAACTGACCTCCTGGGCGGGGCGCGCCCTCGGCGCCGGCTTCGTCCAGGTCAACCCGCTGCACGCGGCCGTGCCCGGCGCCCCCACCGACCCGTCCCCCTACCGGCCGTCCTCGCGCCGCTTCCCCGACCCGGTGCACCTGCGGATCGAGGACATCCCCGAGTACACCCAGGTCGCGGACCCCGACCGGCTGCGGACCCTGTGCGAGCGGGCGGAGCGGCTGCGGGAGTCCGTGCTGGAGAAGGGCGCCCTGATCGACCGGGACGCGGTGTGGGAGGTCAAGCGGGAGGCGCTCGAACTCCTCCGCGAGGTCCCGCTCGGGCCCGGCCGCCGTGCCGCCTACGCCGACTATCTCGCCGAGGGCGGCCAGGCACTGGAGGACCACGCGACCTGGTGCGCGCTGGCCGAGGTGCACGGCTCGAACTGGCGGGACTGGCCGGCCGGCCTCCGCGACCCGCGCTCCGCCGAGACGGCCCGTGCCCGCGGTGAGCTGATGGACCGCGTCGACTTCCACAGCCGCCTCGCCTGGCTCACCGAGAGCCAGCTCGGCGCCGCCCAGCGGACCGCGCGGGAGGCGGGGATGGGGGTGGGGGTCGTCCACGACCTCGCGGTGGGCGTGCATCCCGAGGGCGCGGACGCGTGGGCCCAGCAGGCGTACTTCGCGGCCGGGATGTCCGTAGGGGCGCCCCCGGACGCCTTCAACGCCCGCGGCCAGGACTGGGGGCTGCCGCCGTGGCGCCCGGACCGGCTCGCGGAGTCCGGGTACGCGCCCTACCGGCAGCTGCTGCGGGCCCTCTTCCGCTACGCCGGCGCCCTGCGCATCGACCACGTCATGGGCCTGTTCCGGCTGTGGTGGGTCCCGCAGGGCCATCCGCCGACGGAGGGCACCTACGTCCGCTACGACGCCGAGGCCATGCTCGCCGTGCTCGTCCTGGAGGCCTCACGGGCCGGGGCGGTGGTGATCGGCGAGGACCTCGGCACGGTCGAACCCGGCGTGCGCGAGGCGCTGCGCGAGCGGGGGGTGCTCGGGACGTCCGTGCTGTGGTTCGAGCGGGACTGGGAGGGCGACGGGCGCCCGCTGCCGCCCGAGCGGTGGCGCGCGGACTGTCTCGCGACCGCGACCACGCACGACCTGCCGCCCACGGCGTCCCGTCTCACCGGCGAGCACGTCGAACTCCGGGACGGTCTCGGCCTGTTGACCCGCCCGCTGGACGAGGAGCGCGCGGAGGCGGCGGCCGACACGGGGGAGTGGCTGGAGCTGCTGGCCCGTCTCGGCCTGCTGCACGGCACGGGCGGCGGCGCCGACCCCTCGTCGGAGGAGGCGCAGATCCAGGCCGTCCACCGCTTCCTGCTGCGCACCCCGGCCCGGATGGTGGGCGTCTGGCTCCCGGACGCGGTGGGCGACCGCCGGCCGCAGAACCTGCCCGGGACGTGGGACCAGTATCCGAACTGGCGGCTGCCGATCGCGGACGGGGACGGGCGGCCGGTGACGCTGGAGGACCTGGCGGCGTCGGCCCGGCTGCACGCGTTGGTGGAGGTGCTGCGGGCGCCGTAGCGGTGGGCGCCGGTACGCCCGGGGCGCCTCATACGGCACCCCGGGCGCGCGGCCCGAACCGCCGTTGGATACTTTGGCTCCGTGGACAAGAAGAACGCCCTGCGCGCCGGCGCCCTGGTGGCCGGTACGACGCTGATGATGCTGCTCATGTCGTCCCCCGCCTCCGCGCTGACCCGCGACGACGGCGACGACCCCGGCACGGGCCTGAGCGTCATCGAGACGCTGGGTCTGTTCGTCGTGGCCCCGCTGGTGCTGTTCGGGGTCATCGCCGGCCTGGTGTTCGTCCTGGACAAGTCCAAGGAAGCGCACCGGGTGACCAGCCGCAACATCAGGACCAAGCCCGCCGAGGCCGAGGCCAAGGCCGGCTCGAAGGCCTGACCCCACCTTTCCCGGGGCGCCGGCCCCGCCACACGTACCCCTGCCGGGCGTACGTGGGCGAGGCCGGCGCCCTTGTGCGTTCCCAGGGGTTCAGCGCTGTGAGGCACCGCTGCGGCTCTCAGGGGTTCGGCGCCGTCAGATACCGCTGTGGTCTCAGGGGTTCGGCGCCGTCAGATACCGCTGCACCGTGGGCGCCAGCCACGCCACGACCTCCTCGCGCGTGAGTGCCACGGTCGGCGGAAACCGCAGGACATACCGGGTCAGCGCGAGCCCCAGCAGCTGCGTGGCGGCCAGCGCGGCCCGCGCGGGGACCTGTTCCGGGTCCGGGCACACCCGCTGGGCGACCGGCATCACCTGCTCCCGGAAGATCTCCTGCATCCGCTCGGCCCCCGCCTGGTTGGTCGCGCCGACCCGCAGCAGCGCGGTGAGCACCTCGTTCTCCTCCCACAGGTCGAGGAAACGCGTAACCAGCGCGCGGCCGATGTCGTGCCGGGGCAGTGAGCCGGCGTCCGGCAGCCCCAGATCGATCGAGACAGCCGCCGCGAACAGGCCCTCCTTGTTGCCGTAGTAGCGCATCACCATCGACGGATCGATGTGCGCGTCCTTGGCGATGGCGCGGATCGTGGCCCGCTCGTAGCCGTCGGCGGCGAAGCGCTCGCGGGCCGCGGCGAGGATCGCCGTACGGGTGGCGTCGGAGCGGCGGCGGGGGGTGTCGTTCATGCCGGTGATCGTAGGCCAACACGCGTTGGCCAACAAGTGTTGACGCCACGATGAGCCGCCGCTACCGTCGTCAACAAGCGTTGGCAAACAGTTGTTGGCGAACGAGTGTTGGCATCAGGAGGTCCACCATGAACGGCACCCCCGTGATCGTCGTAGGCTCCGGCCCCACCGGCCTGCTCCTGGCCGGCGACCTGGCCACGGCCGGCGTCCCCGTCACCGTCCTCGAAAGGCGCCCCCACGGCATCAGCAACCTCTCCCGCGCCTTCGTCCTGCACGCCCGCACCCTCGAACAGCTCGACGCCCGCGGCCTCGCCGACGGACTGGAGGCGCTCGGACAGCGCCTGGACACACTGCGCCTGTTCGGCAGCCTGACCATCGATCTCGGCGGCCTGCCGTCCCGTTTCAACCACCTCCTGGTCCTCCCGCAGTACGAGGTCGAGCAGGCCCTGGAACGGCGGGCGGTGGAGGCGGGCGTCGACTTCCGGTACGAGACCGAGGTGACGGGCCTGTCCCAGGACGCGAACGGCGTGACGGTCGACGTCAGGGGCCCGGACGGGGTGACGGAGCCCCTGCGCGGCGAGTACGTCGTGGGCGCCGACGGCATGCGCAGCGCGGTACGCGACGCGATCGGCCTGCCCTTCCCCGGCCGGTCGGTGATCCGCTCGGTGCTCCTGGCGGACGTCCGCCTCGCCGAGCCGCCCGAGACCCTGCTCACCGTCAACGCCGTGGGCGACGCCTTCGCCTTCCTCGCCCCCTTCGGCGACGGCTACCACCGGGTCATCGCCTGGAACCGCGCCCACGACGTCCCCGACGGCGAGCCCCTCGACCTCGACGAGATCAAGGAGGTCACCCGGCTCGCGCTGGGCCGTGACTTCGGGATGCACGACGCCCGCTGGATGTCCCGCTTCCACAGCGACGAACGCCAGGCCCCCGCCTACCGGGTGGGCCGTGTCTTCCTCGCCGGCGACGCCGCCCACGTGCACACTCCGGCGGGCGGCCAGGGCATGAACACCGGCCTCCAGGACGCGGCGAACCTGAGCTGGAAGCTGGCCCAGGTGGTGGGCGGTCACGCGGAGCCCGGGCTCCTGGACTCGTACCAGTCGGAACGCCACCCGGTCGGCCGGGCGGTCCTGCGCAGCAGCGGCGGCATCGTCCGCCTCGCGATGGCCGACCGCCCCTGGGAACTCGCCCTGCGCGCAGCCCTGACGACGGTCCTCGACCGGGTCGCCCCGGCCCGCAGCCGGATGCTCGGTCAGCTCACCGGTATCGGCTACCGGTACACCGCCCCGCGCGGCGCCCACCCCCTGACCGGCACCCGCGTCCCGGACGTGGCCCTCGCGGGCGGCGGCCGCCTCTACGAGTCCCTGCGCGGCGGCCGCTTCGTCCTGATCACCCCCGGGGCCTACGGCGACCCGGGCGCCCGCAAGGACCGGCTCACCGTGGAGCGCTGGGCGAGCGGACGCCGTACGACGGTGCTGGTGCGGCCCGACGGGTACGTGGGGTGGGCGGCGGAGGACGCCGGCGAAGGGGTGGTGCGGGCGGCGCTGGCCACCCACGTCGGCGGTCAGTGATCCGCTGTCCCCTGCGTGCCCGCGAGCAGCTCCCGCAACAGGTCGGCCAGTTGGCCGGCCTTCTGCTCGTCGAGGGTGGACAGCGCCTGGGTCTGGGCTGCCAGGCCCGCCACCACCGCCTCGTCGATCACGGCCAGCCCCTTCTCCGTCAGGGTCACCTGGAGGCCCCGGCGGTCATGGGGGTCGGGGGAGCGGCGGAGGAGGGCGGCACGTTCCAGTCTGTCCAGGCGGCCCGTCATGCCGCCCGTGGTGAGCATCAGGGTCGAGGAGAGCTGGCGGGGGGAGAGGGTGTACGGCTCGCCGGCGCGGCGCAGGGTGGCGAGGACGTCGAACTCGCCGCGGGCGAGGCCGTAGGGGGCGTACGCCTTCTCCACGCGGTCGCCCATGGCCCGGGCGAGGCGGTAGATCCGGCCGAAGACCTCCATGGGCCTGGTGTCGAGGTCGGGCCGCACGGCCGCCCACTGATCGATGATCGCGTCGACGGCGTCCTTGCGCTGTGCACTCATGTGCCGAGTATCCGTGGGCGCAGGGTTGCCCGCAAGAAAGTGGCTTGCGGAAAAGTAGCTTAGGGGTAAGCTACTTGCCATCGAGCTAGTACTGGCTGTGAGACCGAAGGGGCCCGCCATGAATCGCATCGCCACGATCCTCCTCACCGCCCTCGCCCCCGTGTCCTGGGGCACCACCTATGCCGTCACCACCGAGTTCCTGCCTGCCGACCGTCCGCTGTTCACCGGCATGATGCGGGCGCTGCCCGCCGGGCTGGTGCTGCTCGCTCTCGCCCGGGTACTGCCCCGGGGGGTCTGGTGGGGGAAGGCGGCCGTGCTCGGGGCGTTGAACATCGGGGCCTTCTTCCCGCTGCTGTTCCTGTCGGCGTACCGGCTGCCGGGCGGGATGGCCGCGGTGGTCGGGTCGGTGGGGCCGCTGATCGTCGTCGGGCTGTCCGCGGTGCTGCTGGGGCAGCGGCCCACCGCCCGGAGTGTGGTCACCGGTCTCGTCGCCGCGTTCGGCGTCAGCCTCGTCGTGCTCAAGGCGGCCGGGGCGCTCGACGCCGTCGGGGTGGCGGCGGCGTTCGCCTCCGCCGCCTCGATGTCCGCCGGCACCGTGCTGACCAAGCGCTGGGGCCGCCCCGACGGCGTGGGCCCGCTCGCGCTCACCGCCTGGCAGCTCACCGCGGGCGGCCTGCTCATCGCGCCCCTCGCCCTCCTCGTCGAGGGCGCCCCGCCCGCGCTCGACGGCCGGGCGGTCGGCGGCTACCTCTACCTCGCGCTGGCGAACACGGCGGTCGCGTACTGGCTCTGGTTCCGCGGCATCGGCCGCCTCACCGCCACCCAGGTCACCTTCCTCGGCCCCCTGTCCCCCCTGACCGCCGCGGTCGTCGGCTGGGCGGCGCTCGATCAGACCCTGACACCGGTCCAGCTGGCCGGCATGGCACTGGCGTTCGCGGCGACGGTGGCGGGGCAGCTGGGGGCACGGCCACCGGCGCGGGGCTCGTCCGGTGCACCCGAGACCGATCACCGAAAGGCCTCGCCGGACCTGACACTGTCGGCGCCGCGACGGTAGGGCGACGGGGGAGCCGGGGTACGGCCGCACCGGACGGGAGTCGTGTCCCCTGCCGGGGCGGGATCGCCGCGGGGGTGCGGCGGGGCTGGTGTGTCCGGTGTCGTGCCGGTGAGCGTGGGCTTCGTCTCGGCTGGGGGTACGTCATTTCGGCGGGGGTCGTGTCCCTTGCCGGGGCGGGATCGCCGCGGGGGTGCGGCGGGGCTGGTGTGTCCGGTGTCGTGCCGGTGAGCGGGCCCCGGGCCCCGAACTGTTGGACGTCTCCGGCAGGGCGCCCGTGCGGGGTCGTTCCTCCTCGGTCCGGCGTAGGCGGTGCCGCGGGGGCAGGCGGGCCCCGCCCGGCGCCACGGCGTTGTAGCGTCACTCCGGCACCGCGTTACGAAACTCCCGGAGGTGCGTGTGGCCGCAGATGTCTGCGCGGTGTGCGGGAAGCCGCTTGCCGCGCGGGAAGGCCGTACCGGCCGTGGGTCCGTCTACTGTTCCGCCGCCTGCCGGCAGAAGGCCTACCGGGAACGGCGACAGCCCCAGGGCCTCACCGTGCAGGGGCTCATCGACGACATCGGGCGGCAGGCGGGGCGGCTGGCAGCGCGGCCCGCGGACACCCTCTACTCGACCGTCTCCGAACTGGCGGAATCGGTCGCGAGGTTGCGGCGGGTGGCCCGGACCGCGCGCGACACCACCCAGGACGCCGGGGATTCCGTGGTACCCGGGGATTCCGTCACACCCGCCCCCGTTACGCAACTCACCGAGACCGACTTCGCCGCCCTCACCGAGCAGTACCGGCGCGAGATCCAGGTGCACTGCTACCGCATGACGGGGTCGTACGACGAGGCCGAGGACCTGGTGCAGGAGACCTTCCTGCGGGCCTGGCGGGCGCGGGACGGGTTCCAGGGGCGGGCGAGTGCGCGGACCTGGCTGTACCGGATCGCCACCAACACCTGCCTGGACCAGCTGCGGCGGACCGCGCGCCGCCCGCAGCGGTACGAACCGGTGCCGGGGATGAACCACGGCGGCGGGGAGCCGCCCGCCCGTATCACCTGGTTGCAGCCCTACCCCGACGACGAGATGCCCCTCACCGAGGAGCACGAGGAGCCGGAGTCCGCCGCGGTCTCCCGCGAGACCCTGGAGCTCGTCCTCCTCGCCGCGATCCAGCATCTGCCCCCGCGCCAGCGGGCCGCGCTGGTCCTGCGCGACGCCCTCGGACTGACCGCCGCCGAGA
The DNA here is from genome assembly GCF_042893155.1 of Streptomyces sp. NPDC001668. NCBI lineage: Bacteria > Bacillati > Actinomycetota > Actinomycetes > Kitasatosporales > Streptomycetaceae > Streptomyces > Streptomyces sp. NPDC001668. The sequence continues at coordinate 442,906 of NZ_JBIAUQ010000001.1, forward strand.
CCGCCGAGGCCCTGGAGACCAGCGTGGCCTCCGTCAACAGCGCACTCCAGCGGGCCCGGCCCACCCTGCGCGAGCACCTGCCCCGGGAGCGAGCCGACTGGCGGGCCACCGTGCCCACGGACGGCCAACGGGCCGTACTGGACCGGTACATGGCCGCCGTCTCACACCTCGACTTCGACGCGATGGCCGCGCTGCTCACCGAGGACGTCACCCTCACCATGCCGCCGAACCCGTTCTGGTTCGTGGGCCGGGACGCGCTCATCGACTTCGTGCGGGTCAGCCTCGACCCCGGCTCCCCGATGTTCCTCGGCCACTGGCGCAGCCTGCCCACCCGCGCCAACGGCCAGCTCGCGGCGGCGAACTACGTCCGCAGGCCCGGAACCAGCGTCTTCCGCGCCCAGGTCCTGGACGTCCTGCGCTTCGGCGACGAAGGCCACGGCGACCGCATCGCGGAGATCACCTCCTTCGAACCGCACCTCTTCCCCGCGTTCGGGCTGCCCCTGCGGCTGTGAACGCCGACCGATGAGCATCCGCGGAGTCGTACGTCTGCATGGATGTCCCGCACGCACCACTTCCAAGGAGTTCACCATGCTGCTCACCGACAAGACCGCGATCGTCTACGGCGCCGGCGGATCCATCGGCGGGGCCGTCGCCCGTGCCTTCGCCGAGCAGGGCGCACGGGTCCACCTCGTCGGCCGCACCCGGCAGACCCTGGAGGCGGTGGCCGCCGACATCAAGGACGCCGAGGTCGCCGTCCTGGACGCGCTGGACGAGGCGGCCGTGGAGGCGCACGCCGAGCGGGTCGGGGACATCGACATCTCCATCAACCTGGTCACGCGCGGCGACGTGCAGGGCGCGCCGCTGGTCGACATGGCCGCCGACGACTTCATGCGGCCGGTCACCGACGGTCTGCGCGCCAACTTCATCACCGCCCGTGCCGCGGGACGCCGTATGGCCGCACGCGGCTCCGGTGTGATCCTCGCCCTCAACAGCGGTTCCGCGCACGGCAGTCCGATGATGGGCGGCACCGGCCCCGCGGACGGGGCGATCGACACCCTGGTGCGCAACCTGGCGATCGAACTCGGGCCGCGCGGGGTGCGGGCGGTGGGGCTGTGGGTGGCGGGAGTGCCGGAGACGTTCACCGTGGAGAAGCTCTCCGCGGTCAACCCGGCGATCGACGAGGGCGCCGTCCAGGGCATCGTCGACCAGCTCGCCGGGATGCGCATGACCCGCCGCAACCCCACCCTCGCCGAGGTCGCCGCCACCGCGGTGTTCCTCGCCTCCGACCACGCGGGCGGCATCACCGGCACCTTCGTCAACGCCACGGGCGGAATGGTGTCCCGCTGAGCGGTCCGGGTGGGCCGCACACGGGAGTTGAGAGCCCGACGAAGACCGTGATTCGCCCGCTGGACAAGAAAGAGACCACTGGGGACAGTAATTCCCAGGGTGCTTGATCGGACCACCAGCGTTCGGAGGACCGGCGTGCGGACTTCGCTCTATCCGGCAGTCGACGAACTGGAGCGAAGGGCCCGCACGCTGGTCCGCGCCGCCCCCGGCCTGCTGCGGCTCGGCCGGGCCGGGGAGAGCCGGGCGGGGCGCCCGCTGTTGCTGCTGTCCGCAGGACACGGCGACCGCCACATCCTCTCGGTGGCCGGAGCCCACGCCAACGAACCGGTGGGCGGGGCCTCGGCGTTGCGGCTCGCCGCCCTGTTCGCCGGCCGGCCCAGGATGCTCGAACTCCTCGACTGCACCTGGCACTTCCTGTTCTGCCTCGACCCCGACGGGGCGCACCTCGCGCACGGCTGGCAGCCGGAGGAGCCCGACCCGTCGCTGACGGAGTGTCACCGATACTTCTACCGGCCCGCGTTCGCCCGGCAACCGGAGTCCCTGCCGATGCCTCCCGGGCGGCCGCTGCCCGAGTCGGCCGCGCTCGTCCAGCTCCTCGACGAGCTGCGGCCGGTCGCCCAGTTCACCCTGCACGGCATCGAGTTCGGCGGGGCCTTCGTGATGATGACGCGGGAGGTGCCCGGCGCAGCGGAGGCCTTCCGCGGGACGGCGGCGCAGCTGCGGGTCCCCGTCGACCGGCACCCCGTCGACGGCCCCGGCTGGCGGCTCGACCCGCCCGGTGTCCTGGTGCTGCCCGACGGCCACGGTGAGGGGGAACGCGACCCGAGCGGGTTCGCCGCCGAGAGCACCTGGTTCTCTCCGCGCCGCCACGGCACCCTGACCACCCTGATCGAGACCCCCGCCTGGGCCGTGCCCTCGGTGAGCGACGCCCGGCCGGTCACCGACCCGGACCGCGAGGCCGCGCGGCTGGGCGAGGTGCTGCTGGGCCGCACCGAGGAGCTCGCGGCGGTACTCGGGACCCGGCTCGACGACATGGCCGTACCGGAGGAGCTCGCGCCGCTGCGGGACGCCGCGCGGGAGCTGCTGGGCGTGGCGCCGTCGATCGTGGAGAGCTGGGCCGCGGAGGAACCCGGCCGGTTCCAGGGCCACTTCGCGACCCGGGGCATCTCCGCCCGCCGTATCCCGCTCAGGGCGGCGGCGATGGCGAGCCGCGCCCTGGCCCGCGCCGACCCCCGGACCGCCGAGATCCTCGACGACCTGGTGCGCGAGTGGTGCCAGGACCTGGAGAAGACGTACGACCTGCGCTGGGTCCCGGTGGCCACGCAGACCGCGCTGCATGTCCGGACGATGCTGAACACGGCCCGGCTGGTGTGCGGGGGAGGCGGATGACCGAAGCCATCCGCCCCCCACCGGGTCCGTGCGACTGCGTCCGCCTTACTCCCCGGCCGCCGCGTCCGCCGCCTGGGCCTTCAGGGCCCGCTCCACACCGGCGCGGGACTCGGAGACGAGCCGGCGCAGGGCCGCGTTCGGCTCGGCCGCGGCCAGCCAGGCGTCCGTCTTGTCCAGGGTCTCCTGGGAGACCTGGAGCGACGGGTAGAGGCCGACCGCGATCTGCTGGGCGATCTCGTGCGAACGGGACTCCCAGATGTCCTTGACCACCTCGAAGTACTTGTCCGTGTACGGCGCGAGCAGCTCCCGCTGGTCGGTCTGCACGAACCCGCCGATCACGGCCTCCTGCACGGCGTTGGGCAGCTTGTCCGACTCGACGACCTGCGCCCAGGCCTCCGCCTTCGCCTCCGCGGTGGGCCGCGAGGCACGGGCGGTCGCCGCGTGGCGCTCACCCGCCGCCGTCTTGTCCCGCTCGTACTCGGCGGCGATCTCCGACTCGTCGTAGCGGCCGACGGAGGCCAGCCGCTGCACGAACGCCCAGCGCAGCTCGGTGTCGACGGCCAGGCCCTCGACGACCTGCGACCCGTCGAGCAGCCCCTCCAGAAGGTCCAGCTGCTCCGGCGTACGGGCCGTCGCCGCGAACGCCCGCGCCCACGCCAGCTGGTGGTCGCTGCCCGCCGCCGCGGACCGCAGGTGGGCCAGCGTGGCGTCGGTCCAGCGGGTCAGCAGGGTCTCGCGGGCGGTGGGGGCGGCGTACAGCTCGATCGCCAGCTTCACCTGCCGGTGCAGCGACTGCACGACACCGATGTCGGACTCCTTGCCGATACCGGACAGGACCAGGGAGAGGTAGTCGCGGGTCGCGAGTTCCGCGTCCCTCGTCATGTCCCACGCCGACGCCCAGCACAGGGCGCGCGGCAGCGAGGACTCGAAGTCGCCCAGGTGCTCGGTGACGAAGGCCAGCGACTGCTCGTCGAGGCGGACCTTGGCGTACGACAGGTCGTCGTCGTTGAGGAGCACGACCGCCGGACGGCGCTTGCCGACCAGCTGCGGTACGGCCGTCAGTTCGCCGTCGACGTCCAGCTCGACGCGCTCGTCGCGGACCAGCTTGCCGCTGGCGTCGTCGAGTTCGTACAGGCCGACCGCGATGCGGTGCGGACGCAGGGTCGGCTCGCCCTTGGCGCCGGCGGGCAGGGCCGGGGCCTCCTGGCGGATGGCGAAGGAGGTGATGACACCGTCCGCGTCCGTCTCGATCTCGGGGCGCAGGATGTTGATGCCGGCCGTCTGCAGCCACTTCTGCGACCAGGTGCCGAGGTCACGCCCGGAGGTCTCCTCCAGCGCGCCCAGCAGGTCGGACAGACGCGTGTTGCCGTACGCATGGCGCTTGAAGTACGCCTGCACACCGCCGAAGAACTCGTCCATGCCGACGTAGGCGACGAGCTGCTTGAGCACGGAGGCGCCCTTGGCGTACGTGATGCCGTCGAAGTTGACCAGGACGTCGTCCAGGTCGCGGATCTCCGCCATGATCGGGTGCGTGGACGGCAGTTGGTCCTGGCGGTACGCCCACGTCTTCATCGAGTTGGCGAACGTGGTCCAGGAGTGCGGCCAGCGGCTGTCCGGGGCGTACGCCTGGCAGGCGATGGAGGTGTAGGTGGCGAACGACTCGTTCAGCCACAGGTCGTTCCACCACTCCATGGTGACCAGGTCGCCGAACCACATGTGGGCCAGCTCGTGCAGGATGGTCTCGGCGCGCACCTCGTACGCGGCGTCGGTCACCTTGGACCGGAAGACGTACTGGTCGCGGATGGTCACCGCGCCCGCGTTCTCCATCGCGCCCGCGTTGAACTCCGGCACGAACAGCTGGTCGTACTTCTTGAACGGGTACGCGTAGTCGAACTTCTCCTGGAACCACTCGAAGCCCTGCCGGGTCACCTCGAAGATGGCGTCCGAGTCGAGGTGTTCGGCGAGCGAGGGCCGGCAGTAGATGCCGAGCGGCACGGACTGGCCGTCCTTCTCGTACACGCTGTGCACGGAGTGGTACGGGCCGACGATCAGGGCCGTGATGTACGACGAGATCCGCGGGGTCGGCTCGAAGACCCAGACGTCGTCCTTCGGCTCCGGGGTCGGGGAGTTGGAGATGACGGTCCAGCCCGTCGGCGCCTTCACGGTGAACTGGAAGGTGGCCTTCAGGTCCGGCTGCTCGAAGGAGGCGAAGACGCGGCGGGCGTCCGGCACCTCGAACTGTGTGTACAGGTACGCCTGCTGGTCGACCGGGTCGACGAAGCGGTGCAGGCCCTCACCGGTGTTGGTGTAGGCGGCGTCGGCGACGACCCGCAGGATGTTGCGGCCCTCCAGCAGGCCGGGCAGCGCGATCCGGGAGTCCTGGAAGACCTCGGCCGGGTCGAGCGAGTCCCCGTTCAGCGTGACCTCGTGGACGGTGGGGGCCACCAGGTCGATGAAGGACTCGGCCCCGTTCTCGGCCACGTCGAAGCGCACCGTGGTCACGGACCGGTAGGTACCGCCCTCCTGCGCGCCGGAGAGGTCGAGATCGATCTCGTAGGACTCGACGCTCAGCAGCTTCGCCCGCTGCTGGGCCTCTTCGCGAGTCAGGTTTGTGCCAGGCACGCGGTCATCTCCTTGTTTCCTCGTTATGAGTAGGTTCGGCGGTTCGGTCATCCTTCCACGAACTGCCTCCGACGGATCGGGGGATTACCCTGCGGATCCGGGTACGTGGCGTCCGATTTCCGCCGGTCATCCGTGCGCGGCCGGCCCAGCCTGGTCCCATGACGACTTACACCGCCCTCCCCGTAGCACCTGCGGTCCTCAAGGAACTCCGTACCGCCGACGACGCCGGCCGCCCCCCGTCCCCGTTCACCGACGAGGAGGGCGGCGCCCCGCTCCGCTGCTGTCTGCGCCGCAGCGAGCCGGGTGAGCGGATCGCGCTCGTCTCCTACGCCCCTCTGCGCCGCTGGGCTGCCGAGACCGGCGCGGCCCCGGGGGCGTACGACGAGCAGGGCCCCGTCTTCGTCCACGCCGACGCGTGCGCGGGGCCGGGCGGAGGCGCCGGGTACCCCTTCGCGGGGGCTCACCGGACGGTCCGCCGCTACTCGGCCGCCGGGCACATCCTCGGCGGAGAACTGGTCGCCGCCGCGGACGAGGACGCCTTCCGAAACGCGTTCGACGACCCGTCCGTGGCACTGGTCCACGTCCGGGCCGTCGAGTACGGCTGTTTCCTCTACGAGGTACGCAGGCCCGGCCTTGGCTCTTGAGGCCGACGGCCACGGGCTCCGGCGATGTCCAGGCCGGCACGTGCGCGGGGGCTGGGCGGGCGTGCCGGGTGCCTCTCGGCGGGCGTCTACCCGACAGTCCCTGCGTGTTTCGCGTGCGAGGTGCGCAGGCCCGGGCCTTGGCTCTTGAGGCCGACGGCCACCGGCTCCGCGATGTCCAGGCCGGCGCCTGTGGGGGCTGGGCGGACGTGCCGGGTGCCTCTTCGTGGGCGCGTACCCGACCGTCCGCCGTCTTGCCCTTGCGAGATGCGCAGGCCCCCGGCCTAGCCCTTGAGCTCTGCCGCCACCAGCTCCGCGATCTGGACCGCGTTCAGCGCGGCGCCCTTGCGGAGGTTGTCGTTGGAGATGAACAGGGCGAGGCCGTTGTCGACCGTCTCGTCGCGGCGGATGCGGCCGACGAAGGAGGCGTCCTGGCCCGCGGCCTGGAGCGGGGTCGGGATGTCGGAGAGCGTCACGCCGGGGGCGCCCGCCAGGAGCTCCGTCGCGCGCTCCGGGGAGATCGGGCGGGCGAAGCGGGCGTTGACCTGGAGGGAGTGCCCGGAGAAGACCGGGACGCGCACGCAGGTGCCGGAGACCTTCAGCTCGGGGAGTTCCAGGATCTTGCGGGACTCGTTGCGGAGCTTCTGCTCCTCGTCGGTCTCGTTCAGACCGTCGTCGACGAGGTTGCCCGCGAAGGGGAGCACGTTGAAGGCGATGGGGCGCTTGTAGACCTGCGGCTCGGGGAAGTCGACCGCCGAGCCGTCGTGGGTGAGCTTGTCCGCGTCGGCGGCGACCTTCTGCACCTGGCCGTGCAGCTCCGCCACGCCCGCGAGGCCCGAGCCGGACACCGCCTGGTAGGTGGTGGCGATCAGCGTGAGGAGGCCCGCCTCCGCGTCCAGCACCTTCAGGACCGGCATCGCGGCCATGGTGGTGCAGTTCGGGTTGGCGATGATCCCCTTGGGGCGGTCCGCGATGGCGTGCGGGTTCACCTCGGAGACGACCAGGGGGACCTCGGGGTCCTTGCGCCAGGCGGAGGAGTTGTCGATCACGACCGCGCCCTGCGAGGCGACCTTCTCGGCCAGCGCCTTGGAGGTCGAGCCGCCCGCGGAGAACAGCACGATGTCCAGGCCGGTGTAGTCGGCCGTCGCCGCGTCCTCCACCGTCACACCGTCCAGGACCGAACCCGCCGAGCGCGCGGAGGCGAACAGGCGCAGCTCCGTGACCGGGAAGTTCCGCTCCCTGAGGATCCCGCGCATGACCGTGCCGACCTGACCGGTGGCTCCGACGATTCCGACCCTCACGGTGACTCCCTCTGCGTGTCCTGGTTGTGTCTGCGGCTTTTCCATCATGCGGCCGACCCGGGGCTCCCTGTCCAATTCTTTGCGCTCCATGCCCGAGGAATGGAACACCGGACGGTGTGATGTACGCCTCTGGACGATTTCCCGGGGATCCGCCGAACGTTTCCGCCCCCGTCGGCGTCGTAGGAGAAACGCGGCGAGGGGAGGCGTGTCGGTGCTGCGCAGAATCGGCCGCCGGGTCGAGGGGGACGACCCCCTGGACGCGGCGCAGGAACGCCGGGTGCGGGCCGTGCTCGCGCTCGGCGGGGTGCCGCAGGCGGACCTGCCGGACGGGGTGCAGCAGGTCCGCCTGCGGTTGCTGGAGCGGGCGGCGAAGGGGTACGAGGCGCCACGGGACGTGTCCGCGTGGGCCGCCGTCGTCGCCTCCAACCTCGCCATGGACTGGCACCGGGCGAAGAAGCGCCAGGAGCGGCTCGGGGAGCGCCTCGCCTCGCTGCGCCAGCACGAGCACCCCTCCGGGGAGGACACCAGCGTGCTCTCCGTCGCCGTCGCCCAGGGTCTGGACGAGCTGCCCGACCAGCAGCGCCAGGTCCTGGTGCTGCGGTTCTTCGCCGACCTGCCGGTGCGTTCGATCGCCCAGGAACTGGGCGTCCCGGAGGGCACGGTCAAGAGCCGCCTGCACACGGCGGTCCGGGCCCTGCGCGCCCGCCTGCACGAGGACGAGGTGGTGTGACATGAGCGCCGGGAACGAGATGTACGACAGCGACGCGCTCATGGCCGCGATCACCGGCGAGGAGCTGAGCGAGGAGGCTCGCGCGGACTCCGTCTTCCTGGCCGAGTACCGGGCGGCCGAGGCCGACATCGGGCTGCTGAGGGAGCAGCTGGGGATTCTCGGCGAGAGGCTCACCGAGGCGCCGCCCGTCTCGGAACCCGTTCCCGCGCGACCGCGGCCCTCCTCCCCGGCCCGCCGCCGCGTCCGCACCCTGGCCTTCGGCACCCTCGCCGTGGCCGCCGCCGCAAGTGTCGTCACGGGGCTCGGCTGGCTCCTCGGGCACAGCGGCGGGATGAACCAGGACGCGAGCTCCAGCGCCGACTCGGGCTCCTCCAAGGCGGAAGCCGGCGCCCGCTTCGGCAGCCCGGCCTACCTGGCCTGCGCCACCACGGTCGCCGAGGGCGAGGTCACGGTGGTCAAGGAACTCCCGGCCACCGGCGAACTCCAGGTCACCGTCCACGTGAGCCGCTACTTCAAGCAGACCCGGGACCTCGGCCACCTCACCTACGTGATCAGCGAGTACGACCTCCCCGCACCCCTCACGAAGGGCACCCGTGTCCTGTTCGGCGTGACCGAGGGCTCGCCGAGCCCCGACCACTGGGCCGTCGGGGAGCGGGAGGTCGCCCGGGAGCGGGCCTGGATCACCGCCTCGCTCCCGCAGTCGCGCGGGCGGGCCTGCTAGGGGCGCGAGAAAGGGCGGGCGCCCACCGGACGCCCGCCCCTTGTCGCCGTACGGAGAAGTGTTACGGCGTGACCTTCTCGATCTTCACGTTGCCGACGCCCGCGACCGTGCCGCGCGCGTTGACGAGGCTGACCTGGCCGAAGAACTCACGGCCCTCCGGGGCGGCCGCCAGGGCGGTGACGCTGCCGGAGACGGTCGTGGAGGCGCCCGTGGCCAGCTTGACCGGCGCGTCGGAGACGCTGACGGTGCCCAGGGTGCTGGAGAAGAACACGTCCTGGTAGTCGTACGCCGTGGAACCGGCCGGGACGGAGTAGCCCGCGACCTCGATGGTGTACGTACCGGCGGCCGGCGAGGCGACCGAGACGGCCTCCTCCGAGTCGCCGTCGGCGGACTGGCCGACCACGGTGCCCGCGGCGTTGTAGACGGTCAGGTCCAGGTCGGCGGAGACGTCGGAGACGTTGCCGATGGCGACGTCGAGCGACTTGGCACCCGCGGGCACCTCGACCGTGGTGGTCTGGGTGGCGCCCTCGGCGATGGTCGGGCGGGCCGTCTTGGACGAGCCGAGCGGACCGCCGGCCAGCTTGCCGTCGATCGCGGCGAGCGTGTTGGTCACCTTCCAGGAGGCGGTGGCCGGGGTGCCGACCTTGGCCTCGGGGACGGTCACGGTCTCCGGGTCGAAGACCGCGCCGTAGACGGCGACGTCCAGCTTGTAGGGGTTGTCGAGCAGCGGCGAGGTGCGGCGCGACTCGACCTCGATCTCCCAGACACCGGCCTGCGGGTCGGCGTAGGAACGGGCGTCGGCCTTGCAGCCGTTGCCGTCGAGGTAGTTGTTGTAGCAGTACGGGGTGCCGGTGTTGTCGACCGGGACGCCGTAGGGGTGGATGGCGATGAAGCGGGTCTGGCTCTTGTCCTTGAGCCCGCCGATCGCGACCTCCAGCGACTTGGCGCCCGCGGGCACGGTCACGAAGTACGACTGGGTGCTGTTGCGCTGCACGGTGTTCGACGCGGTGTAGGTGTACTTCACCGGCGCCGAGACGACGACCGTGGTGAGGATCTGCTGGTCGAGGCCCTCGGTCTTCGGGTCGTCGACGACCAGGATCGCGCTCTTGAGGCCCGCGGACTTCGGCTGGGCCTGGACCTTGACGGTCACCGGCTGGTTCAGCGGGAGGCTGATGTCGTCCTTGCCGAGGATCCGGAAGGTGTCACCCGCGTTGTTGTGGAAGTGCAGCTCGTGGCGGAGCGCCTTGGCCGAGCCGGACGTACGGGTGATCGTGACGTCGTACGTCTTCTTCTGACCGGCCTTCAGACCGCCCTCGCGGTCGTAGAGACCGGTGCCGTAGCCCGGGGTCTTCAGGAGCTGGTCGATCGCGGTGTCGACCGGGGCCTTCACGGTGTAGGTGTTCGCGGTGGCGCCGTCCTTGATGGCGTCCCAGGCGTCCACGATGTCGATGAGGCCCGCGCCCTCCTCGTACGCCTGCACACCCTTGATGTGGTCGGCGGTCGAGGTCAGGGCGGTGCGCAGGGTGGCCGGGGTCAGCGCGATGTGCTTCTGCTTGGCGGCCGAGATCAGCAGCGCGGACGCGCCCGTGGCCTGCGGGGAGGCCATCGAGGTGCCCTGGAGCATCGAGTAGCCGGCCGGCAGCGTGTAGCCCGACTCGGCGACCGGGGAGCCCGGCAGCCAGGTCTGCGTGGTGTTGATGGCCGCACCCGGGGCGGAGAGGGTCGGCGTGAAGCCGCCGTCCTCACGCGGACCGCGCGAGGAGAACGGCATCATCGCGTACTTCTTCTCCACGGCGGAGCCGTAGTTGGCGGCCCAGGTCTCCTTGGAGATGGTCGCGCCGACCGAGATGACCTTGTCGGCAAGGCCCGGGTCGCCGATGGTGTTCGCGCCGGGGCCGGAGTTGCCCGCGGAGATCACCAGCTGGACGCCGTAGGTGTCGATGAGGCGCGTGTAGAGCTCGGCGCGCGCGTTGTTGCCGTCGTTGAGCGCGGGCAGGCCGCCGATCGACATGTTGACGATGTCGACCCCGCGGTTGACGACGAGGTCGATCATGCCCTCGGTCAGCGCCACGTTGGTGCAGCCGCCGGTCCAGGTGCAGGCACGGGAGGAGACGATCTTCGCGCCCGGGGCCGCGCCGTTCATCCGGCCGCCGAACAGGCCGTTGGCGGCGGTGATGCCGGCGACGTGGGTGCCGTGCTCGGACTCGATGACGCCGATGTTGACGTAGTCGGCCTTGCTGCCCGCGGCGTCGAAGACGACGTCCTTGCGGATCTCGACGACGAACGGCTGGCGCTCGGCTACGTCGGTCGCCGGGTCGTCGGTGCCGAAGTACCCGACCTGGAAGCCGTCCTTGTACGGCTTCATCGGCGTGTCGTCGGAGAAGTCGTTGTTGTTGTTCAGGTCGACCCGGACGGTTCCGGCGGCCGCGTCGTACAGCACGCCCCAGACGTCGGTGGTGTCGCCGTCGCGGTTGGCGTCGCCCTTGGCGTCGCCGCCCGCGGTGGCCGACTCGCGGAACAGGTTGAACTGGTAGGAGCCCGCCGGGGCCTTCCAGGTGGCGCCCGCGATGGTGAAGGTCGGGCCGCTGACGGGATTGTTCATCCGCCGCCATGTGGCGTCACCGTCGGAGACCGGGTCGGTCGACGTCACCCAGTCGACGATCTTCCGCTCACCGGTGGTGGTCTTCTGCAGGGCCGGGTGGCCGAGATCCACACCCGAGTCCAGGATGCCGATGGTGACCCCGCGGCCGTCCGCCTTCGGATGGTCCTCGACGAAGTCGACGGCGCCCGTCTCGAAGGACGGGTTGTACGGGTTCTCGGCGGGCGTCTTCGCGCTCGGCGCCGGGTAGGTCTTCGTGGCCTTGTGCGCGGCACCCTTGGCAGTGTCGGCGCTCGGCGTCGGGTCGTCCAGCGGGATGTCCTGCTTGACGTCGATGCCGTGCACGGAGGACAGCTTCGCGGCGGCGGCGATGGCCGAGTCCGCCTTGGCGGTGGGGACGGTGGCCCGGACGTAACCGAGCTTGTCGTACGTGAGGCCCACCAGGCCGCCCTTGACCGCGTCCAGCTCCGCGGCGACCTGCTCGGTCTTGCCGGGGGCGGTGGCGACCATCAGCGTGATGTTCTTGGCGCCGTCGGCCTTGGCCTCGGTGAGCGCGTCCGCGTCGTCCGAACCGAGCTTCTCGTCCGCGGACTTCAGGCCCGGGTCGGAGGCGGCGGGGGCGTCGTCCTGGGCGGCGGAGAAGGCCATGGGTATCGGCCCCGCCGCGGAGAGCGCGGCGACCAGACCGGCGGCCACCGCTATACGCGCCACACGTCTCGCGCCCGATATCGGAGCGTGCTGGGGGGTGAGGGTCATCGGCATCCCTTGTAGGTAAAGGAACCAGCGGGTGTGTGACCGGGACCGATCGGTCCTGACCACGGTGATCCGGAAGAAGACCCCGGATGACCGCACAGCTTTACGCATGGGAAGGATGTTTAGGGAGAGTTGACCGAATCGATATGGGTGTATGGGGAAAACCCGCGATGCCCTTTGGGGACATCGGCGAAGATGCGTGAGGAACCCGGCAATTCACCCCACGAGCCCTTTGGGCCGCCTTTCCAGACGTCGCTCCCGCCCGGCTAACTTGCCCCTATGCGAGAGAGGTTGAGGGTGGCGGCCTACGCCGTATGCGTCCGCGACGGACAGATCCTGCTGGCCCGCTGGCTCAACGACGGCCGGCCCCGCTGGACGCTGCCGGGCGGCGGCATGGAGCACGGCGAGGACCCCTACGACACCGTCCTGCGGGAGGTGGCGGAGGAGACGGGCTACCACGTCGAGGTCACCGGTCTGCTCGGGGTGCGGTCGGTGCGCTTCCCGTCCCGGCGCCGCTTCCGCCGCCCGGTCGACCAGCACCACGTGGGGCTCATGTACGAGACCCGGGTCACCGGAGGCGACCTGCGCTTCGAGGTCGGCGGCTCCACGGACATGGCCGCATGGCACGACCTGGACGCGGTACCCGCGCTGACCCGGGTGCCCATGGTCGACTTCGGACTGCGGCTGTGGCGGGAGCGGCCGGTGGCCGGACGGCCGGAGGAATAGGTGTCGTACCCCGGAAGATGAACACGGAGTGACGGCCCCCCGGACGTTCGACGAGCGGTCCCGGACGCGCAGGGTGGGCCAAGATCCACGTACGGTGATCGGCGTTGCGCGTTGCCGTCTCGTTCACGCGCAGGTCATTCCCGGTGCCAAGCATCCAATGCGAGCGGGTTGTTCGCGCACGCGACCACCCCGCGACCACTGCCGACGCAGTTCGCACTCGGGGAGATCGCGCCATGTCGCGCATACGCTCTGTCGCCAGCACCACGCCGGCGGTCCACCGCCGTACCGTCCTCGCCGCCGCCGGCGCGGCCGCCGTCTCCGCGGGCGTCGGCTACGCCCTGCGGCCCACCGACAGCCAGGCCGCGACGACCACCGGCGCCGCCGAGGCACCGGTGGCCCAGACCGTCCACCAGACCGTCCACCAGGCCGCCGCCCCGGCCGAGGCCCCCCTCGCCCCGTACACCCGCGGCACCACCGTCGCCTCCGTCGCCGCCCCGCGCACCGGCTCCGGCTACCGGCGCCTCGGCAACGGTCCCGGCTGGAGCCGCAAAGTGCGCTCCGACCTCGCCGCCCCGAAGGCCGGACGGGCCGGCCGGCGCACCCCGCTCGCGGCGTTCGTGCAGCTCACCGACCTGCACCTGATGGACAGCCAGCACCCGATGCGCCTGGAGTACCTGCGCTCGACCGACGTGCACGCCTGGCGGCCCCAGGAGGCGCTGACCGTGCCGGGCGCGATCTCGCTCGTCGAGCGGATCAACGCGCTGCGCGGCGGCCCGGCCACCGGTGCCCCCCTCCAGTTCGCCATGACGACCGGCGACAACACGGACAACAACTCGCGCACCGAGCTCGACTGGTTCCTCACCGTCATGAGCGGTGGCCGGATCACCCCCAACTCCGGGGACCCGCGCCACTACGAGGGCGTCCAGAACAGCGGCCTCAAGCAGTACTGGCAGCCCGACGCCACCACCCGCGACCAGGACAAGCAGCTCGGCTTCCCGCACCTGCGGGGCTATCTGGCCGCCGCCGTCCGGGAGGTGAACAGCCCCGGCCTCACCATCCCCTGGTACTCCACGGTCGGCAACCACGACAGCCTGCCGCTCGGCTGCTACGGCCACGGCGACTCCTGGCTCGCCGAGTACGCCGTCGGCGGCAAGAAGCTGATGTCGCTGCCCGCGTCCGAGTCCAAGAAGCTCCAGGACATGATCAGGAAGGCCAGCGACCCGCAGGGCCACGCCTTCCGCGACCTGCTCAAGGCGCACGCCCGCAGCATGCGCTCGGTCACCCCCGACGAGCGGCGCGCCCCCTACACCGCCCGCGACTACCTCAAGGCCCACCTCGACCCCGCCCACCGCGGCGTCGGCCCGGTCGGCCACGGCTACTCCACCGCCAACCTCGACGCGGGCACCCAGTACTACAGCTTCCGCGTCGCCGACGACGTCGTGGGCATCAGCCTCGACACCACCGACCCGGCCGGCCACTACCAGGGGTCCATCGGCACCAAGCAGCTGCGCTGGCTGGACCGGACGCTGCGGGAGAACAAGGACTCCTACGTCGTCGTCTTCAGCCACCACACCAGCGACTCGATGGACAACACCCGCCCCGACCCGGCCCACCCCGGCGAGCGCCGGCACAACGGCAATGAGGTCGTCGCCCTCCTCGCCAGCCACAGCAACGTCCTGGCCTGGGTCAACGGTCACATCCACCGCAATGTGATCAAGGCCCACTCGGCCCCCGACGGCCGCTCCTTCTGGGAGATCTCCACCGCCTCCCACATCGACTTCCCGCACCTCGCCCGGGTCATCGAACTGGCCGACAACAAGGACGGCACGGTCTCGATCTTCACCACCCTGGTCGAGTCCGCGGCCCCCCACCGCACCGACTTCACCGACCTGTCCCAGACCGGCCTCGCCGCCCTCTACCGCGAACTCGCCTACAACGCCCCCGGCTCCAGCAACAAGCTCGGCGGCGCCGCGGGGGACCGGAACACGGAGCTGGTACTGAAGAAGGGCTGAAACCGGCTCAACCGGAAGGACCGGTCTCAACCTTCCCCTCCCGGCCGGAGTCTCTCCCGCCGATCACGCTCGCCGAGCGTGCCGGACCAGGGGGAAGACATGACCGTACGTACGACTGTGGTGGTGGCGGCGACGGCCGTGGCGCTCACGGCCGGCTTCGCCGCCCCGGCGATGGCGGCGGCCGGGGCCGACCGCCACGAGGGCACCCGGCAGGCCGTCCGTGCCGCGGTGCAGGACGGCGTGCCGGGGGTGACGCTCACCGCCAAGGACGGCCGGAGCACCTGGTCGACGACCGCCGGGGTCGGCAACCTCAGGACGCACGCGCCGCGTTCGGCGGACGACCGCTACCGCGTCGGCTCCATCACCAAGACCTTCGTCTCCACCGTGCTGCTCCAACTGGAGGCGGAGGGACGGCTGTCGCTCGACGACACGGTGGAGAAGTGGCTGCCCGGAGTCGTCCACGGCAACGGCCACGACGGCAGCCGGATCACCGTCCGCCAGCTCCTCAACCACACCAGCGGGATCTTCAACTACACCGCAGACGAGACGTTCGGGCGCACCTACTTCCTCAAGGACGGCTTCTTCCGGCACCGTTACGACACCCAGACCCCGCGTCAGCTCGTCGCGGTCGCCATGGGCCACAAGCCGGACTTCGCGCCCGGGACCTCCTGGAACTACTCCAACACCAACTACGTCGTGGCGGGCATGGTGATCCAGAAGGTCACCGGGCGCTCGTACGGCGAGGAGATCCGGCACCGGATCATCGAGCCGCTGCACCTGAGGGCCACCTCGGTCCCCGGCACCCGCGTCACCGTCCCGAAGCCCAGCAGCCGGGCCTACTCCAAGCTGGCGCAGACGGCGACCGGACCGACGTACGACGTCACCGAGCTGAACCCGTCACTCGCCTCCTCCGCGGGCGAGATGATCTCCGACTCGGCGGACCTGGACCGCTTCTACGCGGCACTGCTGAAGGGCCGGCTGCTGCCGCCGCGGCAGCTGAAGGAGATGAAGACCACGGTGACCGTCGAGGGCATCCCGAACGCCGGCTACGGCCTCGGGCTCATCGACCGCGAACTCAGCTGCGGGGTCCACGTCTGGGGCCACGACGGCGGCATCCACGGCTCCAGCTCCGTGGCCGTGACCACGGCCGACGGCAGGCACTCCCTCGCCTTCAACTTCAACGGCGACTGGTCGGGGGACACCGACGCGGTGGTCGAGGCGGAGTTCTGCGACGAGTAGTCGCGCCGACCCGGATCCGAAGCACGCAGTTCATCCGGACGTAATGTCCGTACCGCCTCATATCGGCTAACCCGCACTTCACGGGGATGGCTCGATTGATGTGCAAGGCGGGTGGTCATGTGCGTACGGGACGCGAGCTGCGGGTGCTGTCGGTCTACGAGGGGTTCTTCTCCGGTGGGGCCCGGATCGTGCACAGCGACATCGTTCTGGGTCTCACCGAGGGCGGCCAGCACCACCGGGTGCTGAGCCTGTACGGCGAGGTCCACCGGGAGGCGACCCGGCAGCGGATGGAGGACGACACCTGCTACCGGGCGCTCACCGCGGCCGGAGTGGGCGTCACCTCCCTCGGGCGCACCTTCCGCAGCGCCGGCGTTTCGGCCGACTTCACCGGCCCCGAGCTGGCCGAAACAGCCCGGGCGACGGCCGACGCGGACGTCATCCTCTCCCTGAAGGAACAGCCGCTGGGGCTGCTCAACCAGGCGGGCCTGCCGCGCCGCCCGGTCGTGGTCTGCCTGCACCGCTCCGACCCGGAGAACCAGGGCGCCGCCCTCGACGAGCTGAAGGCCGCCATCGCCGACGGCACGGTCGTAGCCTGCGTCTGCTGCGCCGAGTCGACGAAGTCCGCCTACCGGGCCGCGGGGATCCCCGCCGACCTCCTCCACGTGATCCCCAACGGCGTCGACCTCTTCCGCTTCCGCCCCGACGCGGCCCGCCGCCTCGCGGTCCGCACGGAACTCGGCATCGACTCCGCGGCCCCCGTCGTCGTCTTCGCCGCCCGTTACGACGGCATGAAGAACGTCCCCCTGCTGCTGGCCGCCGCCCGCGCCTGGCTCGCCCGTGTCCCGGAGGGGCAGGTGCTGATGTGCGGGGCGGGCATGACGGCCGCGAACCCCGGGCTCACCGCGGACATCGCGACGGCGTTCCAGGGGGCCACGGCCCTGGCGGACCGGGGGCTGCGCCTGCTGGGCGTCCGGCGTGACATGGAGGCGCTGTACGCCGCCTCGGACGTCGTCGCCCTCACCTCCGCCTGGGGCGAGGCGGCCCCGCTGTGTCTGATCGAGGGCATGATGTGCGGCGCGATCCCGGTCGCGACGGACGTCGGCGACAGCGCGGCGATCGTCGCGGGCCACGGGCTGGTCACGGCCCCGGACCCGGAGGTGATCGCGACGGCCTGGTCGGAGGCGGCGGCCCTGCGCGACGACCTCGCCCCGGCCCTCGCCGCGAGCCGCGAACGCTTCAGCCGTACGAGGATGATCGCCTCGTACGCGGCCCTGCTGGACCGCGCGGCCACGGGCGCCACCAGCCCGGCGCTGCCGGAGCCGTTCTAGGACACGGGACACACGACGAGGAGGGGCCCCGGCTCCCCAGTGCCGTGGGCCCCTCCTCTCCCCTCCTGGTCCCGCCCCGGTCCGTCACTACCGGGGCAGGACCACGACATAGGCGGCGGGATCCCGGTCGCCGGAGGCCATGAGGGCCGTACGGATCACCGTCGCCTGCTGTTCCATCGCGTCCCGGAGCTTGCGCGGGGTGATGTGGACGACCGTGATGCCGAGCCGCTCCAGGTGCTCGCGCTTGCGGGCGTACTCCGACCACAGGGCGTCGTCGTCCTGGCGGGGGGCGCGGGTGTCCAGTTCCACCGCGACCGCCTGCTCGGGCCAGTACGCGTCCAGGCCGCCCAGGTGGGGGCCGCCCGGCAGCCGCAGGTCGACGTTCCACACCGGGTCGGGGAGGCCGTACTCCTGGACCATGCGGTACAGCCGGTCCTCGGCGATGGCGCGGCCCTCGGCGAGCAGGGAGTCCACCGCGTCCACCACGTGCGGGCGGCCGAGCAGCTTGGCGTTGTTCAACTCCCGTACGACCGCGGCCGGTTCGCAGTGCCCGCCGCGTACCGCCTCCGTCAGTAGCCGGCGTACCGCGCTCGCGTCCGTCAGGTCGGTGACCGCGTCGGCCAGGGCGCGCGGGACCGGGGCGACCGGCAGGCCGGTGACCTGTTCGGGGGTGGGGAGCGCCGCGGTGCGGACGATCCGCGCGCCGGCCGTCGAGCGCAGCCGGCGCATCCTCGGGACCAGGACGTCGATGCGGTCCAGGGAGAGCAGCGGCGGGGCCGAGCTGAACCCGTGCAGCGTCAGTGCCGCAAGCCCCGTGATCATCGCGTCGGGGTACACCGGGCGGTGCGGCTCCTCCGCGCCCGGCTGCGCCGGGACCCCGGTGCCCTGCTCCCGTGCCGCGTACATCAGCACCGCGTGCAGCCGCTCCTCGCTGGTCGGCGGGCCCGGGTGCAGCAGGAAGACGCCGGGGAGGATCTGCTGCCAGGGGCCACCGGGCCGGCACTGCTCGTTCGCTTCGGCGACCGAGACACCGGCCGTGCGCAGCCGGCCGGCCGTCACGACACGACGCTGCACCTCGGAGAGGTGGCGCGGGGGGCGGGGGGAGAGCGGGGGGACCGGGGTGTTGTGGTTCATGCAGCGGAGATTCCCGCACTCGGTCCGCCCGCTAACCGCTGTTACACACCCGTCGACAAATGCGGACAAGGCAGTACTAAAGGACGGGTGTTCGGATGCCGAGTAGGGACCGAAAACCCCTGGTCCATTCGGGGTGGACCAGGGGTTACGGCTCCTATTGACCGTATTTCGTAACGGTCACCGCCCGCCAAAGCTCGGGCCAAAGGTCATTCGTGATTGACGGCCCCCGCGTCGCACGCCTGGCCCCGCAGCGCCCGCGCCAGATCGTCCCGCCCCTCCAGCACCAGCCTGCGCAGGGCCGGGGCCGCGTCCTGGTGCGCCGCGAGCCAGGCGTCGGCCGCCTCCAGCGTCGCCGGTGTGTCCTGGAGGGAGGGGAACAGCCCGGAGACGATGTTCATGGCGATCTGGATCGAACGGTCCCGCCAGATCCGGGTGAGGGCCGCGAAGTACTTCTCCGTGTACGGGGCGAGCAGCTCCCGCTGGGTCGGCTGTCCCCAGCCCGCGATCGTCGCCTCGGCCAGCGCGTTGGACAGCGCGTCCGACTCCACGACCTGCGCCCAGCCCTGCGCCTTCACCGCCGCGGACGGCCGCGCGGCCAGGCACCGCACCTGGTGGCGCTTGCCGGACGCGGTGTCGTCGCGGGCCAGTTCCGCCTCCAGCTCCTTCTCGTCGGCGATCCCGTGCACGACCAGCGGCTCCAGGAACGCCCACCGCAGCTCCTGGTCGACCTCCAGACCGGGGACGGTCGTGGTGCCGTCAAGGAGCCCCCGCAGCATGTCGAAGCCGCCCGCGTCCTCCGCCGTGCGGGCGAAGAAACGCGCCCACGCCAGCTGCTGCTCGCTGCCCGGTGCGGCCCGCTCCAGCAACTCGCGCTCGGCGCACTCGGCGAGCAGGGCCGCGCCGCGCGGGCGCCAGTCGGGGGCCGCGTAGCGCGTGACCGCCGAGTCGGCCCAGGCGTGCAGCATCTGCAGCACACCGATGTCCGACTCGCGCCCCGCGAACCGCGTCACCAGCTCCACGAAGTCCCGCGCGGGCAGCAGCGCGTCCCGGGTCATGTTCCACAGCGCCGACCAGCACAGGGCGCGCGCGAGCGGGTCGGTGAGGTCGCCGAGCGCCGCCTTCAGGGTCTCCAGGGAGCCCGCGTCGAAGCGGGTCTTGCAGTACGTCAGGTCGTCGTCGTTGACCAGCACGAGCTCCGGGGCCGTGGCGCCGGCCAGCTCCGCCACGACCGTCCGCGGCCCGTCGACGTCCACCTCGGCGCGCGCGTACCGCTCCAGGGCCCCTTCGGGCGTACGGCGGTACAGCCCGACCGCCACCCGGTGCGGCCGCAGCTCCGGGTGGGACTCGGCCGCCTCCTGGAGGACCGCCAGCTCGTCCACCCGCCCCTCGGCGTTCAACAGCACCTGCGGAGTCAGGGAGTTGACCCCGGCCGTCTGGAGCCAGGACCGCGCCCAGGTGCCCATGTCCCGCCCGCTGGTCTCCTCGAGGACGGACAGCAGGTCACCGAGCCGTGTGTTGCCGTACGCGTGCCGCTTGAAGTAGCGCCGGGCGCCCTCCAGGAACGCGTCCTGCCCGACGTACGCGACGAGCTGCTTCAGAACCGAGGCCCCCTTCGCGTACGTGATGCCGTCGAAGTTGAGCTTGGCGTCCTGGAGGTCGCGGATGTCGGCGGTGATGGGGTGCGTGGAGGGCAGCTGGTCGGCGCGGTAGGCCCAGGCCTTGCGGCGGTTGGCGAAGGTGATCCAGGCGTCCTTGAAGCGGGTCGCGCCGACGTTCGCGAAGGTGCCCATGAAGTCCGCGAAGGACTCCTTCAGCCACAGGTCGTCCCACCAGACCATGGTGACGAGGTCGCCGAACCACATGTGCGCCATCTCGTGCAGGATGACGTTGGCGCGGCCCTCGTAGGACGCCCGGGTGACCTTGCCCCGGAAGATGAACTCCTCCCGGAAGGTCACCAGGCCCGGGTTCTCCATCGCGCCGAGGTTGTACTCCGGCACGAACGCCTGGTCGTACTTGCCGAAGGGGTACGGGTAGTCGAAGTGCTCGTGGAAGAAGTCCAGGCCCTGCTTGGTGACGAGGAACACGTCGTCGGAGTCGAAGTGGGGGGCGAGCCCCTTGCGGCACAGGGCGCCGAGCGGGATCTCCAGGCGGGTGCCGTCCTCAAGGACGCGCTCGTAGGAGTCCGTCACGTAGTGGTAGGGACCGGCCACCACACACGTGATGTACGTCGAGATCGGCTTGGTCTCCGCGAACCGCCAGACGCCGTCGCTCTCCGAGCCGGCCCCGTTGCTCCAGACCGTCCACCCCTCGGGCGCCCGCACCTCGAAGCGGAAGGGCGCCTTGAGGTCCGGCTGCTCGAAGTTGGCGAAGACGCGGCGGGAGTCGGCCGGCTCGTACTGCGTGTAGAGGTAGACCTCGCCGTCCTCGGGGTCGACGAAGCGGTGCATGCCCTCGCCGGTGCGGGAGTAGGCGCACTGGGCGTCGACGATCAGTTCGTTGTCGGCGGCCAGGTCGTCCAGGGCGATCCGGGTGCCGTCGAAGACCTCGCCCGGGTCGAGGTCCCGGCCGTTCAGCGAGAGAGCCGTGACGCTCGGCGCGATCAGGTCCGCGAAGCTGGTGGCCCCCGGCTCGTTGCACCGGAAGCGGATCGTGGTCACGGACCGGAAGGTGCGCGGACCGTCCCCGGCCTGGTCGCCGACCGCCGAGCGCAGGTCGAGGGACACCTCGTACCCGTCGACGGACAGCAGGGCGGCCCGCTCCCGGGCCTCGTCACGGGACAGATTCTCACCGGGCACGGGCGATGCTCCCTCGGATGGTGTTCAGCATGCGGACAGGCCCGATCCTGCCATGTGCTCCTGACATCGGTCAGCCGGGAATGGGATGGCCGGGGGCGGTGTTGCGGGTTGAAACGAACACGTTTCTAGGAGACCCATGTCCGAGACCGCGAGCACCTCAGGCAAAGCCCCCGTCGACTTCTGGTTCGACCCGCTGTGCCCCTGGGCCTGGATGACCTCCCGCTGGGTCCTGGAGGTCGAGAAGGTCCGGGACATCGAGGTGCGCTGGCACATCATGAGCCTGGCCGTGCTCAACGAGCCGAAGATCGACGAGCTGCCCGAGGAGTACCGCGAGCTGCTGGAGACCAAGGCCTGGCAACCGATCCGGGTGGTCACCGCGGCCTGGCAGAAGCACGGCTCCGACATCCTCGGCCCGCTGTACACCGCCCTCGGCATCCGCATCCACAACGAGGGCCAGGGCCCGACGCGCGAGGCCGTCGAGGGCGCCCTGGCGGACGTCGGCCTGCCCGCCGACCTGATCGAGTACTTCGACCAGAAGGACTTCGAGTTCGACGCGGAGCTGCGCGCCTCCCACAAGGAGGGCATCGACAAGGTCGGTCAGGAGGTCGGCACCCCGGTCATCGCGGTTCCCGGCCCCGACGGCGAGGAGATCGCCTTCTTCGGCCCGGTCGTCAC
This sequence comes from Streptomyces sp. NPDC001668, assembly GCF_042893155.1. NCBI lineage: Bacteria > Bacillati > Actinomycetota > Actinomycetes > Kitasatosporales > Streptomycetaceae > Streptomyces > Streptomyces sp. NPDC001668. The sequence goes on from NZ_JBIAUQ010000001.1 coordinate 464,918, forward strand.
CCCGGCCCCCAAGGGCGACGACGCGGCCCGCCTGTGGGACGGCACCCTCGCGGTCGCCTCGGTCCCGGGCTTCTACGAGATCAAGCGCACGCGTACCAAGGGGCCGGACTTCAGCAACCTGTAGGGCGCGCTCACTTGGCGTCGGGATCGGGGAAGGTGCCGCCGTCGTTCACGTCACCCCGCCGCTGGTACCGGCGGCAGCCTTCGCGGGAGCAGCGGTAGTAGGCGTGCAGACCGGCCCACTTCGGCTTGTTCTTCCGGACGTGCGCCTTCTCCTTGTCGTCCCTGAGCGGTTCGAACTCCTCGGACGGCGACTTGCAGTTCGGACACGGCATCTTCGGCATGCGACCCCCCGACGGCCCGGGACCGGCTGTCTCGGCCCCGCGAGCGTAGATCCTCGCGAGGCCGGGGCATCAGCCCGGAACCGGCCCCGCCGCGAGCCGGCCGACGCCGCATCGCCTGTCCGTGTGGTCCGGCCGTGCGGGACGTCTTGCGGGGTTCGGGCGAGAGGGTTCGGGGACACAGGAGACGCTGATGATGTGAGGGAGCTCAGGCTCGGGACATGCCGGCGCATTGTCAGCGCCGCGCCCGCCCCCGCGCCTCCTCCACTCGGCCCAGGTGCTCCTCGTACCCCTTCGCGTAGTACGACGCCCGTCCCGCTTCCGGCTCCACGATCGCCGTAGGTTCGGTCCAGATCCCCGCGTCCAGCGAAACCCCGTACCGCTCGGCCGCGGCCAGCACGGCCCCCCGAGCCCCCACCTCCCCCTCGACCACCCTGAGCGGCCGTCCGAGCACATCGGCGAGCAGCTGCATCCACGCGGAACTCCGGGTCCCCCCGCCGCACACCGCCAGGGACCCCGTCAGCCCCGCCGCCTCCAGGCAGTGCCGGGCCGCGTACCCGATGCCCTCGCAGGTCGCCCGGATCAGATCGGCGGGCGTCGTCTCCAGGGAGACCCCGCTGAGTTCGGCCCGCAGATGCGGTTCGACGAAGGGAGCCCGCTCCCCGGAGGGAGCGAAGTACGGCAGCACCCGCACCCCGTGCGCCCCCGGCGGGGTGGCCGCCAGCAGGCCGTCCACCTCCGCGTGCGTCACCCCCGTGGTCGACAGCACCCAGTCCAGCGCGGCGGTACCGACCATCGCCGGCATCGCCCGCAGCCGGTGCCCCGGACGGTCCGTGGAGATGTACAGCCCGGCCGGCTCCCCGGTCAGGTCCAGCTCGGTGGTGGCCACGAGCGCGGCCAGACACGTCCCGACGATCAGGAGTCCGTCGCCCGGCGCGGTGACCCCGGCGCCGAGCGCGCAGGCCGGCAGGTCGTACGGCCCGTTCGACAGGCGTGTCCCGGACGGCAGCCCTTCCCCCCGAGCCGAACCCGTGGCGATCGGATCGCCGACGTCGGGCAGCAGCCGCCTGCGACGGGTCAGCCCCAGCAGCTCCACCACCCGGTTGTCGTACGTCCGGGCCCGGGGGTCGAGGAAGGGCATGGACGCGTCCGACACATCCGTCGCAGCGCGCGCGGCCCCCGTCAGCCGCTGGAAGACCATGTCCTTGCAGTACACGGCACTCGCGGCGGCGTCCAGGGACTTCGGGTCGTACCGGTCGAGCCAGGCCAGCAACGGCCCCGGCGAGCCGGGGAACATCGCGCCGCCGGTCCGCCGGAACACCGTCTCGAAGGTGCCGTCCGCCAGCCACTGGTCGAGCAGTTCGTGCGCCCGCCCGTCCATCCAGGACAGCGCCGACCGCACCGGCCGCCCCTCCCGGTCGACCAGCCACACCCCGTCGCCCTGCCCGGTCAGCCCGGCCAGCTCCACCGGCTCCGGCACCCGCCCGGTCAGCTTGCCGAGGACCTCGACGACGGCGTCGTAGACCTCGTCCATGTCCTGCTCGACGCACCCGCCGTGCAGGGAGAGCTCCACCGGGCGTGACTCGCCGGCGAGTTGACGGCCCTCGCTGTCGAAGGCGGCGGCCTTGACGACGGACGTGCCCACATCGATACCGACGTACATACAGATTCCCTCCTACGACGTCACGTCAGGCAGTGCGCCAACCGTTCCCCCCGCGCCCAGCGGCCCACCTCCTCCGCTGCGATCCTGGCCGCCTTCTCGGCCACCGCGCGGCTCGCCCCGCCGAGGTGCGGGGTCAGGACGACCCGGTCGGCCAGGGCGCGCAGCCGGGAGCCGGCCGGCAGCGGCTCGTGCTCGTAGGTGTCCAGGGCCGCCGCCGACAGCTGCCCGCTCTCCAGCGCGTCGCACAGGGCGGATTCGTCGACCAGGGGTCCGCGGGCGACGTTCACCACGACCGCGCCCTGAGGCAGCAGCGCCAGCTCACGGGCGCCGATCAGACCGCGGGTCTCGGAGGTGAGACGGGCGTGCAGGGTGATCACCCGGGAGCGGGTCAGGAGCTGGTCCAGGGAGGACACCCGCAGGCCGTGGATCTCGCCGCGCACATAGGGGTCGTACACCATGACCTGCGCCCCGAAGGCGCACAGCACGCGCGCGACCCGGCTGCCGACGGCGCCGTAGCCGACGAGCCCGACGGGCAGGTCCTCCAGCTCCAGGCCGCTGTGCTCGTAGGTGTAGTAGGCGGCGCCGCTCTCCCAACTGCCCTGGGCGGCGAGGAGGTCGTGGGCCTGCGGGATGCGGCGCACGGCGGCGAGCAGCATGCCGACGGTGAACTCGGCGGTGGCGGCGGCGTTGCGGCCGGGCGCGAAGCACACCCGCACGTCACGGGCCTTGGCGGCGTCGAGGTTCACGTTGACCGGGCCGCCCCGGCACACGACGACCAGTCGCAGGCTGTCGGCGGCGTCCAGCACCCGCTCGGTGACGGGGCCCATCTGGGTGACGAGGACCTCCGCGCCGTCCAGCGCCTCGATCAGCTCGTCCTCGGCGTCGCTGGCCTCCGTCACCTCCGAGACGGGCCCGAAGGGTTCCAGCGGCCAACCGAGCGTCACCTCCTTCGTCTCCGCCGCTATGGCGCCCAGCTCGGCCTCGACGGCCCCGGCGATCAGCCCCGGCAGTACGAAGTGGTCGCCGGCCGCCACGACACGGACGGGATCGGTCCTCTGGGTCATCGTCGACCTCCGGATCGTCGCTTCACTGACACGATGTTGAGCCGCGTGTCCGGGGTACGCATAGACCCCGTGCGGGTGGGAGGTGCCTGGAGGGCGGAGATGACCGAGATGACGGACGGGAACGAGACGGCGTGGCTGGGGATCGACCTCGGCACCCAGAGCGTGCGCGCGCTCGCGGTCACGGCCGACGGAACCGTGCTGGGCCGGGGTTCCGCCCCCCTCGGCGGCCGGCGTGCGGGGGCGCGGCACGAGCAGGATCCGGGGGAGTGGTGGGAGGCGGTGCGCACGGCGTGCCGTTCCGCGCTTCTCACCCTGACGGGCGTACGGATCGGCGGCCTCGCGGTGTGCGGGACCTCCGGGACGGTCCTGCTGACGGACCCCGAGGGCCGGCCGGCGAGCCCCGCGCTCATGTACGACGACGCGCGCGCGGCGGAAGAGGCGGCCGGGCTGCGTGCGGCGGGCCTCGCGGTCCAGGACACCTGGGCGCTGCCGAAGGCGCTGTGGCTGGTGCGGGAGCACGGCGCGAAGGGCCGGGTCACCCACCAGCCCGACGTCGTCACCGCCCGGCTGGTCGGCGGCCCGGTGCCCACCGACTCCAGTCACGCCCTCAAGACGGGCTACGACCTTCAGCGCGACGCCTGGCCGGACATCGCCCTCGACCTTCCCGAGGTCGTCCACCCCGGCACCCGGCTCGGCGAGGTCTGCCCGGCTGCCGCCGAGGCGACCGGCATCCCCGCCGGGACCCCCGTCGTCGCCGGGATGACGGACGGCTGCGCGGCCCAGATCGCGGCGGGCGCCCTGCGCCACGGATCCTGGAACTCCGTGCTCGGCACCACCCTCGTCCTCAAGGGGGCGACCCCGGACCCGGTGCGGGACCCCAGCGGTGTGGTCTACAACCACCGTGCGCCGGGCGGGACCTGGCTGCCCGGCGGGGCGTCGAGCGTGGGCGCGGGGGCGCTCCCGGCGGACGTGGACCCCGGCGCCATGGACGAACGGGCGGCCGCGTACGAGCCGTCCGGCACGCTCGCCTACCCGCTGGTGTCGCGGGGGGAGCGGTTCCCCTTCCGTGCCCCGGACGCCACCGCCCTCCTCCTCGGCACCCCCGCCGACGACGCCGACCACTGGGCCGGGCTCCTCCAGGGAGTCGCCTTCACCGAGCGGCTCTGTCTCGACTACCTCCACCACCTCGGCGCCCCCCTCGACGGCCCGCTCACGTTCACCGGCGGCGCGGCCCGCAGCCCGTACTGGAACCAATTGCGCGCCGACATCCTCGGCCGCCCGGCCCGCATCCCGGAACAGCCCGAACCGGCCCTGGGAATGGCCGCGTTGGCACTGCACGGCACCACGGGCACCCCTCTGGCGGAGGCCGCCGAGCACATGGTGCGCATCCGCGCGGTCCTGGAACCGCGCCCCGGCCGCACGGCACTCTTCGCCGAGCCGTACGCCCGTCTCCTCGGTGAACTCACCGGGCGGGGCTGGCTCCCGGCGGACGTGGCGGCCCACGCGCGCGCCCGGCTCGACCGGGACACGGCAGCCCCGTGACGACCGACCACGACCGCAGAGAACCTGACGAGAACCTGGAGACCGCCCCCGCATGAGCACGACCCTGCTGCTGGCCCGCCACGGACAGACCATCTGGCACGCCGAGAACCGTTACGCGGGCGTGAGCGACATCGGGCTCACCGACGAGGGCCGCGCCCAGGCGGAGGCGCTCGGGCGGTGGGCCGCCGCGCACCGCCCCGACGCGATCTGGACGTCACCCCTGTCGCGGGCGATCGCCACCGCCGACCCCGCCTGCCGTGCCCTCGGTATCACCCCGCACCGCGAACCCGGCCTCAGGGAGTGCGACTTCGGAGTGGTGGAGGGCCGTACCCTCGCTGAGTTCGCCGCCGAGGTGCCCGACGCCGCCGAGGCGTTCCGGGCGGACCCGGTGACATATCCCTTCCCCGGCGCGGAGGACCCGCTCGAAGCCGCCGCCCGGGGCGCCGCCGCCCTGCGCGGCATCGCCGCCGCCCACCCCGGCGAGCGCGTCCTGGTGGTCGCCCACAACACCCTGCTGCGGCTGGTGCTGTGCACGCTGCTGTCGATCCCGCTCGGGGAGTACCGCAGAGTGTTCCCGCGGTTGCGGAACGCGGCGATCACCGAACTCCGCCTCGACGAGCACGGATCCGCCGCACTTCTCTCCCTCAATGTGCCGTGCGAGCAGGACCGGTCGTAGCACGATGGGCCCATGACGGAGATCGACACCTCGGTGCCGCATTCGGCCCGGATCTGGAACTACTGGCTCGGCGGCAAGGACAACTACCCCGTGGACGAGGCGGCCGGTGACGCCTACACGGCCGTCTTCCCCGGCATCGTCACCATCGCCCGCAGCAGCCGCGCCTTCCTCGGCCGCAGCATCCGGTACCTGGTCGAGGAGGCGGGCGTCCGCCAGTTCCTGGACGTCGGGACCGGGCTGCCCACGGTCGACAACACCCACGAGGTCGCCCAGCGCCACGCCCCCGAATCGAAGATCGTCTACGTCGACAACGACCCGCTGGTCCTCGCCCACGCCCGCGCCCTGCTCACCTCCACCCCGGAGGGCGAGACGGCCTACGAGGACCTGACGCTCTACGAGCCGGAGAAGATCCTGGAGGCGGCCTCCCGGACCCTCGACCTGACCCGCCCCACCGCCCTGATCCTCAGCGGCATCCTCGGCCATGTCGCCGACTACGACCTGGCCCGCGAGCTGGTCGGCCGCCTGGTGGCGGGCCTGCCCTCCGGCAGCCACCTCTGCGTCAACGACGGCTCCCGCGGCACCGACCCGGACTACGAGCGGGCCCAGGACGCCTACAACGAGACCGGCGCGGTGCCCTACTTCCTGCGCCCGGTGGACAAGATCGAGGCGTTCTTCGAGGGCCTGGAGCTGGTGGACCCGGGCGTGGTGTCGGTCCCGCTGTGGCGCCCGGACGGCGACGCGACCCCGGCCCCGATCGGCCAGCACGGCGGAGTGGGCCGCAAGCCCTGAGTCTCCGCCCGCAGGGGAAGCCCCCGCGAGTCACGTCCTCGCGGGGGCTTTGGCCATGGCGGGTCAGACCCTGGCACGCACCTTCTGCCAGCCGTATCCCACACCCGCCAGCACCAGCGTCATCCCGCCCGTCCAGTACAGCTGCACACGCGTGTCCGGTTCGCGGGCCATCAGGACGAGGATCGCGGCCATGCCCGCCAGGGCGACCCAGGTCAGGTAGGGGAAGGCCCAGGTGCGGACGGCCGGCCGCTCGGGGGCCTCGCGTTCCAGCGCGCGGCGCAGCCGCAGCTGGGAGACGGCGACGAAGGCCCACACGACGAGGACGACCGCGCCGATCATGTTGAGGAGCCAGGGGAAGACGTCGTCGGGACGCCAGTAGCTGAGGGCCACGCAGACGAAGCCGAAGACGCTGGAGGCGAGGACGGCCGGGCGCGGGACACCGCCGGAGACGCGGCCCAGGGTGCCGGGGCCGAGGCCCCGCCCGACCAGGGAGTAGGCGATGCGGGAGGCGCCGTAGACGTTGGCGTTCATCGCGGACAGGAGGGCGACGAGGACGACGACGTTCATCAGCTGCCCCGCCCCCGGGATGCCCAGTTCGTCGAGGGCGGCGACGTACGGGCCCTTCTCCACGACCGCCTTCGCGTCCCAGGGGACCAGGGTGACGATGACCGCCATCGAGCCGACGTAGAACAGCGCGATGCGCCACATCGCCGTACGGACCGCGCGTGCCACCCCGCGCACCGGGTCCTCGGACTCGGCGGCCGCGATGGTGACCGTCTCCAGGCCGCCGTACGCGAAGACGGAGGCGAGCAGGCCGACGACCAGACCCTCGCCGCCGCCCGGGAAGAAGCCGCCGTGGCCGGTGAGGTTCGCGGTGCCGGGGGAGTCGGTGCCGGGCAGGACACCGGCGATCGCGAGCACCCCGAGGACCAGGAACAGCACGATCGCGCCGACCTTCAGGGCCGCGAACCAGAACTCGAACTCGCCGAAGTTCTTCACCGCGGCCAGGTTCGTGACGCAGAAGACCACCATGAACAGGGCCACCCACGCCCACTCGGGGGTCCCCGGGAGCCAGCCGGTCACGACCTTCGCGGCGCCGATGCCCTCCAGGCCCACGGCCGTGCACAGCAGGACCCAGAAGGACCAGCCGACGGTGAAACCCGCCCAGGGCCCGAACGCCCGCTCGGCGTGCGCGGAGAAGGAACCGGAGGAGGGATACGCGGCGGACATCTCGCCGAGCATCCGCATCACCAGCATCACGAGGAGGCCGGAGAGCGTGTAGGCGAGGACGATCGAGGGGCCGGCGGCGGCGATCCCCGCGCCGGAACCGACGAACAGTCCGGCGCCGATCACCCCGCCGAGGGCGATCATCGACAGATGGCGCTGCTTGAGGCCGTGGGTCAGGGAGGCGTCGGGCTCTTGTGGAGCCTTGGCGGCGGTGCTGGGCATGGGCGTGGTTCGTCCAGTGCGTGAGACGGGCAAAAACGCCCACAGTCTGGGCGGTCTCCCCAGGTCAGAGGGGAGACCGCCCAGACTGTGGACTCGTCCGGCACCGGCTGTGACTACGCGGCTACGGCCGTGTAGTGCGAGGCGTCGCCCTCGATCGAGTAGCTCTCCTTGCCCTCGATGCCCACCGGCACGTCCCCGGCCACGGTCACCCGGTGCAGTCGGCGCGGCAGACCGTCGTAGTTGTCGACGGCGTAGTGCTGGGTGATGCGGTTGTCGAAGAGCACGAGCTGGTTCTCCGACCAGCGGTGCCGCAGCAGGTTCTCCGGCCGGGTCACATACGCCTGGAGCAGATCGAGGATCTTGCGGGACTCGCCCACCGACAGGCCCACGATCCGCTGCGCGAACCCGCCGATGAACAGCCCCCGTTCACCGGTCAGCGGGTGTACCCGGACCACCGGATGGACCGTGCGGTACTTGATCGAGGTGAACTGGGCGCGCCGGGCGGCCTGTTCCTCGTCCACCGTCTCCTCCGGTACGGCGTAGTCGTAGTCGTTGGTGTGCTCGGCCCACAGCCCGTCCGCCAGCCGGCGCAGCGGCTCGGGCAGATTCCGGTACGCGGCCGCCGAGTTGGCGATCAGCGTCTCGCCGCCGTACGGCGGAATCGTCAGGCTGCGCAGGGTGCTGGCCTGGGGAGGATTGAGGACGAAGGTGACGTCGGTGTGCCAGTTGTTGGCGGCCCGGCCGCCCTCGCTGTCGACGGGCAGGACGTTCGGGGCGCCGTCCACGGCGGGCACGGTCGGGTGGGCGGTGGTGAGTTCGCCGAAGTGCCGGGCGAAGGCCTGCTGGCCCTCGTCGTCGAGGTTCACGTCGTCGAAGACCAGCGCCTTGTGGACGCCCAGGGCGTCACGCAGCGCGGTGGCGGTCTCCTCGTCCAGGGGCTTCGCGATGTCGACGCCGGACACGTGGGCGCCGATGTGGGCGGTGACCTTGCGGATCTCGATACCGGACATGTGCGGGGGTCCTTCCTAGGCGGGGACGGGCTGGACGTACTGGTTCACGGGGCGCGGGAGGCCGTAGCGCTCGCGCAGGGTCTGGCGGGGGCCGTACTCCTTGCGGAGCAGGCCGCGGGTGCGCAGGATCGGGACGACGTGGTCGACGAAGGCGTCCAGGCCGGAGGGCAGGACCGCGGGCATGATGTTGAAGCCGTCGGCGGCACCCTGGGTGAACCAGGTCTCGATGGCGTCGGCGACCTGCTCGGGCGTCCCGGCGAAGGTGAGGTGGCCGCGCCCGCCGCCGAGCCGCCCGATCAGCTGGCGCACGGTGAGGCGGTCGCGCCGGGCCAGTTCCACGATGAGGGTGTAGCGGCTCTTGGCGCCCTCGACGGCGGACTCGGGCGGCAGGTCGGAGGGGAGTCCCCGGTCCAGTTCCAGGGTGCCCTCGGGCAGTTGGAGCAGCCGCTCCAGGTTGGCCACCCCGTGCCGGTGCACGATGTGGTCCTCCAGTTCCTGTTCCTTCGCGAGCGCCTCGGTCTCCGTGGAGCCGATGACGGGGACGATTCCCGGGAGCACCTTGATGTGCTCGGGGGCGCGGCCGGCCGCGACGGTACGCGCCTTGAGGTCGGCGTAGAAGGCCCGCGCGTCCTCGACGGTCTGCTGCGCGGTGAACACCGCCTCCGCGTAACGGGACGCGAACTCCTTGCCGTCCTCGCTGGAGCCCGCCTGCACCAGCAGGGGGTAACCCTGGGGAGTACGGGGCACGTTGAGCGCGCCCTCGACGCTGAAGTACGTCCCCTGGTGCCGGGGCGGGTGGACCTTGGTGTCGTCGCCCCAGACGCCGGCCGCCTTGTCGCCGACGATCGCGTCGTCCTCCCAGCTGTCCCAGAGCTTGAGGGCCACGTCGAGGAACTCGGCGGCCCGGGCGTAGCGGTCCGCGTGCGCGGGCTCGTGCTCCAGACCGAAGTTGCGGGCGGCCTCCTTGCCCGCCGTGGTGACGATGTTCCAGCCCGCCCGGCCGCCGCTGATGATGTCCAGCGAGGCGAACTTCCGGGCCAGGTTGTAGGGGGAGTTGTAGGAGGTGGAGGCGGTCGCGATCAGCCCGATGTGCTCGGTGGCCGTCGCCAGCGCGGTCAGCAGGGTGAGCGGCTCCAGGGCGCCGGCGGGCCGCTGCGCGAGGTTGCTCCACAACTGCGGCCCGTCGGCCAGGAAGAGCGAGTCGAAGGTGCCGCGCTCGGCGATCCGGGCGAGGTGGACGTAGTGGTCGAGGGAGACGTGCGCGAACGGGTCGCTCTCGGGCAGCCGCCAGGACGCCTCGTGGTGGCCGGTGTTCATCAGGAACGCGTTGAGGTGGAGCTGTCTGGCGGTCATGCGTGGTCCTCCGTGACGCCGAGTGCGGCAAGCAGTCGTTCGCGGTACTCACCCAGCAGGGGGTCCCGGTACGAGCGGGGGTGCGGGCGGTCGATGGTCAGGTCGAGGCCGATACGGCCCTCTTCGAGTACGAGCACCCGGTCGGCGAGCACGATCGCCTCGTCCACGTCGTGGGTGACGAGCAGGACGGACGGCTGGTGGCGCTTCCACAGCTCCCGCAGCAGCGCGTGCATCCTGATCCGCGTCAACGCGTCGAGGGCGCCGAACGGCTCGTCCGCCAGCAGGAGTTCGGGTTCGCGGACCAGTGAGCGGGCGAGGGCGGCACGCTGGGCCTCGCCGCCGGACAGCTCGTTGGGCCAGGCGCGTTCGCGGCCCGCCAGGCCCACCTCGGCGAGCGCCTCCCGGCCCCGCTCCTCGCCGTCGGTGCCGTTCGTGCCGAGCAGGACGTTGTCCAGCACCCGCCGCCAGGGCAGCAGCCGGGAGTCCTGGAAGACCACGGACACCCGGTCGGGGGCGGTGAGGCGCCCGCTGCCCACCACCTCGTGGTCCAGCCCCGCCACCGCCCGCAGCAGCGTGCTCTTGCCGGAGCCGCTGTGCCCGAGCAGGGCGACGAACTGCCCCGCCGGGATGTCGAGGTCGATGGCGTCGAGGACGGCGCGCCCGTCGAACGACCGTGTCAGGCCCCGCAGTTGTACGGCCGGCCGGGTCAGCTGCTCAGTGTGCGTCGCCATGACAGCACCCTCCGTTCGACGAGACGGACCGCGCTGTCGGAGACCAGGCCGAAGACGCCGTAGACGACGAGACCGACGAGGATCACATCGCTCTGGCCGTAGTTCTGGGCCTGGAACATCATGTAGCCGAGTCCGCTGGTGGCGTTGATCTGCTCCAGGACGACCAGGCCCAGCCAGGAGCCGGTGACGCCGAGCCGGAGTCCCACGAAGAATCCGGGCAGCGCGCCGGGGATGACGATCTGCCGTACGAAGGCGAACCTCGACAGGCCCTGGACCTCGGCGAGTTCGACGAAGCGGTGGTCGATGCCGGACAGCGCGGCATGGGTGTTCAGATAGATCGGGATGTAGACGACGATCGCGATGATGGCGATCTTGAAGGTCTCCCCGATGCCCAGCCAGAGGATGAACAGCGGGATCAGACCGAGGGTCGGGATCGCCCGGTTGAGGCTGACCGTGCCGTCGATCAGCGCCTCGCCGGTCCGGCTGAGCCCGGAGGCCAGGGCCAGCAGGACACCGGCCACCAGGCCGATCGCGAACCCGGACGCGGCCCGCTGGAGCGAGGTCAGGACGTCGGAGGGCAGGGTTCCGTCGGTCCACAGATGGACGCCGGTCCGCACCACCGTCCAGGGTGCCGGGATCGCGGCCGGATCGAGCCGGCCGGCGGCGGAGGCGGCGGCCCACAGGGCGAGGACGAGGACCGGTCCGGCGAGCCGGGCGGCGGGCAGCCGCCTGCCGGGGGAGAGCCGGCGGCGCCTGCGGACCTGGGGCGCGTCCTCGGCCGGGGCGGCCGCGACGACGGCTCCGGTCGTGGTCACGGCGCTCACCGCCGGTACTCCGCGGTCACGGACCGCGCCGCGATGCCCTCGAAGCGGTGGTCGAAGAGCTCGCTCACGTCGAACTTCTTCACGAAGCCGCCCTCCGCCAGCAGATCCGCGGTCTCCTGCTCCCACTTGATCGCCTCGTTCCAGTTCGGCGGGAACAGCGGCTTGTTGGCGAGCGCGGTGACCGCCTTCGCCTGGGCGAGGGTGAGGTTCTGGGTCTTCACGTAGAACTCCTCGTTCCAGATGTCGGGGTTCTCGTACGTCCACACCTGGCCCTTGGCCCAGTACGGGATGTACGCGGCGACCGCGGCGGCCTTCGCGGGGTCGCTCAGCACGGAGGCCGGCGCCCACAGCAGGTTGAGCAGGTCGACCACGTCGGTGGTGATGGCGTGCGCGCCCTTGGGCTCGTACTGCTGGAGGTAGGCGGGCGCCTGGCTGTTGGCGAGCGGGGCCACGTCCACCTGGCCGGACTGGAGCGCGGTGAAGAACTGGTTGCTGGTCAGCGGGACGAGCTTCACCTCGTCGTAGGCGAGCCCGGCCTTCTTCAGCGCCCGCAGCAGGACGACTCCCTGTGCCTGGCCCTGCGAGAACGCGAGCTTCTTCCCCTTGAAATCCCCGACCGAACGGATGTCGCTGCCGGGCTTGGTGGCGAAGAGATAGTTCGGCTTGCGGGTGATGTTGATCGCGACGATTTTCGCGTCGAAACCCTGGAAGTGTGCCTGGATCGGCGGGATTCCCGCGTTGTTGGCGACATCCAGGGAGCCGGACCGGAAGGCGTTGATGACATCGGGCCCGGCGCTGATATTGGCCCACGTGGACACCTTGAACGGCAACTCGCCCAGTCTGCCGAGTTTCAACTGGAGTTGCTGGGTTCCGGAATACGAGGAGATCTTGAGGCTCGTACCGGCCGGGACCTTGGCGGCGAGCGGGGCGGACAGGGCGCCCTTGGTGTCGGCGGCGGCGCTGCTGTCGGCGCAGCCGCTGAGGCCGGCCACCCCGGCGGCGGCGCCGAGGACCGAGGAGAGGAACAGCCGCCGGTCGACGCCGGACGTACGGGAAAAAGACATGGGAAGACTCCCTGAATCGGTGCAGGAGAAAGTCATGCGGAAATGAATTCACGCAGGAGAAATGAGCGCGTCACGCGGGGCAACGTGTCAGCAACAAAGGGCGCGACAGTACAGGTGCGGGCTCATGGAAAAGATGTTCCCGGCCATGCGGAGTCCCTGTCAATATTCGGAGTTTCTGAATTAAGTCCGCTCAGGTGACAGGCTCAGGTTGACAGGGTCAGCGGATCCCGGTAGAGCACGTCGAGCGCCACCGAACCGCCCGCCACCGCGAGCACGGAATCCGGGAAACTCGACGGCACCACGGAGTCCGCACGATCGCCGCCGACCCCCTCGCGCAGCGCGGCGAGGCAGTCCTCCCGGTGCAGGACACCGATGTCGGTCACCACGACCGTCTCCGGGTTCAGCACGTCCAGCAGCAGCCGCGTGGCCCGCCCGACGGCCGCCGCCCGCTCCACGAGCAGCCGTACGGCCTCCGCGTCACCGGCGGCCGCCGCCGCGACCACATGCATCGGGTTCGTGCCGTCGGTGACCCCCGCCCGCCGGGCCCGCCGGCACAACGTCCGTTCGCTCAGCTCGACTTGAAGGCACCCGGTCCGGCCGCACGGGCAGGGCTCGGTGCCGCCCGGCACCGGCAGATGGGCGATCGCGCCCGCCTGGGAGCGCGGCCCGTGGTGCACCTCGTCGTGGGTGGCGAACGCCGCGTCCACCACATTGCCGACGAACAGATGCAGCACGCTCCGGCTCCCGCGGGCCCGCCCGAACAGCCGCTCCGCGTTCACCAACGCCCGCGCGTGCCCGTCCACATGGACCGGCAGGCCGGTGCGGGCGCCGAGGGTCTCCCGCACCGGCACGTCGTGCCAGCCCAGCAGGGGGTGCTCGACGACGGTCCCGGAGTCCCGGTCCACCCAGCCGCCGACGGCGACGCCCACACCGAGCGGCCGGCACCCGGGAGAATCGGCAAGCAGCCCGGCCAGGCCCTCGGCGGCCCGCTCCAACAGCGGGCCCGGATCGGTGCGTTCGTGCTTCAGCTCGCGCCGGGCCAGCACCCGGCCGCGCAGATCGAGCAGCGCCACCGTGGTGTACGGCACCGCCACGTGCACGCCACCCACCACGAACCGTGAGTCGTCCAGGTCGACGGGGACGTGCGGGCGACCGACGCCGTTCGACCGCCGGGGCGCGGCGGACTCGCGGATCAGGCCGAGTTCGGTGAACCGGGTGCAGTAGTCCGTCACCGAGGCCGGGGACAGTCCGGTCAGCCGGGCGATGGTGCTGCGCGCCACCGGTCCGTGCTCCAGCACGGACAGCAGGACGACGCTCGCGCTCGTCCGGCGCCGGGACGTGGGAGCGGGGGTGAGAGGGGGTGCCGCGGTACGGGGCATGGAGGACCGTCCTCGGGTACGGGGGCCGACACGTCTCGGAGGATGAGGCGCGCCGGAGCCCGCCTCACACCGGACGGCGACAGACAGCCGTGCCCACGCGCCGCAGATCGACGTGGCGACGCGAGGAGAAGTACCGGGACTGGGCGACCATGCTGGAAGGGTAGGCCAGAAACCATGAATCCGACCAGACCACTAGGGTTCGTTGGTGATTCCCCACAGCGGGTCCGTCGGGCGCCCTGTATCCCGGGCCACCTCACCTCAGTGACCGGCATCACGCCGAACCCGGTGTAACCCCCACTCTTTGTCCGGAGCCCACCAAGCCCCCGTTCACGGCTTTGTCGGGCGTTGACGGTGATCGGCCCGAGGACGCCGGGATAGCGTCACCGTGTCCCCTGTCGTTCACACCCGCGGAGTCCCCATGAGCACCGCCGTCGCCCCCGTCCGCACCGGCCAGGTCCTCGCCGACCTGATCCCCGCCTCCCGCGTCCGGGACATCGCGCTCGTGGTGGGCGGCGCCGCCCTCACCGGCCTCGCCGCGCAGCTGTCCGTGCCGGTGCCGGGCTCCCCGGTGCCGGTGACCGGCCAGACCTTCGCCGCGCTCCTCGTCGGCACGACGCTCGGCGCCCGTCGCGGTGTCGCCTCGCTCGCCCTGTACGCGCTGGCGGGTCTCGCCGGGCTCCCGTGGTTCGCCCAGGGCACCTCCGGGTTCTCCGTCTCCTTCGGCTACATCCTCGGCATGATCCTGGCCTCCGCCGCCGTCGGCGCCCTGGCCCGCCGCGGCGCCGACCGGAACGTGTGGCGCACGGCCGGTGCCATGCTGGTCGGCGAGGCGATCATCTACGCGATCGGCGTTCCGTACCTCGCCTACGCCGCCGGCATGTCGCTGTCCGCCGCCATCGCGGCCGGCCTCACCCCGTTCCTCCTCGGCGACGCCCTCAAGGCGGCCCTGGCGATGGGCGTGCTGCCCACCGCCTGGAAGCTCCTCAAGCGCTGACACTCCTGCGCAGGAGGCTCGCCGGGTCGTACCGCGACTCCAACTCGGCGAGCCTCTCGCTCGTTCCGGCGTCGTACAGGCCCTCGGTCCGGTCCCCGGCCCCGAAGGCGAAGTTGACGGTACGGCCGAGGGTGACCGGCGAGAGCAGCGCGAAGGCCGGGTCCAGCAGCTCGCGCGCCTGCTCCCGCCCGCCCCCGGTCAACAGCCGTACCAGGAAACGCCCTTCGCGGTACGGCACCGAGTTCGGCGCCGGCCGCGCCAGCGCCCCGCCCAGATGGTTGATCTGTACGACGACCATGGCGCCGCAGTCGGGCCCGGTCCGCTCCAGCAGCTCACCGACCCGCTCCACGTCCAGTCCGCTCAGCACCGCGCTGTCCCCGTGGTAACTGTGCGGGAAGTCCGGGTCGCTGTGGATGGTGCGGCTCTCGGCGTACGGCATCTCGCGCAGCGAGTCCGTGAGCACCGGCCCGATCTCCCGCAGCGGCGCCACGAGTTCCGCACCGTCGGCGCCGGTGTACGCGACCCGTACGGAGACGACGTACCGCCCGCGCAGGTGCGGCGGCAGCGCCGGCAGATCCGGGTACGGTACGGCCGCGAAGGACGAGGTCAGCGTCGAAGGCACGGTCCTGGTCCACTCCTCGTAGGCGCGCAGCACGGCCGCCGGACCGACCGCGCGGCCGTCGAAGGCGAGCGAACCGCCGTAGAGCCTGCGCACCGGTACGAGACCGATCTCCAGCTCGGTGACGACCCCGAGACGGTGTCCGCCGCCGAGGAGGCCCCAGTACAGGTCGGACCCCTCGGTGACGTGCCGCGGCCGGCCGTCCCCGGTGACGACGTCGAGGGAGCGGACGTGATCGGCGGCGTAGCCGAACTCCCTCGCCAGGATGCCGAGTCCGCCGCCCAGCGTGTACGACACGGCACCGACGCCCGGGGCGGAGCCGTTGAGGGGCGCGAGCCCGTACGGCTCGGCCGCCGAGACCACCTGACTCCAGCGCACCCCGGCCTGGACCCGGGCGGTACGGGCCCCGGGATCGACGACGACCCGGTCCATGTGCCGGGTGCTGATGAGCACGCCGCCCTCCACCGCACCGGGCAGTCCGTGTCCGGTGGCCAGCACGGAGACCGGCAGCCGCGCGTCTCCCGCGTGACGGACGGCGGCGACCACGTCCTCGGGGGAGCGGACCGGGAACACGAGGTCGGGCTTCAGGGCGAACCCGGTCTGGAAACTGGTGACTTCGTCATGGGTCGAGATGTCCATGCCGGACATGCTGGAGGCATAACCTGACAGCTTCCGTCAGGTTATGCCTCCGGCGTTTCTTCCGCTCCCGATCGGCTCAGGCGATGCGCTGCGGCCGCCGCTGCGACCACCACAGCCCGGCCGCGCCCGCCGCCATCAGCGAGGCACCCGCGGCCCCGAGCGGCAGCAGGTCCCGCCCGACACCGGTCTTGGGCAGCTCGCTCGGTGCGTCGCCGCCGGGTGCCACCGGCGTGTTGTCGGTGCCCAGCAGCAGCGGTGTGGCCGGGGCGTTCGGCGACGGGTTCGTCGTACCGAACGGAACCGGGCCCTGCTGCCAGAACGTCTTCTTTCCGTCGCTCGTCTGCACCGGCAGACAGATCTTGCCGGTCTTCTTGAGATCGAATGTCGCGTCGACGGCGTACGACTTCGACTTACCGGCGGCGAGATTGTCGATGGGGCAGGCAAAACCGCTGTTCGAGCCCTCCGGCAGATCCTTTTCTTCAATCGGAGAGCAACCTTGAACGTTTTTGACCGTCATGCCGTCGAAACCGACGACCAAAAGCCTGATCTTTCCGCTGTCCTTGCTCCCGTCGTTCTTCACGGTGGCCGTGAGGTCGGTCTTCTGCGAGCTGTTGTCGACGGAGATCTTCTCCGGCAGTGTCGTCGTCAGCTTCACGCCGGCCGGCGCCTCGTCAACGGCCTTTCCCCCCTTGCTGCTTGCGGGTCCCTCGTCCGCGCTCGCGGTGACGGAAAAGATCATCACCGTCGAGAAAGCCGCCGTGACCAGCGATCCGGCGATGGTCGTCATACGACGAGAACTCATGTTCGCCCCCCTTGGCTGCGCCTGAATTCGCAGTACTTGAAGAGGTACCACAAGATTTCTCACCACTATGCTGGTACGGCGCGAAGTGTGACCATTGTGTTCCACTCGGGACATCGTTGAGGGGGTGCAGCGGATTGCCGGGGAATACGGGAGACACGGGAAATGCGAGGCGCGGCGGAGTTCCAGGGCTCCTGGTGACAGGACGCTATCGCCTGGTCGAGAGTATCGGCCAGGGGGGAATGGGGCGGGTGTGGCGGGCCGCCGACGAAATGCTCGACCGGCAGGTCGCGGTCAAGGAGATGCGGATCGACGGCCTCGACGCGGAGGACACCCGCACCCGCCGTGAACGCACCCTGCGCGAGGCCCGGGCGACGGCCCGGATCGACCACCCCAACGTCGTACGGGTCTACGACGTCGTGGACGAGGGCGAACGCCTGTGGATCGTCATGGAGCTGGTCAAGGGCCGCTCCCTGGAACGGATGACGGTGGAGGACGGCCCGCTGGGCCCACGCGAGACCGCGGTGCTCGGCCTCGGCTTGGTGCAGGCGCTCCGCCAGGTCCACGCACGCGGAGTCCTGCACCGGGACATCAAACCCGGGAACGTCCTGGTGGAGTCCGGTGTGGAGCCCGGTGCCCGGACCGGCCGCCGCATCGTCCTCACGGACTTCGGCATCGCGGCGATGCAGGACGCCAAGGCGCTCACCATGGTCGGCATGCTCGTCGGCTCCCCCGACTACATGGCCCCCGAGCGGGTCTCCGGGCGCCCCCAGGGCCCCCCGTCGGACATCTGGTCCCTGGGCGCGACGCTCTGCGCGGCCCTGGGCGGCCGCTCCCCCTTCTCCCGCGACACCACCCTGGCCACGCTGCACGCCGTCCTCTACGAGGAGCCGGAACTCCCCGCCGCGGCGGGCCCGTTGACCGACATCCTGGCGGCCCTGCTGGAGAAGGACCCCGCGATACGGCCGGGCCTGGACGAGGTGGAGTCGGCCCTGCACACGGTCGCGTTCCCGGCGCCTGCACCGACCTTGACCATGGGGGCGGGGGAGGACGCGGGGGCGACAGGGAAGGGAGAGGAAGAGGAAGAGGATGAGGAAGAGCGGGAGTTCCTTGAGGGGGAACCGTCGGCCGTAGGGCAGGCAGGGTCTGCGGAGGCGCCGGGTGTGGAGCGGGCCGCGGCTTCGGCGTGGGACCAGGGGGAGGCGAACGGCCCTCGGGATCCGAGGGGGCCGGGGGTTCCCGGCAGTGCGGGGGTCCCTGGGGATGCGGGGGCTTCGGGGACGCCGGGCAGTTCCGAGGTTCCGGGGGGCACAGGAGCACCCGACTCTTCGGGAGCCCCCGGCGATGAGCCGGGACCATCGCCGGACGCGGCAACTCCGCCGGAGGCGGGCCCTCCAGCAGGACCGGCCAGTGGCAGTGGCGCGCCGGACACCGCGGTTGCCCAGCCGGGCTCGCCGGAGCCCCCCTCGGACGGGTCCGAGCAGACAGAGTCGCCCACGCCGGCCTATCTGGGGACTCGGGTCGTACGGGCGGTACGCGATCCGCGGGTACCGGAGCCCGAGGCGGCCGTAGCTGAGCCTGCCGTTGTCGAGCCGGCTGTTGCCGAGCCGGCTGTTGTCGAGCCCTCGGACGCGGTGCCGACAACGCGGGATCCGGGCGCGGCGCGTGACGGCTCCCGGTCCGTCGCCGAGGCTGAGGAACCGTCGGACGCCGTGCCGCCCGGGACCCCGGCCGACGCCGAAGCCGTGATCGCGCAGCCCGAACCCTCCACCTCCGCCCCGGCCCCCGCCGAGCCGTTCAGCCCGCCCGGCCAGGTCGCCAGTGCCTCCACCGAGGCGGTCTCGGAGGAGCGTTCGGAGGTCAGGTCGGAGGCGCCGCCGTCCGGGAACCCGCCCGGAGCCGTACTCCGGGCGGGGGCCACCACGACCAGTACGCCCCTCGCGAGCGCTCCCACCCAGGACTCCCTCGCGGCGGGCGCTCCCACGGAGCACTTCCCGATGCCGGACGCGCCCACGAGGGACACCCCCACGCGCGCGGCCTCCGCCCCCACCCGTGTCGGTCCGGTACCGCCGCGCCATCGTCGCCCGCGCCCCGGTGTCTCCCTGATCCGCGGTGATCAAGCCGTACCGGGTCAACACCCCGCCCCGGACCCCGACACCGCACCGGACCCCGACCCCGCGCCGGCCCTGAACCTCGGCCCCCACCCCCACCGCACACCCCCGGGCGAACTCCCCGGCCCCGCCCGCCCCGCCGAGACGTCCCCCCGCGGCCGGCGCCGCACCGCCCTCGTCGCGGCCGGAAGCATGGTCGCCGCGAGTGCCGTAGTGGTCGCGATCATCCTCGCCACCACCTCCGGCTCACCCGGCGACGACAAGGCGGGCGACTCCCCGTCCTCCTCCGTCTCCGCCTCCGTCTCCTCCTCGGCCCCCGGCGGCACCCCTTCCTCAACCGTGGAGGGCACCTCCCGCCCCCGTTCGCTCCCGCCCGGCGCACACGGGGAGGCCGGTGGGTTCGCGTGGGCCACCCCCAGCGGCTGGCGGCGGGACGTGAAGACGGGAGCCGAGGTCCACTACACCTCGCCGGACGGAAAGCAGGAGCTCGCGGCCAAGTCCTCCCTCGCCCGGGGCGACCTGATGGAGACCTGGAGGACCTCCGAGCAGAACGCCCACCAGGGCCAGGACTACCGCAAGCTGCGCCTGGAGGAGACGACGTTCCGCGAACACCCCGCGGTGGTCTGGGAGTACACCTTCACCCTCCACGGCGTCCCCTGGCACGCACAGCTGCTGGGCTTCAACGTGGGCGACAAGTCGTACCAGATCAACACCTGGTACCGGCCGGAGACCGAGACGCAGGCTCTCACGACGTACGAGAAGGTGAAGGACAGCTTCACCGTGCTGTGAGCGCACAGGAGAGACACGC
This sequence comes from Streptomyces sp. NPDC001668, assembly GCF_042893155.1. Taxonomy (NCBI): domain Bacteria; kingdom Bacillati; phylum Actinomycetota; class Actinomycetes; order Kitasatosporales; family Streptomycetaceae; genus Streptomyces; species Streptomyces sp. NPDC001668. Next base: position 484,773 of record NZ_JBIAUQ010000001.1, read on the forward strand.
ACGGAAAGGGCCCCGCGGCACACGCCACGGGGCCCCGCTCACCTGGCCGTTCAGCTGACGGAGACCTTGTCCGTCACCTCACCCGCCGGCGCGGCACCCGCCCGCCCGCGTCCGACCTTCTCCTTCACCACGGCGATGACCAGCACCACCGCCGCCACGAGCAGCGACAGCAGCACGGTCTCCCGCCCGTCGTGCTCGGTGTCGGTCAGCATGTAGCCGAGGACGAACACGATCAGCGCGGCCGTCGCCCAGGTCAGATACGGGTACAGCCACATCTTCACGACCAGCTTCTCCGGCGCCTCGGCCTGGATGATCTTCCGCATCCGCAGCTGCGAGAAGCAGATGACCAGCCAGACGAACAGGGCCACCGCACCGGAGGAGTTGACGAGGAAGAGGAAGATCTTGTCGGGGGAGAGGTAGTTGAAGAACACGGCGACGAAGCCGAACACCACCGACGCGAGGATCGCGGCCATCGGCACACCCCGCCCGTTGACCCGCGCGAACGCCTTCGGCGCGTCACCCCGCTCGCCGAGCGAGAAGGCCATCCGGGAGGCGGTGTAGAGACCGGAGTTGAGGCAGGACAGCACCGAGGTCAGCACGATGAAGTTCATGATCTGACCGGCGTGCGCGATCCCGAGGGAGTCGAGCGCGGCGACGTAGGAGCCGTCGTCCTGGATGGACTTGGAGTCCCACGGCAGCAGCGCGACCACGACGAAGATCGAGCCGAGGTAGAAGACCGCGATACGCCAGATGATGCTGTTGGTCGACTTGGTCACGGCCCGCTGCGGGTCCTCCGACTCACCGGCCGCGAGGGTGGCGATCTCGCTGCCCATGAAGGAGAAGACGACGAGCAGCACACCGGTGAGGATGGCGCCCGGCCCGTGCGGCAGGAAGCCGCCGTGGTCGGTGAGGTTGGAGAGCCCCGCCTGGTCGGCGTCGACACCGGGCAGGACGCCGAACACGGCGAGCAGGCCGATGACGATGAACGCCCCGATGGCGACGACCTTGATCCCGGCGAACCAGAACTCGAACTCGCCGTAGGACCCCACGGAGACGAGGTTGGTGGCGGTCAGCACCACCATCACGATCAGGGCCCACCCCCACTGCGGTACGGCGGGTATCCACCCTTCGAGGATCTTGGCACCTGCGGTCGCCTCGACGGCGAGCACGACGACCCAGAAGAACCAGTACAGCCAGCCGATGGAGAAACCGGCCCAGCGCCCGAGGGCCCGGTCGGCGTGCGCCGAGAAGGAGCCTGAGTTCGGATTCGCGGCGGACATCTCACCGAGCATCCGCATCACGAGGACGACCAGCGTGCCGACGAGGGCGTACGACAGCAGGATGCCGGGTCCTGCGGTGGCGATACCGGAGCTGGAGCCCACGAAGAGGCCCGCTCCGATGACACCGCCGATGGCGATCATCGAGAGGTGACGGTTCTTGAGTCCGGCCTGGAGACCAGTCATACGGGGAATTCCTTCGTGCCTGGTGTGGGGATTCCCGCACGAGCGGTGTACGGGTCGGTCCAGTGAAACGGAGGCAAAGAAGTTCGTGAACCTTTGAATCCAGATTGTTACTTGAGGTTTCCTTGAGGTTCCATTGTCGGGTCCATAGTTTTCCTGGCCGACACCCGGGGCTGCTGCCCCGAAACAGCCGTGTCACACTCATCTCATGCGCGTGTATCTCGGCTCCGACCATGCGGGCTTCGAACTCAAGAACCACCTCGTCGACTGGCTCAAGGCGGCCGGCCACGACGTGGTCGACTGCGGCCCCCACATCTACGACGCCCAGGACGACTACCCGCCGTTCTGCCTCCGCGCCGCCGAGCGCACCGCCGCCGACGCCGACTCCCTCGGCATCGTGATCGGCGGCTCCGGCAACGGCGAGCAGATCGCGGCGAACAAGGTCAAGGGCGTCCGGGCGGCCCTCGCCTGGAGCGAGGAGACCGCGTCGCTGGGCCGCCAGCACAACAACGCCAACGTCGTCGCGGTGGGCGCCCGCATGCACACCACGGAGGAGGCGACGAAGTTCGTCGAGACCTTCCTCGCCACCCCGTTCTCCGGCGACGAGCGCCACCAGCGCCGCATCGACATGCTGTCCGGGTACGAGACCACGGGCGACCTGCCGGCGATCCCGGCGCACCACCCTCAGCAGTAGCCTCCGGCGGTGGGGCGGCGGGGGTCGGTCGTCGGTCGGGTGCGGGTGAGTGGGGGCTGGTCGCGCAGTTCCCCGCGCCCCTGACTGGGTCACCTGCGCGAAATCCAGGCCCCTCCGGCGTTTCGCGAATCCAAGCCCCTCCGGCGTTCCGTGAATACAGCCCCTCCGGCGTTTGAGGAGCGGGGGTCCGGGGGCGGAGCCCCCGGGACGGGGGTCGAAGGGGGCAGCGCCCCCTGGTGACGGGACGGGTAGGGGCGGCGGGGGCGAAGAAGGCCGGCAGCCACCCCCACCGGCAGACGACGAAGGAGCCACCGTGCCTGAAGGGCACACCATCCACCGCCTGGCCCAGGACTACGCCGCCGCCTTCCGAGGCACGAAACCCCACGTCACCAGCCCCCAAGGCAAGTTCTCGGACGCCGCCGAACTCCTCACCGGCTCGGAACTCACCCACACCGAGGCCCACGGCAAACACCTCTTCCTCGGCTTCCGCGACACCGACTGGGTCCACATCCACCTCGGCCTCTTCGGCAAGGTCACCTTCGGCGACGCCCCCGCACCCCCGCCCACTGACACGGTCCGCCTCCGCCTCGCGAACAGCACGGCGTACGTCGACCTCCGCGGCCCCACGACCTGCGCCCTGATCACCCCCGCCGAGAAGCAGTCGATACACGACCGCCTCGGCCCGGACCCCCTCCGCTCCGGCGTCGACGCCGACCCGCGGGCCGCGTACCGGCGGATCTCCCGCAGCCGTACGACGATCGCCGCCCTGCTGATGGACCAGAAGGTCATCGCGGGCGTGGGAAACGTCTACCGCGCGGAGGTCCTCTTCCGGCACCGCATCGACCCGTACCGCGCGGGCAAGGACATCACCCCCGCCGAGTGGGACGCGATCTGGACCGACCTGGTCGAGCTCATGCGCGAGGGCGTCAGGAACAACCGCATCGACACCGTCCGCCCCGAGCACACCCCGGAGGCGATGGGCCGCCCGCCCCGCGTCGACGACCACGGCGGCGAGGTCTACGTGTACCGCAGGGCGAACCTGCCCTGTCACATCTGTGGCGGCGAGATCCGCACCGCCGATCTCGCCGCCCGCAACCTCTTCTGGTGCCCGGCCTGCCAGAAACCCTGACGACCGGACCCTAGAACCCGTGCGGCAGCCAGGGCGCCACCGCCGACCCGAACCCCACCGCCGCCTCGGCCAGCGCCCCCTGGCGCACCTCCCGCACCAGACCGGCCCCCGCCAGCGAGGCGAGGCTCACGCCACCGAGATAGGCCGCCCCCAACTCCCGTACGGACAGGGCGAGATCGGCCGAGTCCGTCGTACGGTCGCAGGAGGCGCCCTTCGCGTCCCCGCTGAGCCGCCAACGCCCGCTGTTCCAGGGGCAGAAGGAGTCCTCGACCTCCAACACCACGTCCACCGGCGCCTGATAGGTCCGCGCCTCCAGCGCGGCCCCGACGTCCACCAGCCGCACGTGCAGCGAGTCCCGCACCAGTAGCGAGCAGCGCCGCACGTCGGAGACCAGGTACTGCCAGGCCTCGTCGACCGGCCGCCGCCGGACGTCGATCCGCGAGGTGAGGTCGAGGTCGAACAGGAACCGCCACAGCGCGCCGTGCGCGGCCGGATCCAGCGCCTCCAGATCGGAGACCACCACCGTGCCCCTGGGCCCGGCCGGTTCCCAGTCCGCCTTGACCCGGTACCGCGCGAACCCCACGACCTCGCCGTCCCGCTCCGCGACCACGCACTGCAGCGGTGAGGCGCCGTCCCGGTCGCTCTCCGGGTCGAGCAGCCACAGCCGCTCCCAGCCCGGAACCCGGGCGACCATCCCGGGCCGCCTGGGCACCAGCCGCGCGTACACCGCCTCGCACGCGTCGAGCACGTCGGCGGGCGCCGCGTACCGCAGCCGTACGTCGTCGGTGCCGGGCGGTACGGACAGCCGTACCCGGGTCGTGTCGATGTCCGCGTTGAGGTGGTAGGTGCCGACGCCGTACCCGAACCGGCCGTAGATCACCGGCTCGGAGGCCGTGAGCACGGCCAGCGGCTCGCCCCAGGAGCGCACGTCGTCCAGCTGGCGGCGCATCATCGAGGTCAGCACCCCGCGCCGCCGGTGCGTGCCGGCCACGCTGACCATGGTGACGCCGGCGGCGGGCACGGCGGCACCGCCTGGCACGGTCAGCCGGAAGCGGAACGCCCCCGCCGTACCCACACACCGCTCGCCGTCCCAGACCCCGACGGAGCGGTCGTGCTCGGTGAGCTGACGCCACAGCTCCTGCTCCTCGGCCGACTCCGGAACCCCGCCGAAGGCGCGGATCAGGTTGCCGTACCACTCGTCCCAGTCGTCCTGCCGAAGCACCCGCAAGTCAGTCCCCATGAACCATGCCTACCAGGGCATTGCGGGACGAGCGAGGGAATTTCGCCGGTCCTGCCGTGAGCGGGGGCGCGTACGGCCCTTGCACGGCTGTGAAGTTGAACCTCGCACGGGGGACAAGTCGTACCTCCTGTGCCAAGCAGGGGGTTCGACGGATAAGGTCCCGAACTAATGGCAGCAGGACGAGAGCGGCGCGCGGCAGCCGATACGTTCACGGCCCGGTTGAGGATGCAGTGGCACCGGGTCCGCGTCGGCCTGCGCAGAAGCGCCGTGGACTACTTCCGCGGCGACGGCTCCGACTGGGTCGCGCTGGCCGGTCTGCTCCTGACCGTCCCGGTGATCGCGGCCGTCACCCTGATGAACTCGGTGTGGTGCTCACCGGCCGCCCTGGTCCTCCCCATCGTCGCCGGCGGTCTCCTGCTGCGCCCGGCGAGCCTGCTCGGCCTGTACGCGGCGGCGGCGACCGCGCTGATCGTGGAGTCGGTGCGGCTCGGGCCGTACACCGAGGGACCGTCCCGGGTCACCCCGGGCGTGGTCCTCGTCGTGGCCGCCTGCGGCTTCTTCGGGCTGCTGATCGCCCAGTTCCGCAGCCGGGTCGGCGTGCCCTGGCGGCGCGGCGGCACCATGCTGTTCGACCTGCGCGAACGTATCCGGGTGCAGAGCAAGCTGCCGCAGCTGCCGCACGGCTGGCACCGGGAGATGGCACTGCGGCCCGCGGGCGGCCAGTCCTTCTCCGGCGACTTCGTGGTCGCGGCCCGTACGAACGGCGGCCGGACGCTGGAGGTGGTCCTGACGGACGTCTCCGGCAAGGGCATGGACGCGGGGTCGCGGGCGCTGCTGCTGTCGGGGGCGTTCGGCGGCCTGCTGGGGTCGCTGCCCCCGCACGCCTTCCTGCCGGCCGCGAACGGCTATCTGCTCCGCCAGGACTGGGACGAGGGCTTCGCGACCTCGATCCACCTCGTCCTCGACCTCGACTCCGGCGACTACGAGCTCTACTCGGCCGGCCACCCGCCGGGACTCCAGCTCAGCGCGGGCAGCGGCCGCTGGGAGGAGAAGGCCGCCGAGGGTCCCCTCCTCGGGGTCTACGACGGCGCCCAGTTCGACCCGGTGAAGGGCTCCCTGCGGCCCGGTGACGTGCTGATGCTCTTCACCGACGGTCTGGTGGAGACGTCCGAGCGGGACATAGTGGAGGGCATAGACCGTCTGACGGGCGAGGCCGACCGTTATGTGGCGGGCGGCTTCCACGGCGCCGCCTGGCATCTGATCGAGGCGGTGGCCAAGGACGTCAACGACGACCGGGCACTGCTCCTGATCTGCCGCGAGGGCCCGACGGCCCAGGCGATGCCGCGCTAGCCGTCCCTTCCCGGGCAAGGGGACACTGGAGCGATGACCGACGAGTTGACCCTGGCCGAGGTCGAGGCCCTGGCCCGCGCCGCGCACGAGGGCCAGACCGACAAGGCCGGACGGCCCTACGCCGAACACCTGCGGGCCGTCGCCGAGGGCGTACGCGCGCGGGGCGGCGACGACGAGCAGATCGCGGCGGCCTGGCTGCACGACGCCGTCGAGGACGACGCGCTCTCCGCGCGGTGGCTCGACGAGGCAGCACTGAGCCGTCGTACGAAGGACATCGTGCTCGCCGTCACCAAGCGGGCCGGAGAGCCGCCCGAGGCGTACGCCGGGCGCATCCTGGCGACCCCGGGCGCGCTCCTGGTGAAACAGGCCGACCTCGCGCACAACGCGGACCCGGCGCGCCTCGCCGTCCTCGACGAGGCGACACGGACACGACTGACCGGGAAGTACGCGGGAATGCGCGCACTGCTCGGCCTTCAGGCGGACGCCTAGACGCCGGCCTTCTCCCGGGGAGCCGCCGCCCGCTGCTCGCGCCCCCGGGCCACCTCGGCCGCCTCCCGCCTGAACGCCCAGTTCATGTCGGGCTCCATCACACACCGGAAGACGCGGCGCACCGGCGCGGTGCACATCACCGTGACGGCGACCGCGGCCAGGGCGCTCACGAGGAGTTCGCCGGCCGGCCGGTGCAGCCGGGCGTGGTCGAACCAGCCCGCGAAACCAGCCCCCTTGATCAGGAAGCCGTGCAGCAGATAGCCGTACAGCGTGCCCGCGCCGAGCGCGGTGAACCACATCCGCCGGCCCGGCACCCAGGCGAAGAAACAGGCCGTCAGCAGCAGCGAACTGCCGAACATGGCCAGCACCATGACCGGTCCCGTCCACCAGGGCGCGCCCATCTCCTGGACGGCGTTGCGGTGGTAGAACCACTCGGTGTTCATCCGCGGCACCGCCCACCAGCCGACGGCGAGGGCGGCCGCGAACACCGGCACAGCCGCGATCCGCATCGAGCGCCGGCGCACCATCCGGAAGTGCTCGGGCTTCATGACCAGGCCCAGCACGAAGTACGGCAGGAACTGCAGCACCCGCTGGAGGTCCAGGTCGTCGCCGATGTCCGGGGTCACGGAGGCGAGCATCGCGATGCCGAGCGCGAGCGGCAGCGGCCACCGCACCAGCTTCCAGATCGGCGTGGTCAGCCGCCAGATGAACAGCGCCACCAGGAACCAGGTCAGGAACCACGGGTCCAGCAGGCTGATCTCCATGCCCGGGTCGTGGTCGGCGTAGCGCTTGAAGAGGGAGTACGCCGTCTCGAAGACGATGTACGGCACGGCGACACCGGTGACGAGCCGCTTCAGCCGGTCCGGACGCATGTCGAAACTGCGCGAGAAGAAGCCGGAGATGACGATGAACGCCGGCATGTGGAACGAGTACACCACCGTGTACACGCCCTCGAGGATCCGGCTGTCGCCCTTGAGCGGCTCCCAGGAGTGCGCGACGGCGACCAGGACGATCGCCAGGTACTTGGCGTTGTCGAAGAACGCGTCACGCTTCTTGTCGGGCGGGTCCTGCGGCGGGCGCGGACGGGGGACTGCGTCGGCGGCGGCTGGAAACATCTGAGGCACCCTAGTCCCGGCTGTGTGTTTCCGTAAAACCGGTCGTCTCGTTGCTGGTTGTTCACTTCTGAGCCGTCTTCAACAGGCCCGTATTGTCGCGACTAATCCCCTCGAAATGCCGCATACCGGCCGCATGTTCCCGGTCATGGCACATCTGTGACGGTGCTTCGGATTCCCTGCGGACGGAATGTGCGGACGCGGTGGGTGAGGACCGAAAGGAACCGGCCACGGGGTGCGGCGCGTGTATCGGCATGGCCAAACGTTGGCTCACCGGCCGCATATGCGGGCCGCGTTGGTGGCACGATGGTTCTGGCGGGGGTCGCGGGGTCGCGTCCCCGGGCCGGGAGAGCGGGACCGACCGAGGGTGTGATCAGTTGTGGCCATTTCACTGTCAGTGGTGCTGCTGTTGGGGATCATCCTGGTGGTGTTGATGCGGGGAGGCTCCATCAAGGCCGGCCCCGCCATAGTCGCGGTGCTCTTCGGCTTCTTCCTCGCCTCGACCGGCATGGCCGACGACATCCAACGCTTCCTGGACTCGATAGCGGAGACCATCAACTCGATCCAGTTCTAGCCCGGAACACGGAACGGACACGCCAAAAGGCCTCCGGCCCGATCCCCTGAGGGACCGGGCCGGAGGCCTTCTCGGAGCGGGCGACGGGAATCGAACCCGCGTAGCTAGTTTGGAAGACTAGGGCTCTACCATTGAGCTACGCCCGCACAGCACGCGCCGCGGTCCGCTGACCGACGGCACGAAAGCATCGTACCGGGTCGTCACCCCTCACCGCACACCCCTTCCGCCCCGCGCCCCGGACACCGGGCCCCTGCCGGGGCGACGCGACCCACACCCGCGTGTCCGTTTCCGGTACGGCGTGTATCGGCGCGGTCCGCCAGGTGCCTGGCGCGTCTCCTGGCCGTTCGTTGTTCTGCGCGCGGCGGGCTCCCCAGGAAGGCCATGTCCGGGTCTGGCCGCTCACGCTCCGGCGCATGCTGCCGGGTCTTCCAAGGTGACCCGCACCGTTTCCGCGCACCCCGAACAAATGTGCGGCCGACCCGTGCCGGGCTGTTTCGTGGCCCCGGCCGGCCTCGGCCGGACCCGCGCCGGCAGGGGCGTGTGGGCCCGGTTCCGCCCGCGGCTCGCGAAATGCGGCAACCCCGCTGCCTGCGGGCATGTACCCTACGTGTCGCACCAGACGGGGTGTGGCGCAGCTTGGTAGCGCGTCCGCTTTGGGAGCGGAAGGCCGTGGGTTCAAATCCCGCCACCCCGACCACCTGCGCGACCACCTGCGCGATCACCTCGCGCGACCCGGGCCGTGATCGCCTTTGGGGCGTGTCGCCGCTGCCGTTACTATGCAAGCTGCACGCCCGTGTGCCTCTCCTTCCAGAAGATCCTCCGGGCGGCGATCCGCCGGAGCCGTTCTGGCCCCGGCAGAATCCGAGAAGTCAGCCACAAGGAGACCGAACCGTGAAGAGCGCCGTGGAGACCCTGAACCCGACTCGGGTTCGGCTCAGCATCGAGGTGCCCTTCGAGGAGCTCAAGGACAGCCTCGACGCGGCGTACAAGAAGATCAACCAGCAGGTCACGGTGAAGGGCTTCCGGAAGGGCAAGATCCCGGCCCGCGTCATCGACCAGCGGTTCGGCCGCGGTGCGGTGCTGGAGGAGGCCGTCAACGACGCGCTTCCGAAGTTCTACACCGAGGCGGTCAACGAGGCCGAGATCGACGTCCTGGGCCAGCCCGAGGTCGACATCACCGAGCTGAAGGACGGCGAGACGCTGAACTTCACCGCCGAGGTCGACGTCCGCCCCGCCATCGAGATCCCGGACTACTCCGGCATCGAGGTCGAGGTCGACGCGGTCGAGGTCAGCGACGAGGACGTCGACAAGGCCGTCACCGAGCTCCGTGAGCGCTTCGCCTCGACGTCCCCCGTCGAGCGCGCCGCCGAGGACGGCGACGTCGTCACCATCGACCTGGAGGCCAAGGTCGACGGCGAGGTGCTGGAGGACGGCGTCGCCAGCGGCGTCTCCTACACCATCGGCTCCGGCGAGCTGCTGGACGGCATCGACGACGCCGTGAAGGGCCTGGAGGCCGGTGGCGAGGCCACCTTCACCTCCGAGCTCAAGGGCGGCTCCGCGGCCGGCAAGGAGGCCGAGGTCACCGTCAAGGTCACCCAGGTCGCCGCCCGCGAACTGCCCGAGCTGGACGACGAGTTCGCGCAGCTCGCCTCCGAGTTCGACACCCTCGAGGAGCTGCGGGCGGACAGCCGCAAGCGCCTCGAGAACATGAAGCAGTACGACCAGGCCACCCAGGCCCAGGAGCGCGTCCTGGAGAAGCTCCTGGAGCTCGTCGAGGTGCCCGTCCCCGAGAAGCTCCTCGAGGACGAGATCAACACCCGCAAGCACAACCTGGAGCACCACCAGCTCGGTCAGATGGGCCTCGACCTCGCGAAGTACCTGGAGATCCAGGGCAAGACCGAGGAGGAGTTCGACACCGAGACCAAGGAAGCCGCGGTCAAGGGCATCAAGACCCAGTTCGTGCTCGACGAGCTCGTCAAGCGCGAGAAGCTGAACGTCAACCAGGAGGAGCTCACCGAGCACCTCATGCGCCGCGCCGCCTCCTCCGGCATGTCGCCCGACCAGTTCGCCCAGGCGGTCGTCGAGGGCGGTCAGGTCCCGCTCCTCGTCGGTGAGGTCGCCCGCGGCAAGGCCCTGGCCGTCGTGGTCGAGGCCGCCGCGGTCAAGGACACCAACGGCGAGGTCGTCGACCTGGAGGACGACGAGGACGAGACGGCCGAGACCGTCGAGACCGTCGAGGCCGCCTCCGAGGAGACCCCGGCCGAGGCCGAGGAGAAGACCGAGGGCTGAGCCCACGGCACCCTGAAGGTCGTAGGACGGGCCCGGAGGTCACCGATGACTCCGGGCCCGTTCGCCTGTCCGGGGGCGCGGGACCGTGGCGCTGTGCGGCTCCGCGCGGGGCGGGGCGGGCCACCCGGACCCACCGTCGCCCGCCAAACGCCCCCCTACGGCGCTACGCCCCCGGCGAACAGCCACGGATCCGGGATTCCCCGAAGGGACCAGCGCGTTAGGGTCCCTTGATAGGGAAACGTGAGACGGCCCGGCGCCGTCGTAAGACGAGCAGGTGGATACGTGACGAATCTGATGCCCTCCGCCGCCGGCGACCCCTCCATCGGTGGTGGCCTCGGTGACCAGGTCTACAACCGGCTGCTCGGCGAGCGGATCATCTTCCTCGGCCAGGCGGTCGACGACGACATCGCCAACAAGATCACCGCGCAGCTGCTGCTCCTTGCCGCTGACCCGGAAAAGGACATCTACCTCTACATCAACAGCCCCGGCGGATCGATCACCGCGGGCATGGCGATCTACGACACCATGCAGTACATCAAGAACGACGTGGTGACCATCGCCATGGGCCTCGCGGCCTCCATGGGCCAGTTCCTGCTCAGCGCGGGCACCCCCGGCAAGCGCTTCGCGCTGCCGAACGCCGAGATCCTGATCCACCAGCCGTCCGCCGGCCTCGCCGGTTCGGCCTCGGACATCAAGATCCACGCCGAGCGGCTGCTGCACACCAAGAAGCGCATGGCCGAGCTCACCTCGCAGCACACCGGCCAGACCATCGAGCAGATCACCCGCGACTCGGACCGCGACCGCTGGTTCGACGCCCACGAGGCCAAGGAGTACGGCCTCATCGACGACGTGATCGCCACGGCCGCCGGCATGCCGGGCGGCGGCGGCACCGGGGCCTGAGCCCCATGCGGGGCCGCAACGCACCCGCACAGCCCCTCAGCCGACCGCCCAAGCCCCTAGGAGACAGACAGTGAACGACTTCCCCGGCAGCGGCCTCTACGCCCGCACCGAGGCCGAGTACACCGGCCCGCGTGCCGAGTCCCGCTATGTGATCCCGCGCTTCGTCGAGCGCACCTCGCAGGGCATCCGCGAGTACGACCCGTACGCGAAGCTCTTCGAGGAGCGGGTGATCTTCCTCGGCGTGCAGATCGACGACGCCTCCGCCAACGACGTCATGGCGCAGCTGCTGTGCCTGGAGTCGATGGACCCCGACCGGGACATCTCGGTCTACATCAACAGCCCCGGCGGCTCCTTCACGGCGCTCACCGCGATCTACGACACCATGCAGTTCGTGAAGCCGGACATCCAGACGGTCTGCATGGGTCAGGCGGCCTCCGCCGCGGCGATCCTGCTGGCCGCCGGTACGCCCGGCAAGCGCATGGCGCTGCCCAACGCCCGCGTGCTGATCCACCAGCCGTACAGCGAGACCGGCCGCGGCCAGGTCTCCGACCTCGAGATCGCCGCCAACGAGATCCTCCGGATGCGCGCGCAGCTGGAAGACCTGCTGGCCAAGCACTCGACCACGCCGATCGAGAAGATCCGCGAGGACATCGAGCGCGACAAGATCCTAACGGCCGACGACGCCCTGGCGTACGGCCTGATCGACCAGATCATCTCCACCCGGAAGATGAACAACGCCGCCGTCCGCTAGGCGGACCACGTAGGATATGCCGCCCCTTGGCACCGTGCACGTCAAAGTGAACCCTGCCAAGGGGGGCCCGAACGGGGGGCCCGGCAAGGTACCGTCGGACATAAGGCAGCACCAGGAGCCGCTGGACCTAGGCGTCTCCCAGGCGAAGGGGAAGCACACCGTGGCACGCATCGGTGACGGCGGCGATCTGCTCAAGTGCTCGTTCTGCGGCAAGAGCCAGAAGCAGGTCAAGAAGCTCATCGCAGGGCCTGGTGTGTACATCTGCGACGAGTGCATCGATCTCTGCAACGAGATCATCGAGGAGGAACTCGCCGAGACGAGCGAGGTGCGCTGGGAGGAACTGCCCAAGCCCCGCGAGATCTACGAGTTCCTGGAGGGCTACGTGGTGGGCCAGGAGGCGGCCAAGAAGGCCCTCTCCGTGGCGGTGTACAACCACTACAAGCGCGTCCAGGCCGGCGAGAACGGCGGCGGCAACGGCCGTGACGACGCGATCGAGTTGGCGAAGTCCAACATCCTCCTGCTGGGCCCCACGGGCTCCGGCAAGACGCTCCTCGCGCAGACTCTGGCCAGGATGCTGAACGTCCCGTTCGCGATCGCCGACGCCACCGCGCTCACCGAGGCGGGCTACGTCGGCGAGGACGTCGAGAACATCCTGCTCAAGCTGATCCAGGCGGCCGACTACGACGTCAAGAAGGCCGAGACCGGGATCATCTACATCGACGAGATCGACAAGGTCGCTCGCAAGAGCGAAAACCCGTCGATCACGCGGGACGTCAGCGGCGAGGGCGTGCAGCAGGCGCTCCTGAAGATCCTCGAGGGCACCACGGCCTCGGTGCCGCCGCAGGGCGGACGCAAGCACCCGCACCAGGAGTTCATCCAGATCGACACGACGAACGTCCTGTTCATCGTGGGCGGTGCCTTCGCGGGCCTGGAGAAGCTCATCGAGTCCCGTGCGGGCGCCAAGGGCATCGGCTTCGGCGCGACGATCCTCTCCAAGCGCGAGCTGGAGGCCAAGGACCAGTTCGAGGACGTCATGCCCGAGGACCTGGTGAAGTTCGGCATGATCCCCGAGTTCATCGGCCGCCTCCCCGTCATCACCTCCGTCCACAACCTCGACCGTGAGGCCCTCCTCCAGATCCTGGTCGAGCCGCGCAACGCGCTGGTGAAGCAGTACCAGCGCCTCTTCGAACTCGACGGCGTGGAGCTGGACTTCGAGCGCGAGGCGCTGGAGGCCATCGCCGACCAGGCCATCCTCCGCCAGACCGGCGCGCGCGGCCTGCGCGCCATCATGGAAGAGGTCCTCCAGGGCGTCATGTACGAGATCCCGTCCCGCAAGGACGTGGCCCGCGTCGTCATCACGGCGGACGTCGTCCACTCCAACGTCAACCCGACGCTGATCCCGAGGGACGCGCGCGGGCGGGGTCCGGGCGAGCAGAAGACGGCGTAGCACCACAGGACACCGAAGGGGCCCCGGTCGACAACCGACCGGGGCCCCTTCGACTTCGTGCTCGGCGTGTCAGGCCTTCACGCGAACTTCCGTACGCAGCTTGGCCGACATGTCGGCCGCGTTCGAAAGGTCCGCCGCCTTACCGGACATGGCGTCCGCCATGTCGATGGGGAGGACGACTCCGAGTGTGCTGTGGTCGCCCCAGATGCACACCGGCATGCTGATCGAACTCGGGCCGCCGGCCGACGAGGCATCGCTGTCGGTCTTCATCTCCTGGCACTTGAGAACCGCGCCGTCGAGGCCGGAGGGCGTGTACGCCTTCGGGCTGCCGACGACCTCGGTCTTGCCGGTGTCGCTCTTCAACTTGGTGAACATGGCGTCGACGACCTTCTCGGGGTCCTCGATGTCACCGTAGATACCCGTGAAGTTGACCATCTTCATGGCCATGTAGTTGGTCGGGTCCCCGGACTGGTAGGCGGCGGCCACCGCCTTGGGGTTCGTCACCCCGTACTTCTCGGCGTCCTTGAGGTCGCTCGTGTCGAAGCCGTCGGTGGCGCTGCTGCCGGTGGACTTCTTGTAGTCGGTGAGGACCGTGGCCGGCGTGGTCAACGTGTGCGCCCCGTCGTCCGCGATGTCCGACCCGCCGCCCCCGTTACCGCCTCCGCCGATCACCATGTACACGCCGACCCCGATCGCGGCCACGACCGCCACCGCGCCGAGGATGATGCCGATCCTCTTGCCGTTGCCGCCGCCCGGCGCCGGGGGCTGCGGGACGCCGTAGGGGGCCTGGCCGTACGGCGGCTGCTGGCCGTACGGGGCCTGCTGGCCGTAGGGAGCCTGCGGCTGGCCGTACGGCGGGGTCTGCGGGGGGACGCCGCCCTGCTGCGGATAGCCGTAGCCGGGCTGCTGGGGCGGCGGGGGCTGCTGGGGGTAGCCGTAGCCGGGCTGGGGCTGGCCCTGGGGAGCCTGCGGGGCCTGCGGCGGCTGGCCGTAGGGGCCCGGCTGGCCGTACGGCCCGGGCTGCGGCTGCTGCCCCGGCTGCTGGGGCTGCCCGTACGGGCCCGGCTGGTTGTGACTCATCTCTGGGTTCCCCTCCAGATGCTTATGTGTTCCCGACATCCTGGCTCAGGCACGGTCGGCGCACGGCATCGGGGGCCCCACCGTTACAGAGCAAACACGTTTCGGTACACGCCCGCGACACCCCTAAACTGACCCCGTGACCGAGAACGCTCAGCAGCAGCCCACAGCGCCCAGCACCGAACTGCCGACCCAGTACACGCCGGCCGAGGTAGAGGGGACGCTGTACGAGCGCTGGGTAGAGCGCGGTTACTTCACCGCCGACGCCAAGAGCGACAAGCCCCCGTACACCATCGTCATCCCGCCGCCGAACGTCACCGGCTCCCTCCACCTGGGCCACGCCTTCCAGCACACGCTCATGGACGCCCTCACCCGCCGCAAGCGCATGCAGGGCTACGAGGCGCTGTGGCTGCCGGGCATGGACCACGCCGGTATCGCCACCCAGAACAAGGTCGAGCAGCAGCTCGCCGAGGAGGGCAAGTCCCGCCACGACCTGGGCCGCGAGGAGTTCGTCGAGCGCGTCTGGCAGTGGAAGGAGGAGTACGGCGGCCGGATCCTCGGCCAGATGCGGCGCCTCGGTGACGGCGTCGACTGGAGCCGTGAGCGTTTCACGATGGACGAGGGCCTGTCCGAGGCCGTCCTCACCATCTTCAAGCGGCTCTACGAGGACGAGCTGATCTACCGCGCCGAGCGCATCATCAACTGGTGCCCGCGCTGTCTGACGGCCATCTCCGACATCGAGGTGGAATACCAGGAGGACGCGGGCGAGTTGGTCTCCATCCGCTACGGCGAGGG
Organism: Streptomyces sp. NPDC001668; assembly: GCF_042893155.1. Taxonomy (NCBI): domain Bacteria; kingdom Bacillati; phylum Actinomycetota; class Actinomycetes; order Kitasatosporales; family Streptomycetaceae; genus Streptomyces; species Streptomyces sp. NPDC001668. The sequence goes on from NZ_JBIAUQ010000001.1 coordinate 500,080, forward strand.
CGAGGACAGCCTCGTCGTCGCGACCACGCGCGCGGAGACGATGCTCGGTGACACCGCCGTCGCCGTCCACCCCGACGACGAGCGCTACCAGCACCTCATCGGCAAGCAGATCAAGCTCCCGCTGACCGACCGCACCATCCCGGTCGTCGCCGACACCCACGTCGATCCCGAGTTCGGCACCGGCGCGGTCAAGGTGACCCCGGCGCACGACCCGAACGACTTCGAGATCGGCCGCCGCCACGACCTGCCGTCCCTGACGATCATGGACGAGCACGGCGTCATCACGGTCCACGGCCCCTTCCTCGGCCAGGACCGCTTCGAGGCCCGCTCGGCCGTCGTCGGCGCCCTCAAGGAGCAGGGCCGCATCGTCGCCGAGAAGCGCCCCTACATGCACTCCGTCGGCCACTGCTCGCGCTGCAAGACCACCGTCGAGCCGCGCCTGTCCATGCAGTGGTGGGTCAAGGTCGGCCCGCTCGCCAAGGCCGCCGGTGACGCGGTCCGCGACGGCCGGGTCAAGATCCACCCCGAGGACATGTCGAAGCGCTACTTCGACTGGGTCGACAACATGCACGACTGGTGCATCTCGCGCCAGCTGTGGTGGGGCCACCGCATCCCGATCTGGTACGGCCCCGACGGCGAGGTCGTCTGCGTCGGCCCCGACGAGGAGCCGCCCACCGGCGAGGGCTGGACCCAGGACTCCGACGTCCTGGACACCTGGTTCTCCTCAGGACTGTGGCCGTTCTCCACGCTCGGCTGGCCCGAACAGACCGAGGACCTGCGGAAGTTCTATCCGACCGACGTCCTGCTCACCGGCCACGACATCATCTTCTTCTGGGTCGCCCGGATGATGATGTTCGGCCTGTACGCGATGGACGGCGAGATCCCCTTCCACACCATCGCGCTGACCGGCCTGGTCCGCGACGAGTTCGGCAAGAAGATGTCGAAGTCGAACCCCAACGCGGTGGACCCGCTGGTGTGGATGGACGCCTACGGCTCCGACGCCGTCCGCTTCACCCTCGCCAACGGCGCCAACCCGGGCGCGGACGTGCCGATCGGCGAGGACTGGGTCAAGGCCTCCCGGAACTTCACCAACAAGATCTGGAACGCCACCCGCTTCGCCCTCATGAACGGCGCCACGGTCGAGGGCCCGCTGCCCGACGCCTCCGAGATGTCGGCGACGGACCGCTGGATCCTCTCCCGCCTCAACACCACCGTCGCCCAGGTCGACGCGTACTACGACGACTACCAGTTCGCCAAACTCGCCGACGCGCTCTACCACTTCGCGTGGGACGAGGTCTTCGACTGGTACGTCGAACTGTCGAAGACGACGTTCTTCGCGGGCGGCGAGCAGGCCAGGGTCTCCGGGCGGGTCCTCGGCGAGGTCCTCGACGTGACGCTGCGCCTGCTGCACCCGGTCATCCCGTTCGTGACGGACGCCCTGTGGACCACCCTCACGGGCGGTGAGTCCCTGGTCATCGGCGAGTGGCCCAGCGACAGTGGCTTCCGCGACAAGGACGCCGAGGAGGAGATCGCGCTGGTCCAGCGGGTCGTCACCGAGGTCCGCCGGTTCCGCAAGGACCAGGGCCTCAAGGACGGCCAGAAGGTCCCGGCCCGCCTGGAGCTCACCGGCACCGCCCTCGTCCCCCACGAGGCCGCCATCCGCCAGCTCCTGCGCCTCCAGCCGGAGGGGGAGACCTTCGCGGCCACCGCGACCCTCCCGGTCGCCGGCGCCACGGTCGCGCTGGACCTCTCCGGCACGATCGACGTGGCGGCGGAGCGCAAGCGTCTCGCGAAGGACCTGGCGGCGGCCGAGAAGGAGAAGGCCCAGGCGACGGGGAAGCTCGGCAACGAGGCGTTCCTCGCGAAGGCCCCGGACAACGTGGTCGACAAGATCCGCGGCCGCCTCGCCAAGGCGGAAGAGGACATCAAGAGGATCCAGGAGCAACTGGACAGGCTTCCCCAGGCCTGACCCACCCCAGGGGCGCGGGGCCGCATCGACATGCGGCCCCGCCGCGAGGGCGCGACCAGCCACGAACCTCCCCGCGCCCGCCAAACGGGACCAGCCACCCCCCTCCGCACGCGCAGCCCTAAACTGACCGTGTGAGTGACAGCGACCCCTTCGACGAGATCATCGCCAACGAGACCGACCGAGACCCCGACCTCGCGGTCATCGAGGCCGGCAGCCGCACCCTGCGCACCCAGGGCGGCCCGCCGGAGGCCGACGTGCCCGCACGCCCCGAGGACCCCGAGGTCGACAAGGCTCTGCGCGCGGTCGAGGCGGAGCTCGCCACCCGCTGGGGCGAGACCAAGCTGGAGCCGAGCGTCAGCCGCATCGCCGCCCTGATGGACCTCCTCGGCGAGCCGCAGCGGTCGTACCCCTCGATCCACATCACGGGCACGAACGGCAAGACCTCCACGGCCCGCATGATCGAGGCCCTCCTCGGCGCCTTCGAACTGCGCACCGGCCGCTACACCAGCCCCCACGTCCAGTCGGTCACCGAGCGCATCAGCCTGGACGGCGCCCCGATCTCGGCCGAGCGGTTCATCGAGACGTACGAGGACATCAAGCCGTACATCGGGATGGTCGACGCCGAGCAGCAGTACCGGCTGTCCTTCTTCGAGGTGCTGACCGGCATGGCGTACGCCGCCTTCGCGGACGCGCCCGTCGACGTGGCCGTCGTCGAGGTCGGCATGGGCGGCTCCTGGGACGCCACCAACGTCATCGACGGCGATGTCGCCGTGGTCACCCCCATCGACCTGGACCACACCGACCGGCTCGGCGAGACCCCCGGTGAGATCGCCGTGGAGAAGGCCGGGATCATCAAGCAGGACGCGACCGTCATCCTGGCCCAGCAGCCGGTCGACGCGGCGCAGGTGCTGCTGAAGAAGGCCGTCGAGGTGGACGCCACGGTCGCGCGCGAGGGCCTGGAGTTCGGGGTGGTCTCCCGGCAGGTCGCCGTCGGCGGGCAGCTGCTGACCCTGCGCGGTCTCGGCGGTGAGTACGAAGAGGTGTACCTGCCGCTGCACGGCCCCTACCAGGCGCACAACGCGGCCGTGGCGCTCGCCGCCGTGGAGGCGTTCTTCGGGGTCGGCGCCCAGCGCCCGGACGGTCTGGACATCGACACCGTCCGCAAGGCCTTCGCCGCCGTCTCCTCGCCGGGCCGCCTGGAGGTCGTACGGCGGTCCCCGACCGTCGTCCTGGACGCCGCCCACAACCCGGCGGGCGCCCGCGCCACCGCGGAGGCGGTCGGCGAGGCCTTCGACTTCAGCCGGCTGATCGGCGTGGTGGGCGCGAGCGGCGACAAGAACGTACGGGGTCTCCTGGAGGCCTTCGAACCGATCTTCGCCGAGGTCGTGATCACGCAGAACTCCAGCCACCGCGCGATGGACGCCGACGAGCTCGCCGCGATCGCCGTCGAGGTGTTCGGCGAGGAGCGGGTCCAGGTCGAACCGCGACTGCCGGACGCCCTGGAGGAGGCGATCACGCTGGCCGAGGAGGACGGCGAGTTCGCGGGCGGCGGTGTGCTCGTCACCGGGTCGGTCATCACGGTCGGCGAGGCCCGGCTGCTGCTCGGAAGGGGCTGAGTCCCAAGCCATGCGTACGCTCTGTGCATCGACTTTGATCGGCGAGTTCTTCGTGGTCGGCTTCGCCGGACTGGTCGCGATGAAGGACCCCGACCTGGCCACCTCCACGGTGTGGACGGTCAGCGGTATCGCCATGTTGCTGTGCCTCGCCCTGTGCGGGGTGGTGACCCGGCCCGGCGGTGTCGCCCTCGGCTGGGCGTTCCAGATCGCCCTGATCGCCTCCGGCTTCGTGGTGCCGACCATGTTCTTCATGGGCGCGGTCTTCGCGGCCCTGTGGTGGGCCTCCGTGCACTACGGCCGGAAGATCGACGAGGCGAAGGCGAGATTCGCCGCCCAGGCCGCCGCAATGGACTCCAGTACACCTGACGCTGTGTGACGAACGTACCGACACGCCCTGTAATCTCGTCCCACCGCACATCAGCAGGTTAGGAGCCCCTCGTGAGCCAGCGCACCCTCGTCCTCCTCAAGCCCGACGCCGTCCGTCGTGGCCTGACCGGCGAGATCATCAGCCGTATCGAGCGCAAGGCCGGCTGGCAGATCACCGCGCTGGAGCTGCGCACCCTGGACCAGGACACCCTGGAGCAGCACTACGGCGAGCACAAGGGCAAGCCCTTCTACGAGCCGCTGGTGGAGTTCATGGCCTCCGGTCCGGTCGTCGCGCTGATCGTCGAGGGCGAGCGGGTCATCGAGGGCGTACGCCAACTGGCGGGCCCCACCGACCCGATCGCCGCCGCGCCCGGCTCCATCCGGGGGGACTTCGGTGTCATCGTCCGCGAGAACCTCATCCACGCCTCCGACTCGGAGGAGTCCGCCGAGCGCGAGGTGAAGATCTTCTTCCCCGGCCGCGCATAGGTCGTGTGCGTAGGTCACGTGCGTAGGTTTCGTGGCAGTTTCTGAGGGCGCGTCAGCTCGTACTCACGTCTGACCTGGGACGGCCGTACTTTTTCGGCCGTCCCTCGGCATATGCGTGCCGATCGGGGGAACGCGTGGCCCTTATGGACCGTCTCCACAAGCGAGGCGGCGTTTGATCTGCTGACAATGGCGAAGACCCTCGCGCAGTGTTCGTGCAGGCGCGTCTACGATGGAAGCCTTCACGTCACAGCACCCACTTCGCCGACCTGAAAAGCCCTCAAAAGCTCCCAGGAAGGCCAGACGAATCCTGATGGGGAACTCAATGTCGTTCATCGGCCGTGACATGGCTGTCGACCTCGGGACCGCCAACACGCTGGTGTACGTCAGGGGTCGCGGGATCGTACTCAACGAGCCGTCCGTCGTCGCGATCAACACGAACACCGGTGGAATTCTGGCAGTCGGTGCCGAGGCCAAGAAGATGATCGGGCGGACCCCCGGCAACATCGTTGCCGTGCGGCCGCTGAAGGACGGCGTGATCGCCGACTTCGAGATCACCGAGCGGATGCTGCGCTACTTCATCCTGAAGATCCACAAGCGGCGGTATCTCGCGAGGCCGCGCGTCGTCGTGTGTGTCCCCTCGGGCATCACCGGCGTCGAGCGCCGCGCCGTCATCGAGGCGTCGTCCCAGGCCGGCGCCCGCCAGGTGCACATCATCGAGGAGCCCATGGCGGCCGCCATCGGCTCCGGCCTGCCGGTCCACGAGGCCACGGGCAACATGGTGGTGGACATCGGCGGCGGCACCACGGAGGTCGCGGTCATCTCCCTCGGCGGCATCGTCACCGCCCAGTCCATCCGTGTCGCGGGCGACGAGCTGGACAACGCGATCATCCAGCACATCAAGAAGGAGTACTCCCTCCTGCTGGGTGAGCGGACGGCCGAACAGATCAAGATCACGATCGGTTCGGCGTACGACCTCGACGCTGACGAACACACCGAAATCCGCGGCCGGGACCTCGTCTCCGGGCTGCCCAAGACCGTCGTCATCTCGGCCGCCGAGGTCCGCAAGGCGATCGAGGAACCCGTCAACGCCATCGTGGACGCCGTCAAGACGACCCTCGACAAGTGCCCGCCGGAGCTCTCCGGCGACATCATGGACCGCGGCATCGTCCTCACCGGCGGCGGCGCCCTGCTGCGCGGGCTCGACGAGCGGCTGCGCCGCGAGACCGGCATGCCGATCCACATCGCCGAGGACCCGCTGGACAGCGTGGCGCTCGGATCCGGCAAGTGCGTCGAGGAGTTCGAGGCACTCCAGCAGGTGCTCGACGCCCAGCCGCGCAGATGACGTAACTCTTCGATTCCGCCGTACGAGATGATCTCCTCTCGTGCGGCGGATCGTTGATATCGAGGCATAAGCTCCCACAAACGCAACTCCAATGAGAAGGGCACGGCCGCCGCACGTGAGGGACACACGAGAGAGCCGGCTGCTCCTGGTGCTGCTGATCGCCGTCGCGTTCGCGCTGATCACGGTCGACATCCGCGGCGGGGAGGACTCGCCGGTCGACGGTGCCCGCCAAGGCGCGGCCGCGGTGTTCGGCCCCATCGAGAACGGTGTGTCATCCGCGGTCGACCCGGTCGGCAACGCGGTCTCCGCCATCCGCGACTCCGGCGAGCGGCACGACCGGCTCGCCGAGCTGGAGAAGGAGAACGCCGCCCTCAAGGCGCGACTCGGCAGCGACGACCGCAACTCCAGCCGCCTCAAGCAGCTCGACAAGATGCTGAAGATCGCCGGCGAGGGGCAGTACGGCATCAAGGGCGCCCAGGTCATCGCCATAGGAGCGGCCCAGGGCTTCTCCTGGACCATCACCATCGACGTCGGCGCCAACGACGGCATCCAGCGCGACATGACCGTCCTGAACGGCGACGGACTGGTCGGCCGCGTCACCACCGTGGGCCCCGACACCGCCACCGTGCTCCTCGCCAACGACCCCGACTTCACCGTCGGCACCCGCATGGAGGCCACCGACGAGCTCGGCTTCGCCTCCGGCCAGGGCGACCGCCCGCTGCGCGTCGAACTCCTCAACGGCAAGGCCGAGATCAAGAAGGGCGACCGCCTGGTCACCTTCGGCTCCCAGGCCGACAAGCCCTTCGTGCCCGGCGTCCCGGTCGGCGTGGTCTCCCGCGTCGACCCCTCCGGCGGCGACCTCACCCGCACCCTGTACGTCACGCCGTACGTCAGCTTCACCAAGCTCGACATCGTCGGCGTCGTCGTCCAGGCCCCGAAGAAGGACCCGCGCGACAGGGTGCTGCCCGCCCAACCGAAACCGACGCCCACGCCGACCGTGACGGTCACCGTCACCCCGTCCGCCAATGCGCCGGTCGACGGCGAGATCCAGCAAGAGCAGTAGGAGCTGTAGTCATGCGCGTCAACCGGATCCTGCTGTCCGCCCCCCTGGTCGTGGTTGCCCTGGTCATCCAGGTCAGCGTCCTCGCCCGCCTCCACCTCCCGGGCGCCGTCCCCGACCTGCTCCTGCTCACCGTCCTCGGCCTCGCCCTGGTCTACGGCCATGTCGGCGGCGCCCTCGTCGGCTTCGGCGCCGGCCTCCTCGCCGACCTGGCCCCGCCCGCCGACCACGCCGCCGGGCGCTACGCCCTGGTGCTGTGCGTCATCGGCTACCTCGCCGGACTCGCCAAGCCGGAGAACGGCAGACTCAAGTCGGCCACCGGCCCCATGGTCGTCGTGGTCGCCGCCGCCATCGGCACCACCCTGCTGTACGCCGGCGTCGGCGCCCTCGTCGGCGACACCGCCGCCCGCCATGTGGGCCTGCCCAGCCTGCTGTTCACCGCCGCCCTGTACGACCTGCTGCTCGCCCCGTTCGTCGTCCCGGGCATCATGGCGCTCGCCCGCCGCGCCGACAACGACCCGCTCGCCGAGACGAGCTCGGCGGCCAAGTCGGCGGACATCTCCTCGGGCTGGCTCTCCTCGGGCACGGGTCTGAAGATCGGCGGCCAGCGCGGCGGCCTCGGCAGCCTGAAGACCAAGGCGCGCACCCGTACCGCCCGGGTGGGCCGCATCAAGGGGGTCAAGCGGCTGTGACCCCACGGGAGCGGGCGGACCGCGTTCACAGGTTCGCCGTATATGACACGTACACACACTGAGAGGGGGCGGCAGCCGCAGTGACCAACATCCCCGAGACCGGACGGACCCCACGGGTCCAGATCCGGCTCGTCGTCATCCAGATCCTGGTGCTGTCCCTTCTCGGCACCCTCGGCGGCCGCCTCTGGTACCTCCAGATCCGCGAGGGCGACGCGTACGCCAAGGAAGCCTCCGGGAACCACGTCCAGCAGGTCGTCGAGCCCGCCGTACGCGGCTCCATCCTGGACGCCCGCGGAGTGCCCCTGGCGGACAACGAGACCCGCCTGGTGGTCTCCGCCTCCCGCACCGACCTGCTGAAGATGAGGGACGACGGCAAGGCCGTCCTCACCAAGCTGGCCAAGGTCCTCGGGATGCCGGCCAAGGACGTCATGCTCAAGGTCCGGCTCTGCGACGCCAAGACCCCCCAGCCCTGCTGGAACGGCTCGCCGTACCAGCCCATCCCCATCACCGACGAGGCCACCCCCAAGCAGGCCCTCCAGATCCGCGAGCGCGCCGAGGACTTCCCCGGCATCACCGCCGAGCCGGAGGCCGTGCGCCGCTACGCCGCCCCCGGCAAGTCCAACGCCGCCCAGGTCCTCGGCTACCTCTCCCCGGTCACCGACGAGGAGATCACCAAGGCCCAGGACACCGACTCGCCCTACCTGCGCTCCGACCAGGTCGGCCGCTCGGGACTGGAGCGCCAGTACGACAAGCAGCTGCGCGGCAAGGCCGGCGTCACCCGCTACGAGGTCGACAACCTCGGCCGCGTCATCGGCCAGGCCGAGGCCGACGAGGCCCAGCCCGGCGCCAACCTCGTCACCAGCATCGACGCCCGCGTCCAGCGGGTCGCGGAGTACGAGCTGAACCAGGCGATGAAGATCGCCCGCACACAGTTCGACAAGATCACCGGCGAGAACTACAAGGCCGACTCCGGTGCCGTGGTCGTGATGGAGGCCAAGACCGGCCGCATCGTCGCCATGGCCTCCGCCCCGACCTACGACCCGAACGTCTGGGTCGGCGGCATCTCCGCCAAGGACTACAAGAAGCTCACCGGCAAGGGCTCCGACTACCCGCTGCTCAACAGGGCCATACAGGGTCAGTCCGCGCCCGGCTCGACGTTCAAGGTGGTCTCCACGGCCGCCGCGGTCGAGGCCGGCTACGAGTGGGACGGCGGCTACCCCTGCACCAGCTCGTACTCGGTGGGCGGCCAGGTCTTCAAGAACTTCGAGGGCGAGAGCTTCGGCCCCATCTCCCTCGGCCGCGCCCTGGAGGTCTCCTGCGACACCGTCTTCTACGGCCTCGCCGACCGGGAGTGGAAGAAGGACGGCGGCATCAACCCCAAGAAGGGCGAGCCGAAGGACTACTTCTACAAGGCCGCCCACCAGTTCGGTCTCGGCAAGGAGACCGGCATCGACCTCCCCAACGAGGTCACCGGGCGCGTCCCCGACCGCCAGTGGAAGGAGTCCTACTGGAAGGCCAACAAGGACGCCTGGTGCAGGACCGGCAAGAAGGACGGCAGCTACGTCGAGAAGATCGCGTACGAGAACTGCCTCGAAGGCAACAAGATGCGCGAGGGCGACTCCATCAACTACTCCATCGGTCAGGGCGACACCCTCGTCACCCCGATCCAGGAGGCCAGGATCTACGGGGCGCTCGCCAACGGCGGGACCATGTACCAGCCGAGCATCGGCAAGGCGATCATCAGCGCCGACGGCAGGACCGTCCAGGAGATCAAGCCCAAGCCGACCGGCCGGCTTCCCGTCAGCAAGGCCACCCTCAAGGGCATGGACGCCGCCCTGGAAGGCGTCGTCACCCGCGGTACGGCCGCCTGGAAGTTCGGCGGCTGGCCGCAGGACAAGATCCCGCTGCACGCCAAGACCGGCACCGCCGAGGTCTACGGCAAGCAGACCACGTCCTGGCTGGCCACGTACTCCAAGGACTACACGGTCGTCATGACGATCGCCCAGGCCGGTACCGGCTCCGGCGCCTCGGGTGAAGCCGTGCGCAAGATCTACAACGCCCTGTACGGCGTCTCGGCCGACGGCACCATCGACAAGAAGAACGCCCTGCTGCCGACCCCCGAGAAGAGCCTGCCGAAGGTCCAGACGGACGGGACCATCAAGTCCCCGAAGATCTCCAAGGACCCGGCCAAGGACCAGCGGGCGAGCCAGGAGGCCGCGCCCGAGCCGGACGAGACACAGCAGGGCGCGACCGTGAACACGTCGACCGGCGGGAACCGTGACACCCGCAGGCGCCGCCGCCAGCGGGGAAACCGGAGGATGCTCACATGACCGGGGCCAACAGCTTCCAGGTCTCCGGGTACGGCCCCGCACGCGCGGGCTGGACCCGGCTGCTGGCCCGCGACTCGCTGGCCCGCCGCCTCGACTGGCCGATACTGTTCTCGGCTCTCGCCCTGTCCATGATCGGCTCGGTCCTGGTCTTCTCGGCGACCCGCAACCGCACCGAGATCAACCAGGGCGACCCCTACTACTTCCTGATCCGGCACATCATGAACACCGGCATCGGGTTCGCCCTGATGATCGGCACGGTGTGGGTCGGCCACCGCACCCTGCGCACCGCCGTACCCCTGCTCTACGGCGCCTCGCTCTTCCTGATCCTGCTGGTGCTCACCCCGCTCGGCTCCACCGTCAACGGCGCCCACTCCTGGATCGTGTTCGGCGGCGGCTTCTCGCTCCAGCCCTCGGAGTTCGTGAAGATCTCGATCATCCTGGGCATGGCGATGCTCCTCGCGGCCCGCGTCGACGCGGGCGACAAGCCCTACCCCGACCACCGCACGGTGCTCCAGGCCCTGGGCCTGGCCGCCGTACCGATGCTGATCGTGATGCTCATGCCCGACCTAGGGTCGGTCATGGTCATGGTCATCATCGTGCTCGGTGTGCTGCTCGCCTCCGGCGCCTCCAACCGCTGGGTGTTCGGACTGCTCGGCGCCGGGACGCTCGGCGCGGTCGCGGTGTGGCAGCTCGGGATCCTCGACGAGTACCAGATCGCCCGCTTCGCCGCCTTCGCCAACCCGAGCCTCGACCCGGCCGGCGTCGGCTACAACACCAACCAGGCCAGGATCGCCATCGGTTCGGGCGGACTGACCGGTGCGGGCCTCTTCCACGGCTCGCAGACCACGGGCCAGTTCGTGCCGGAGCAGCAGACCGACTTCGTCTTCACGGTCGCCGGCGAGGAACTGGGCTTCGTCGGCGCGGGACTGATCATCGTCCTGCTCGGGGTCGTCCTGTGGCGGGCCTGCCGGATCGCCCGCGAGACGACCGAGCTGTACGGCACGATCGTGGCCGCCGGGATCGTCGCCTGGTTCGCCTTCCAGGCCTTCGAGAACATCGGCATGACCCTCGGGATCATGCCCGTCACCGGTCTGCCGCTGCCGTTCGTGTCGTACGGCGGATCGTCGATGTTCGCGGTGTGGGTGGCGGTGGGACTCCTGCAGTCGATCAGGGTGCAGCGGCCGATGTCAGCGTAGCCGGGTGAGCCGGGGTGAGTTGGGATGAGCCGGGTGGCTGCGGCCCCCTGCCGGAAGCGGGGGCCGACCACTAGATTTGAATCATGGCGGACACAAAGCGGGAGATCGAACGCAAATATGAGTCCGACGACAGCGGCCTGCCGGACCTGACCGGAGTCGCGGGGGTCGAGGCTGTCGTCGACAAGGGGGTCGCACAGCTGGACGCCACCTACTACGACACGGCCGACGAACGCCTCATGGCGTCCTCGATCACCCTGCGCCGCCGTACGGGCGGATCGGACGCCGGCTGGCACCTGAAGCTCCCCGTCGCCGAGGGCGTGCGCGACGAGATCCGCGCCCCGCTCTCCGACACCCTCCCGGACGAACTCGCCGCCCTGGTCCGCTCCCGCACCCGGGACGTCGAACTGCAGCCCGTGGTCCGGCTGCGCTCGGACCGCGATGTGCGCCACCTCCTGGACGGGGAGGGCCGGCTGCTCGCCGAGGTCAGCGTGGACGCCGTACACGCCGAGCGGCTCAGCGGCGGCGTCGGTGACGCCCAGTGGACCGAGATCGAGGTCGAGCTCGCCGACGGCGGCGACCCGGCCCTCCTCGACAAGGTGGAGAAGCGGCTGCGCAAGGCGGGCGTACGGCCGTCCGGATCGTCCTCGAAGCTGGCCCGGGCCCTCGCGGAGACCGCCCCCAGGAAGAAGCGCCCCGCCACCGCGGATCCGGTGACCGCCGGCGACCACGTCCTCGCGTACGTCCGCGCCCAGCGGGACGCGATCCTCGAACTCGACCCGGCGGTCCGCCAGGACGCCGAGGACTCCGTGCACAGCATGCGCGTCGCGACCCGCCGGATGCGCAGCACCTTCAAGTCGTACGGCAAGGTCCTGGACCGGGCTGTCACCGACCCGATCGGCGACGAGCTGAAGTGGCTGGCCGGCGAGCTGGGCGTGGACCGCGACCGCGAGGTGCTCAGCGAGCGGCTGTCCGCGGCCCTGGACGAGGTACCCGGGGCGCTGGTCTCCGGGCCGGTCGCCGAACGCCTGAGCGTCTGGGCCGGGGACAGCCCCGGCGGGGCGAGCGCACGCCTGATCGGGGTGCTGGACTCCCATCGCTATCTCGCCCTGCTCGACGCCCTGGACGCGCTGATCGCCGCCCCGCCGCTGCTGAAGGCGGCCGGGAAGAAGCCGCACAAGGTGATCGCCAAGGCCGTGCGGAAGGACTTCCGCAAGGTCTCCGGGCTCGTCGGGCGGGCCCTGGAGCTGGAGCCCGGCACCGACCGGGACGTCGCGATCCACGAGGCCCGCAAGAAGACCAAGCGCACCCGTTACGCGGCCGAGGCGGCCCGGCCGGCCCTCGGGGACTCCGCCAAGGCCATGGTCAAGTCCATGAAGTCGCTCCAGAACCTGCTGGGGGAGCACCAGGACAGCGTGATGGCCCGGCAGACCCTGCGCGAGCTGTCCGCCGTCGCCCACGCGGCGGGGGAGAGCGCCTTCACGTACGGACTGCTGTACGGGCGCGAGGAGCAGCGGGCGGCGACGGTGGAGGCTGAACTGCCGGGGGCCTGGGACGGGATCAAGGGGGCGGCGGACGCCCTCTGACCGTCCGGGCGTGCAGGGGGTGGCCGCGGCCGCGTTACGCTAGATGGTCACCCCTGTCCGTCCATGGAAGTGCGAGATGTCAGCCGAAACCGCCGCGTCGGTGTTCCCGCAGCTCGAAGCCCTGCTCCCGCATGTGCAGAAGCCGATCCAGTACGTCGGCGGTGAGCTCAACTCCACCGTCAAGCCGTGGGAGTCCTGCGACGTCCGCTGGGCACTGATGTACCCGGACGCGTACGAGGTCGGTCTCCCCAACCAGGGCGTCATGATCCTCTACGAGGTCCTGAACGAGCAGGAGGGCGTCCTCGCCGAGCGCACGTACAGCGTGTGGCCGGACCTGGAGGCCCTGATGCGGGAGCACCGGGTCCCGCAGTTCACGGTCGACAGCCACCGCCCGGTGGGCGCCTTCGACGTGTTCGGCCTGTCCTTCTCCACGGAGCTGGGCTACACCAACATGCTGACGGCCCTGGACCTGGCGGGCATCCCGCTGGAGTCCCGCGATCGTGGCCTCGACGACCCCATCGTGCTGGCCGGCGGCCACGCGGCCTTCAACCCCGAGCCGATCGCCGACTTCATCGACGCGGCGATCATCGGCGACGGCGAGCAGGCCGTCCTCGACATGACGAGGATCATCCGCGAGTGGAAGGCGGAGGGCCGGCCGGGCGGCCGCGAGGAGGTCCTCTTCCGCCTGGCCCGTACCGGCGGGGTGTACATCCCGGCGTTCTACGACGTCGAGTACCTGCCGGACGGCCGTATCGCCCGTGTCGTACCGAATCGGAGCGGGGTGCCGTGGCGGGTGTCGAAGCACACCGTCATGGACCTCGACGAGTGGCCGTACCCCAAGCAGCCCCTCGTCCCCCTCGCCGAGACGGTCCACGAACGCATGTCCGTGGAGATCTTCCGCGGCTGCACCCGCGGCTGCCGCTTCTGCCAGGCGGGCATGATCACCCGCCCGGTCCGTGAGCGCTCCATCACGGGCATCGGCGACATGGTCGAGAAGGGCCTGAAGGCGACGGGCTTCGAGGAGGTCGGTCTCCTCTCCCTGTCCTCGGCGGACCACTCGGAGATCGGCGACATCGCGAAGGGCCTGGCGGACCGGTACGAGGAGGACAAGATCGGCCTGTCCCTCCCCTCCACCCGCGTGGACGCCTTCAACGTCGACCTGGCGAACGAACTGACCCGCAACGGCCGCCGCTCCGGCCTGACCTTCGCCCCCGAGGGCGGCTCGGAGCGCATGCGCAAGGTCATCAACAAGATGGTCTCGGAAGAAGACCTCATCCGCACGGTCTCCACGGCGTACGGCAACGGCTGGCGCCAGGTGAAGCTGTACTTCATGTGCGGCCTCCCCACGGAGACGGACGAGGACGTCCTCCAGATCGCCGACATGGCGACCAGGGTGATCGCCGAGGGCCGCAAGGTCTCCGGCCAGAACGACATCCGCTGCACGGTCTCGATCGGCGGCTTCGTCCCCAAGCCCCACACCCCCTTCCAGTGGGCCCCGCAGCTCTCGGCCGAGGAGACGGACGCCCGCCTGCAGAAGCTCCGCGACAAGATCCGCGGCGACAAGAAGTACGGCCGCTCGATCGGCTTCCGCTACCACGACGGCAAGCCGGGCATCGTGGAGGGCCTGTTGTCGCGGGGTGACAGGAGGGTGGGCGCGGTGATCCGCGCCGTCTACGAGGACGGCGGCCGCTTCGACGGCTGGCGCGAGCACTTCTCCTACGACCGCTGGATGGCCTGCGCCGACAAGACGCTGCCCGCGTTCGGCGTGGACGTCGACTGGTACACCACCCGCGAGAAGACGTACGAGGAGGTCCTCCCCTGGGACCACCTGGACTCCGGCCTGGACAAGGACTGGCTCTGGGAGGACTGGCAGGACGCCCTCGACGAGACGGAGGTCGAGGACTGCCGGTGGACGCCTTGCTTCGACTGCGGGGTGTGTCCGCAGATGGACACGTCCATCCAGATCGGTCCGACGGGGAAGAAGCTGCTGCCGCTGACGGTGAAGAACGCGGCGCCGGCTGCGAGCGGGCACTCGCACTGAGGTGAGTGGGGCGTTAGGCGCATCGTGGATGCCCTCGGGGACGGCAGCGAAGAGGAGACGGCTGCTGTCCTGAGGGCGCTCGGGGCGGAGAGCGAGCGGCGGGCGATTGTGCCGGAGGAGGCGAGAACGCCTCTCCGGCCCGCTGGAGGCTCGGCGACTGTCCCTTCCGAGGGGGAGTGGGCCTGAGGGGTTGCGAGCCTCGGTAGAGCCCCGTGCCCGGTGGCTGTCGCCTGAGTGGCTGCTCTTCGTTCGCGACGGGCCTCATGGCTTCCTAGCGTGGCGTTATCCGCGACGGAGGAGGCGCCATGTCAGCGAGCGAGCCGCCAGGGGGTAATCCACGGTGGGGAAGTCCGGGCCAGGCCTCTTCCCCTCCCGGACAGTGGACATCACCTCCTGGGCCACCGCAGAAGAAGAGATGGGGTCGTGGCTGTCTCTGGGGGTGTGCCGGTGCCCTGGCCGCGGTGGTCGTGATCGTCATCGTCGTGCTGGTGATCGCGTCCGGGGACAAGGACGAGAGCACCACTTCAGTGCCCACTGCGAAGACGCAGCAGAGGCAGACGCGGGAACCTGCAGGGGAACGAGCTGACCTCATCAGCTTCCAGCTCGACGACCGCTCACAAGCCGGTATCAGCAACATCTGGCTCGTCTGGTCGATCAAGAACAGCAGCAGCGAGAAGTCCAACTACTCCTGGGACTGGGAGGCGGTCGACGCCGACGGCACGCGCGTGGAGGACGGCTCGCAGCTGGAGACCAACGTGCAACCCGGGCAGACGGCTCGGGGCGAGTACCCCACGACGCTCAAGAGCGTGAAGGGCATCAAGCTCAACGTCACCAGCTTTGACCGCACTGCCAGCTACTGACCCGCACATGCCGATGGAGGCTGACGCGACAGGTCTTGGAGGTCCGTCGCGGATCGCCTCGGCGGTGGAGTGGGTATGAGCCCTCCGGGTCTCCTTTCGGTCATATCGTTCGCTGGCTGCATGATTCGGTAGGTCCGTAGCCACGATTACTGGCATGGCGACTTCGGGGGCGAGAAGCAGTCGGCTCGGTGGTTTGGGGCAGTGGTGGGGTGTCCTCGCCGGGGCGCTTCTTATCGCGGCATGGATCAACGCGGCAGGTGGCCCAGTGGTGATCATCACCCTGTCAGCCTTGGTCCTTCTGTGGTCCTTCTTCCAAGCTCCGGTGACCTGCGGGGCACCGGTCCGAGGACGGACCGACGGCTGCCGCAACAACGCCACCGGCATCCTCATGGGCTGTCACATTCATCAACACCGCTGGCAGAAGCTCAAGATGCTGATCTTCCGGCGGCGAGTGCGCGAGTTCTGCTCCGGGCTGTTCTCGGACGGCAAAGCCACGCTCGTCACCCTCGCAGCGCTGGGCAGCTTCCTTTCCGGGTTGGTGGCGCTGATTCCAGGTGTTGCTGTCTGACGGGACCCTCACCGGCTGCGAGAAATTGCTGTCGCTGATGGTCAAGAGTCCTTGGACGATGTGCCGAGACCCCCTCTGCCGCCGCCTGGACGGGTGGTGGTTCGGACCTGCTTGGTCGGCTTGCCCGACCTCCGTGCGCAACTGGCTGGCTCCCGCAGACGTCTCTTCTTGTTATGACGTCCCTGCCCGCCGCGCCACCCTGGCCGCACTGCGCACAGGGTGTCGGCCTGGATGATCCGGTTGGCTGCCGCGGCCACCGGATCGAGCCGTTCGGGCGGTGCCTGCGCCATCTCACCGATCGCGAGCGCGCCACTCATTTCAGCCGACTTGGCCCCGGCAGCGCCGTGGACCACCGAGGCACTGAGCTAGATGCCCTCCTGCTTACACAGCTGCTAGATGCCCTCCGCGATCCTGTCACAAGAGCTGTCCGCCTCGGGCATGCCGACTTCCGATCAGCGACATTTGAGGGCACCGCAGACTTCCGGTCGGCGATTTTCGAGAGAAATGCCGACTTTCGATTAGCGACGTTCAAGGGCACGGCCAACTTCGTATCCGTAACCTTCATGGGTAATGCCTGGTTTGGGTCGGCAACCTTCGTGGGCGTCACCTGGTTCGAGTTAACGACTTTCGCGTCCGTTGCTGGATTCGCGGCGGTGACCTTCAGGCACGATGTTGCGTTCGTGTCGCCAACCTTCGAGGGAGCTGCCTGGTTCGAATCGGCGATCTTCGAAGGTTACACCGACTTCCGGACGGCGACATTCAAGGATCAAGCCCGGTTCAGGTCGGCAGTCTTCAAGGGGGACGTCCGATTCACATCAGTGCTGTTCAAGGACACTGCCTTCAAGTCGGCGGTCTTCGAGCGCAACGCCTGGTTCAGATCGGCGACCTTCGAGGGCGACGCTCGATTCGGGTTAGCGATCTTTGAAGGCGACGCCGACTTTCGGTCGGCAGTCTTCAAGGGCAACGCCCGGTTCACGTCAGCGGTCTTCGAGCGGTCGGCTGGTCTGGGGCCGTTGGTCTGTTTAGGGCAGGTGACTCTGTCGGGGGCGATGTTCAACTGTCCCGTAACCATCGCGATCGCCGCACGACGTCTGGAGTGTTGGCGGACGCATTGGTCGTCAACGGCTACGTTGCAACTGCGGTACGCCACAGTGGACTTCGCCCACTCTGTCTTCGAACACCCGCTCACGATCATTGCAGAGCAGGGCCGCTTCCGCCTATCTGATGGAACGTCGGTGGACGAACAAGCTCTCTCCAGAGCTACCGAAGCCACGGTCTGGGTGGCTTCGCTTCGAGGCGTGGATGCTGCCCACCTTGTGCTCGCCGACGTCAACCTGTCGCGTTGCCTGTTTACAGGGACTGTGCATCTCGACCAGCTGCGGCTGGAGGGCACCTGCTCATTCGACGTGGTCCCATCCCATACGCACTGGTGGAATGGGCACCCCGTGTGGTTTACGCAGCGCCGCACTCTGGCCGAAGAACATCACTGGCGTGCCGGTCGACCGGAGGCAATCCGAGGGTGGAACACGGCTGTGTTGGGTACTGGGCCCGTCGGGCCGGCTCAGCTAGCTCCGGTGTACCGGGCTCTGCGTAAGTCTTTCGAGGACTGCAAGAATGAGCCGGGAGCTGCCGACTTTTATTACGGTGAGATGGAGATGCGGCGCCATGACTCCAGTACTTCCCGCGCCGAACGCCACCTGCTCACCACCTACTGGGCGCTCTCTGGCTACGGTCTGCGGGCCACCCGGGCTCTGGGTTGGCTGCTGTTGGCCATAACTTCAACATTGCTGGCGATGATGCTGTGGGGCCTGGCCGTTAATGATCCGAAGTCGGTTTCTACGGGGAAGGTGACCGGTCAGGACATCCAGCTCACCACTGACACCCCCGACCCGGCCAACCCCATTGGACCACTTCAGGAACGGATATCAGGCGAGCGGTTCGAGAAGGGCCTCCGAGTGGTGATCAACGCGGTCGTCTTCCACTCATCCGACCAGCATGTCACCACCGCCGGCACCTACATCGAAACACTCTCCCGTCTGACGGAGCCAGTCCTCCTCGGTATGGCTGCCCTCGCGGTTCGCAATCGGGTGAAACGGTAGCAACCGGCGCCATTGTCGAGTGCAAGGTCACCAGTGGATTTCCCTAACACCGTGTCCGCAGATGGACACGTCCATTCAGATCGGTCCGACGGGGAAGAAGCTGCTGCCGCTGACGGTGAAGAACGCGGCGCCGGCTGCGAGCGGGCACTCGCACTGAGGTGAGTGGGGCGCTCGATCGGGTGGGTGGTTGAGGCGCTGGAAGGGCTACAGAGGACGAGGTGACTGCTGTGTTGGCTGCCGTCGGGCTTTGAGTCGGCGGCAGCCGCTCGAGCCAGTTGGGCCTTGGACCCCTTTGCCGCCGTCTGAGGGCGCCTTCGATGTCTGCTCAGAGGGTGAGTGGCAGCGCGGGCTGGAGCGCTGCCCCTCGTCGCATCGGCTCGGCGAAGCGGTGCCATGCTTCCCGCAGCCCTCAGAGGCCGCCATTGGCCTCAAGGTCTTGCTTCACCGTTTCCAGTACTGCGGACAGTAGACGTTCACGCCTGTTGTCAGTAGGTCGTTGGCGTCGGCCTGCAGCATGCCCCAGCCCTGGTTGGCTGGATACAGGTCGTCCCACGACTCGGCGAGCGTGCGCGCGGTGATCGCGGCCAGCACCGCGCGGTCAGCACATTGACGACGGCCTCCACCCTGCATACGAGTTGGTGGTTGCGGCGCCACGTTCAGGAAGATCTCCCACAACTCATCAGGCACGAGTCGTTCCACCATCCCCATGCCAGAGCACTACTCAACACCAATCAAGACGTCCTCTAATGCAGGGCACTGTCCAACCTGAGATAGTCCTGCCTGCCGACGGTTGGCGTGCCCTTCGGATGCGCGGCTGAGGAGCGGGCTTCATCTCTGCTCCCGCAGGCAGTGAGGCTGGCGAGTAAGACGACGGCGAACAGCACGGTGGTGCGCAAGGACTGGGCACCTGGGTCTGCTGGGACTGCTCGGACGAGATGGCACCCCTGACCTACCAAGGGACCTTGCCTTCTGGACCATCCCCGGCGCGATCACCCGCTCAGAAACCCTTTCGACCAGACAAGCCCGTTGCTCGGTAAGTG
Source organism: Streptomyces sp. NPDC001668 (assembly GCF_042893155.1). NCBI lineage: Bacteria > Bacillati > Actinomycetota > Actinomycetes > Kitasatosporales > Streptomycetaceae > Streptomyces > Streptomyces sp. NPDC001668. The sequence continues at coordinate 519,328 of NZ_JBIAUQ010000001.1, forward strand.
GATGGCGCCTGAGACACCCGAGGGCAGGGAGGCGCCGTTGTGGCCGGACGCAGTACCGTGAGATGTACGCAAGCGCCGTGCGCTTCGCGTCGGTTGGGCAACAGCAGGGGGCATCATTGGCCGACGAGCCGAGTTCCGCGACCCGTACCAGCGACCATGTTCTGCGCCTCGCCGCGGTCCAGTTGGCCTACGTGCCCAACGTCCGCAAGTTTCAGGGCAATTATTGGCTGCCCGACGAACCGCTGCTCGGCCTTCCGCTCGAGTCCGCCGATAAAGACGGTGAGATCGCCCTCGCGGGACTCGACCTCAGCGAAGAGGTCGAGTCGAGGACCGACGACGCCCTGGACGCCGCACGGCGCGAACGGCTGCGTTCAACCGAGCTCAAGATCAAGCAGGTACTCGAGTTCTGCGTGGCGCACCATGTCGACCTTGTCGTCTTCCCCGAGTGCTCGATCCCCGCGGAACTGGTGCCTGTGCTCGTCGGATACCGCAACCGGCTGGGCATCTACGCCGGCATTGGTCATCTGCGTCTTCCGGACGCGAGCACACTCGTGCAACACGGCTTCCCCGAGGCCGAGGATGCCGTCGAGTGCAACACCGCTGTCTTCGTGAGCCAGGAGGAACTGTCCCTCGTCACCAAGCAGGACCCCGCACACGGTGAGAGCATCGCCCGCGGTCAGGGACCCAAACGGGTGAAAATCACCAAAGGTGATCGCTCCTACGAGCTGGGACTTGCCATCTGTATGGATTACGTCAATCTCCGGCGGGACTTCGACGGCGGGGAGAGACCACCGGACGTAGTGCTGGTCACCGCGCTATCCAAACCCACCGATGACTTCCTCAAACTCCCGCGCAACTTCGCCACCGTGTTCGCGAACCACGCCGAACTCGGTGGCAGCGCCATCCTCGCACCAGACGTGGCTGGACTCTTCGTCAGCCGCGAGTTGGGCACGGACCCCCTCCCCGCGGGCGAAGCGATCGTCTCCGCCGACTTCGCGGGCTTCGCCACCCGGCCCAGTTCGACCAAGCCCCCGCAGAACCGTATCCACCTGCGGGCCGCCTTACTCTACGAGGACGACGGCACCGATACCTCCGCGACCGCGGGTGCACTGGCACGTCCGATGCTGACCTGGTCCCTGGACCAGTACGCCGACGGCCGGTACACCGGGTTCCTGGCCGCCGCCGAGAAGAGTCTCGTCGAGGCGAACCCGGTCCTGCTCATGGCGGTCAAGACTCTGCGGAGAGGGCAGAAAAGACGGCAGCTGCTGGGCGCCCCGGACTTTGTCACCCTGAAGACGCATCTCGTTCTCACCCAGGTGCAGTCGGAACCCGAACTCCGCTATGCGGCCCTGAACAAGCTCCACGAGCACTGGCATCCCCTGCTGGAGGATCCCAGCGTCGACGGGCTCGGTGAGCTGATCGACACCGTCAACCGGGCCCGCCGCAGACTCGGGCCGCTGATCCGCCTCAGGTACCAGCGCATCACGCCATCGGCTCCGGCTCCGGACGACGGCAGCGGCCCAAAGGAGTTCACGCTCTTCTACTCGGCGCGCCTCGGCCAGTACAGCGGCGAGAGTGCGGTCCGGAGCCTTCCGCGCCAACTCGGCGTGCTGCGCACGCTCTCCCTGGTCGACGACACCAGCGTCCGGCTGCTGTACCGCGTCATCACGGTCCGTCAGACCAGCGGGAACCTGGCGCCGTTCTTCGACGTCCTGGCGCTCACCGAGAGCAGCGATCCGGCAGTGGCGGAGGATTTGGCCGAAGGCATCGGGCAGCAGCTCGGGGTGGCCTTCAGCGGTAGCTGGGACCTCTCCCCAACGGCCGGTCAGGCCGCTCTGGAGGCGCCGTTCCTGGTGGAATTGCGCCCCCGGGAGGCAACCGTGCCCCCGGTGCAGGAGGACTGGGGCGGCCTCATCGACTATCTGCGCGCCCTCAAGCCGCAGGTGACCGTGCAGATGACCTGCCGCCGCCTACCGGAGAGGGAGCCGTCGGCCGAGCGCGCCACCGCTTGGCCCGAGGAGGCCGGGCTCTTCGGTGATGAGGAACGGGACGCAGCGGCCTTCTTCATCCGTGTCGGCCAGGAATCCGCGGACATGCGCAACCTCGGTCTCCAGATCCATGTCGCCTCCGACGAACGGCTCGGCGACGCGGTGTTGCGCAGCATCGGACTGTGGCTATTCCGGGGGGTGCCGTTCGACATCGTGTCGGACGAGTTGGCGTCTGACACGCTGGCCCCCGGCGGCCCGGCACCGCAGGGGGCAACCCGGCTGAGTCCTGCCGAGACACTGCGCGTCTTCCACCCTCCCTACGGCAGGATCGAAGGGCGCGGCCTGCTGCACCGACGTCCCCAGTCGCTCTCCCTGCCGAGCATCACGCTACCCATCGACGGCATCAGTCTGGGTACCGCGCACCTGGCCCACGGCCGCGAGGACCAGCGCGTGGAGGTGCGCCTGGACGCCAAGGCCAGGCTGCGCCACACCTACGTCGTGGGCCGCACGGGGTCCGGCAAGACGAACATGCTCAAGCACATGGCCCGGCAGGACATCCAGGCCGACAGATCGGTGGTTGTCATCGACCCGCACGGCGACCTGGTCGACTACCTGCTGGGCCACACCGCTGGCCGGGAGGACGAGGTGATCCTGCTGGACCTCGGGGATCCCGAGTTCCTGCCTGTGCTCAACCCGCTTGATCTGGACGTGCGTGGCAAGGCGGAAGCGGAGCTTGCCATCGAGGAGTTCATCCGCCTGATGGTGCAGCAGTCCTATCACGAGTTCTACGGGCCGCGCTTCGAGGAGATTGTGCGGCTGGCCCTGGAGTCCATCACCCACGACGACTACCCGTTCAAACCCCCCGGCGTGATCGACCTCGTCCGCGTCCTGCGCAGCAGCGACAGGCGGCGCTGGATCAAGGATCTGCTCACAGACTCCGACCTGAAGGAACGCTGGGAGATATTCGAGCAGCAGCGGAACGACCAGATCGCCGAGGTGCTGCATTGGGTGCTGTCCAAGTTCAGCGAGTTGCAGCAGGACGGGGCCCTGGGGAAGGTACTGGCGGGGGGCACCTCGACCGTCTCCATCGAGGGCGTGATCAGTCGCGGCGGAATCCTGCTGGTCAAGCTCCCCGAGTGGGAGATGAGCAGGTCGGCCGCCGCACTGTTGGGCACTTTCATCCAGGAGCGGGTTCGCAAGGCCGTCTATGCCCGATGGCGGCGGCAAGGTGACAAGGCGGACCCCGTCTACATGTACGTCGACGAGTTCCAGGCCTTCGCCGTCACCGGCTTCGACGAACTGGTCGCGGAAGCGAGGAAGTTCGGCCTGAGCCTGGTGCTCGCCCACCAGAATCTGCACCAGCTCAACGCGTTCTCCCGGTTCACGGGGTCCACCTCCGACAACGTGCTGTCGGCGATCCTCGGGAACGTCGCCAACCGCATTGTATTCGGCGTCTCGAATCGAGACGCAAAGCAACTGGCCGAGGAGCTCGACGTGTCGGCCGACATCCTGCGCACCCCCGGGAACCACCGGGGCGTCGCTCAGATGCTGTACGCGGGCGAGTCCCATACGTTCACCCTCCAACCGCCTGGCGCCGACTCCGACCTCGGACTGCCCGCAGCCCGGGACAGCGTGCGCGCCCGCATGATCGAACAGGGGTTGTGGCGCTCCCGGAACGAACTTCGAGCCGAGGACGAGGAGCGGGAGAGCCGCACCCAGGCCGCAGTACGCGACTACCTGGGCCGCACACGGCGACGTCGTCCGGCCGGGGGAGACCGCGCGTGGCCCTCTGGCACATCAGAGTCATCGAGCTTCGTGGACGAGTGGCTCACGACACGGCAGGAAGCTCGTTCCGGTATCGAGGGGTCCGGCACCGACGGCAGCGCCCGCAGACGGGAACTTCTCCGCGTGGCCGCGGTCCTGCGCGCTCCGTTGCTACGCGTGGCCTCCGTCCAGCGAGCAGTGGTGCGACGCCGCCGGGAGCCATCCTCGAGGCGGGCGCCGGATGGACCGGACGGGAAATCGGAACCCGGCGCCCCGGCCGCAGACGAATCGGACCCCCGGACGAGTCGGCAGCACCTTGCGGAGGACCTGGTTCTGTCCCACCTGTCCGACGACGACCTCGCATCCTTCCACCGCGCCTACCAGGAGACACTGGAGCTGCGTGTCGGTACCGTGCTGACCGAGCAGCTCAGTGACGAGCAGGTGGAGGAGTTCGAGCGCATCCTCGACGGTCCCGACGGCGAAGCGGTGGGCCAAGCCTGGCTCGCGGCGCATCTGCCCCACTACAAGACCGTGGTCAGCCGTGAGAGGGCCGCGCTCCTCTGGGAGACCCGTAGCGCCTTGCACAGGATCAGGGAAGGCACCGACCCGGCAGGATGACGAGAACCCGCGGGGACGAACGAAGCCGAGGGCTTCCCTACGCCTTGACAGGCCTTCTCAGGTCCGCTGCCGCAGGCTCTGCGCGAAGCGTTCGGCGAAGGGATACGGCCGGAATCCGCGCTGCTGTTCGACATGGTCGATGTAGCGTACGGCTGCCGCCATTGCGGCCGCGTAGGAGCGGCCCATGCTGCGGGCGACCATGTCCGTGTCGACGTACCTGCCCTCGCAGGCGATGGCTATGGAGTTCATCACCGCGAGGGCGTGCCCGATGCGACTGGCCACCTCCTCGGGCAGCGCCGCGATCTCGTGACTCTCCCGCCCCGCGACCGTCCGGTGCAACAGGCGCCGTCCCGCGCGCACCTCCGCGTCCAGGTAGCGCTCCTGTACCTCGAAGAACGCGCGCAGCCGGTCAGCTCTGGAGGTACGTCTGAAGCTCCAGACCGTAAGACAGACGGCGACGACGGGTGAACTCAGAGCCACCCACAGTTCGGCAGACATCGATGCGCCCCCTCTGGCCCCGGCCACTTGTCCCCCGGCCGCTCGCCCCCGAGCCCACTACCCCGCTGGCCATGCACCGAACCGGCCTGAAGCCCCACGACACCACGGTGGCTAATAACGACGGCGGCTCGCGCCACACTTACAACAGTTGCTCAGGTGACCGCTCCTGCAGATCCGAAGCAAAATTAGACACCCGAGGTGTCGGCCGGGCCGTCTTGCGTCGTCGCGGAGCCCTCGGTCGTCCGTCGTAACCAGACCTCACCGCGATCACCCTTGCAGAGCTGGGCAGCACGTCCATTCAGATCGGTCCGACGGGGAAGAAGCTGCTGCCGCTGACGGTCAAGAACGGTGGTCCGACGCCGGCTTCGAGCGGTCACACGCACTGACGTGAGCGGAACACTCGTTTTGCGGTGTCGCAGTGGCCCGTCGAACGTCGCTGCCGCCCTTCGAGGGCACCGCTGAGCTGGCAGTTCGTCACACACCGCATGACGCATGACGCATGACGCATGACGCATGACACCGGAGCCCTGGGCCCGGTCATTGTGCGATAGTGCGGCGCATGGCAAGTGGGGCGGATGAAGTGCGTCGGGCATGGGGTCGTGTGACGCAGTGGCTGGAGCGGAATGCTCCGAAGAACGCTTCGGCATTGCAACCCCCCGCGACGCCGGAGCAGATCAGCGAAGCGGAGAGCAAACTGGGGCTGCCACTGCCCGAAGAGGTGCGGGTCTGGCTTCTCGTCAACAACGGCGTGGAGATGAGGGAGACCCGGCAGGGATGGCTGCTTCCGGGCCCCGGCAGCAGTTTCGTACCGTACGGGTGGCATTTTCTGTCCGCTGCCGAGCTGGTCAAGGTGTATGAGCGGCGGATGGGTTTCCAGAGGACTGGCGACGTACCTGATGACGAGGACGACGAAGTCCTGGTGTGGCGCCGCGAGTGGTTCCCGTTCGTCGCCGAGGGCGACGAACTGTACGGACGGTTCATTGACGTCAGGACAGGTGCGGTGGGGGAATGGAGCGACGGGGGCATGAACCGCTTCGGGACCCACAGCTCGCTGGCGGAGTTCTTCGATGAACTGGCCGATCTCCTGAGCACGGACGCTCACGTGGTGGACGGCGGTATCGAGTGGCGTTGACCGGGACCAGGCAGCGTCCGTGAGCTCGGAGCGCCGCAGCAGCGGTCCGGGTCCGGAGCTCATGGAGAAAGCAGATCTCCGGTGCGCGCTTCCCCGACTCCGCGCTTGAATTCCTCGACGAGCAACGCGATGCGCTCCTCGTCGCGCCGGTAGTGGGTCCACTTCCCGACACGTGTGGAGCGCACGAGACCCGCGCGTTCGAGCACCGCCATATAGGCCGAGACCGTGGACTGCGCGAGTCCGGTCTTGGCCTGGATATGGCTGACGCAGACGCCGACCGCGCGCGGATCGGTGACAGCCGGGTCGACCGGGAAGTGCTCTTCCGGATCACGCAGCCACTCAAGCACCTGGAGCCGCACGGGATTGGCGAGCGCCTTGAGGGATTCGATCAGGGCCGCGGGGTCGCCTGTGGCGGGCATAGGTCGTCGTGCGCCTTCCGGTGCTGAAGCGGAGCCGGCTGTGATCGTATCGACGATAGTCGATGCGTTGCGGCCACGGCGAGTTCGTGAGCGGCTCCCTCTCCGGCTTCTACGGCCACCGGATCGCCCAGGAGTTCGACGCCGAGGATGGCCGAGGCGCCGGTGCCGGCCATGGCGGCGGTGACGGCGGCGCTCATGATCGGCGTGCCATCGCCTGTACGGCCGGGCCCGGCTCCCTGCGTCGGTGTGGTCCTGCCGCGTCCTCAACGGACGGCGGAGAGCGTGTCCGTCGCGGTGAGCGCGACGGATGCCCGGACCGCCTCCAGTGCCGCCGCCCTCTCCTCGTCGGTCAGGTGGGCCGGCCCGTAGGTGATCACGGGTTCGAGGGCCTGGTAGCCGACGAACTCCAGCATTCCGCGGTGGATGTGGAACAGGAAGTCGTCCATCGCGCCGAAGGCGCCACCGGGCCGGAACGCCTCACGGGAGCCGCCGGTCGTGAGCAGCAGCATCGCCCGCCTGCCGGCGAGCGCGGCGTCGCCGAAGAGCCCGTGGTCCCCGCCGAAGAGGGCGCCCATGACGAACACCCGGTCGATCCATCCCTTGAGGATGGCAGGCAGCGAGAACCACCACAGCGGGAACGACAGCACCAGGAGATCGGCGGCGAGCAGCCGCTCCAGATGGTCCTTGACGGCCTCGTCCAGTGTGCCGTCCTGGACGGCGCGCATCTGCTCGGCCTGCGGCTTGAACGGCCCCTCCACGGGAGCGAACTCCGCACGGGCGAGGACCGGGGCCCAGGCGTCGTCGTAGAGGTCCAGGACGTCGACCCGGTAGCCGGCGCCACGGAGAGCCTGAGCGGCGGTGGCCATCTGGGCGGTGCTGAACGAGTCGGGCTCGGGATGGGCGTGAACGATCAGGGCGGTGGGAACGGCGGTGGAGGTCGACATGCCGAGATCATATCGACGAATTGCGATACGTCAATGTGAGTGCGAGTTGCCGCCGTCCGGGCCGTACAGCGCCGCGATGTCCTTCGACGTGGCCCAGCGGCTGTACGTGGGGGACTGGGGCCAGCCCTCGGGGGAGTCCTGCCATTCCTCCTGGCGGCCGTAGGGGAGGAGGTCGATCAGGGCGAAGGTGTGGCCGAGTTGCTCGGTGCCGCGGCCGGTCGTGTGCCAGGTGCGGTAGACGGTGTCGCCGTCGCGGAGGAAGACGTTGACCGCGAAGCCGCCGCCGGGCGGGGCGCCGACGTCGGCTCCGAAGGAGCTGCCGGCGGTCGAGTACCAGGGCATCCGGTTGCCGACCCGGTGCTTGTAGGCGAGGGCCTCCTGGATCGGGCCCTGGGTGACGACCACGAACCGTGCGTCGTAGTTGTCCAGGAACTCCAGGCGGGTGTACTGCGAGGTGAAGCCGGTGCAGCCCGGGCACTGCCACTCCTGGCCGGCGGACCACATGTGGTGGTAGACGATCAGCTGCCGCCTGTCCTCGAAGACGTCCGCCAGGCGTACGGGGCCGTCCTCGCCCTCCAACGTGTAGTCCGGCATCTCGACCATCGGCAGACGGCGGCGCTCGGCGGCGATGGCGTCGAGTTCCCGGGTGGCGGCCTTCTCCCGGGCTCGCAGTTCGTCGAGCCGGTGCTGCCACGTCTCGGTGTCGACGACAGGGGGTAGTGCGTGTGCGGTCATGGGATCCCCTCGCGGAGTGCGTGCACGGTTTTCGCTTGTGCGGGGGTAGACCGGGCCGGGCCCTGAAACTCATCGGTCGGCGGCCGGATTCAGGGGAACGCAGCAGCAGAAGAAGGCGGGCGACGGGGCGGCCGAGACCGCCCTCCCCCTGCTGAGACCGCCTGCTCGCGTTCCTACTTGCTCGCGGCGAAGCGCATCAGGGCCAGTTCGTCGCCCTGCTTGATCTTGCCGGTGACGTTGATGACCTCGAGCTTCCAGGTGGTGCCGACCCGCACGGCCTTGGCGACCGCGCAGCCGTTGTCCTGGGTGAGCATGCTCGGCCAGATGTCGGCGACCTGCTGGGAGCTGCCGCCGGTGGCGTCGTAGACCTTGAAACTGATGTTGCGGGCCTTCTGGAAGGAGCTGCCCTTCTTGTAGGCGGCGGCGACGAACACGATCGAGGTGATGTGCGGCGGGAGCTTCGCGAACTCGACGGTGACCGTCTCGTCGTCGCCGTCCCCGTGGCCGGTCTGGTTGTCGCCGCTGTGCAGCAGGGAGCCGTTGCCGATGGGGTCGAGCGAGTCGAGGCCCGCCAGGCGCACGGGGTCGCCGTCGTGCATGGCGATGGCGATCAGGTCGAGGTCCGTGCCGGTCTTCCGGCGGAGCTTGCCGATCACCCCGCCGCTGGCGCCCGCGGTGGGGTCCCAGGAGACCCCTATGGACAGATGGGTCACGCCGTCCAGGTCGGCGGGTCCGTCTTCCTTCGTAAGCGTAATCATGGGGACATACTGCACGGGCTTTCGCCGGGACCCCAGGACGGGCCCCGGAAAACCTGGTGCCCGGTGCCCCGCGGTCTCGCCATCATGGGGCGATGCCGCACCTCACCCCGCCCGACGTCCGGTTCCATGCCTCCTTCCTCGACGCGGTACGGGAGTTCACCGACGCGGGCTCCGACCCGGCCGCGCTGGTGGGCGAGGAGATCCATGCGTACGCGAGGACGTGGCGGGAGCCCGCGGGATTCGCGGCCTTCGTGGACATGCTGCTCGCGGAGCCGGAACGGCCGCGCCGGCCGGACTGGGTGGAGATGACGAACCTCTGGTACGCCCAGGACGACGTCTTCCTCGGCAGGCTGTCGATCCGTCACCGGCTCAACCCGTTCCTGCTGGAGCTCGGCGGCCACATCGGCTACGCGGTCCGCCCCGGCGCCCGCCGGAAGGGACACGCCACGGCGATGCTCGCGGCCGCCCTGCCCGTCTGCCGTCAACTCGGCATCGACCGGGCGCTGCTCACCTGTGACGCCACCAACACCGCGTCTCGTAAGGTGATCGAGGCCAATGGCGGAAAATTCGAGGACCGGCGCGGTGCGAAGCTGCGGTACTGGATCCGTACGGGGAACTGAGGCGTCTACGTCGTTATGGACCTGGAGAAGCAGCCCGCGCCGCAGGCGTCCCCGCCCGAGGGATGTCTGACCGTCGCGATTCGCATCCCTGTACGCATCGTCGTGCTCGTGCTGGTCGTGCCCGTGCGGATGGTGTGGGACGCGTTCGTCGTGGTGGGGCGGTTCCTGCGGGACAGTGTGCTGCGGCCGCTGTGGCGGGCGCTGGTCGTCTGGCCCTGCGTGGCGCTGTGGCGGTACCTGGTCGTGCCTGTCGCCAAGGCGGTCGGATGGCTCGGCAAGGTGTTCCTCGTCATCCCGCTGGTGTGGCTGTACCGGTACGTGCTGACACCGGTCGGGCACGGCATCGCGTGGGTCGTGCGCGGGATCGGGGCCGGCTTGGCGTGGGTCTACGCGCGCGTGCTCACTCCGGTCGGGCACGGGATCGTATGGCTCCTCAAGGGCGTCGGAGCCGGACTCGGCTGGATCTGCGCGGTGATCGGGCACGGCATCGCCTGGGTCGTGCGGGGGATCGGGGCCGGGGCGGCATGGGTGTACGCGCGCCTGTTCACTCCGGTCGGGCACGGGATCGTATGGCTCCTCAAGGGCATCGGGGCCGTGCTCGCCCGGATCCTCACGCCCGTCGGACGGGCGATCGTCTGGTGCGCCCGAGGGCTCGCCTGGCTGGCGAGCGCCCTCGTCACCGGCATCGGTGTCGCCCTGTACTGGATCGCCCGGATCCTGCTCGTCCTGCCCGCGATCGCCCTGTGGCGCTGGATCCTCGCGCCGGTGGGACGGGTCCTGGCCGTGGTCGGCCGGGAGGTGTGGGACGCCCTCGGGCATGCCTGGCGGATCGCCGGGCACATCTCCCTCGCCGTCGGCCGGTTCCTCGGGACCCTCTTCCGGTGGATCTTCGTCGAGCCGGTGCGCTGGGTGTACCGCGAGGTGCTGACCCCCGTCGGGCACCTGGTCCGGGACGTGGTGCTGCGGCCCGTCGCCGAGGCCGCGCGCAGTGTGGGCCGGATCACCCGGGCCACGCTCGCCTCCGCGCGTGAGACCGCGCGGGAGGCCCGTGCCGACTTCCGGCGGATGCTCTTCGGCGAACCCCGTCAGAGGGAAGCGGTGGCCCGGCGGGAACCGACCGCCGCCGACACACGTACTCTTGGTAGCAGTACGACCGCACTCACGAAGGACTGAGCGACACTGGGCAAGCGACAGCCCGAAGGCCCGCCGCCCGCACCGGCGGTGCAGCGCATCCGACTGCGCTACACCAAGCGCGGCCGCCTCCGGTTCACCAGCCACCGTGACTTCCAGCGCGCCTTCGAGCGTGCGCTGCGCCGCGCCGAGGTGCCCATGGCGTACTCGGCGGGGTTCACGCCGCATCCGAAGGTGTCGTACGCCAATGCCGCACCCACCGGCACGGGCAGTGAGGCGGAGTACCTGGAGATCGCGCTCACCCAGGCGCGCGACCCGGAGAAGCTCCGGCTCCTCCTCGACGAGTCGCTGCCCACCGGGCTCGACATCGTCGACGCGGTCGAGGCCCGGACCTCGGGACTCGCCGACCGGCTCACCGCTTCCGTCTGGGAGCTCAGGCTGGACGGCGTGGACCCGGCCGAGGCCGAGCGCGCGGTCGCCGCGTTCAACACCGCCGAGGCGGTCGAGGTCCAGCGCACCACCAAGAACGGCCTGCGGACCTTCGACGCCCGCCCCGCGGTCGTACAGCTCGAAACGCACAGTGAACCCGCTGATAGGCCGACCGACCAGCCCTGTGCGATACTGCGGCTGGTTGTTCGGCACGTGACGCCTGCCGTTCGACCCGACGACGTCCTGTCCGGTCTCCGCGCCGTGGCCGACCTGGCGCCGCCGGTCCCCGCAGCGGTGACCAGGCTGGCGCAGGGGCTGCTCGATGAAGAGACCGGCACGGTGACCGACCCGCTCGCGCCCGACCGCGAGGCAGTCGAGGCCGTCTCAACGGCCGAACCGACTGCCGCCGCGAAGGCGCCGGCGTAAGGAAGGTCCCGCGAAGGACGGGCGTCGTAGCGCAGCCCTGGTACTCGGGAGCCACCTGGGTCGGGCAGCGCACCGACCACAAGACTTTCGCCAGGCCGTACCCAACAAGGGCGTACGGAACCGGCGAGACAGGACACAGAGAGCTCCCGTGCGGCGCCCGCGCCCCGGACGGCGGCACCGCGCATCGCGCGAGCCGCGGACGTCACCGGCATCTTGCCGGGCCAGGCGCGGCGCCCGGGAGCCTGACGGGAGACAAGCCCGCATGCTCGAACCGACCGAACCCATCGAGGGTTCCGAACCGAACACTCCGAGCGACACCCTGCCGCCGCGTCGTCGGCGCCGTGCCGCGTCCAGGCCGGCGGGACCGCCGGTCGCCGCCGCCCCGGGCGGCGAGGAGGTCGTCGCTCCGGCCATACCGGCCGCGGAGGCCGAGGACCTCGTCACGGACGAGGAGGAGAAGCTCGACGAGAACGTCGAGGTCACCGAGGCCCCCGAGGCCAAGGAGCCGGCCGAGGCCGCCGCGCCCGCCGCCCGCCCGCGTCGGCGGGCCACGCGTCGGGCGTCCGCGCCCGCAGGTGCCCCCGCCGCGGCCGAGGCCTCCGAGACCGTGGTGCCGGTGGCCGCCGCCGAGACGCCCGCCGAGACCGCGGCCGCGGACAGCGCGCCCGCCGTCGAGGCCGAGGACGCGGCTCCGCCCGCCGCGCGTACCCGCCGCCGTGCGACCCGCCGGGTCTCCGCGCCCGCCGCCACCCCCGCGGCCGACGAGTCCGCCGAGACCGAGGCCCCCGTGACCGCAGAGACGCCCGCCGCTGCCGAGACCGCCGACGAGGCGCCTGCCGCCGAGACCGCCGCGCCCGCTCCGCGTACGCGCCGCCGGGCCTCGCGGCGGGCCGCCGCGCCCGCCGGTGCCCCGGAGACCGTGGAGACCGTGGAGGCGGCGCCCGCCGCCGAGGTCGCCGAGACCGCCGAGCCGGTGGCCGCCGAAGCGCCCGCCGAGTCCGCCGACGCCGAGGACGCGGCCCCGCGCCGTACCCGCCGCCGTGCCACGCGCCGCGTCACCGCGCCCGCCGCTGCCGCCGAGGGCGAGGCCGTCGAGACCGCGCCGTCCGAGCCGGCCGCCGAGGCCCCTGCCGCGCAGGAAACCCCCGCCGAGGCACCCGTCGAAGAGGCCGCCCCGCGTCGTGCCCGTCGCCGGTCCGTCCGTCAGGCCGCCACCGGGTTCTCCGAGCCCGCGCGGCGCCGTGCCGGTGCCGGTGCCGACGACGAAGACGGGTCGCCGCGTCGGCCGGCCCGACCCGCGGTCGCCGTGTTCCAGGCGCCCGTCTTCACCGAGCCGCAGTTCCAGACCCCGCAGCGGGCCGCCGCCGAGGCCGCCGCGGAGGCGGAGGCCGGGCAGAGCGAGCCGGCCGAGTCCGTCGAGCCGGTCGAGGAGATCGCCGCCGAGGAGCAGACCGGGTCGCGGCGCCGCCGCCGGCGCCGGGGTGCCGGTGACGAGCCCGAGGCGCGGGAGACCGCCGCCGAGGTCGTCGTCGAGGCCGTCGAGGAAGAGGAGACGGACGAGACCGCCGAGGACTCCGCCGACGGGGACGACGCCGAGGAGACCGGGTCGAGGCGCCGCCGCCGGCGCGGTGGCCGTCGCCGGCGTCGCGGAGAGTCGGCCGAGGCCTCCGGGGACGAGGAGTCGGACGACGACGAACCCGCCGAGGAGACCGGCCGGTCCGCGCAGGACGAGGACGACGAGCACGACGACGAGGACGACGAGGACGCCCGTTCCGACGAGTCCGGCGGTTCCAGCTCCAGCAGCCGTCGCCGGCGTCGCCGCAGGCGTCGGGCCGGTGACTCCTCCGTCGACACCGAGCCCGGTGACGGCGACCCCGAGCGGACCGTCGTCAAGGTGCGCGAACCGCGCCCGAAGGCCGAGCCGTCCGACGAGGTGCAGTCCATCAAGGGCTCCACGCGTCTGGAGGCCAAGAAGCAGCGCCGCCGCGAGGGCCGTGAGCAGGGGCGCCGCCGCGTCCCGATCATCACCGAGGCCGAGTTCCTCGCCCGCCGCGAGGCCGTCGAGCGTGTGATGGTCGTACGGCAGAGCGGTGAGCGCACCCAGATCGGCGTCCTCGAGGACGGGGTGCTCGTCGAGCACTACGTCAACAAGGAGCAGGCCACCTCGTACGTCGGCAATGTCTACCTGGGCAAGGTCCAGAACGTGCTGCCGTCGATGGAGGCCGCCTTCATCGACATCGGCAAGGGCCGCAACGCGGTGCTCTACGCCGGTGAGGTCAACTTCGAGGCGCTCGGCATGGCCAACGGGCCGCGCCGCATCGAGTCCGCCCTCAAGTCCGGCCAGCCCGTGCTCGTCCAGGTCACCAAGGACCCGATCGGGCACAAGGGCGCCAGGCTCACCAGCCAGGTCTCGCTCCCCGGGCGCTACCTCGTGTACGTCCCCGAGGGCTCGATGACCGGCATCAGCCGCAAGCTGCCCGACACCGAGCGCGCGCGTCTGAAGACCATCCTCAAGAAGATCGTCCCCGAGGACGCGGGCGTCATCGTGCGCACCGCCGCCGAGGGCGCCAGTGAGGACGAGCTGCGCCGCGACGTCGAGCGGCTCCAGGCGCAGTGGGAGGACATCCAGAGGAAGGCGAAGAGCGGCAACGCCCCGACCCTGCTCTACGGCGAGCCGGACATGACCGTCCGGGTCGTCCGCGACATCTTCAACGAGGACTTCACCAAGGTCATCGTGAGCGGTGACGAGGGCTGGGAGACGATCCACGGATACGTCTCGCACGTCGCGCCCGACCTCGCCGACCGGCTCCAGAAGTGGACCTCCGAGGTCGACGTCTTCGCCACGTACCGGATCGACGAGCAGCTCGCCAAGGCGCTGGACCGCAAGGTGTGGCTGCCGAGCGGCGGTTCGCTGGTGATCGACCGGACCGAGGCGATGGTCGTCGTCGACGTCAACACCGGCAAGTTCACCGGCCAGGGCGGCAACCTGGAGGAGACGGTCACCAGGAACAACCTGGAGGCGGCCGAGGAGATCGTGCGTCAGCTCAGGCTGCGCGACCTCGGCGGCATCATCGTGATCGACTTCATCGACATGGTCCTGGAGTCCAACCGGGACCTGGTGCTGCGCCGCCTGCTCGAGTGCCTGGGCCGGGACCGGACCAAGCACCAGGTCGCCGAGGTGACCTCGCTGGGCCTGGTCCAGATGACCCGTAAGCGGGTCGGCCAGGGTCTGCTGGAGTCCTTCTCGGAGACCTGCGTCCACTGCAACGGCCGCGGTGTCATCGTGCACATGGAGCAGCCGACCTCCGCCGGTGGCGGCGGCAAGCGCAAGAAGCGCGGGCGTGGCGGCGACGGGCACGAGCACACCCACGAGGCCGCGGTCGCCGTAGAGGCGCCCGAAGAGATCGAGACCGAGGCCGAGCTCGCCGCCGAGGTGGCCGAGCCGATCTCCCTCGCCCCGGCCGAGTTCGAGCCCGACGAGGAGCTCTACAGCAGCGTCGCCGAGGCGGAGGCGGCCGCCACGCGCGGGCGTGGCCGTCGCAGGTCGAGCCGTCGGGCGTCGGCCCCGGCCGGTGCGCCGCGTGGCGCCGGGTCGCGCAGGTCGGGCGGCTTCGAGGAGCCGGCCGTCGAGGAGGGCCCGGTCTCCGAGAGCGTCGAGGTCCCGACCGCCCAAGCCGTGCCCGCCGAGGTCGAGGCCGAGCGTCCCGTGCAGCCGGAGACGGCCGCCGAGGCGCAGGCCGAGCCCATGGCCGCGGAGGACCCGGTGGTCGCCGCCGAGGCGCCGGTCACCGAGGAGGCCGCGCCCAAGGGCCGTACCCGTCGTCGCGCCACCCGCAAGGTGTCCGCGCCCGCCGGGTCGCCCGCGGGGGCGGAGGCCGCCGTGGTGACGGTCACCGAGACCGCGCCGGTGGCCGAGGCCCCTGCCGAGGAGGCCCCGGTGGCCGCGCCGGCCGAGCCCGAGCCGGCCGTCGAGAGCGCCGCCCCGGCCCGTCCGCGCCGCCGTGCGGTCCGCAAGGCCACCGCGCCGACCGCGTCCGAGGAGGCGGCCGTCGTGGTCGTGCCCACGGCGGAGGCGCAGGCCGAACCGGTCGACGCGGAGGAGCCCGCCGAGGAGGCGGCTCCGGCCAAGAAGACGGCCCGCAAGACGGCCAAGAAGGCCACGGCGAAGAAGGCCGCGACCAAGAAGGCCACCACCACGGCCAAGAAGACGGCCGCGAAGAAGACGGTCGCCAAGAAGACGACCGCGAAGAAGGCGGCGTCGAAGAAGACGGTGGCGGCCGAGCAGCAGTCGCCGGGCTCCGTCTCCACCCAGGCGGACGAGGCCTGACAGACGGTCACCGAGTAAATTCGGCCGAACGATGATCGAAATCCGCTCCCGGTTCGCCGGGGGCGGATTTCGTGATTCTGTGGGTATTGCGTCCGACGGAAAGTTGTCAACCGGTGATCGATCATGTGAATGGCCGGTGAATCCCCGGCCTGTCCCCAGGGTTATGATGTGAGCCGAGATTGACGCTTAATTTAGACAAATAGGGATTTTCGTGAAGGCTCTCGTGCTCTCCGGGGGAGCGGGCACCCGCCTCCGCCCGATCACCCACACGTCCGCCAAGCAGTTGGTGCCGGTCGCCAACAAGCCGGTGCTGTTCTACGGCCTGGAGGCGATCGCCGAGGCCGGGATCAGCGAGGTCGGCATCGTCGTCGGCGACACCGCGGACGAGATCCGTGAGGCGGTCGGTGACGGCTCCCAGTTCGGGATCAAGGTCACCTACATCCCGCAGGAAGCGCCGCTGGGCCTCGCCCACGCCGTCCTCATCGCCCAGGAGTTCCTCGGTGACGAGGACTTCGTCATGTACCTCGGCGACAACTTCATCGTCGGTGGCATCACCGGTCTGGTGGACGAGTTCCGCGCCGAGCGGCCCGACGCGCAGATCCTGCTGACCCGGGTCCCCAACCCCACCTCCTTCGGTGTCGCCGAACTCGACGCCGGCGGCCGGGTGGTGGGCCTGGAGGAGAAGCCGAAGCAGCCCAAGAGCGACCTCGCCCTCGTCGGCGTCTACCTCTTCACCCCGGCCATCCACGAGGCCGTCCGCTCCATCGAGCCCTCCTGGCGCGGCGAGCTGGAGATCACCCACGCGATCCAGTGGCTGATCGACCAGAAGCGTGACGTGCGCTCCACGACCATCTCCGGCTATTGGAAGGACACCGGCAACGTCACCGACATGCTGGAGGTCAACCGGTCGGTCCTGGAGACCGTCGAGCCGGTCAACGAGGGCACGGTCGACGAGAGCAGCGAGATCATCGGCCGGGTCCGCATCGAGGCGGGCGCCAGCGTCAGTGGCAGCCGGATCGTCGGCCCTGCCATCATCGGTGCCGGCACGGTGGTCAACGACGCCTACATCGGTCCGTTCACGTCCGTCTCCGAGGACTGCCGGATCGAGGACAGCGAAATCGAGTACTCCATCGTGCTGCGCGGCTCGTCCGTGACCGGCGTGCGCCGCGTGGAGGCCTCGCTCATCGGACGTGACGTAGAGGTCACGCCCGCGCCCCGTAACCCCAAGGCACACCGGCTCGTGCTCGGTGATCACAGCAAGGTGCAGATCTCTTCATGACCACTCGGATTCTGGTGACCGGCGGTGCCGGCTTCATCGGCTCGCACTACGTCCGTACCGTGCTCGGCCCCGAGGGCCCCGGTGACGTCTCGGTCACCGTCCTGGACAAGCTGACCTACGCGGGCAACCCGGCCAACCTCGACGAGGTGCGCGAGCACCCCGGATTCGCCTTCGTGCAGGGCGACATCTGCGACCCCGAGCTGGTCGGCAAGCTGATGGCCGAGCACGACCAGGTGGTGCACTTCGCCGCCGAGTCGCACGTGGACCGCTCCATCGACGGCGGCGCCGAGTTCGTGCGCACCAACGTGGTCGGCACCCACACCCTGATCGACGCGGCCCACCGCGCGGGCATCAAGACCTTCGTGCACATCTCCACCGACGAGGTCTACGGCTCGATCGACGAGGGTTCCTGGCCCGAGACGCACCCGCTGGAGCCCAACTCGCCGTACTCCTCGGCCAAGGCGTCCAGCGACCTGATCGCGCTGTCGTACCACCGCACCCACGGCCTGGACGTGCGCGTGACCCGCTGCTCCAACAACTACGGGCACCACCACTTCCCCGAGAAGGTCATCCCGCTCTTCGTGACCAACCTCCTCGACGGCAAGAAGGTCCCGCTGTACGGCGACGGCGGCAACGTCCGCGACTGGCTGCACATCGACGACCACGTCCAGGGCATCGAGCTGGTGCGCACCAAGGGCCGCGCCGGCGAGGTCTACAACATCGGCGGCGGCACCGAGCTCTCCAACAAGGAGCTCACCGGTCTGCTGCTGAAGGCGTGCGGCGCCGACTGGGAGACCAGCGTCGAGTACGTCGAGGACCGCAAGGGCCACGACCGCCGCTACTCCGTCGACTGCACGAAGATCCGCGAGGAGCTCGGCTACGAGCCCCGCAAGAGCTTCGAGCAGGGCCTCGCGGAGACCGTGCAGTGGTACCGCGACAACCGCGCCTGGTGGGAGCCGCTGAAGGAGCGGGCCGCGCTGTGAGCGACAACCGCACCTGGCTGGTCACGGGCGCGGGCGGCATGCTGGGCCAGGACGTCCTGGCCCGGCTCGCCCAGTCGGGGGAGCGGTTCGTCGCCCTCGACCGCAAGGCGCTGGACCTCACCGACGCCGGCGCCGTGAGCGCGGCTCTCGAAGAGCACCGGCCCGCCGTCGTCGTCAACTGCGCCGCCTGGACCGCCGTCGACGACGCCGAGACCCGTGAGGACGAGGCGCTCGCCATCAACGGCGACGGGCCGCGCCACCTCGCCGAGGCCTGCGCCCGCACCGGGGCCGTCCTGCTGCACGTCTCCACGGACTACGTCTTCGCCGGGGACGCCACCACGCCGTACCCCGAGGACGCGCCCACCGCGCCCCGCAGCGCCTACGGCCGCACCAAGCTGGCCGGCGAGAAGGCGGTCCTGGCCACCGAGCGCGGCTACGTCGTCCGCACCGCCTGGCTGTACGGCACCGGCGGCCCCAACTTCGTCAAGACGATGATCAAGCTGGAGGGCGTCAAGGACACCCTCGACGTCGTCGACGACCAGCGCGGTCAGCCCACCTGGAGCGCCGATCTCGCGGGCCTGCTGGTCGAGCTGGGCCTCGGCGCCCTGGCCGGTACCGCCCCGGCCGGCGTCTACCACGGCACCAACTCCGGCGAGACCACCTGGCACGGCTTCACCCAGGAGATCTTCCGGCTGCTGGGCGCCGACCCGGACCGGGTCCGCCCCACCACCAGCGAGGCCTTCGTGCGCCCCGCGCCCCGTCCCGCCTACAGCGTCCTCGGTCACGGCCGGTTCGCCGAGGCCGGCATCGAGCCGCTGCGCGACTGGCGTACGGCCCTCACCGAGGCCTTCCCGGAGATCCACCGGGTCCATCTGAAGGAGAACACGGCGTGACGGTCAAGGTCAGCGTCGTCATCGCGGTCTACAACCCCGGCAAATACGTCGAGGACTGCATCACGGGCCTGCTCCGGCAGAGCCTGACCCCGGACGAGTTCGAGGTCTTCTTCGTCGACGACGGCTCCACCGACGAGACCCCGGCCCGCCTGGACCAGCTCGCCGCCGAGCACCCGCACTTCCACGTCATCCACCAGGAGTCCTCCGGCTGGTCGGGCAAGCCCCGCAACACCGGCATCGAGGCCGCCCAGGGCGAGTACGTCATGTTCGTCGACCACGACGACTGGCTCGGCGACGAGGCCCTCGAGCGGATGTACGACTACGGCAAGGCCAACGAGGCCGACGTGGTCGTGGGCAAGATGGCGGGCATCGGACGCCCGGTCCCGCAGGAGCTGTTCCGGGTCAACCGGCCGCGCGCCACCGTGGAGAACGCGCCGCTGATCGACAGCCTCACCCCGCACAAGATGTTCCGGCGGGAGTTCCTCAACGAGCACAACATGCGCTTCAAGGAGGGCCGCCGCCGACTCGAGGACCACGTCTTCGTCGTCGAGGCCTATCTGCGCGCCAAGAGTGTCGCCGTGCTCGGCGACTACCTGTGCTACTACCACATCACCCGGGACGACGGCTCCAACGCGGGCTTCCAGCGCTTCGACCCGGTCGGCTACTTCGGCAACCTGCGCGAGGCCCTCGACGTCGTCGAGTCGCTGACCGAGCCCGGCGCGCTGCGCGACAAGCTGTTCAGCCGCTGGCTGCGCAACGAGATGGTCGAGCGGCTGCGCGGCCAGCGCCTGCTCAAGCTCCCCGAGGACTACGCCGAGGAGCTGTACACCGAGATCCACAAGGTGGTCACCGAGCGCTTCGGGCCCGGTGTCGTCGCCCGTCTCGGCCTCACCCAGAAGGTCGTCGCCGGCCTGGTCTTCGCCGACCGCTACCAGGACATCCGCACGCTTGCCGAGTGGGAGGCCGGGATCAAGCCCACCGGCGAACTCACCTCGCTGGAGTGGCAGGACGGCACCCTGAAGGTCGGCTTCGACTCCGAGCTCCAGATCGACGGCGAGCCGATGACGTTCCGCCGTGACGGCGAGCGGCGGCTGCTCGGTCTGCCGCTGTCCGACGAGGCGCTGAAGGCCCTCGACGACCAGGGCATCAAGCTGGACGCCCCGCTCGCCAAGAGCGACGTCGACCTCGTGGTCCGGCACCGCGAGGACGCCCGGCAGTTCTACCTTCCCGTCACGAGTGAGCTGCACGAGATCGAGGCCGGGGACGGGGTCTTCCGGCAGCGGATCTCCGCCCGCGCCGAGCTCGACCCCGAGACCGCGGCCTCCGGTGCCCCGCTCGACAAGGGCATCTGGGACCTGCATCTCAGGATCAAGTCCTGCGGCTGGAGCAAGGAGACCCGGCTCGGCGCGGTGCGCGGCGCCGACGTCGAGTCCGGCCGCCTGGCCGCCCTCACCGGCGAGCCCAAGCGCCTCGTCCTGCCGTACTGGACCGACGGTCCCGGCAACCTCTCGCTCGACGTCGACCAGCACACCAACAAGCTGGAGGGCGAGGCGGTCGCGGTCATGCCGCCCGCCGAGGCCGCGGTCGAGGGTGACGCCGTACGGCTGCCCCTGCCGCTGCACATCGCCGCGACCGGTGGAGACTCCGTCCAGCTGCGCTTCGAGCGCAAGAACGTCGGCAAGTACCCGGCCGACGCCGTCCTGGACGGCCGTATCGCCACCGCCACGCTGCCGCTGGAGAAGCTCACCGGCATGCGCTGGGCCGTCCGCGTCGGCGTGCCCTCCGCGGCCCGCGGTGAGCGCAAGTGGACGCGGCTGCCCGTCGACGTCGTGGTGGACGCCTCCGGCGCCGCCGAGGTGATCGACCGGCACACCCCGTCGGCCACGAAGAAGGCCGCGCCCAGCGCACCGAAGAAGAAGGCGGCCGCGCCGCGCCCGCTGTGGCGCCGGGCCGCCGGGCGCATCAAGCGCGCCCTGACCAACCAGAAGAAGGGCTGAGACCTCCGCCATGCGACCCCTTTCGATCTCCGGCGCCTGGGTCTTCGAACCGAAGGTCTTCCCCGACGGCCGGGGCAGCTTCCACGAGTGGTTCAAGGCCCCGGTCTTCGCCGAGGCCGCGGGCCACGAGCTCAGCCTGGCCCAGGCCAACATGTCCGTCTCCAGCCGGGGCACCCTGCGCGGCATCCACTTCGCCGACGTGCCGCCCGGGCAGGCCAAGTACGTCAAGTGCGTGCGCGGTGCGGTCCTCGACGTGATCGTGGACATCCGGGTGGGCTCGCCCACCTTCGGCCAGTGGGAGATCGTCCGCCTGGACGACCAGGACCACCACGCCGTC
Organism: Streptomyces sp. NPDC001668; assembly: GCF_042893155.1. Classification (NCBI taxonomy): domain Bacteria; kingdom Bacillati; phylum Actinomycetota; class Actinomycetes; order Kitasatosporales; family Streptomycetaceae; genus Streptomyces; species Streptomyces sp. NPDC001668. Next base: position 540,606 of record NZ_JBIAUQ010000001.1, read on the forward strand.
TACCTCTCCGAGGGGCTCGGCCACGGGTTCATGGCGCTCACCGACGACGCCACCGTGGTCTACCTCTGCTCGGAGGGATACGCGCCCGAGCGTGAGCACGGCATCCACCCGCTCGACCCGGAGATCGGCATCGAGTGGCCGGAGGGGCTCGCCCCGCTGCTGTCTCCCAAGGACGAGCAGGCGCCGACGCTGGCCGAGGCGCGTGAGCAGGGGCTGCTGCCCTCCTACGAGGAGTGCGTGGCGTACCGGGAGAGTCTCGGCAGCTGAGCGGGGCGGGGCCCGGTTTGACCCGTTCGGCTGCGGCCCCGTAACCTAGACCGTCGGCGTGTCCACTGGTGACACGCCACATCCCCGTAAACCTCTTCCTCTCGGGTCGCTGTTCTGGCCGGGAGAGGCCGTTCGCTCTGCCGGGCGGCTGGACTGCGGGGGTGCCGTTCCCGAGCGAGAGAGTGAGATCCGCGTGTACGCCATCGTGCGCAGCGGTGGTCGCCAGCACAAGGTTGCTGTCGGCGACATCGTTGAGGTTGACAAGATTTCCACTGCCAAGGTTGGCGACACGGTCGAGCTCTCGACCCTGCTCGTTGTCGACGGCGACGCTGTGACCAGCGACCCGTGGGTCCTGGCCGGCATCAAGGTCCAGGCCGAGGTCGTGGACCACCACAAGGGCGTCAAGATCGACATCCTTCGCTACAAGAACAAGACCGGCTACCGCCGTCGTCAGGGCCACCGCCAGCAGTACACGGCGATCAAGGTCACTGAGATCCCCGCGGCTGCGAAGTAAGGGACTGAGGAGAGATGGCACACAAGAAGGGCGCATCGTCCACCCGTAACGGTCGTGACTCCAACGCTCAGCGCCTCGGCGTGAAGCGCTTCGGTGGTCAGGTCGTCAACGCGGGCGAGATCCTGGTCCGCCAGCGCGGCACCCATTTCCACCCGGGTGCGGGCGTCGGCCGCGGCGGCGACGACACGCTGTTCGCGCTGAACGCCGGTGCGGTGCAGTTCGGCACCCACCGTGGCCGCAAGGTCGTGAACATCGTTCCGGTCGCCTGATCCCAGGCCCAGACCGAACTTTTCGCGAGGCGGACCTCACTTCCCTGGTGGGAAGGCGGGTCCGCCTTTCGCGTGTTACGCCTGTAGTACCCATGACGTTTTTGGAGGCACCGAACCATGACCACCTTCGTGGACCGCGTCGAACTGCATGTCGCCGCGGGTAACGGAGGTCACGGCTGTGCCTCCGTCCACCGGGAGAAGTTCAAGCCGCTCGGCGGTCCCGACGGCGGGAACGGCGGGCGGGGCGGCGATGTCATCCTGACCGTCGACCAGTCCGTGACCACGCTGCTCGACTACCACCACTCCCCGCACCGCAAGGCCACCAACGGCAAGCCCGGTGAGGGCGGCAACCGCTCCGGCAAGGACGGCCAGGACCTCGTCCTGCCCGTGCCGGACGGCACCGTCGTCCTCGACAAGGCGGGCAACGTCCTCGCCGACCTCGTCGGACACGGCACCTCCTACGTCGCCGCCCAGGGGGGCCGCGGCGGCCTCGGCAACGCGGCGCTGGCCTCCGTCCGCCGCAAGGCCCCCGGCTTCGCGCTGCTCGGCGTGCCCGGCGACCTCCAGGACATCGTGCTGGAGCTCAAGACCGTCGCCGACGTGGCGCTGGTCGGCTACCCGAGCGCGGGCAAGTCCTCGCTGATCTCCGTCCTCTCGGCGGCCAAGCCGAAGATCGCCGACTACCCCTTCACCACCCTCGTCCCGAACCTGGGCGTGGTGACCGCGGGCGAGACCGTCTACACCATCGCCGACGTGCCGGGCCTGATCCCGGGCGCCAGCCAGGGCAAGGGCCTGGGCCTGGAGTTCCTGCGGCACGTGGAGCGGTGCAGTGTCCTCGTGCACGTCCTGGACACCGCCACGCTGGAGTCCGAGCGCGACCCGGTCTCCGACCTCGACATCATCGAGGCGGAGCTCAGGGAGTACGGCGGCCTCGACAACCGCCCCCGCATCGTCGTCCTGAACAAGATCGACGTACCGGACGGCAAGGACCTCGCCGAGATGGTGCGGCCGGATCTGGAGGCGCGCGGTTACCGCGTCTTCGAGGTGTCCGCCGTCGCCCACATGGGGCTGAAGGAGCTCTCCTTCGCCCTCGCCGACCTGGTCGGGCGGGCGCGGGCCGCCAAGCCCAAGGAGGAGGCGACCCGGATCGTCATCCGGCCCAAGGCCGTGGACGACAGCGGCTTCACCGTGGTCCGCGAGGAGGACGGGCTGTTCCGGGTGCGCGGCGAGAAGCCGGAGCGCTGGGTACGGCAGACCGACTTCAGCAACGACGAGGCCGTCGGCTACCTCGCCGACCGCCTCAACCGCCTCGGTGTGGAAGACCAGTTGATGAAGGCGGGCGCCCGCTCGGGCGACGGCGTCGCCATCGGCCCCGAGGACAACGCGGTCGTCTTCGACTGGGAGCCGACCGTCATGGCAGGCGCCGAGATGCTCGGCCGGCGCGGCGAGGACCACCGCTTCGAGGAGCCCCGGCCCGCCGCCCAGCGCCGCCGCGACAGGCAGGCCGAACGGGACGAGGCCGCCCAGGAGTTCGACGACTTCGAGCCCTTCTGAGCGAACGCCGGGCGACGCCCCGGCCTACCGAAGGACAACCAACCGCTCCTCCTGTGAGTCGTACGGGTCGATCCGTACGACCGTCACAGGAGGGATGCGGCATGCGCGTACAACGAAGAGGGTGGCGCACGGGGCTCGCCGTCGTCCTTGCGGTCGGCGGCGCGGTCGCCCTGCCCGCCGTCGCTGAGGCCGCTCCGCACCAGGCGCGCAGCGACTTCAACGGCGACGGTTACGCGGACCTCGCGGTGGCCGCCCCCGACGGGACCGTGGGCGGCCGGGCGAAGGCCGGGTTCGTCGGGGTGCTGTACGGCTCGGCGAGTGGCCTGAAGTCCGGCACGAAGCAGGTGTTCAGCCAGAACACGGCGGGCATCCCGGGCGGCTCCGAGGCGGGCGACCGGTTCGGCAGCGCGCTCACCACCGCCGACCTGGACCGGGACGGGTACACCGACCTGGTCGTGGGAGTGGGCGGCGAGAACAGCGGTTCCGGCCTGGTGCAGGTCGTCTGGGGCGGCCCCCGCGGTCTGTCGGGCGGTGCCACCCTCGCCTCCGGCGCGGCCCGCGACGGGCTCGGAGCCAAGGGCCGGCTCGCGGCGGCCGACGTCGACGGGGACGGCGCGACCGATCTGCTGACCGTGGTGAACCAGCACGACCTGGTGGCGACCGGCGGCCCCTTCACCCGCTCCGGCGCGGCCACCGGTGAGCGCCAGGTGGTGAAGGACAGGTACGACAGCCGCGTCCTCGACCTCGACGTGGGCGACCTCAACGGCGACGGGATCACCGACGTCGTGGCCGCCGAGAACGGCACCGACACCTTCGACTCCCGGCGGATCGCGTACTGGTGGGGCACCAAGGACGGCCTCACGCCCTGGACCCTGGTCTACGACATCGACGGCGCCGCACTCCAGGGCGGCGAGAACCTCGCGGTCGGCGACGTGAACCGGGACGGCTACGCCGACATCGTGGTGGGCCGGACCGTCGAGGGATACGACAGCGACACGGACACCTACCTCGCCAAGGGCGGCCGTGTCACCTGGATACCCGGCACCTCGGGCGCCCCCGACGGGGTGGCCGCGCAGTTCGTCAACCAGGACAGCCCCGGCGTGCCCGGCACCGCCGAGAAGGGCGACGGCTTCGGGACCGACGTCCAGCTCGCCGACGTCGACGGCGACGGGTACCTCGACGTGGTCACCGGCGTCCCCGGCGAGGACCTGGGCCCCGCCACCGCGCCGAACTCCGTCAAGGACGCCGGCGCGGTCGTCGTGCTGAGCGGCCGGGCCGACGGGCTGACCGGGGTGGGCTCCCACCAGGTGGTCACGCAGGACAGCCCCGGGGTGCCGGGGGCCGGCGAGAAGGGCGACGCCTTCGGCGGGGCCGTCCATGTGGGTGACGCGAACGGCGACGGACTGGCCGACGTCGCGGTCGGAGCGCCCGGCGAGAACGCGGGCTCCGGGGCCGTGTGGTCCTTCCGCTCCCGGGCGCAGTACGTCGTCTCGCCCGGTGGCCTGCCGATTCCGGCCACCATCCTGGGGCCGGACGGGACGCTCACCTTCGGCCACACGCTCCTCGGAACCACCGCCGCGAAGGCCCGTCTGGGCTCGGACTTCGCCAACTAGAACCCAAAAGATCGTCAGACGGCAGTGTCCTGAAGGCCGTTGCGCCGGGATCACGTTCATCATGTGATACCCGAGTCGCAACGGCTCTTCTGTTGTCTACCTATTTGTCATGCACGCGAACACCCTGGTTCAACGCACGGATCCCCCCGAAGCGTGAGCTTCCAGGGGTGTCCAAGAGGTCAGCGACGCAAGGGAGTTCGCCCATGTACGGAGCAGCATCACCCAACCGACGCCGCTTTCTGACCGCCGGCGCCGCCGTGCTCGGCGCCGCCGCCTCCGCCCAGCTGTGGCTGCCGGGCACCGCGCGAGCCGCGGAGCCCCCGCTGCCCGACGGGGTGTTCAGCCTCGGCGTGGCCTCCGGCGACCCGCTGCCGGACGGCATCGTGCTGTGGACGCGGCTCGCGCCGGACCCCCTCAACGGCGGAGGCATGCCCGACAGAGTGGTGCCGGTCGAGTGGGAGCTCGCCGAGGACGAGCGCTTCAGAAAGGTCGTCAGGCGGGGCACCGCCCAGGCCCTGCCCGCATACGGGCACAGCGTTCACGTGGATGTACGGGGCCTGCGCGCGGGCCGCACCTACTGGTACCGCTTCCGCGCCGACGGCCAGCTCTCGCGCACCGGCCGCACCCGCACCGCCCCCGCCCGCCACACCTTGCTGGGCAGCCTGCGCGTCGCGCTCGCCTCCTGCCAGAACTGGCAGAACGGCTACTTCACGCCGTACGCCGACATGCTGGACCAGGATCCCGACGTCGTGCTGTTCGTCGGCGACTACATCTACGAGTCGGCGCCCTCCTCCGCCGGTCCGCGCCGGCACGAGGGCACGGGGGAGCCGTACAGCCTCGTCCAGTACCGCAACCGGTACGCCCAGTACCGCACCGACCCGGACCTCGCCGAGATCCACGCGAACGCGCCCTGGGTGGTCACCTTCGACGACCACGAGGTCGACAACGACTGGGCCGGCGAGATCCCGCAGGACCCCGCCAAGCAGCCGCACGACGCGTTCGTGGCCCGGCTCACCGCGGCCTTCCAGGCGTACTACGAGCACATGCCGGTGCGGGCCACCGCCGTCCCGAACGGCCCGCACATCCAGATGTACCGGCGGCTGGAGTTCGGCCGGCTGGTCCGGCTGAACGTGCTCGACACCCGGCAGTTCCGCAGCGACCAGGTCACCAGCCAGGCCGCCGCCCAGGACCCCTCGCTCACCATGCTCGGCGCCGAGCAGAAGCAGTGGCTCCTGGACTCGCTGCACGGCTCACCGGCCCGCTGGAACCTCATCGCCTCGCAGATCATGATGGCCGAGACCGACATCCTGCCCGGCGAGGGCAAGCTCTGGTACTACGACGCCTGGGACGGCTACCAGGTCGAGCGCAACGCCCTCCTGGAGGAGTTCCGGAGGGTCCGCAACCCGGTCGTGCTCTCCGGCGACCGCCACCTCACGATGATCAGCGACCTCAAGGAGGACTACGCCGACCCGTCCTCCCGGGTCGTCGGCGCCGAGTTCGTCGGCACCTCCATCTCCAGCAACGGCGACCAGGACCAGGCCGCCTTCCACGCCCAGTGGGACCCGCTGAAGGCCGACAACCCGCACTGGAAGTTCATCGACGCCCACCGCGGCTACCACCTCTTCGACATCGACCGGCACGGCATCGACGCGCAGGTCAGGGTCGTCGACACGGTGGTCGCACCGCAGGCGACGCCCAGCACGCTGGCGCAGCTGCGGGTGGACGCGGGCAAGCCCGGGGTCCGTCTGGTGTGAGCGCGGCGCGGCCCGGGAGGAGCGTGGTCCTCGTCACCGTCCCACGCTCCTCACCGGGACCGCGGTATTCGGGGAACGCGAATCGTTCGCTTGCTCTCGCCGAGACCGAGATGCTGCGGAATCTTGACCAGGAATTCCGTGGTAATGGACTGCCCGAGGAGTTGTATTCCGGGCTCCTCCGCAAGGGGGCGCGGTCCTGATCTCTCCCGAGGCGGCGGCCCGGGCGCCGTACGGGGCGCTCGCCGCTGCGACAGGGCGGGCGGCCGCCGTCACCGGCAGTGCAAGATGAATGACAGGTAGCGCGTACATATGCAGCGAACGGCGGTCGCCTTGCACAGCGGTAACCGCAAGTGGGACCATTTCCCCGTTCCCTGTCGCCCCGAGGTAGGTCTTCTGTGTCCCAGCACATCGCCAAGCCCCGTACCACCGCAGTGATCCTGGCCGGTGGTACCGGTCAGCGTGTGGGTCTCTCGATCCCCAAGCAGCTGCTGAAGATCGCCGGCAAGGCAGTCATCGAGCACACCCTGACCACCTTCGAGAAGGCCGACTCCATCGACGACATCATCGTCCTGATGGCGCCGGGCTACGTGCCGGACATAGAGAAGATCGTCGCCAAGGCCGGATTCACGAAGGTCAAGAAGATCATCGAGGGTGGCTCCACCCGGAACGAGACCACCGAGCGCGCCATCGCGGCCCTCGGTGAGGGCCTGGCCGAGGGCGAGGACCTGAACGTCCTGTTCCACGACGCCGTGCGCCCGCTGCTCTCGCGGCGCGTCATCGACGACTGCGTGGTCGCCCTGGAGCGCTACCAGGCGGTCGACGTGGCCATCCCGTCCGCGGACACCATCATCGTCACGCGCAAGCACGGCGAGGACGGCGAGTTCATCACCGAGATCCCGGACCGCTCCCGGCTGCGCCGCGGCCAGACCCCGCAGGCCTTCAAGCTGTCCACCATCAAGCGCGCCTACGAGGTCGCCGCCGGTGACCCCAACTTCCAGGCCACGGACGACTGCTCGGTCGTGCTCAAGTACCTGCCGGACGTGCCGATCCACGTCGTCGCGGGTGACGAGTACAACATGAAGGTCACCCAGCCCGTCGACGTCTTCATCGCCGACAAGCTCTTCCAGCTGGCCTCCACCGCCGCTCCCGAGCAGGTGAGCGACGAGGCCTACCGCGAGCTGCTCACCGGCAAGACCATCGTCGTCTTCGGCGGCTCCTACGGCATCGGCAAGGACATCGGCGAACTCGCCGAGTCCTACGGCGCCAAGGTGTACGCGCTGGGCCGCTCCACCACCGGCACCCACGTCGAGAACCCGGAGGAGGTCGACGACGCGCTGTCCAAGGCGTACGCCGAGACCGGGCGCATCGACTACGTCGTCAACACCGCGGGCGTACTGCGCATCGGCAAGCTGGCGGAGACCGACAACGCCACCATCGAGGAGGCGCTGAAGGTCAACTACCTGGCCCCGGTGCAGATCGCGCGGTCGAGCTACAAGTACCTGGCGGAGACCAAGGGCCAGCTGCTGCTGTACACCTCCAGCAGCTACACCCGCGGCCGCGCCGAGTACAGCCTGTACTCCTCCACCAAGGCGGCGATGGTCAACCTCACGCAGGCCCTGTCCGACGAATGGGCGGGTGACGGCGTCCGGGTGAACTGCATCAACCCCGAGCGCACCGCCACGCCCATGCGCACCAAGGCCTTCGGCCAGGAGCCCGCGGGCAGCCTGCTGTCCTCCGAGGCGGTGGCCCGCACCTCCCTCGACGTGCTGCTCTCCGAGCTGACCGGCCATGTCATCGACGTCCGCCAGCAGGACCCGACGGCCTCCGCGGGCACGGCGTCCGGTTTCGAGGCCGCGCTCGCCAGTGTCCTGGACCGTCAGGACGGCGTGGCATAATCAACGCAAATAGACTCCCGTAATTCAGGCCTCTGTGGCTGCCCGTTCATGGTGCATTCGCAGGGGCCTGAATCCGTAAACAACCGGCATCCCTCCCAGAGCAGGTTTTCAGTGATAAGCACCGCTATTCGCGTCGCCCGGGTGGGCAGCGCGGCCGAACTGGCCGCGGCGGTCCTCATGCTGGCGGGCTTCCCCGCCATAATGGTGGCCGCGCTCGTCCCGAGCGTCCCCGCCTTCGCGGCCGCGACCGCCGTCACGTACCTTGCGGACCACTATCTGCACCGCCAGGGCAGTTATCTGATCAACCGCCTCAGCAAGGTGCGCGCCGGACTGTCGATCCGCTTCCTGATCAGACAGCTCCTGCTGATCCTGCTGCTGGCCCGGCTCGACCTCTCCGACAACCTGATCTTCTACGGGGCCACCGCCTGCTTCATCGCGTTCTACGGCCTCCAGGCCCCGCACGGCGCGCTGGTCACCCTGATCCGCAACCGCCGCCGGCTCCCGGTCGCCACCCGCAACGTCGACCTGGCCTCCCGCGTCCGCATCCCGGACGCCCCGCCGATGGGCCTGCTGAACCGGTCGGCCGAGAAGATGCTCCACCTCGACCTCGCGGCCGTGGTCGGCATACTCGTCGCCGCCGCCATGGACTGGGCGCTGCCCGGATTCATCGGCATCGGCGTGACGATAGCGCTGGGTTCGCTGTACGTCCTCGCGCTGATGCCGTACGTCCGCGGCAAGAAGATCCCGCCGAGCGCCGACAAGGTCCTCGCGAAGGTCGACGACTGGCTGCGCGAGTACAAGCCGGAGACCGTGCTGTACTTCTCCGGCTCCAAGGACTCCGCCTACCAGGTCAACATGTGGCTGGAGACCATGGAGCAGCTGGACTCCCGGCCGCTGATCATCCTGCGTGAGCGGGTCATCCTGCAGAACCTCGCGCCCACCACGGTCCCCGTCATCTGCGTGCCCGGAGGGGTGCACCTGATGAACATGGACCTGTCCACGGTGCGGGTCGCGCTGTACGCGGCGAACGTCGGCAAGAACATCCACCTGCTGCGCGTGCCCACCATGAAGCACGTCTTCATCGGCCACGGCGACAGCGACAAGCTGGCGAGCGTCAACCCGTTCAGCAAGGCGTACGACGAGGTGTGGGTGGCCGGCCGGGCCGGCCGCGACCGCTACGCCATCGCCGACGTCGGCGTCCGCGACGAGGACATCGTCGAGGTCGGCCGCCCGCAGCTGGCGCCGATCCTGCCGGGCCAGGGCACGCCGGAGGGCCTCCGCGGCGGAGCCGCTGATGGACGCTGCCCGACCGTTCTGTACGCACCCACCTGGGAGGGCTGGGACGGCAACCCCGGCAACACCTCGCTGATGCTGGCCGGCGAGAACATCGTGAAGAAGCTGCTGAAGGCCGACCCGCCGGTCCGTGTCCTCTACAAGCCGCACCCCTTCACCGGCACGGTCCTGCCCCAGGCGGGCGCCGCGCACCAGAAGGTCACCGCGCTGATCGAGAAGGCCGCGGCCGAGCGCGTCACGGACCCCCGCTTCCAGGCCGACGCGGCCGCCCAGACCGCCGCCAAGGCCGAGCTGGCCCGCATCGAGGCGCGCCTCGCCGTCCTGGCCGGCAACGGCGGCGACAAGGGCGACGAGGCCGAGGCCACCCGTGACGGTGTGGTCGACGTGGCCAGGTACGAGGAGATCGCCCGGCTGCGCGGCGAGTGGAACGACGCGTACTGGCGCTCCTTCCCGGCCTGGCAGCACAAGGTGATCACGGGCGCCGAACCGCGCCTGTACGACTGCTTCAACGTCTCCGACGCGATGGTCTCCGACATCTCCAGCGTGGTCTCCGACTTCATCGCGAGCGGCAAGCCGTACGCGGTCACGGACTCCGCCGAGCTGGGCGTGGAGGAGTTCAAGCGGCAGAACACCGCGGTGCGGGCCGCCACGATCCTGTCCAACAAGGCCACCGAGCTGGAGGAGCTGCTCGACGCGGTCCGCGACCCGGCGGGCGACCCGCTGGCCGAGGACCGGGTGGAGCTCAAGCAGTACCTGCTCGGACCGGACGAGCCCACGTCCATCGCGCAGTTCAACACCGCGGTGGCGAACCTCGCGATCAAGGCCGAGGCGCGCAACGTCGGCCAGGAGTCACGGGCGGCGGCCGCGGAGACGGAGGCGGAGGCCACGACCAAGGCCTGACCTCCCCTTCGTAAAGAAAGGGCCCGGTTTTCGGGGGTGATTCCCGAAAACCGGGCCCTTCCGCGTATCTCAGGGTGCTGGAAGAAACCCACCGTGACTGGGGGAGACATGACCCTTGCGCAGCCTGATGTGACCGTGGTCATCGGGGCGTACGAGGCGATGCCGTATCTCGTGGACTGTCTGGCCTCCGTCGAGGCGCAGACGATCGGCCACGCGCGTATGGAGGTCATCGCGGTCGACGACGGCTCGGCGGACGGCACCGGGGAGTACCTGGAGGAGTTCGCCGCGCGCACGTCCCTCGACGTCATGGTGATCCGGCAGGACAACTCCGGCGGCCCCAGCGGCCCGCGCAACGTCGGTCTGGGCAAGGCCACCGGGCGCTACGTCTTCTTCCTGGACGCCGACGACCGGCTCGGCCCCGAGGCCCTCGAGCGGATGGTCGCGATGGCCGACCGCAACGGCACGGACGTCGTCCTCGGCCGGGTCGAGGGCGTCAACCGCAAGCCGCCGACGTCGATGTGGGGCCAGACCCTGGAGCGCACCGACGTCTTCTCCTCCAACATCAAGTTCACGCTGAGCGCGCAGAAGCTGTTCCGCCGCGCCTTCCTCGAACGGCACAGCATGCGCTTCGACGAGTCCCTGTGGACCGGCGAGGACGCGCTGTTCACCATGGAGGCCTATCTGCGGGCCGACGGCGTCTCCGTGATCGCCGACCACACCTGCTACTACCTGGTGGGCCGCGAGGACGGCAAGCACGTCACCAGGACCGGCAGCCACACCCTGCGCTTCGACTCCGCGCGCGCCCTGATGCACCTGATAGCCGACATGGTCCCGGCGGGCGCGAGACGCGACGCGCTGATGGTCCGCCCCTTCCTCGTCACCCTGCTCCCGCAGTTCGGCCCGAAGTTCCTGAAGGACGGCGAGGCGGTCCGCAGGGAGAAGCTGGAGCTGGCCAAGCCGCTGGTGGACGCGTACTGGACGGGTGAGGTGGCCCACCGCCTCCGCGTCCACGAGCGCCTGCGGCTCCAGCTGGTGGCGCTGGGCCGCCCGGATCTCCTGGTGGAGGTCCTGGAGTTCATGCAGGCCAAGAAGACCCCGGAGGCGGTGCTGGAGAAGGGCGGCCGCCGGGTGTTCTTCGCCTACCCGTTCTTCCGTGACCCGTCGGCGGGCCTGCCCGACTCCCTCTACCTGGCCGAGCCGCGCGAGGCCCGTCAGGTCCCGGGCTACCGCGAGGTGGGGGTCGACCAGTTGCTGCGCCGGGCGGTCCGCAAGGCGCGCAGGGTGCTCACCCCAGCAGCGTGAGCGTCCCGGAGGCGCACCCGGTCTCCTCGTCCCGCCGCTGCCCCGGCAGCCTCCGCCCCCGCGCCGCCGCGCACAGCGCCTGAACGGCCCTGTCGAACCGTTCCTGCGAGGACGGCTCGGCGGGTCCCAGCAGCCGCCGCTTCAACTCGGCCCGCGCGTCCACGAGTTCGTCCCGCTCCGGATGGCGTACGGCGTCCAGCAGCGCGGCAACGCCCGCCGCGTCCGGGGTCAGCACGGTCGCCGCCCCCGCCGTGGGGAAGGCCGCCCGGAACGCGGTCTCGCTCAGGCCGCTCGTGTTCGCGACCGCGTACGGCTTCCCGCTCGCCAGGAAGTCGCTGACCACGCTGGACACATCGCTGATCAGCAGGTCGGCACGGTTGAAGCAGGCGTACAGCGCGGGCCGGGCGTCGGTGACGACCTGGTGCTCCCACTCCGGCAGCGAGGCCCAGTACGCCCGCTCCCAGGCCGCCGTCGCCCGGGTCACCGCCTGCGCGCGGCCCGGCTCCGGCGTGGACTGCAACAGCATCCGCTCCAACGAGTCCGCGGCGGACCGGAAGGACGCGACGGTGAGCCGGTCCAATTCCCTGGTCCTGCGGGAGAGTTCACCGTCGTCGAAGGGGCGCTCGCCGGCCCGCTCCCGGTTCGCCGCCCGTACCAGCTCACGGATCCTGCGGTCCGCCGCGCCCGCCCGCGGATCCACCGACCCGGTCAGCGGATGCGGTTTGTACAGCAGCCGCACCCCGGGATCCGCGAGCAGCGCCCGCACGATGTTCTCGCCCGCCTCGATCACCGAGGTGTTGCCCGGGTTGCCGTCCCAGCCCTCCCAGGTCGGGGCGTAGAGCACGGTGGTGTACGTCCCGGTCGGCGGGCCCGCGTACGGCCGTACGGCGTCCAGCTGCGGGCGGCCGATCTCCACCACGTCCTTGTCCTCGACGCCGACCTGGGCCGCCGCGTACCGTTCGCGGGCCGCGGGACCGGCCACCCACACCTCGTCGTAGGCCTTCGCGTACGGGTTGCAGGAGGACAGCTTGTCGCTCTCGCCGTGGTTGACGAAGGTGTGCTTGATGGTGGGGATGCGCAGGACCTGGGAGGTCTTGCCGGAGTTCGACGGGTGGATGAGGACCTGGAGCGTGGACTGCTCCAGGCGCAGCAGCGTGGACACCTTCGGCAGGCAGACGATCGGGACGTCGGTCGCGGCGATCTTCTGCATCATGAACCGCTCGCGCAGGACGATGACCGGCCTCCCGCCGAGCTTCGCGAGCGGCTCCAGCCACATGTTGGCCTGGTAGGCGGAGGAGGCCCCGCCGGAGAAGTACAGGCCGACGGTGGGCCGGTACTCGGCGAGCCATGTGTCGAACCAGTCCAGCACCTCCTGCTCGCCGGCCGGCCGCCGGCTCGGCAGCAGGCGTAGGAGAAGGTCCGCGAGGCCCACGAGGGCGAGCCCGAGGGACATCGCGATGCCGAAGGCCGCGCACCGGGGCTCACCCGTGGCCGCCGTGACCAGCAGGCCCGCCGTGGCGGGCAGGCCGTGGACCAGCAGCCGGGGCCCGGGGCGGCGCAGCAGGGCGGGCGGGGCCGGGGTCAGGCGGAGCACGGAGGCGTCGATGTTGCGGGTGAGCACCGGCAGGGTGCGGGTGCGGCGCACCAGGACGGAGGCCGCCTGGATCGCGCAGTGCAGGGCGTAGAAGGCGAGCAGACCGGCCACCAGCACGGTGTACGCGGTCTCCTCGTCCTCCGGGGCCAGCCGCAGCAGACCGAAGACCAGCAGCAGGTCGCGCAGGACGTGCCGCACGGTGATGTCCGCGTGCGACTTGGCGAACAGGGACACCATGCCGCGCTGCCACCGGTGCAGGACGCCCTCGACGGCCAGCGAGGCGGCCGTCGCGGCGAGCAGCAGCGGGACGTGCGGACGCAGGGCGGCGACTGCCTGGGCGACGACGGCGGCTGCCAGGACGGCGGCGACGAGCACTCTCGTCGTGGTCTGCCGGCCCGGCAGCCGCAGCGCGGACCGGAGGAGGGGGAGGGGTTTTCGCACGGGGGTCACTCCAGGGTCGTCGCGAGACGGACGCCCTGGTTAACGCGGGCCGACCTCCGGACGACACGCGCGTGTCCTCCGCCCTCCTGGGCGGTCAGGTGCTATGCGGGGCGAGGCCGTCAGGCGAGCGGGGCCAGGAGGTCCTCGGCGCGTTCCGCCGTCGACCGGTCGGCCAGGTCGTTGACGGCCGCGTTGAACCGCTCCATGGAGGTCGGGCGGTCCGGGCCGAGGACGTACTCCTTGAGAACGCGGCGCTGCGGGGCCATCGGGTCGTGGAGGGGTTCGCGCACCGAGCGCAGGATCTCCGGCAGCCGTGTGCAGGCCCGGTCGAGGAGGTACGCGCCGCCCGCGGTGGTGTACGCGGCCCGGAACTCCTCGTCGGGCAGGTCCTGGGCGTTGGTCAGGACGTACGGCTTGAGGCTGGCCACGAAGTCGGCGACCACCGAGGAGACGTCACTGATCAGGAGGTCCGCCTGGTTGAAGCACTCGTACAGGGTGGGGAGCTGTTCGAGGATCACATGGTGGCGTGCGCCGCTGCGGCTCGCCCAGAAGACGCGGTGCCACTCGTCCCGCAGCTCCTGCCACTCGGCGGCGCCGTCCGCGTCGGGGACCCGCGCTTCCCTCAACTGCTGGGCGTCGTCGCCCTCGTGACGCCCGGACAGGTCGTCGAGGCGTGCCTTGATCTCCTGGAGGCGGGATCTCGCCGCGTCCGCGACCTTCACATCGCCGGCCCGCAGCAGCTCCCTGATCGTCCGGTCCGCCGCGGCCGCCTCGGGGGAGCGCTTGCCGGTGAGGGGGTGCGGCTTGTAGATGATCCGGACGTTCTCCGCGAGGAGCTTCTCGATCAGGGGTACGCCCATCGGGATCAGCGAGGTGTGGCAGTCGTCGTCGCTCCAGCCCTCCCAGGTGGGGGCGTACAGGACGACGGGGACCGGGCCCGGGACGTGGCCGCTGTGCAGGGCGACCGGGGCCAGCTGGGGACGCCCCACCTCGACGATGGCCCCGTCGCTGATGGCGTGCCGCACCCGCTGGTAACGGTCCCGGCCCGCCCGACCGGCCACCCAGATCTCGTCGTACACCTTGCTGACGCGGTTGCTGCTGGCGAGCTTGTCGCTGTCGCCGTGGCCGATGAAGACGTGCTTGGCCTCGGCGATCCGCAGCATGTGGACGTTCTTGCCGGCGTTGCCGGGGTAGAGCACGACCTGGACGCCGGACAGGTCCAGCTCGGCCAGGTCGTCGGCCTTGGGCACGCAGACCACGGGGATCCGGGTGCGCCCGAGGAAGCGGAACGAGGCCCGCTCGCGCAGGACGATCACCGGGCGCCGGTCCAGCTGCTCCAGCGTCTCGATCCACATGTTGACCTGGTACATGAAGTCCCGGGACACCGCGGCGAAGCTGAAGTACAGGGCCACCTCGGGCCGGTAGCCGGCGAGCCGGCGGTTGACCTCGCCGATCACCGCGTCCCGGCCGGGCATCCGGCGGACCGCGCGGAACTGTCCCAGCAGGGCCGTCAGGGCGGCCAGGGTGGCGCCGATCGTCAGCGCGTAGCCGACGTAGGCCGAATACCAGGTTCCGGTCGCCAGCGCGACGATCAGTCCCGCGTGGGCCGGCAGATCGAGGTGGAGCAGCTTGCGCAGGAAACGCCGGTAGAGATACGCGGGGGGAGGTGCGGGAACGTCCAGCCCGCTCATATCGAGATTGCGCACGATCACCGGCAGCACGCGGCGCCTGCGGATCGCGTGATGCAGCGCCGAATACATCGTCACCAGCAGGAAATGGGCGCTGAGGACGGCGAGCCCGGTCACCAGCACCGCTCCCGGCGCGTTTGTCCGGTCGGCCAGGGCGAGCAGCATCACGGTGCGCACGGCGAACCGCAGCGTACGGCTGAGCTGCAGTGTCGCCAGGCGGCGGACGAATCCAGGGGCTCTCGCGTGCAGGGCCTCGTCCGCCAGATACGTCACGGCCCACGCCGCCGTGAAGCCCCACAGTGACGGCAGCAGTGCCAGGACGGGCAGTGCCGCGAAACCGGCGGCGAAAAGGATCACCAGGAGAAGTTCGGCTTTCCCGCGAACGCGCAGGACGGCGCAGAGGCGACGGATGTTCATGGCCGGTTCGACACCGTTCGATGGCCGATGGTTGTACATCCGGAAGTCGGAAAGAATTCACTTCCGATTAATGGGAGGGTGTAATTCCGCTTTTCTGGGAACGGGAACCGGACCCGGGGAGAAACGCGTCCGGAACCGGGTCCGGGGACCGGACGGATGCGCGCCGCCGCGCCCCCTTCGCGTACATTGCGGGCGAGGTACCCGAACTGGCGCGAGGGGACAGGACACAAGGTGGCAGGGGCAAGGCAGGCGGTGGGCGAGGCCCGCAGGATCGTCGTCAAGGTGGGTTCCTCGTCGCTGACCACCGCGGCCGGCGGCCTCGACGCCGACCGGGTCGACGCACTCGTCGACGTCCTCGCCAAGAGCCGCAGCGGCGGGGAACGCGAGATCGTCCTCGTCTCCTCCGGAGCCATCGCCGCCGGACTCGCCCCGCTGGGCCTGCGCCGCCGCCCCCGCGACCTCGCCCGCCAGCAGGCCGCCGCCAGCGTCGGCCAGGGCCTGCTCGTCGCCCGCTACACCGCC
The DNA here is from genome assembly GCF_042893155.1 of Streptomyces sp. NPDC001668. Lineage (NCBI taxonomy): Bacteria > Bacillati > Actinomycetota > Actinomycetes > Kitasatosporales > Streptomycetaceae > Streptomyces > Streptomyces sp. NPDC001668. The sequence goes on from NZ_JBIAUQ010000001.1 coordinate 556,629, forward strand.
TCCTTCGCCCGCTACGGCGTCCGCGTCGGCCAGGTGCTCCTGACCAGCGACGACATGAGCCGCCGCGCCCACCACCGCAATGCCTCGCGCACCCTCGACAAGCTCCTCGCGATGGGCGCCCTCCCGATCGTCAACGAGAACGACACCGTCGCCACCGACGAGATCCGCTTCGGCGACAACGACCGGCTCGCCGCCCTGGTGGCCCACCTGGTCCACGCCGACCTGCTCGTCCTGCTCTCCGACATCGACGGCGTCTACGACGGCGACCCCAGCAAACCGGGCACCTCGCGGATAGCTCAGGTGCGGGGGCCCGCCGACCTGGCGGGTGTCGAGATCGGCAGCGCGGGCAAGGCCGGCGTCGGCACGGGCGGCATGGTCACCAAGGTCGAGGCCGCCCGGATCGCGGCAGCCGCGGGCATCCCCGTGGTGCTGACCAGCACGATCCACGCGGCCGAGGCACTGTCCGGCGGAGACACCGGCACCTACTTCCACCCCGCGGGCAAGCGCTCCGCCGACCGGCTGCTGTGGCTCCAGCACGCGTCCACCCCGCAGGGCGCGCTGACCCTGGACGACGGCGCGGTGAGGGCGGTCGTGGACCGCCGCAAGTCGCTGCTGCCTGCCGGGATCGCCTCCGTCGAGGGCGAGTTCGTCGCGGGCGACCCCGTCGAGCTGCGGGACGGCACCGGGCACGCGGTGGCCCGCGGGCTCGTCAACTTCGACGCCAAGGAGATCCCGCAGCTGATCGGCCGCTCCACGCGGGAGCTGGCACGCGATCTGGGACCGGCCTACGAGCGGGAGGTCGTCCACCGGGACGACCTGGTGATCCTGCACCCCTGAGGCCGCACGCGTCTCCCGAGGCCCGGCGTGCCCGAAAACGGGGTGAACGCCCCGCCAAGAGCGTCGCCCTGAGGTGGACGTTCCGCAAAACCGCCCCACAAGCCCTTGCGGCCTGCTCAACTTTGTCCCAGGGACACATTCCGCCCGGCCCCGTGGGGTCGACCTGTGATGAAGGAGGCCGTCGTGAGACGAGTGCGCCCTGGGGCAGCGACGTCCCACGAGGGTGCGGCGGCTTCCCGGGACGGATCCGGGCCGCGCCGGGGGAAGACCGCGCGAGCCACGGGCGAGGCGGGCGGTCCCGCCGCGCGGGCGGCCGGGGAGGAGCGGACCCTGACGAGCGTCGCGACCGGCGAGGAACGGGCCCTGACGAGCGTCGCCGCCGGTGACCGCTACGAGGCCGAGGACCCCCGGGAGCTGCCGCGGCTGTGGCATGTCACCCTCAGCGTCTCCGGCGACGAGGCCCCGCTGAAGGAGGTCCGGCGCGCCCTCGAACAGCTCGCCCACGACCACCCCTTCCTGCTGACCAGCCGCTACGCCAACGACCACGCGGAGATCCGGTACTGGGAGGAGGCCCGCGACCTGCACGACGCGGCCGCCGTCGCCCTGCGCCTGTGGGGCGAGCACCGCCAGACCGCGGGACTGCCGCCGTGGGAGATCGTCGGCCTGGAGGTCATCGACCGCCAGACCTACCACCAGCGCATCGCCGAGGGGTACGGCCCGCCGCCGGCCACACCGGTGGGGGCGCACCCGTTCTGAGCGTGGGCTCTGTGCGGTCCGGGCGTTCCGCGGGACCCGTCTCGGGCTGTGGAACGCGCGGTGGACGGCATCGCGTGGCGCACTACCCTTCCCTTATGACCTCGCTCTCGCCGTACGACTCCATGACCCCGGTCGTCCAGGCCGCCTACCGGGCCAAGGCCGCCGCCGCCGACCTCGCCCCGCTGCCCAGGGCCGAGAAGGACGACGCGCTGCTCGCCATCGCGGACGCCCTGGAGGTCCGTACGAGCGAGATCGTCGAGGCCAACGCCAAGGACATCGCCAAGGCCCGCGAGGCCGGCACCAGCGAGGCGATCATCGACCGGCTCACCCTCACCCCGGAGCGGGTGCGCGCGATCGCCTCCGACGTCCGGGACGTCGTCGCCCTGCCCGACCCGGTCGGCGAGGTCGTCCGCGGCTCGACCCTCCCCAACGGCATCGACCTGCGCCAGGTCCGCGTCCCGCTCGGCGTCGTCGGCATCATCTACGAGGCCCGCCCGAACGTCACGGTCGACGCCGCCGCCCTGTGCCTGAAGTCCGGCAACGCCGTCCTGCTGCGCGGCTCGGCCTCCGCGTACGAGTCGAACACCGCCCTCGTCCGGGTCCTGCGCGACGCCGTCGGCGGGGCCGGACTGCCCGCCGACGCCATCCAGCTCGTGCCCGGCCAGTCCCGCGAGAGCGTGCAGGAGCTGATGCGCGCCCGCGGCCTGGTCGACGTGCTCATCCCGCGCGGCGGCGCCTCGCTGATCCAGACGGTCGTGACCGAGTCGATCGTCCCTGTCATCGAGACCGGCACCGGCAACTGCCACGTCTACGTCGACGCCCAGGCCGACCTCGACATGGCGATCGACATCCTGATCAACTCCAAGGCCCAGCGGGTCAGCGTCTGCAACGCAGCCGAGACCCTCCTGGTCCACCAGGACATCGCCCCCGAGTTCCTGCCGCGGGCCCTGGACGCCCTCGCCGAGGCCGGCGTGACCGTCCACGCCGACCAGCGGGTGCTGGCGTACGCGAAGGACACCAAGGCGACCGTCGTCGAGGCCACCCTGGAGGACTGGGACACCGAGTACCTCTCCTACGACATCGCCGCCGCCGTCGTCGACTCGCTCGACAAGGCCGTCGAGCACATCCGGCTGTGGACCTCCGGCCACACCGAGGCCATCGTCACCACCTCCCAGCAGGCCGCCCGCCGCTTCACCCAGTTGGTCGACTCCACCACCGTCGCCGTCAACGCCTCCACCCGCTTCACCGACGGCGGCCAGTTCGGCTTCGGCGCGGAGATCGGCATCTCCACCCAGAAGCTGCACGCGCGCGGCCCGATGGGCCTGCCGGAGCTGACGAGCACGAAGTACATCGTCACCGGGGACGGGCACATCCGCCGCTGAGGCGGATCTGCTGAGGCGAATCCGCTGAGCCGGGTCGCCAAGGGGCGCACGGCCAGGGCATATGCGTCCGGCATGCGCCCCGGGCCCGCCCCCGTGGTGCCCGGGCGGCGTCTCACCAGGCGGATGAATTTCCATACCGTCTGCCCAAATTGACCCCCCAGGTCTACTCTGGAGTCGTGCCGGAGGACGTGGGGGGCACGCCGTTCCCTGACGGCTGGGAGCCCGACGACGACCACGACCGCGGGGTGTCGGACGAAGAGTTCGCCTCCGTGGTCTTCGACGAGGCCTTCGTACGGGCGGCCGTGGTGCACGAGCCGACCGCCGTCGAGCGCCTCCTGGCCGCCGCCCAGGCGAGAGCGGAGGCCTCCGAGGCCGAGGTCCGCCGCGCACACCCCGGACGCGAGCGGTACGACGAGGGGTTCGGACCCGGCGGTTTCGGCCATGATCCCGACCTCGACGACCTGGACGACACCGAGATCCTCGAAGGCCGCTACGGCGCTCCCGGGATGTACGGCAAACAGGTCCGCTGGCATCGCCCCGTGGCCTGGATGCTCGCCCTCGTCATGGGCATCGGCATGGTCGCGCTGGCCTTCACGGCGGTCTACCGGGGCGCTTCCTCCGGCGGCCGCGACCGGGTCCCGCCGCCCGCCTCCACCGGGCTGGAGCAGGGGAGCACGGTGACGCCCTCGGCGTCCGCCGACTACTCCCAGCCCGCCCAGCCGGCCGTCTCCGCGGTCCCGCGAACGCCCTGACGGTCCCTGACGGTCCTGGTGAGAACCTGTCAGAAGTTGTCGCACGGCGAGGCGTTTACCTGAGCTTCCCGAGACCTACCCTGAAGATATGGGAGGGCCAGGAGACCCACCCGAGGGGACACCCGAGGGCGGCCCCGTGGGTGGTGAGGACGAGTACCGATCCGTCGTGTTCGACGAATCGTTCGTTCGTGCTGCCCGCCTCCAGGAGTACTCGGCACAGGAGCGCATGGCCGACCACGCGCCCGCCGTACGCCGCCGGCCGCCGATGCGCCGGGGACTGTCCCGGCAGGTGCTGATCCTGGTCACGCTGATCGCCGTCGCCTTCGGCACCGCGATCTACATGGGCGTACGGCATCCCTACCAGACCTCCGCGATCCGGCAGCCCGTCGAGCCCCTGCGGATGACCGTCATCCCGCTGGCCCCCGCGGGCCGGGTCCCGGGACACCCCGACGCCGAGTACCTGTACGCGCACAGCCCCGCCGCGCAGTACCGGGTCGGCGCCAAGGGCATCCCGCTGCCGGCCTCCCGCCGCACCGCGCACTTCTCCGACAGCCAGGTCGTGGCCGCGCTGACCACCGCCAAGGACTACATCGTGCGGTCCTCGCTCGACCCGGACGTCCTCACCGGCAACCAGGTCCGTGCGGTGCGGGTGCTCCTCGACACGGACCAACTCGACCAGTTCGACCAGAGCTTCGCCCATCCCGCCGCCGACGGGCGGCACGCGCCGACCGGGTGGCTGGTGCGCTTCGACCCCGCCCAGGCGCGGCTGGCGGACGACCGGATCCGGGTGCAGGGGAGCCTCCAGGCCGCCGAGACCGACTCCTCGACGCTGGAGGTGACGGCGGACCACACCTTCGTGTACGCGCTGAGGGCGGCCGGGGCGGGCGCCTCCGCGGAGACCTCGCTGTTCACCGTCCGGCGCGAGCTGCATTTCCGGTTCGACCGCGACGACCTGCGGCTGCACACGGCCCAGCTGGTCGTGTCGTACGTCCAGGCGGGGCCGCTGTCCTGCGCGGAGGACTCCACGAACCGACTCCACCCCCTGCTGGCCGGCCAGACCGCGAAAACGGGCGGCCCGGCGGGGACGGACCCGTACGCGACGGGCAGCGCGACGGCGCTGTGCGGGTCGCTGGCGAGCGGGGCGCAGCCGAAGGTGTGAGCGGGGGCGGGCGGGAGGGGGGTACGCCGACGACCGCCGGGCTGGTCGGGCGGATGCTCTCCGGTGAGCGCGCGTCTGGCTGCCTGCCACTGGGAAGTGCGCCGACGGGTGCGGGCCGGTGGGCGTGGGCCAGGGGAGCGGCCGTCGGGGGTGGTCCGGCGGTGCTCCCCGGTGGGTACCGGTCGGTGGGCTGTGGCTCGGCGCGTGCGGGCCCGGGTAGGCGCGGGCCGGAGTGGCGTTCGCCGGTGGACGTGCGCCGGTGGGGACGAGTGTGGTCGCAGCTGACCGGTGGGTGCGGGGCGACGGGTGCAGCCCGATGGGTTGCGGGCCGGCGGATACCGGTTGGTGTGTGCCGGTGGGTGCTGGCCGGTGGGCGGGCAGTGATGGATGCGGGTCGGCGGGGGCGGGCGTGGTGGCTGGTCGGTGGGTGGGCGGGTTGTAGGCCGGATAGGCGCGGGGGCCGCGGGCGTTCCGTGGTGGGAGCCGGGCGGTTGGTGTGTGCCGGTGGGTGCTGGGCCGTGGGCCGGGCCGTTCGGTGTCGGCCGGTGGGGCGGGTCGGTGGTGGGGCCGGTGCGGTGGGGGCGGTAGTCGCATGGCGGTACCGCCCCGCGGGTCGCTGGTGGGTCAGTCCGCCTCGTTGTTGCGGGGGGTGTCCGTCGGGGGCTCGTCGTCCCGTGGTGCCGAGTTCGAGAAGCCGCCGAAGCCCCGCCGGACCCTGCCGCCCAGGTCGCCCGCTCCGCCCGCGATGTCGCTGACCAGCTTCATCAGGGGGTCCTTGGAGCTTTTGACGTTGGTCGCGTAGCTCGCCGCCGACTCGCGGAAGGAGTCCGTGACCGAGGTGTCCTTGTCCTCGCTGCGCCGCGGGTAGTGGCCGTCCATGATCCGCTGGTAGTCGCTGGACTCGGCCCACTTCTTCAGCTCGGCCGCCCGCACGGTGGTGAAGGGGTGGGAACGCGGCAGGACGTTCAGGATCTTCAGCACGGAGTCGCGCAGGTCGCCGCCGGCCTCGTACTCCTCGGCCTGCTTCAGGAACGCGTCCACGTTCATCTCGTGCAGATGGTGACCGCCGGCCAGCTTCATCAGGCCGCGCATCGAGGCCTTGAGGTCCTGGCCGACCAGCAGGCCCGCCCGGTCCGCCGACAGCTCCGACTTGCGGAACCACTCGCGCAGCGCCGTCACGATCGCCATGATCGCGAGGTTGCCCAGGGGGATCCACGCGACGCGGAGCGCCAGGCTGGTCAGGAACAGCAGGATCGTGCGGTAGACCGAGTGACCGGACAGGGCGTGACCCACCTCGTGCCCGACGACCGCCCGCATCTCCTCCTCGTCGAGCAGGTCGACCAGACCCGTGGTGACGACGATGATCGGCTCGTCCAGGCCGATGCACATGGCGTTCGGCTGCGGGTCCTGGGTGACGTACATCGGCGGGACCTTCTCCAGGTCCAGGATGTAACACGCGTCCCGCAGCATGTCGTTGAGGTACGCGAACTGCTGGTCGGAGACGCGCACCGAGTCGGACAGGAAAAGCAGCCGCAGACTCCGCTCCGGGAGCAGACCGCTGAGCGCCTTGAACACCGTGTCGAAACCGCTCAGCTTGCGCAGCGCCACCAGGGCGGAGCGGTCGGCGGGGTGCTCGTACGCACGCGAGGAGATACCCGGGAAGCGCCTGCGCTGCCTGCTCGGCACGTTCTCGTGTCCGTTGTTGTGGTGGCCGTCGTCGGACATGTTCTCCCCCATGTGCGTCTTTGGCTGTGCCGTCTGTGGCTGTGCCTCTTCGACCGCTCTGATCCTTTGCGGACCCTTGTGCGGCCCTTTGCGCCCCCGAAGCAGACCCCAGCCTAGGCGGAGATAGCGTGGACGGGCAGTACAGCGAAGGAGTCCACGTCATGGAGCACACCCGGGCCGCCTGGCTCACCGAGGCCGCGAGCGCCGCCGAGCAGCAAGGGGCCGGAAATCTGCTCCGGGTGGTACTGGTCGTGATGTTCGTGGGCTGTGCGTTCACCGCGTGGTTCCTGCTGCGGGGTTACAAGCGGAAGGACGAGTGAGAAAGGGCGAAGGTTCCCCGCCGTCCCGACGCCGGCCCCCAATGGTGGAGTCGGCGTGATCGCCCTCACCGCGCCCGCTTACCATGGGCCGACGTCTTTATCCCGCCCACCGGATAGGTCCTGCCGAAGATGAGCTTCCACAGCACCGCTGCCCAGTTGGTCACCCTTGCCGCAGAGGGCGAGGAGCGCGGCGGCAACCACGAGAGCCTCAACCCCCTGGTGACCGGCGGCGGCGCCTTCATCATCCTGCTGCTCCTGCTGTGGATCACCACCCGTTTCAACCGCGACCGCTGAGGCCCCCGGTGCCCGAAGCGGGGCATTTCGGTCCTCCTCCGGCCGGTGCCCTCAGGCCCGGCCGGTAGGGTCTGCACGCATGGGAGAGCAGGACATGCCTACCGGCCCGGGCAACAGCCCGACGAGCCCCGGCAAGCGCCGCCTGGGCGTCATGGGCGGGACGTTCGACCCGATCCACCACGGGCACCTCGTGGCGGCCAGCGAGGTCGCCGCGCAGTTCCACCTGGACGAGGTGGTGTTCGTACCGACGGGCCAGCCGTGGCAGAAGACCCACCGCATGGTTTCCCCGGCCGAGGACCGCTATCTGATGACGGTCATCGCGACCGCCGAGAACCCGCAGTTCTCGGTCAGCCGCATCGACATCGACCGCGGTGGCGCGACCTACACCACGGACACCCTGCGGGACCTCAAGGCCCTCAACCCCGACACCGACCTCTTCTTCATCACGGGCGCCGACGCCCTCGGCCAGATCCTCACCTGGCGGGACACGGAAGAGCTGTTCGCCCTCGCGCACTTCATCGGCGTCACCCGGCCCGGCCACACCCTGGCCGACCCCGGGCTGCCCGAGGGCGGCGTCTCGCTCGTCGAGGTCCCCGCCCTCGCCATCTCCTCCACCGACTGCCGGGCGAGAGTCGCCAAGGGCGACCCCGTCTGGTACCTGGTGCCCGACGGAGTCGTGCGTTACATCGACAAGCGCGAGCTGTACCGCGGCGAATGAGTCGGGAGGGGCACCGGTGAACGACCGATACGACGCGGGCTACGGCGACGACCAGGACAACCAGTACGCGCTCGTCGGCTACGACGAGTACGGCCGGCCGGTGTACCAGCAGGTCCCGCCGCAACAGGCTCCGCAGCAGCAGTACGACCCCTACGCCCAGCAGGGCTACGGCTACGACCCGTACGCCACGGACCGCGGGCAGGCCACGCCGTACGAATCGGGCACCCAGAACCCCGCCCCGTCCTACGACCCCTACGGCGCCGGTGACACCGGTCAGCAGGCGCCCGTCCCGCCCTACGACCCCTATGCCGACGGCGGCCGGCAGGGCGGCGGTCCAGCGACGGCGTACGACCCCTACGGCCGGGCCGCCGCGAGCGGCCGGCAGCAGCGTGTCGCCGAGCCGACGGCCTACATCCCGCAACAGGGCGGGCCGGCCGAGGGAACGCAGGCCGGCCAGGGGCACCCTGTGGGCCCTCAGGCCGGACAGGGCTACCGGCCCGCTGCCGACGGGGACCCGGCCGGAGCCGGCCGTCCCGGCGGCCGTACCGGTGCGGAGGCCGCCGACGGGGACGAACGGCAGTACCACACCGCGCAGTTCGCGTTCGTCGAGGAGCCGGACCAGGACTCCGAGGACGTCATCGACTGGCTGAACTTCACCGAGAACCGCACCGAGCGCCGCGAGGAGGCCAAGCGCCGCGCCCGCAGCCGGCTCGTCGCCCTGGTCGTCGTCCTCGCCCTGGTCGCGGTGGGCGGGGTCGGCTACCTCTGGTACGCAGGCAAGCTGCCCGGCCTCTCGGACACGGAGAGCAAGAAGGACACCACGGTCGCGGCGAGCGCCCAGAACCGCGACGTGATCGTCGTCCACCTGCACAACACCACCAAGGGCGGCACCTCCACGGCGCTGCTCGTCGACAACACCACCACCCAGCAGGGCACCACCGTCCTGATCCCCAACTCCCTCGTCCTGACGGCCGACGACGGCTCCACGACGACCCTCGCCAAGTCGGTCGACGACGACGGCTCGTCCGGGACCGTCGACTCCCTCGACACCGTCCTCGGCACCGACATCGAGGGCACCTGGCGCCTGGACACCCCCTATCTCCAGAACCTGGTCGACCTCGTCGGCAACATCGACGTCGACACCAACACCGCCGTGCCCGACCCCGACGCCAAGAAGAAGGGCCAGGCCCCGCTGGTGAGCAAGGGCAAGGGCCAGACCCTCAGCGGCAAGATGGCCGTCGCCTACGCCACCTACCGTGCCCCCGGCGAGGCCCAGAACGCCCAGCTGGAGCGCTTCGGCCAGGTCCTGCAGGGCGTACTGCGCAAGCTGTCCTCCGACCCGACGGCCGCGACGACCACCGTGCAGACCCTGGCCCAGATCCTCGACCCGTCCCTGACCGACAAGGACCTCGGCACCTTCCTCGCCAAGCTCGCCGACCTCGCCAAGGGCGGCGACTACAAGACCGCGCTGCTGCCCGTCCAGCAGGACGGCACCCTGAGCGCGGCGGCCAGCGCGAGCGTGGTCAAGGACGTCCTCGGCGGCAAGGCGAAGAGCCCCGACAAGGACGCGGCGGTCAGCGTCTCGGTCCAGAACGCCACCGGTACCAAGGACAACACCGAGAAGGCCCGCGTCGTCCTCCTCAACGGCGGCTTCACCTTCATCGACGGCGGTACGCCCTCCGCGTCCCGGGCCACCTCCAAGGTCGTCTACGCCGACCCCGCCGACAAGACGAACGCCACCGAGGTCGCCAAGACCCTGGGCCTGCCCGCCGGCGCCGTCGCCAAGGGCACGATCTCGTCGAGCGCGAACGTCGCCGTGGTCCTCGGCCAGGACTACAAGCCGGACTCCTCCTCCTAGGCCCGGCCCGGACCCCCAGCGGCACCCCGCGTGATCTCAGCCATCACGTGGGGGGCCGTCGGCGGACCGTGAGACCCTTGGGGTCAAGAGACCACCGACCGAAAGCCTTGTAGTGACCGCGACTGACCGTTCCCTCGAGCTCGTCACCACCGCCGCGCAGGCGGCCGCCGACAAGCTCGCCCATGACGTGATCGCCTACGACGTCAGCGACGTCCTCTCGATCACCGACGCCTTCCTGCTGGCGTCCGCACCCAACGACCGTCAGGTCAAGTCCATCGTCGACGAGATCGAGGAGCGCCTCTCGAAGGAGCTCGGCGCCAAGCCGGTGCGCCGCGAGGGCGACCGCGAGGCCCGCTGGGTCCTGCTCGACTACGTCGACATCGTCGTCCACGTCCAGCACAGCGAGGAGCGCGTCTTCTACGCCCTGGAGCGGCTGTGGAAGGACTGCCCCGAGCTGGAGCTGCCGGCCGACGCCAAGGCGACCCGCGGCAAGTCGGAGGAGCACGCCAAGCTCCGGGCCGAGGAGGACGCCGCCGAGTTCGGGGAGCCGCGGTGACCGCTCCCGCCGACCGCAAGGGCCGGGGCCGCCGCGTCATCCTGTGGCGGCACGGCCAGACCTCCTGGAACGTGGAGCGCCGCTTCCAGGGCACCACCGACGTCGAGCTCACCGAGACCGGAGTCGGCCAGGCCCGCCGCGCCGCCCGGCTGCTGGCCTCCCTCCAGCCCGACGCGATCGTCGCCTCAGACCTCCAGCGGGCCGCGAACACCGCCGCCGAGCTCGCCGCGCTCACCGGCCTGGAGGTGGCCTATGACGAGGGCCTGCGCGAGACCTACGCGGGCGTCTGGCAGGGACTGACGCACGAGGAGATCATCGCCCGGCACGGCGAGGAGTACACCGCGTGGAAGCGCGGTGAGCCGGTGCGCCGCGGTGGCGGCGAACTGGAGACCGAGGTCGCCGACCGGGCCGCTCCCGTGGTGCTCCGGCACGCCGAGAAGCTCCCCGAGGACGGCACACTCGTCGTGGTCAGCCACGGCGGCACGATCCGCACCACCATCGGCCGGCTGCTCGGCCTGGACTCCCGGCACTGGGAGAGCCTCGGCGGCCTCTCCAACTGCTGCTGGTCCGTCCTCGGCCAGGGCGCCCGCGGCTGGCGTCTGCTGGAGCACAACGCCGGCACCCTCCCGGAGCCGGTGCTCGGCGACGACGACTGAAGGCTCTGGACCGGGCTCCGGATCGGGCTCCGGACCGGATTTCACTTTCCGGCAGGTCGCAGGCTAAAGTTCTTCTTGTTCGCCCGCCGAGCGGGAGGAACGCAAGGGGCTATAGCTCAGTTGGTAGAGCGCCTGCATGGCATGCAGGAGGTCAGGAGTTCAATTCTCCTTAGCTCCACTCAATGAGGATCCCGTCTCCATCAGGAGGCGGGATTTTTCATGTGTCTCGGCGTCCTCCGGTGTGTAGACCACGATCCGGCACTCGGGCATCCCGTCGATCGACAGCGACTGCGAGGTCATCCGCAGCTCGCCGACGGTCCGGTGCCGGAACGTCTTCACCCGCGGTCCCGGCCGGACCACCTCGCCGCTCGCCCACAGCTCGGCGAAGTACGGGCTGGCCGCCGTCAGGGCGCGTATGAAGCGCTCCCAGGCCGGCTCGCCGACATGCCGGCCGTAGGAGGACCGCAGCGTCGCCACCATCACCGGCAGCTCGCGCTCCCGGTGCAGCAGCGGGCAGGCGTCCTCGGACACCGTGAACAGCGTCCAGAGCGCGTTCGCCACCCCTATGTCGACGATCTCCGGGGTGATGAACAGGGCGCGGTAGACGGGGTTGACGGCCAGGATGTCGTACCGCGAGTTGTAGACGACCGCCGGGAGCGGGGCGAGGGCGTCGATGATGCCCTGCACCTCCGGCCCCACCGAAAGCGTCGGCTCCTGCGGGACCGGGTCGAAGGGCACCTCGGCCAGGCGGTACAGATGCTCCCGCTCCGGCGGGTCGAGCCGCAGGGTGCGGGCCACGGCGTCCAGGACCTGCGCGGACGCGTTGATCGGCCGGCCCTGCTCCAGCCAGGTGTACCAGGTCACCCCCACACCGGAGAGCTGTGCGACCTCCTCGCGCCGCAGTCCCGGTGTGCGGCGCCTGAGCCCCGGCGGCATGCCCACGTCGGCAGGGGTCACCCGGGCCCGCCTGCTGCGCAGGAACGAGGCCAGCTCGGGCCGTCGTCGCTGTGTCGTCCTCATCGTCACGTCCCCCTCGTCACGACCATCCTCGGTGCCGCGCCCGGCGCTTGCCAGGTGCTGGCAGTACCAGCATCGGCGGGCTCTCGGCACCCGTACCGGAATGTCCTCAGGCTCGACGGCATGACGACAACGCCCCGGACGGGACCGCATCCCGCGCCCTTTTCCCCACCTGCGAAAAGTGAAGCACCCGCCACTGACAACCGGCCCCGGCCGATACTCGCGCTCGTGCTCGCCGCCCAGTTCATGGCGCTGCTCGACGTGTTCATCGTGAACGTCGCCACCCCCACGATCGGCACGGAACTGCACGCCTCGGGCGCCCAACTCCAGCTGGTCGTCGCCGGATACGCCATCACGTACTCGGTGCTGCTGATCACCGGCGCCCGGCTCGGTGAGCGGTTCGGGCACGGCCGGGTCCACCTCGCCGGGCTCGCCCTGTTCACGGCGGCCTCGCTCGCCTGCGGTCTCGCCCAGGGCGCCACCGCGCTGATCGTCTTCCGGCTGGTGCAGGGCGCCGGTTCGGCGGTGATGATCCCGCAGGTGCTCAGTCTGATCCAGCGCAACTTCACCGGCGAGGCACGGATGAAGGCGCTCGGCGCGTACTCGGCGGTCCTCGCGGTCGGCGCCGCCGCCGGGCAGGTCGTCGGCGGAGTCCTGGTCAGCGCCGACCTGTTCGGCACGGGCTGGCGGCCGGTCTTCCTCGTGAACGTACCGGTGGGCCTCGTCCTGCTGGCCGCGGGCACTCGAGTCCTGCTGCCCGGGGACAGCCCCACGCCCCGGGACCGGACACGCGGCCTCGACCTGCCGGGCCTGGTGCTGCTCGGCGCGGCCGTGTCGCTGTGCACGGTGCCGCTGGTGCTCGGGCAGGAGGAGGACTGGCCGCTGTGGTCCTGGCTGTCCCTGGCCGCCGCCGTGATCCTGTTCACGGGTTTCTGCGGCTACGAGTCCCGGCTGGCGCGGCGCGGCGGCGCCCCGCTGATCTCGCCGAGCATTCTGCGACACCCCGGCATGGGGCTCGCCGTCTTCCGGATCATGGCGGTCATGGCCGTCAACGGCGGCTTCCTCTTCGCGCTCACCCTGTACGTCCAGGGCAGCCTCGGCTACAGCGCGCTGCGGGCCGGGCTCTCCTTCGCGCCGACCGCCGTGGTCTTCGGGATCGTCGGACTGACCTGGCGGCACTGGCCCGCGTCCTGGCAGCGGCTGCTGACGCCCGCCGGGTTCCTGGTCACCGCGCTGGCCGCACTCGGGGTGGGCCTGGCGCTGAAGGACGGCGGCGAGGGCGGCGCCGGGCTGTACGCCGCGTACGCCGGCGTGGGCGCCGGGCTCGCGCTCGCCTTCAGTCCCACGCTCACCGGGGCCCTGGCCACGGTGGAGCCCCGGCACGCGGCGGACGCCAGCGGACTGCTGGCCACGGTCACCCAGCTCGGCCAGCTGATGGGCGTCGCGGGCTTCGGCACACTGTTCTTGAACCGACTTGAGTCACTCGGCCCCTCTGAGGCGTATACCTCTGCGGAGGCGCTGTTGGCGTGCATGTTCGCGCTGGCCGGGACCGCCGCGGTGGGCGCCGTGTCCGGACTGGTACTCAGGCGTCGCTGACCGTATTGGTCCGGCCGTGGCAGAATCAAACGGCCGGAAGGGGGCGCGGCCCGACGGGAGGGAGTAGTGATGCCTGCGAGCATCCTCGTGGAGGGCGGCCACCTCCGCGAAGCGGCGTCGACAAGGGACACGACGGTCCGCCTCATCTGCCCTTCCTGCGGTTCTGTCCATGTGGCGCAAGTACTTGGCGACAACGGCGGAATCTCCTACGTGTGCACGGCCTGCGGCCACAGCTGGAGCTGATCGATGGGTGCACACAGGCGAAAGTGCGACTGGTGCGGGAGCGGGACGCCGATCGTGCGGGACATGGAGCCGGTCAATCCCGACTACCAGTACTGGTGCGAGGAGTGCGCGCGGGCGCTGATCATAAAAGGCGACCCCATCGAGACGTACCGTGAACTCGAGGGCGAGCCGATCTATGGCCGGCTCCTCGAAGAACACTGCACGCTGAAGCGGTTCTACTCGTTCGTGACCGCTTGACGTCGTGGTCCCTGCCCGCAGGGAAACGATTTGGTGTTCCACCCGGTGGACCGTGTAATGTTGGCGTCGCCGCCAGGGAAACCGGGTGGCACGCAACATGGGGCTATAGCTCAGTTGGTAGAGCACCTGCATGGCATGCAGGGGGTCAGGAGTTCAAATCTCCTTAGCTCCACAGAAAGATCCCGCCGGGTCATCTTGATCCGGCGGGATTCACTTGTTTTAAGAGGCAGTTACGACTGAGGGGGCCACCCGATTCGGGTGGCCCCCTCAGTCGTCTGCTGTCCGCCTCAGCGACCCAGTGCCCGGCGACCGCGGCCCTGCGACAGGACCGGCAGGTTGCGGGTGGGGCCCTTGTCGCGCGGGGACTCGTCCTCCAGGCGCAGGGCGAGCGCGGGGCAGCGACGCACCGCGCGTAGAGCCTTCGCCTCGGCGTACCGCGGTACCTGGGCCTGCGCGACCGTCGGGAAGCCGTCGGCGCCGAGTTCGAAGACCTCGGGGAGGATGTCGGCGCACAGACCGTGCCCCCGGCACAGCGTCCAGTCGACGTAGATCTTCTGACGGCTGGGACCGGTCTCCTCGGCCTCGCCGCCGCCCGGGATGCCCGTCGGCATCTTCCCGCCCTCGAAGAGCGGCAGAACGCCCTCCACGGGCCGTCCGCAGCCGTTGCCGAGGACATGGGCGGCCAGGTCGTCCGTGAACGCCTTGATGGTCGACTCCAGGAACATCGCGGAGCCGTCCGGGTGCGAGCACGCGCCGCGCCGCTTCACGTTCTTGGCGACCTGCTTGAGCGCCTCCAGGGCGGCGGGGCCGCCGCCGTTGAGGATGTCCTCCATGCCGCGCGCGGCGGCCGGCAGACCGAGGTAGCAGGGCCCGCACTGGCCCGCGCTCTCCTCGGCCAGCCACTGCGCCACCCGCAGCGACTCGCCCAGCGGGCAGGTCTCCTGAGTGATCGGCAGAATCGCGCCGGCCCCGAGCGCACCGCCCACCGCGTCCAGGGAGTTGCGGGAGACGATCGCCTCGTTGACCGTCGCCGCGTCGATCCACTTGCCGTGGTAGCCGCCGGTCAGCACGCCCTGCGGGACCGGCGGGGCGCCGGCCAACTGCAGGACGTAGCGCAGCGGTACGCCCGTGGGGACCTCGATCACCATGGGGCGCGCGACGGCACCGGAGACCGTGAGCATGACGGTGCCCGGCTCGTCGTACAGACCGGTGTTGCCGTAGCGCTCCGGACCGATGCGCGCGGCGATCGCCAGCTGCGCGAAGGTCTCGGCGTTGGACAGCAGGGTGGGCGCGCCGCCGACGCCGTTCTGTGAGGCGCTGACCTTGCGGCCGGGCGGGATGGCCGGGCCGCCGTCGATGGAACGGATCAGCGAGGCCGCCGCTCCGGTGACCATACGGACGGGATTGCGCTGCACGCGTGCGCGTAGCGCCGATCTGCGGCCGTTGCTGAGGCCGCGCTCGGCGAGGGCGGCCTCCATGGAGCGCTGGGTGGACTCCCGGGTGACGCCTATCACGAGCGTGCGGGCACCGAGCGCCTCGGCGGCCAGCAGGGCGCCGTCCAGGATGAGGTGCGGGGCACGGTTGATGAGCACCGTGTCCTTGCGGCAGGCCGGTTCGTCCTCGCTGCCGTTGACGACGACGACCGGCCGGACGCCGCGCTTGATGGCCGCTTCGGCGACCGAGCGCAGCTTCTTGTGGAAGGGGAAGCCGGCTCCGCCGCGCCCCTTCAGGTTGATGGCTTCGGACAGCTTCGCGAGCTGCTCGCCGCCCATGGGTTCGAGCGGCCCGTGCACCTTGAGGTGCATGGGCAGGTCAAGTCGTTCGACAAGGTCGAAGCCCGACGTGAGCTGGGGAAGACCGACCACGCGGACTTCTGGTACGTCGGGCAGGGCCTCGTTCACCTATAGCCTCCGGAAGGCGTGTTCCAAGGTTCGCCCGATCCCGGTGAGTCGAAGTCGTACGACTGACCGGGCGTTGGATCAGTGGCGGGACCGCTGTTGTACGTGTCGTTCGGGTTGTACGTGCCGTACATGGTGTTCGACTCACCGGTGTCGCGTACATCACCCGTCAGATAGCTGGCCGTGCCCGAATTACCGCCATAGGTCGGGATGTTGTACCCCGTGTCCTGGAGCGGGTCGTAGGCGGAGGGGGGTGCCTCGCCGACCGGCGGCGGGGACGGGATGGGCCAGCTGCCGGAGGTGCTGCTGTCCATGCGCGCGATGGGGTCGGTCGCGGCCTGCATGTCCATGGGCAGGTCCATGCGCGCGGTCTGGCCGGTGTCGAAGGGCTGCTGTGCGCCCGGTGACATGGCGCGATAGGCGGCGGCGAACCCGCTGCCCGCGGGTTCCGGGGCCGGGGCGGCCTGGTAGGCGGGCATGGAGCCGGTCTGGGTGAGGCCCTCGTAGCCGGGCAGGGCGGACTCCGAGCGCCGTCCGGCGGACTCGGGCGCCCTGCGGCTCTCGCGGCCCGGTGCGGCGCTCTCCGCGGCCCTCCTGGCCCGGCTGGCCTCCAGTTCCTCACGGCCCGGCCGCTCCTCGGCGCCGAGGAGCACGGCGATCCGGTCGGTGATCCTGCGCTTGAACGGGCGGGGTGCCGCGCGCAGGGCGAGGGCCGCGATGACGCCGAGCAGGCAGAGCGCGTACATGTACGTGAAGATCGGGGCCTTGACCGCGCGCCCCGCGTACAGGCCGTGGACCAGGCCGGCGCACCAGGCGGGGTAGGCCAGCATGTGCATCGCCCGCCAGCGGGCCGCGACCGGCGCAGGGGACGCGAACCGGTTGCGCAGGGCGCCCGTGATGCCGACGAAGATCATGAGCTGGCCGGCCAGGGTGCCGAGGCCTATGAGGCCCCCGCTGCTGCTGAAGCCGAGCCCGAAGGGGATGAACGCGGCGATCCACGTCGTGTGCTCGAGGGTGAGTTTGATCCCGATGTGCAGCAGAAGGAACGCGATCGAGCCCACCGCGGTGATCCGGTGCACACCCTGGGCGACGATCCGCTGCCGGGTGTTGAGGATCAGCCGGTCCTGTGCGACGAGGCCCCAGATCACGGAGCAGGTGAGCAGGACAAGCGTCACCACGCCCGCCCCGAAGTTGAGGAAGTCCTGAAGCCAGACACCTCCGTACACCACGACCAGAGGGATGGCCAGCAGGAAGACGGCCGTCGCCACCCCATAGGCCGACCGGCCCGTCCTGGGGAGCGTGTTGTTGCTACTACGAGGGTTCATGGGGGCAACTCCGAGCGGTTCGGGAAGGCGGTCCCGCTGCCGCACTCTAAGTGGCGCCATACCGATGGGTACGGCGTTTGAGTTATTGCGTTGTTATCAAACGGCCGTGGGGCTGTAGTGATGCCCCTTAGTAGCTGTTACGCGAAGTAATCCTTGACCTTGATTCAGTTCCTGTCGGATCGGACGGTTGCGCTCGACTGCGGCGGCGAGTGCGGCACCCGGTGCCAAAGAGGCATACGTAAGCTCGTCGCGGCTTGCTCAATGGCTGCGGTACTCTGACGCCATGCGTGCCGTACGCCTTCTGCTTAGCGAGCCGCGCTGATCAGTCCCGACCACCGGTGAAGACGTGGTCGGAATCGGCGCGGCGTCCCCTCCTGTGCGAGGGGATTTTTCGTTTCCGGACGACACAGCCGCTGGCAGAGACGATCGATGGAGCTTTGAGGACCATGAGCGAGACGAACCCCGCTGCCCCCGCCGAGGTGGCCGCGCCGCACCGCTACACGGCCGCCGTCGCGGCCGAGATCGAGGCACGCTGGCAGGACTTCTGGGACGCCGACGGCACCTACGCGGCTCCGAACCCCAAGGGCGACCTGGCGGGCGACCCGGAGCTGGCCGCCAGGCCCAAGAAGTTCGTCATGGACATGTTCCCGTACCCCTCGGGTGCGGGCCTGCACGTCGGCCACCCGCTGGGCTACATCGCCACCGACGTCTTCGCCCGCTTCCAGCGGATGACCGGCCACAACGTCCTGCACACGCTGGGCTTCGACGCCTTCGGCCTGCCCGCCGAACAGCACGCCGTGCAGACCGGCGAGCACCCGCGGATCACCACCGAGGCCGCGATCAACAACATGAAGTCCCAGCTGCGCCGGCTGGGCCTGGGCCACGACAAGCGCCGGTCGTTCGCCACGATCGACCCGGAGTACTACAAGTGGACCCAGTGGATCTTCCTGCAGATCTTCAACTCCTGGTACGACACCGAGGCGAAGAAGGCCCGCCCGATCTCCGAGCTGGTCGCCGCGTTCGAGTCCGGTGAGCGCGCGGTTCCCGGCGGCCGCTCCTGGGACGCCCTGACCGCGGCCGAGCGCGCCGACGTGCTCGGCGAGTACCGCCTGGCGTACGCCTCCGACGCGCCGGTCAACTGGTGCCCGGGCCTGGGCACCGTCCTGGCCAACGAGGAGGTCACCGCCGACGGCCGCTCCGAGCGCGGAAACTTCCCGGTCTTCAAGGCCAAGCTGCGCCAGTGGAACATGCGGATCACGGCCTACGCCGACCGCCTGCTGGACGACCTGAACGAGCTGGACTGGCCCGAGGCCATCAAGCTGCAGCAGCGCAACTGGATCGGCCGCTCCGAGGGCGCCCGCGTCGACTTCCCCGTGGACGGCGAGGCGATCACGGTCTTCACCACGCGCCAGGACACGCTCTTCGGCGCGACCTACATGGTGCTGGCCCCCGAACACCCGCTGGTCGAGAAGTTCACCCCGGCCGCCTGGCCCGAGGGCACGCACGACGTGTGGACCGGCGGACACGCCACGCCGACCGAGGCCGTCGCCGCCTACCGCGCGCAGGCCGCCTCCAAGTCGGACGTCGAGCGCCAGGCCGAGGCCAAGGACAAGACCGGCGTCTTCACCGGCGCGTTCGCGACCAACCCGGTCAACGGCGAGCAGATCCCCGTCTTCATCGCCGACTACGTCCTGATGGGCTACGGCACCGGCGCGATCATGGCCGTACCGGCCCACGACACGCGTGACTTCGCCTTCGCGCGCGCCTTCGAGCTGCCGATCCGCTGCGTGGTCGAGCCGAGCGACGGCCGGGGCACGGACGCCTCCACCTGGGACGACGCCTTCGCCTCGTACGACGCCAGGATCGTGAACTCGCACGGCGACGGCATCTCCCTGGACGGCCTGAGCGTGCCTGAGGCCAAGGCCCGCATCACCGAGTGGCTGCAGCGCGAGGGCATCGGCGAGGGCACCGTCAACTTCCGGCTGCGCGACTGGCTGTTCAGCCGCCAGCGCTATTGGGGCGAGCCCTTCCCGATCGTCTACGACGAGGACGGCATCGCCCACGCGCTGCCCGAGTCGATGCTGCCGCTGGAGCTGCCCGAGGTCGAGGACTACTCGCCGCGCACCTTCGACCCGGACGACGCGGACACCTCCCCGGAGACCCCGCTGTCCCGCAACGAGGACTGGGTCAACGTCACCCTGGACCTGGGCGACGGCCGCGGCCCCCGCCCGTACCGCCGCGAGACCAACACCATGCCCAACTGGGCCGGTTCCTGCTGGTACGAACTGCGCTACCTGGACCCGCACAACAGCGAGCAGCTGGTCGACCCCGAGATCGAGCAGTACTGGATGGGCCCGCGCGCGGGACAGCCGCACGGCGGTGTCGACCTGTACGTCGGCGGCGCCGAACACGCCGTGCTGCACCTGCTGTACGCGCGCTTCTGGTCCAAGGTCCTGTTCGACCTGGGGCACATCTCGTCGCCCGAGCCCTTCCACAAGCTGTTCAACCAGGGCATGATCCAGGCCTTCGTCTACCGCGACAGCCGGGGCTTCCCGGTGCCGGCCGCCGAGGTCGAGGAACGCGACGGCGCGTTCTTCTACGCGGGCGAGCCCGTCAAGCGCGAGCTGGGCAAGATGGGCAAGTCCCTGAAGAACGCCGTCACCCCCGAGGCGATCTGCGACGAGTACGGCGCCGACACCCTGCGCCTGTACGAGATGGCGATGGGCCCGCTGGACGTCTCCCGGCCGTGGGACACGCGCGCGGTGATCGGCCAGTACCGGCTGCTGCAGCGGCTGTGGCGCAACATCGTCGACGAGGCCACCGGCGAGGTGACCGTCGTCGACACCGAGCCCGACGAGGCCACCCTGCGCGCCCTGCACAAGGCGATCGACGGGGTGCGCCACGACCTGGAGGGCCTGCGCTTCAACACCGCCATCGCCAAGGTCACGGAGCTGAACAACCACCTGACCAAGGCGGGCGGCGCCCTCGCGCGGCCGGTCGCCGAGGCGCTGGTGCTGCTGATCACGCCGCTGGCCCCGCACATCGCCGAGGAGCTGTGGCGCAAGCTGGGCCACACCGACTCGGTCGTCCACCAGGACTTCCCGGTCGCCGACCCGCAGTACGTCGTGGACGAGACGGTGACCTGCGTGGTCCAGATCAAGGGCAAGGTCAAGGCCCGCCTGGAGGTCTCGCCGGCCATCTCCGACGACGAGCTGGAGAAGGTCGCGCTGGCCGACGAGAAGGTCGTGGCGGCGCTGGAGGGGGCGGGCATCCGCAAGGTGATCGTGCGGGCACCGAAGCTGGTGAACATCGTTCCGGCGTAGTGCCGGGCCGAACGCGGGCCCCTTAGGGGTTGCGTGCGGGCAGGTTCGGGGTTCCTCCGGAACTCCGGGCCTGCCCGTCGCGTTTACCTTGGAAGAGCGGCGCGGGGCGTGCCGTGCCGGCTGGAGGAGGAGCGTCGTGGAAGCAGTGATCGCAATCGTGGCCCTGCTTTTCGTGCTCTTCGTGGCGCTCGGCGCCTATGCGACGGTGAAGGTGGTCGGCGCCGCCAAGCGCGGTGTGGACCGCACCATCACCCAGGCCCGGCGTACGGTCGAGGACCACACCCTGCGCGCCAAGTCCTTCGCCCAGCTGGGCCCCGCGGGCGAACTGGCCCAGCTGCGGCTGAAGCTGCGCACCTCGATGCGGGCCACCCAGGACGCGCTGCACGCGGGCGCGGCCGAGGACGGATCGCTCAAGGAGTCCATCGGCCTCTTCCAGCGCCTGAGCGCCCACGGCCACGAACTTGACGGCGAGCTCAAGCGACTGGAGTCCGAGCCCGACCGGGCGACGCTCGCCGAGCGCCTGCCGGGCCTGCGGGAGCGCACCGAGCGCATCACACAGTCTGCCGACTCCCTGCGCTGGGCGGCCCGCGACCGCGCCCGCCGCTTCGCCGACGACGACCTGGACAGCCTGAGCGCGCAGATCGACGTCGAGTCCGGCGCCCTGCGGCACTGGACGACGACCGAGCCCGCCGCCGCACCACCCCCGTGGCCCGAGGCCCCCGCCGCCGACGCGAGCCCCGATCAGCAGACCTGGCCCGAGACGCCCCGCTCCCGCACCGCCGAGGAGCCGACGCGGCCCGCGATCACTCCGCCGGGCCCCCGCCCCACCTATCCCTGGCAGAAGAAACCCCGTCCGGAGAGCACGACTTGATCAGGACACGGCGGCCCCGGGTGACAGGGGCCGGGCTGCCACCCGGACGCTACGGCAGGTAACCTCCAGCTCATGTCCCGCCATGTCGCGATCGTCACGGATTCAACGGCCTACCTGCCGCAGGGGACGATGGCGCGGCACGGCATCACAGCGGTACCCCTGACCGTGGTCCTCGGTGACCGCGCGCTGGAAGAGGGCACCGAGATCACGGCCCGGTCGCTGGCCCAGGCGCTCCAGAAGCGACGCCCCGTCACCACCTCACGGCCCAGCCCCCAGGCCTTCGCGGAGCACTACCGCAAGGTCGCCGAGTCCGGCGCGACCGGCATCGTGTCGCTGCATCTGTCCGCCGAGCTCTCCGGCACCTACGACGCGGCGGTCATGGCGGCCCGTGAGGCGCCCGTGCCGGTGCGCGTGGTCGACACCGGCATGATCGCCATGGCTCTCGGTTTCTGCGCGCTCGCCGCCGCCGAGGCCGCGGAGACGGGCGGCACGGTCGACGAGGCGGTCACGGCCGCGGAGAAGCGGGCCGCGGGCACGTCCGCCTACTTCTACGTCGACACCCTCGACTATCTGCGCCGTGGCGGCCGGATCGGGGCCGCGCAGGCCCTCCTCGGTTCCGCGCTGGCCGTCAAGCCGCTGCTGAAGCTCGCCGGCGGACGGATCGAGCCCCTGGAGAAGGTGCGGACGGCGTCCAAGGCCATCGCCCGCCTGGAGGAGATCGCGGCCGAGCGGGCCGGCAGCGCGCCGGTCGACATCGCCGTGCACCATCTGTCCGCCCCGGACCGGGCGTCGGCCCTCGCCGACCGGCTGCGGGCACGGGTGACGGGCCTTGCCGACCTGCATGTGAGCGAGGTCGGTGCGGTGATCGGGGCGCACACGGGGCCCGGGTTGCTGGGGGTCGTGGTCTCGCCTCGGTGACGGCGGGTGAGACCAGAGGGTTCCTCACTCGACCGGGTGGCGGAGTTTTCCACAACCGGTGGGTAATCCCCGGGAATTGACCAAGATCATCGCGAGAGTGCGGATGTGCCCGATCCTCGGCGCATGGCACTTCGATCACACTCACGTACAGCAACGGCGGCCAGTGGGCCGGGCCGCGGCCCCCGTTCCGACGGACGTACACGGCACCGCCGCCGACCGCCCGCCACCCGGGGCCGGGGCAGGCACCGGCATGCTGCCTCAGCGGACGAACTCCAGCGGCGAGCGGAGGTGCTCTTCGCCGAACGGGCGGGGGAACGCAGGGACTCGGGGAAGGGACCTCCGTCGTCGGACCGGCCGGACGGGGGCGACGAGGAGGCGTGGGCCGGCGAAGGGGGCCGGCGGGAGCGGGCCGGGTTGGCTCTGCGGGAGCGGATGCCCGTGTGGCTGCAGGCCCGGTGCGGGCTGGAGCGGCGGAACGTGGCCGCGCTCTCGGTGCTGCTCGTCGTGGCCGCGGTCTTCGCCCTGCAGCACTTCTGGACGGGCCGTACACAGTCGGTCCAGGCACCCGAAGTGGTGCGAGCGGCGGCACCGTTCGGACAGAGCGGGGACAGCACGGAGAGCGGAGGAGGACGGCCAGGGGCTGCCGAGCCGGCCGTCCCGCGTGGCGTCTCGAACGCGCCGGGGGCGGCCGGGACCGAGATCGTCGTGGACGTCAGCGGAAAAGTCCGTGAGCCCGGGATCCAGCGGTTGCCGGCCGGTTCGAGGGTCGCGGACGCGCTGAAGGCGGCCGGTGGAGTGCGGCCCGGCACGAACACCGACCAGCTCAACCGCGCGCGGTTCCTCGTCGACGGCGAGCAGGTGGTGGTCGGCGGCCCGCCCGCACCCGGGCCCGGCACGGTCGGTCCGGTCACCGGCGGCCCGGCCGGTACGGCGGCGGCTCCGGTCTCGCTGAACACCGGCACGGTGGACCAGCTCGACACCCTGCCCGGCGTCGGCCCCGTCCTGGCCCAGCACATCGTCGACTACCGCACCCAGCACGGTGGCTTCCGCTCGGTGGACGAACTGCGTGAGGTCAACGGCATCGGCGACCGCCGCTTCGCCGATCTGCGGAATCTCGTACGGCCATGAGGCGCGGTCCGGACGTGCGGCGAAGGCAGGAGGACGAGGCGCGGGCACGGGCCGCCGTGCACGCTGCGTCAGGGAAACGGCTCGGGGACGCCCACCCCCGGCAGGAAGGGCCTGCGGACCTGCGTCTGGTACCGGCGGCGCTCGCGGCCTGGGTCACGGCCGCTGTGACCCTGGACGCCTCCTCGAGAGGGGTGATCGGGGCGGTGGCCGGCTGCCTGGGTCTGGCCTACGTGTTGCTGTCGGGACGGTGGCGCGGGGTGCGGGGCCTCGGGGACAGCCGCGTGCCGGTCGCCGCTGTGCTGCTCTGTGTCGCGGCGGCCGCCGTGTCCGCCGGGCTGCACGGGGCCGATGTGCGGCGGGGGCCGGTGCCCGAGCTGGCCCGGCAGTACGCCACCGTGACCGCCGAGGTCCGGGTGACCGCCGACCCCCGGCTGACCCGGCCGCGGATCACGGGGGACCACGCGGCCCCGACCGCCGTCGTCATCGGCGCCGATGTCCGGCGAGTGGAGACGGCCGACGGGAGGGTGGTCGCGACGCGGGCGCCGGTGCTGTTGATCGTCGACGCGCGTGCGGGAGCCGGCTCGGGTGCAGAGGCGACCGGTGCCGCTCGTCCAGGCAGCGGTGGGAGGACGTCCGGCTCGACGCCCGCCGTGGAAGGTCCGGCGCGATCGCCCTGGCTCGGGTTGCTGCCGTCCACGCGGGTGCGGGTCACCGCCCGTGTCGCGCCGCCGCTGGTCGGGGGAGACCGGGTCGCGGCCGTACTGCGGGTGCGGGACCGGGGAGGCCCCGAGGTCGTCGGGGAGGCGTCGGGGACGCAGCGGTTCGCGGGGCGGCTGAGGGCAGGGCTGCGGGAGGCCACCGACGGGTTGCCGGCGGATGCCCGGGCCCTGCTGCCGGGTCTGGTCGTCGGGGACACCGCTCGGATCACCCCCGAATTGGACGAGGCCTTCAAGGAGACCGACCTCGCGCACACCCTCGCCGTCTCCGGCAGCAACCTCACGATCCTGCTCGCCCTGCTCGTCGGGCCACCCGGACTCGCCCAACTCGCCGAACGCCGGGGACTGGCGCCCCGCCTAGGGGTGTCGCTGCGGGCGACCGCGCTGCTCGGCGGCGGGCTCACGCTGGGATTCGTCGTGGTGTGCCGGCCCGACCCGAGCGTGCTGCGGGCCGCCGCCTGCGGCGCCGTGGCACTGCTCGCCCTCGCGACCGGACGCCGCAGATCACTGATCCCGGCGCTGGCGACGGTCGTACTGCTGCTGGTGCTGTACGACCCGTGGCTGGCCCGCAGTTACGGCTTCCTGCTGTCCGTGCTGGCCACCGGGGCCCTGCTCACGGTCGCGCCGCGCTGGAGCCTGGCGTTGCGCCGGCGCCGGGTGCCGCCGCGGCTGGCGGAGGCGTTGGCCGCGGCGGCGGCCGCGCAGGCCCTGTGCGCGCCGGTGGTCGCCGTGCTGTCGGCGCGGGTGAGCCTGGTGGCGGTGCCGTGCAACCTGCTCGTGGAGTTCGCGGTCGCCCCGGCCACGGTGCTGGGCTTCGCGGCGCTGGCGACGGCACCCGTGGCGATGCCGGTGGCCAGGATGCTGGCCTGGTGCGCGAGTTGGCCCGCCGGGTGGATCGCGGACGTGGCCCGGACCGGGGCGTCGCTGCCCGGCGGGGGCGTGGACTGGCCGGGCAGCTGGGCGGGGGCGGGACTGCTCGCGCTCGTCACCGGGCTCGTGCTGCTCGCCGGGCGGCGGTTGCTGAGACACCCCTGGTGGTGTGCCGTCTGCGCGATGGTGTTCGTGCTGGCGGTCGTGCAACCGCCACCGCTGACCAGGGTGATCACGGGCTGGCCACCGCCGGGATGGCGGCTGGCGATGTGCGATGTGGGCCAGGGCGACGCGACGGTGCTTGCGGCGGGTGAGAGCACCGGCGTGGTCGTGGACGCCGGACCGGATCCGGCACTCGTCGACGGCTGTCTGCGCACGCTGGGCATCACCAAGGTGCCGCTCGTGGTGCTGACCCACTTCCACGCCGACCACGTGGCGGGGCTGGCCGGGGTGCTGCGGGGGCGGTCGGTGGGAGCGATCGAGACGACGGGGCTGGCGGAGCCCGCGGACCAGGCCGATTCCGTACGGCGCGAGGCGGCGGCCCGGCGCATTCCGGTGACGCGTGCCGTGGCCGGCGAGGAGCGGCGCACGGGGGCGTTGGCCTGGGAAGTGCTGTGGCCGCCGGCGGATCCGACGGCGGCCGCGGCGGCCGACGGGCCCAACGACTCCAGTGTCACGATGCTCGTACGGTCGGCCGGGCTGCGGTTCCTCCTGCTCGGGGACCTCGAACCCCCGGCCCAGCAGGAGTTGCTGAGATCACCTGCGGGTGCGCGGCTGGCCGGGGTGGACGTCCTCAAGGTCGCTCACCATGGTTCGGCCTACCAGGACCCGGAGCTGATACGCCGGGCCGCGCCTCGGCTCGCGCTCATCTCTGTCGGCGCCGACAACTCGTACGGCCATCCGGCTCCCGGGACGGTCGCCGCGCTGCGGGCCGGCGGCGCCGTGGTGCTGCGGACGGACCGGGACGGGGCGTTGGCGGTGGCCGGGACGGGTGGCGGAGACGGTCGTGACGGAGACGGTCGTGGCGGAGACGGTCGTGGTGGAGCGGGGGACGGAGGAGGTGGTGGCGTGGGCGGTGGGGAGCTGTGGGTGGCGCGAGACTGGAGGCATGAATCCCACACAGGTTGACGCATATCTCCGCCGCCTGGGAGTCCAGCACCCGGCGTGGCCCACCGTGGAGGTGCTGCGCGAACTGCAGCTGCGCCATCTGCAGACCGTGCCCTTCGAGAACCTGTCGGTCCACCTCGGCGAGGAGATCGTGCTGGAGGAGGAGCGGCTGGTGGAGAAGGTGGTGGGCGCGCGGAGGGGAGGGTTCTGTTACGAACTGAACGGGGCGTTCGGGGCGTTGCTGACCGCGCTCGGCTTCGACGTCACGCTGCTCGCGGGCCGGGTGTACGGGGACGAGGGACGGCTCGGGATCCCGTACGACCATCTCGCGCTGCGGGTGCGGACGGTGGACGGGGGCGAGTGGCTGGCCGATGTCGGGTTCGGGGCGCACAGCCACTACCCGTTGGTGTTCGGGGCGCGGGGTGAGCAGGAGGATCCCGGGGGCACCTTCCGGATCGTCGAGGCGGGGCCCGACGCGGCGGGGGTGCGGAGCGGGGACGGCGCGGTGACGAAGGGAGAGGGCGACGCCGCGGATCTGGATGTCGTCATGGGCGGCAGGAGCCAGTACCGGCTGGAGGTGCGGCCCCGGGTGCTCGGTGACTTCGTGGCCGGAGCCTGGTGGCACAGCACCTCGCCGGCCTCGCACTTCACGCAGTCCCTGGTGTGTTCGAGGGTGACGGAGGACGGCGGACGGATCACGCTCAGCGGGCGCGTCCTCAAGACGACGGGGGCCGACGGGACGCGGGAGGAACGGGAGTTGGAGACGGACGAGGAGGTGCTGGGGGTGTACCGGGAGAGGTTCGGCATCGAGCTGGGCCGGGTGCCGACGGTGCGGGATCGCGACCCCGGCGATCGCGACCGCCGCGGCTGATCCTCTCCGGGTTCCGGTACCGGGGTCACCGCCGCGCGCCCTACGGAGTGTCCGACCTGGAAAATGGTGCCGTGAGCGATGTGAGACATGTGCTGGTGCTGCCCGACCGGGACGCCGCGGAGGAGGTCGTCGAGGCGCTGGCGGAGCGGTTCGGGGTGCATGAGGAGCCGCAGGTCGTCCGGGACGCCCTGGCCGGGGAGGACGACGCCGAGGACGCGCAGTGGCTGGTGGTGCTGCGGGACGAGGCGGGGCGGCTGGACCCCGGGGAGCTGGAGGAGTTCGTGGGGGAGTGGGAGGGGTGGCGGGAGGAGCCGTGACGCCGCGCGGCTCGGCCGTGTGACCAGCCTCGTCGGCGCCCGCAGCCACGACGCTGTCAGTGCCCCGTGCCATGCTGTACGCGATGGCCAAGAAGACTGCTCATGACGACCTCCTCGCCCCCCTGACCCTTGCCGTGGGCCAGGAGGAGCTTCTGCTCGACCGGGCCGTGCAGGAGGTGGTCGCCGCCGCTCGGGCCGCTGACGCGGATACGGACGTTCGGGATCTGGCCCCGGAGCAGTTGCAGCCGGGGACGCTCGCGGAGTTGACCAGTCCGTCGCTGTTCGCGGAGCGCAAGGTCGTGGTCGTGCGCAATGCGCAGGACCTGTCCGCCGACACCGTCAAGGACGTGAAGGCGTATCTCGGGGCGCCCGCCGAGGAGATCACCCTCGTGCTGCTGCACGCGGGGGGAGCGAAGGGCAAGGCGCTGCTCGACGCCGCGCGGAAGGCGGGGGCCCGAGAGGTCGCCTGCCCGAAGATGACCAAGCCGGCGGACCGGCTGGCCTTCGTGCGGCAGGAGTTCCGGGCGACCGGGCGGTCCGCCACACCCGAGGCGTGTCAGGCGCTGGTCGACGCGATCGGGAGCGATCTGCGGGAGCTGGCGTCGGCCGTGTCCCAGTTGGTCGCCGATGTCGAGGGGACGATCGACGAGGCCGTGGTGGGGCGGTACTACACGGGCCGGGCCGAGGCCTCCAGCTTCACCGTCGCCGACCGGGCCGTGGAGGGACGGGCCGCGGAGGCGTTGGAGGCGCTCCGGTGGTCGTTGGCGACGGGGGTCGCGCCGGTCATGATCACCAGTGCGCTGGCGCAGGGTGTGCGGGCGATCGGGAAGCTCTCGTCGGCCCGGGGCGGCCGGCCCGCTGATCTCGCGCGCGAGCTGGGGATGCCGCCGTGGAAGATCGACCGGGTGCGGCAGCAGATGCGGGGGTGGACGCCGGACGGCGTCGCGGTCGCGCTGCGGGCCGTGGCCGAGGCGGACGCCGGGGTGAAGGGCGGCGGGGACGATCCCGAGTACGCCTTGGAGAAGGCCGTGGTGGCGATCGCCCGAGCGGCTCGGTCCCGGGGGCGGGGCTAGGGAGCGCGGTCCGGCGGCGGGGCGAGGTTGTTCGGCGGATGCGGGTGAGTGGGGGCTGGTCGCGCAGTTCCCGGCGCCCCTGAGTGGGTGCACGCGGCCCTCGCCATATCTGGACCCGGTCGCAGAGCCCGAGGAGAATCGGACACGTCAGCCGAACATCGCCGGGACACGGAAAGGTGGCGGTCGTCATGGCTGAGCATCCGCACGCAGCGCTCGTTCGTAAGGGGTTCGAGGCGTTCAGCCGCGGGGATCTCGACACTCTGCGGGAGTTGATCGCGAAGGACGCCACGCATCACGTGCCCGGCAGCCATCCGCTCTCCGGGGACTTCAAGGGCCAGGACGCGATCATCGACATGTACCAGAGGATCGGTGAGGCCACCGGTGGGTCGATGCGGCTGGAGATGCTCGGGATCGCCGTCGACGGGCGGGGGCACGCCGTCGGGATGTGCCGGGTCACCGCCGAGCGGAAGGGCCGGCGCCTGGACGACACCGGATGCATCGTCTTCCGGATCGTGGGAGACAAGGTCACCGACCTCGACGAGTGCGTCGAGGACATCGACAAGAGCAACGAGTTCTGGTCGGACTGACGTCCCGCCTTGTGTGCCGAAGGCCCCGGTCGCCCCGCCCTGGGGAAGGGCGCGGCACCGGGGCCTTCGGTTCAAGCTGTCGGAGTCACGCCCGCGTGGCGAACGCAGGCCGCGCGTGGCTCCTGGGGGCCGGTCGGGAGCGGAGGAGAGAGGGCCCGCTCGGGTCCTTCCGGCAGCTCGGTCCCGTAGGAAGGGGACCGGTCAGATCAGAAAGTCAGGCTTAGAGGCCCGCGACCTTCGAAGCAAGCGCCGACTTCTTGTTGGCGGCCTGGTTCTTGTGGATGACGCCCTTGGAGACGGCCTTGTCGAGCGCACGCGCAGCAGCGCGCTGGTACTCGGTGGCCTTCTCGACGTCACCCGCGGCAGCGGCCTCACGGGCCTTGCGGATCGCGGTCTTCAGGGAGGACTTGACGGCCTTGTTGCGCAGCCGGGCCTTCTCGTTGGTCTTGATCCGCTTGATCTGGGACTTGATGTTCGCCACGAATGAGCCTCTACAGGTTCAGGTACGGGGCCGTGCAGGACCCGTACCGGTGATTTTTCAGAGTGTGTGCCTCGCGCTGAGAGGGCATGAGGCACAGCCACCCAGACTACCAGCGGCCCCGCGGGTGGCCCAAACCGGTCCCCGGTCCCGGCCCGTGGGACCATGGAGGCTACGTATCGATCCGACCCGAGACCGCAGACACTGCGGACGCCTCAAGAATCAGGACCCTGCGTGCCCGCGATCCCCAGCCATGTGCCCGAGCCGAGCCGTACCGACCCGGCTCAGATCCGCAACTTCTGCATCATCGCGCACATCGACCACGGCAAGTCCACGCTCGCCGACCGGATGCTCCAGCTGACCGGTGTGGTCGACCAGCGCCAGATGCGTGCTCAGTACCTCGACCGCATGGACATCGAGCGTGAGCGCGGAATCACGATCAAGTCGCAGGCGGTGCGTCTGCCGTGGGCACCGACCGACGACAAGAGCAACACGCACATCCTCAACATGATCGACACCCCGGGGCACGTCGACTTCACCTACGAGGTCTCGCGGTCGCTCGCCGCCTGCGAGGGCACCGTCCTCCTCGTCGACGCCGCCCAGGGCATCGAGGCCCAGACCCTCGCCAACCTGTATCTGGCGATGGAGAACGACCTCACGATCATCCCCGTGCTCAACAAGATCGACCTGCCGGCCGCGCAGCCCGAGAAGTTCGCCGAGGAGCTCGCGAACCTCGTCGGCTGCGACCCGTCCGACGTGCTCAAGGTCTCCGCCAAGACCGGTCTCGGCGTCGACGCGCTGCTTGACCGGGTCGTCAAGGACGTCCCGGCCCCGGTCGGTGTCGCCGACGCCCCGGCCCGCGCGATGATCTTCGACTCGGTCTACGACTCCTACCGCGGTGTCGTGACGTACGTCCGTGTCATCGACGGCCAGCTCAACAAGCGCGAGCGCATCAAGATGATGTCGACCGGCGCCACCCACGAGCTGCTGGAGATCGGCACGAACTCGCCCGAGATGCTGGGCGCCGACGGCCTCGGCGTCGGTGAGGTGGGCTACCTCATCACCGGGGTGAAGGACGTCCGCCAGTCCAAGGTCGGTGACACCGTCACCAGCCAGCAGAAGGGGGCCACGGAGGCGCTCGGCGGGTACAAGGACCCGAAGCCGATGGTCTTCTCCGGCCTGTATCCGCTGGACGGCTCCGACTACCCCGAGCTGCGCGAGGCCCTCGACAAGCTCCAGCTCAACGACGCCGCGCTCGTCTACGAGCCGGAGACCTCCGCCGCGCTGGGCTTCGGCTTCCGTGTCGGGTTCCTGGGGTTGCTGCACCTCGACGTGATCCGCGAGCGGCTGGAGCGCGAGTTCGGGCTCGACCTCATCGCGACCGCGCCCAACGTGGTCTACCGGGTCGTGATGGAGGACGGCACCGAGCACACCGTCACCAACCCGAGCGAGTTCCCCGAGGGCAAGATCAACGAGGTGTACGAGCCCGTCGTACGCGCCACGATCCTCGCCCCGACCGAGTTCATCGGCGCGATCATGGAGCTGTGCCAGACCCGGCGCGGCACCCTGCTCGGCATGGACTACCTGTCCGAGGACCGGGTCGAGATCCGCTACACGCTCCCCCTCGCGGAGATCGTCTTCGACTTCTTCGACCAGCTGAAGTCGAAGACGCGCGGGTACGCCTCGCTGGACTACGAGCCCACCGGCGAGCAGACCTCCAGCCTGGTCAAGGTCGACATCCTGCTGCACGGCGACAAGGTCGACGCCTTCTCCGCCATCACGCACAAGGACGCGGCCTACGCCTACGGTGTGCGGCTCGTGGCCAAGCTGCGCGAGCTCATTCCGCGGCAGGCCTTCGAGGTGCCGATCCAGGCGGCCATCGGCTCCCGGGTCATCGCCCGCGAGACCATCCGCGCCATCCGCAAGGACGTCCTCGCCAAGTGCTACGGCGGTGACATCTCCCGGAAGCGGAAGCTGCTGGAGAAGCAGAAGGAAGGCAAGAAGCGGATGAAGATGGTGGGTTCCGTGGAGGTTCCGCAGGAGGCCTTCATCGCCGTGCTGTCCAGCGATGACAGCGCGGGGTCGGGCAAGGGCAAGAAGTAACCGCGGGTTACAGGCGGTTACCCGCCGAATCGGATGGAAAGGGGTCCGTCGTGCGAAAAGTGCGGCGGGCCCCTACGCGTGCGTAACGTCGCGCTCTGTAGGAAGTGACAGGCCGCCGCCCCTTACGAACGGGTCGGCCGCGCTTTACTCTGATCTCTGCTCGATAGTTACTCGCGAGTTAAACAACAGCCGCAAACCTGAGAGCCAGCCGCACTGTCGCGGGCCCCGGAGGATGTCGTGAGCGACACACAGACACTGATCGAGAACCGCCCGCCGAGTGTGGCGACCCTCTTCCTGGAGCGTGTTGCGAGCACACCGGACGCCGAGGCGTACCGCTACCCGGTGCCGGCCTCGGGCCAGGGGCCGGACGAGTGGAAGTCGCTCACCTGGGCGCAGACCGCGGAGCGGGTGCACGCCATCGCGGCCGGGCTGATCGAGCTGGGGGTGCAGCCCGAGCAGCGGGTCGCCCTCGCCTCCTCGACCCGCCTCGAATGGATCCTCACGGACCTCGGCATCATGTGCGCCGGCGCCGCCACGACCACGGTCTACCCGCAGACCAACGCCGACGAGTCGGCGTTCATCCTCTCCGACTCCGAGAGCCGGGTGCTGATCGCGGAGGACGCGGCCCAGCTGGCCAAGGCGGTCGAGAAGCGCGGTGAGCTGCCCGCGCTGACGAACGTCGTGGTGATCGACCCGGCCGGGGTCGAGACCAGCGACTTCGTGCTCACGCTCACCGAGCTGGAGGCCCGGGGCGCCGCCCGCCTCGAGAAGGACCCCGACCTGATCAAGGAGCGGGTCGGCGCGATCACCAAGGACCAGCTCGCCACGCTGATCTACACCTCCGGCACCACCGGCCGTCCCAAGGGCGTACGGCTGCCCCACGACAACTGGGCGTACATGGCGAAGGCGATCGCCGCCACCGGGCTGATCAGCGGCGAGGACGTGCAGTACCTGTGGCTGCCGCTGGCGCACGTCTTCGGCAAGGTGCTCACCTCCGGGCAGATCGAGGTCGGTCACGTCACCGCCGTCGACGGCCGCGTCGACAAGATCATCGAGAATCTGCCGGTCGTGCAGCCGACGTACATGGCGGCCGTCCCGCGCATCTTCGAGAAGGTCTACAACGGGGTCGCGGCGAAGGCCCGGGCGGGCGGCGGCGCCAAGTACAAGATCTTCCAGTGGGCCGCCGAGGTGGGCCGTGAGTACGCCAAGGCCACCCAGGACAACTTCCGGCGCACCGGGGTCGCCTCGGCGCCCTTCGGGCTGAGCGCCAAGCACAAGGTGGCCGACGCGCTGGTCTTCGCGAAGATCCGGGAGGCGTTCGGCGGCAACCTGCGGGCCTGTGTCTCCGGCTCCGCCGCGCTCGCGCCCGAGATCGGCTACTTCTTCGCCGGCGCCGGCATCCACATCCTTGAGGGCTACGGCCTCACGGAGTCCTCGGCGGCCTCCTTCGTGAACCCGGGCGAGGCCTACCGCACGGGCACGGTCGGCAAGCCGCTGCCCGGCACGGAGGTCCGTATCGCGGACGACGGGGAGATCCTGCTGCGCGGCCCCGGGATCATGGAGGGGTACCACGGGCTGCCCGAGAAGACGGCCGAGGTGCTTGAGGCCGACGGGTGGTTCCACACCGGGGACATCGGTGAGCTGTCGCCCGACGGGTATCTGCGGATCACCGACCGCAAGAAGGACCTGATCAAGACGTCCGGCGGCAAGTACATCGCGCCCGCCGAGGTCGAGGGGCAGTTCAAGGCGGTGTGCCCGTACGTGTCCAACATCCTGGTGCACGGGGCGGACCGGAACTTCTGCACCGCGCTCATCGCGCTGGACGAGGTGTCGATCCTGGAGTGGGCCAAGGAGAACGGGCTCGAAGGGAAGTCGTACGCGGAGGTCGTCGCCGCGCCGGCCACGGTGTCCATGGTCGAGGGGTATGTGAAGCAGCTCAACGAGGGGCTTCAGCGGTGGCAGACGATCAAGAAGTTCCGGTTGCTGCCGCGGGATCTCGATGTGGAGCACGGGGAGATCACGCCGAGTCTGAAGCTGAAGCGGCCTGTTGTGGAGCGGGAGTACAAGGGGCTCATCGAGGAGATGTACGCGGGGTCTCGGGAGGCGTAGCGCGTCTGGGGAGGGGTGGCGGGGACTGCTTGGCGGCTTGCGGTGCGTCGTGGCTTGTCGCGCAGTTCCCCGCGCCCCTGAAAGACCTCAGCGTTTCTCCAGAAGGTGCCGGAGCTCCTTCACCTGCAAACGCTGGGTCTCCGTCAACTCGTCCTCCAGGGCCGCCAGTCGCCTGTTCACTTCCTGGTAGTCCGCCCGTTGCCGGGCCAGCAACCGCTCCAACTGTCGGTTCTTCCTGTGTAGTTCCAGGAACACGCTCACCTTCGCCCGCAGCACCCACGGGTCGAACGGCTTGGTCAGATAGTCCGCCGCCCCCGTCGCGTAGCCGCGGAAGGCGTAGCCCGAGTCGTCGTCCGTGCCCGTGAGGAAGATGATCGGGACGTCCTTCGTCTGGTCCAGGCGTTTGATGTTCGCCGCCGTCTCGAAGCCGTCCATGCCCGGCATGCGCACGTCCAGCAGGACCAGGGCGAACTGGCGGCGGAGCAGGGCCTTCATCGCCTCCTCGCCCGAACGGGCGCGGACGAGTGGTTCGTTGAGGGACCCCAGGACCGCCTCCAGCGCGATCAGGTTGTCCTCCATGTCGTCGACAAGGAGGATGCAGGCACCGTCGTCGGTCCTTGCCTCAGCGTTCATGTGACTGCCTCATTCAGTCGTCGGTGGGCTGAACCACCGCCTCCTCGGCGTCGGTCCGCTCCTGGGTCCGAGCGCCCTCGGGGTCCAGGAGCGCGCATACGACGGTCAGCAGCTGGTCGACGTCCACCGGCTTGGGT
The DNA here is from genome assembly GCF_042893155.1 of Streptomyces sp. NPDC001668. Lineage (NCBI taxonomy): Bacteria > Bacillati > Actinomycetota > Actinomycetes > Kitasatosporales > Streptomycetaceae > Streptomyces > Streptomyces sp. NPDC001668. Next base: position 591,199 of record NZ_JBIAUQ010000001.1, read on the forward strand.
GCGTAGTCGTTGGCGCCGCGCGCGATCGACTTCTCGCGGTCTCCGGGCATCGCCTTCGCGGTGAGCGCGACGATGGGCAGCCCGGTCCAGCGCGAGGTACGGCGGATGGCGGCGATGGTCTCGTAGCCGTCCATCTCCGGCATCATGATGTCCATCAGGACGAGTTCGACGTCCGGGTTGCGCTCCAGGGTCTCGATGCCCTCGCGGCCGTTCTCCGCGTACAGGACCGGCATGCCGACCCGGCCCAGCACATGGGTGAGGGCGAAGACGTTGCGGATGTCGTCGTCGACGATCAGTACCCGGCGGCCGGGCAGCACCTGCCCCGCCCGGCCCGCCTTCCACGCCTCCAGTTTGGTGGGCGCGGGCCACGAGTCCTCGGCGTCGTGGGCGGTCGGGTAGGGCTCGGTGGACAGGTCGTCCGGGGCCGGCAGCGCACGCTCCTCGGTGGTCGGGCCGGTCGCGGTGTGGCCGGGGCTGACGACGGGGACGTAGAGCGTGAAGGTGGAGCCCTTGCCGGGTTCGCTCTCGGCGACGATACGGCCGCCCAGCAGGCCCGCGATCTCCCGGCTGATGGAGAGGCCGAGCCCGGTGCCGCCGTACTTGCGGTTGGTCGTGCCGTCGGCCTGCTGGAACGCCTCGAAGATCACCGGGAGTTTCTCGCGGGCGATGCCGATACCGGTGTCGGAGACCGCGAAGGCGACCACGTCGTCGCTGTCGTGGACGTACCGGTGCTCGGGGTCCTTGATGCGGGTCACGCGCAGCTCGACCCGCCCGCTGGCGGTGAACTTGATCGCGTTGGAGAGCAGGTTGCGCAGGATCTGCTGGAGGCGCTGTTCGTCCGAGTACATCTCGCGCGGCACGGCCTCGCCGACCGCCACCTCGAAGGCGAGCCCCCGGTCCAGGGTGAGCGGGCGGAACGTGGCGTGGACGTAGTCGAGCAGCTTGATCAGCGGCAGCTTCTTCGGGCGTACGTCCATCCGGCCGGCCTCGATCTTCGACAGGTCCAGGATGTCGTTGATCAGCTGGAGCAGGTCGGATCCGGAGCGGTGGATCGTCGTCGCGAACTGGACTTCCTGGTCGGAGAGATGGCCGTCCGGGTTGTCGGAGAGCAGCCTGGCCAGGATCAGCAGGGAGTTCAGCGGGGTGCGCAGCTCGTGGGACATGTTCGCCAGGAACTCCGACTTGTACTGGGACGAGGTGGCCAACAGGGCCGCCTTCTCCTCCAGTTCGGCGTTCGAGCGCTGCAACTCGGCCTGCTGCATCTGGAGTTCGTCCGAGCGCTCCTGGAGCTGCATCGCGAGGCGTTGGGACTCGCCCAGCAGGGACTCGGTGCGGGAGTTGGCGATGATGGTGTTGATGGCGACGCCGATGGTGTTCACGAACTGGTCGAAGAAGGCCAGGTGGACGTCGGAGAAGCGGGAGAAGGACGCCAGCTCGATCACGCCGAGGAGTTTGTCCTCGAAGAGGATCGGGATGATCACGACACTGGCGGGAGCTGCCTCCCCCAGACCGCTGTTGATCTTGATGTAGTCCGGCGGGGCCTCCTCCACCAGGATCCGCTTCTTCTCGCGGGCCGCCTGCCGCACCAGCCCGTGGACCGGCATGCCGCCGGTGTCCACGGTCGCGCCCTGCGCCGAGCCGTAGCCGGCGATGAACGCCAGTCCCTTTGCCGGAACGGTTGTGCGGAGAGAGGCGCCGTCCTCGTCCGGGTCGGCCAGGAAGAACGCGCCGTACTGGGCGTTCACCAGCGGGGTCAGCTCGCGCAGGATCAGGTCGGCGACCTCCATCAGGTCCCGGTGGCCCTGCATCAGGGCGGCGAGGCGCGCGAGGTTGGACTCCAGCCAGTCCTTGGCCCGGGTCGTCTCGCGGAGGTTGGCCACCATCAGGTTGATGTTGTCCTTGAGCTCGGTGACCTCGCCCTGGGTCTCCACGGTGATGGCGCGGGACATGTCGCCCTGGGCCACCGCGGAGGCGACCTCGGCGATCGCGCGGACCTGGGTGGTCAGGTTGGAGGCGAGTTCGTTCACGTTGGTCGTCAGCCGCTTCCAGGTGCCGTACACGCCCTCGACCCGTGCCTGGCCGCCGAGTCGCCCTTCGGAACCGACTTCGCGGGCCACGCGGGTGACCTCGGAGGAGAAGGAGGAGAGCGTGTCGACCATGGTGTTGATGGCGGTCTTCAGCTCCAGGATCTCGCCGCGCGCGTCCACGTCGATCTTCTTGGACAGGTCGCCGTTGGCCACGGCCGTGGTCACCTGGGCGATGTTGCGGACCTGCGAAGTGAGGTTGTCGGCCATGTAGTTGACGTTGTCCGTCAGGTCCCGCCAGACCCCGGAGACCCCAAGGACCTGGGCCCGGCCGCCCAGCCGGCCGTCGGTGCCGACCTCGCGGGCCACCCGGGTCACCTCGTCGGCGAAGGCCCGCAGCTGCTCCACCATCGTGTTGACGGTGTCCTTCAGTTCGAGGATCTCGCCGCGGGCGTCGACGGTGATCTTCTTGGAGAGGTCGCCGTTGGCGACGGCGGTCGTCACCTGGGCGATGTTGCGGACCTGCGACGTCAGGTTCAGGGCCATGAAGTTGACGTTGTCGGTGAGGTCCTTCCAGACCCCGGACACGCCCCGCACCTGCGCCTGCCCGCCGAGGTTGCCCTCGGTGCCGACTTCCCGGGCGACGCGGGTCACCTCGTCGGCGAAGGCGGAGAGCTGGTCGACCATGGTGTTGATGGTCGACTTCAGCTCCAGGATCTCGCCCTTCGCCTCCACGGTGATCTTCTTGCCGAGGTCGCCCTGGGCCACCGCCGTCGACACCAGCGCGATGTTGCGGACCTGCGACGTCAGGTTGTCGGCCATGAAGTTGACGTTGTCGGTGAGGTCCTTCCAGACCCCGCTCACACCCCGCACCTGAGCCCGGCCACCGAGGTTGCCCTCGGTGCCGACTTCCCGGGCGACGCGGGTCACCTCGTCGGCGAAGGCGGAGAGCTGGTCGACCATGGTGTTGATGGTCGACTTGAGCTCCAGGATCTCGCCCTGTGCGTCGACGGTGATCTTCTGACTCAGGTCGCCGTTCGCCACGGCCGTCGTCACCTGGGCGATGTTCCGTACCTGCGACGTCAGGTTCGACGCCATGAAGTTGACGTTGTCGGTGAGGTCCTTCCAGACCCCGGACACCCCGCGCACCTGGGCCCGGCCGCCCAACTGCCCCTCGGTGCCGACCTCCCGGGCCACCCGGGTCACCTCGTCGGCGAAGGCCGAGAGCTGGTCGACCATCGTGTTCACGGTCAGCTTCAGTTCGAGCAGCTCGCCCGTCGCCTCGACCGTGACCGTCCGGGTCAGGTCGCCGCGGGCCACCGCCGTCGTCACCAGGGCGATGTCCCGGACCTGGGCGGTCAGCCGGGAGGCCATGGTGTTGACCGCCTCGGTCACGTCCCGCCAACTGCCCGACAGCCCCGTCACCTTGGCCCGACCGCCGAGCCGCCCCTCGGTGCCGACCTCGCGGGCCACCCGGGTCACCTCGCCGGTGAACAGGGAGAGCTGGTCGACCATCTTGTTCACGGCCCGGCCCAGACGCCGTAGATCACCGCGCAACTGCCGGTTGCCGTCGTGCAGATCGACCCGCTGGGTCAGGTCGCCGCCGGCCACCGCGTCCAGCACCCGGGTCGCGTTGGTGGCCGGGGCCACCAGGGCGTCGAGCAGTTGGTTCACGTCGTTGACCCGGGAGGTCCACGAGCCCTGCCCCGGGCTGGGGGAGAGCCGTTCGTCGAGCCGGCCGTGCCGCACCAGCTCCCGCTTGACCCGGTTGACCTCGCCGGTGAAGTGGAGGTTGCGGTCCACCAGCTGGTTGAAGACAGCGGTCAGTTCGGCCACTATTCCGTCGCCGGAGTCCGGCATCCGGCGGAAGTCGCCGTCCCGGGCAGCGGTCATCGCGGCGAGCAGGGGACGCAGATCCGATGCTCGAATCCGGTCGGCATGCTGTCCTTCTTCGAGCACAGGCGTACCACTGTTCTCACTCATGGCGGCCCACTTCGGTAACTCGGCGCTTATGGGCGTGGCCAGTCTGTCACTCTGTCCGCATCGACTGAGGCGTATTCGTCCGAACTGCTCGGGGAGACGGACATGGGGGCCATTCCTGCGCAACGGGAGTCCGTTGCCCGCACGGCCGATCCGCCCGTGCGCGGCGACGGCACGCCCCCGCATGCCCCGGCGCACGCCCACGCCACCTTCCCCGGCGGTCCGCTCGCCCCGGGCTCGGCCCGGGCCCTGGTACGGGCGACGTTCGCCGAATGGGCAGAACTCGCCCTGCCCGGCACCGAGTTCCTCACCGACCGGCAGGCCGACGACGCCGTGGTCGTGGTCAGCGAACTCGTCACCAACGCCGTGGTGCACGCGGGCACCGACGTCGAGCTGGAGTGCCGCCTGGAGGCGCACACCGGCGCCCTCGTCGTCGAGGTCCTCGACCACCACCCCTCGCGCGCCCCACGCGACGGCGACGCCGAACCGTCGTACGGCACACCGGAGTACGGGCGCGGACTGCGCCTGGTCGCCGCCCTCGCCGAGACCTGGGGCATCACCTACCGCACCGGCGCCAAGACCGTGTGGGCGCAACTGCCGCCCGGCGGCAAGGAGGCCCTCGACGGGATCCAGGCGTACGCAGGGGAGAACGCGCACGAGCAGGGGCTGCGAGTGGCCGGGATACTCGCCCCCGAACCGCCCCCGCCCCCCGAGCGGACCGCACCCGCCGCTCGCGGTGAGCCGGACCCGGACTGGCTCGACCGCGGTGCCCTCTCCTTCCTCGCCGAGGCCTCCGACCTGCTCGCCGGGCAGCTCGACGAGAACCTGGTCGCCGCGCTCGCCGGCCAGCTGATCGTGCCGCGGCTGGCCGACTGGTGCGCGGTGTGGCTGGAGGACGAGGTCGCCGGACGCTGGGGGTCCCTCCGACCGGGTGAGGACGGGAGCGGGGCGGGCTGGGGCGAGGCCGGCGTGCCCGGGCCCCGGCTGGCCAGGGTGTGGCACTGCTCCGAGAACCGTATCGAGGACCTGCGGCGGGCGCTGGAGAAGGAGCCGCCTGGCCTCGCCGGGCCGGACCACCCCGGCCCCGTGCCGTTCCCCTGGCCCGGCGGGGCACTCGGCCCGCACGGCACCCACGGCTCCGCGCTCGCCTACCGCCTCACCGCCGGCGGCCGCCCGCTGGGCACCCTGGTCATCGGCCGGGCCGGCCTGTTCTCCTTCCCCGACGAGATCACCGGGCTCGTCGAGGACCTCAGCCGCCGGGTCGCGCTCGCCATCGGCGCGGCCCGCCAGTACGCGCGCCAGGCCACCATCAGTGCTGTGCTCCAGCGCGGCCTGTTGCCCGGCGCGGTCGCCGAGATACCCGGAGTGCGCAGCGCCCTGGTGTACGAGCCGTACGACAAGGGCGGACCCAGCGGCGACTTCTACGACCTCTTCCCGGCGGGCGACGGCCGCTGGTGCTTCGCGGTCGGCGACGTCCAGGGCAAGGGCCCCGAGGCCGCCGTGGTGATCGGCCTGGCCCGGCCCTGGCTGCGGCTGCTGGCCCGCGAGGGCTACCGCGTCGCCGACGTCCTGGACCGTCTCAACCAGCTGCTCCTCGACGACGCGACGGAGGCCGCGGACGCCGCCGCACGAGCCCTGGCGGCCGCGGGCGGACGCCCCACGCACCCCGGCGACGGCCCGCAGACCCGCTTCCTGTCCCTCCTGTACGGCGAGCTCGCGCCCTTCGACGGCGGAGTGCGCTGCACCCTCGCCTCCGCCGGTCATCCGCTGCCGCTGCTGCTCGGGGCGGGCGGCGAGGTCCGTACGGTCGCGCGGCCGCAGACCCTGCTCGGAGTGGTCGAGGACGAGACGTACACCAGTGAGACCTTCGAGCTGCGGCCCGGCGACAGCCTGCTCTGCGTCACCGACGGGGTGACCGAGCGGCGCAGCGGCCCCCGGCAGTTCGACGACGAGGACGGGCTCGCGGACGCGCTCGCCGGGTGCGCGGGACTGGACGCCGAGCTGATCGCGGAGCGCATCAAGCGGCTGGTCCACGAGTTCGGGGCACGGCCCCCGGAGGACGATCTGGCGCTGCTGGTGCTCCAGGCGGAGTAGGTGTCCGCCGGGGTGCTGGACAATGGGGGACATGCCTTCCGCACTCCCCGACGGCGAACCCGTCCCCGACGACGGCACGCTCCCCGCGTCCGCGCTGGCCGGGTCCGCCGACCGCCCCCTCGGCTTCTACCTGCACGTCCCGTACTGCGCGACCCGCTGCGGCTACTGCGACTTCAACACCTACACCGCGACCGAGCTGCGCGGTTCCGGCGGGGTGCTGGCCTCCCGCGACAACTACGCGGACACCCTGATCGACGAGATCCGCCTGGCCCGGAAGGTCCTCGGCGACGACCCGCGCCCGGTGCGCACGGTGTTCGTCGGCGGCGGCACGCCGACCCTGCTGGCCGCCGGGGATCTCGTGCGGATGCTGGGGGCGATCCGCGACGAGTTCGGCCTGGCCGACGACGCGGAGGTGACGACGGAGGCGAACCCGGAGTCCGTCGACCCGGCGTACCTGGCCGCACTGCGGGAGGGCGGCTTCAACCGGGTCTCCTTCGGGATGCAGAGCGCGAAGCAGCACGTACTGAAGGTGCTGGACCGTACGCACACCCCCGGGCGGCCGGAGGCGTGTGTGGCCGAGGCACGGACGGCGGGCTTCGACCATGTGAACCTCGACCTGATCTACGGCACCCCGGGGGAGTCCGACGACGACTGGCGGGCGTCCCTGGAGGCGGCGATCGGGGCCGGCCCCGACCATGTGTCGGCGTACGCGCTGATCGTCGAGGAGGGCACGCAGCTCGCCCGGCGCATCCGCCGCGGCGAGGTCCCGATGACCGACGACGACGTGCACGCGGACCGGTACCTGATCGCGGACTCGGTGCTGGCGGAGGCCGGTTTCGACTGGTACGAGGTCTCGAACTGGGCCACCTCGGACGCGGGCCGGTGCCTGCACAACGAGCTGTACTGGCGGGGCGCGGACTGGTGGGGCGCCGGCCCCGGGGCGCACTCCCACGTGGGCGGGGTGCGGTGGTGGAACGTGAAGCATCCGGGGGCGTACGCGGCGGCGCTGGCTGCGGGGAGGTCGCCGGGGGCGGGCCGGGAGCTGCTGTCGGAGGAGGACCGGCGGGTCGAACGGATCCTGCTGGAGCTGCGGCTGCGGGAGGGGGTGCCGCTGTCCCTGCTGCGCGAGGAGGGGCTGGCTGCCTCCCGGCGGGCGCTGGGGGAGGGGCTGCTTGAGGGGGCGCCCTATGAGGAGGGGCGGGCTGTGCTGACGTTGCGGGGGCGGTTGCTGGCGGACGCGGTGGTCAGGGACTTGGTGGACTGATCACTCGGGCGAGTGAATCACTGCGAAACACCGGTTCGGTCCCTAACCTGGTTCGTAGGCCGCCGCCAAAAGGTCGCGGCGAATGTGGAGGCCACGGAGATGACCGCTGTGGACGAACGTGGAGTCGCAGAGTTCTTCGAGGGCTTTGAGCCGCCGGACGGACTCAAGGTGGAGCTTCTGCGGGGGGAAATCGTGATGATGGCCAGCCCCGATCTGGTGCACAACCTGATCGTGCTGCTCACGCAGAGGCAGATTCCACTGGATCGCTGATACCCCCTCCAGACCCAGGATGTCGACCTCATCGACGAGGCGAGCGAACCGGTTCCGGATCTGGTGGTGGTCGCACGTGACGTCCTGCCCGGTTCAGGGCGCTTGTGCCGTCTCAATTGATCACGGCTGTCGTCGAGGTCGTTTCCAAGACCAGCGTCCATCGAGACTACGGTGTCAAGCGTTCGATCTACGCTGCCGGCAAAGTGCCCGCCTATCTCATCGTCGATCCGATCATGGCGCAGTGCGTTTTGTTGACGAGCCCCGAAGGGAAGGGCGAAGACGCCGACTACCGGACCCAGCACATCGCGAAGTTCGGAGAACCGCTGTCGCTCGACGTCCTGGGTGTCGAACTCGACACCAGCGACTTCGGCACCTTCCCCGACGTCAGGCCCCACCGCTATCCGTGACGAAGTCGATCAGCTCCTCCACCCGCCCCAGCAGCTCCGGCTCCAGGTCCTTGTAGGACCCCACCCGCTTCAGGATCGCCTGCCACACCGCGCCCGTGTTCTCCGACGGCCAGCCCAGGGCCTTGCACACGCCCGTCTTCCAGTCCTGCCCGTGAGGGACCCGCGGCCACGCCTCGATGCCCAGGGACGACGGCTTCACCGCCTCCCAGATGTCGATGTAGGGATGGCCGACGACCAGCGCGTGTTCGCTGGTCACCGACGCCGCGATACGGGACTCCTTGCTGCCCGGGACCAGGTGGTCCACCAAGACGCCCAGCCGCGCGTCCGGACCCGGCGCGAACTCGGCCACGATCGCCGGAAGGTCGTCCACGCCCTCCAGGTACTCCACGACCACGCCCTCGATGCGCAGGTCGTCGCCCCAGACCTTCTCCACCAGTTCCGCGTCATGGCGGCCCTCGACGTAGATACGCCCGGCGCGGGCCACGCGTGCGCGTGCGCCGGGGACGGCAACCGAGCCGGAAGCGGTACGGGAAGGTCGTACAGGAGCCTGTGAAGAGGGCCGCACCAACGTCACCACCCGGCCCTCCAGGAGGAAACCGCGCGGCTCCAGCGGGAACACCCGGTGCTTGCCGAAGCGGTCCTCCAGGGTCACCGTGCCCGCCTCGCAGCGGATCACCGCGCCGCAGAAGCCGGTGCCGGGCTCCTCGACCACCAGGCCGGGCTCTGCGGGCACCTCCGGCACCGGCTTGGGCTTCTTCCACGGAGGGGTCAGGTCGGCGGAGTACTGGCGCATTCGGATGACGATAGGAGAACCACGCGGGGGATCACTACGACACGCCGAAACGCGTCGCCAGCGCGTCCCGCTGTGCCCGCACGAACGCCGCGTCCACCACCGCTCCGTGACCGGGCACGTACAGCGCGTCCTCGCCGCCCAGGTCAAGGAGACGGTCCAGCGCGGCGGGCCAGTGCGCGGGTACGGCGTCGGGGCCCGCCTGCGGTTCGCCCGACTCCTCGACCAGGTCACCGCAGAAGACCACCTCCGGGGAGCCCGGCACCAGCACGGCCAGGTCGTGGGCGGTGTGGCCGGGGCCGACGTTCGCCAGCAGGACCTGGCGGCCACCGCCGAGGTCGAGCGTCCACTCGCCGGAGACATGGTGCCGGGGCGGGACGAGGGCATCCGCCGCCTCGTCGGCCACCTCCGGATCCAGTCCGTTGCGCACCGCGTCCGCCCGCAGCCCAGCGCGGCCGAGCCGTCCCGCCAGCACCGTCTCCACGCCCACCGCGCCGAACACCTCCGCCCCCGCGAACGCGGCCGCACCGAAGACATGGTCGAAGTGCGGATGGGTGAACGCGAGATGAGTCACACGGTGGCCGGCCAGTTCCCCGGCCTGAGCGCGCAGCCGCGCGCCCTCCGCGAGCGAGGAGCCCGCGTCGACCACCAGGGCCGTGCCCTCGCCGATCACCAGGCCCGTCGTACAGTCCCAGCCGGGCAGCCGGCACCGCCCCACCCCGGTCGCGACCCGCTCCCACCCGAGCTCTTCCCAAGTCACCGTCATACCGCGACGCTAGCCGTACAACGCTTCACGCCGGGACCAGCCTTGCCCGAGCAGTACCCCACCGCCGTACACTGGCCGGGGAGCGCTGGCACTCGGACGGACAGAGTGCCAGGCGAGGCGCCAAGGGAACGACTGCTGGAGGTGTGCGCGATGCTGAGTGAACGCAGGCTTCAGGTGTTGCGCGCGATCGTCCAGGACTACGTCGGCACCGAGGAACCGGTCGGGTCGAAGGCCCTGACCGAGCGGCACAACCTCGGAGTCTCCCCGGCGACCGTCCGCAACGACATGGCGGTCCTGGAGGACGAGGGGTTCATCGCCCAGCCGCACACCAGTGCCGGGCGGATCCCCACCGACAAGGGCTACCGGCTGTTCGTCGACAAACTGGCGGGCGTCAAGCCGATGACCGCGCCCGAGCGGCGCGCCATCCAGAACTTCCTCGACGGCGCCGTGGACCTCGACGACGTCGTGGCCCGTACCGTGCGGCTGCTCGCGCAGCTCACCCGGCAGGTCGCCGTCGTGCAGTACCCCTCCCTCACCCGCTCGACCGTGCGGCACGTGGAGCTGCTCTCGCTCGCCCCCGCCCGCGTGATGCTCGTGCTGATCACGGACACCGGCCGGGTCGAGCAGCGCATGGTCGACTGCCCGGCGCCCTTCGGGGAGGCCTCGCTCGCCGATCTGCGGGCGCGGCTCAACAGCCGGATCGCCGGGCGGCGGTTCGCCGATGTGCCGCAGCTGGTCGAGGACCTGCCCGAAGGCTTCGACGTCGAGGACCGGGGTACGGTCTCGACAGTGCTCTCCACTCTCCTGGAGACGCTCGTCGAGGAGAACGAGGAGCGGCTGATGATCGGCGGCACCGCCAATCTCACCCGCTTCGGACATGACTTTCCCCTCACGATCCGGCCCGTCCTGGAGGCACTGGAGGAGCAGGTCGTCCTCCTCAAACTCCTTGGTGAGGCCGGGGATTCGGGCATGACCGTACGTATTGGTCATGAGAACGCCTACGAGGGGCTCAACTCCACTTCGGTGGTGTCGGTCGGCTACGGTTCGGGCGGCGAGGCAGTCGCCAAGCTCGGCGTGGTCGGACCGACCCGCATGGATTACCCGGGAACGATGGGAGCGGTACGCGCAGTGGCACGGTACGTCGGACAGATCCTGGCGGAGTCGTAAGTGGCCACGGACTACTACGCCGTTCTCGGCGTGCGCCGCGACGCGTCGCAGGAAGAGATCAAGAAGGCCTTCCGGCGGCTCGCGCGCGAGCTGCACCCGGACGTCAACCCGGATCCGAAGACCCAGGAGCGGTTCAAGGAGATCAACGCCGCTTACGAGGTGTTGTCGGACCCGCAGAAGAAGCAGGTCTACGACCTCGGCGGCGACCCGCTCTCGCAGGCCGGCGGCGGTGGCGCGGGCGGCTTCGGGGCCGGTGGGTTCGGGAACTTCTCGGACATCATGGACGCGTTCTTCGGTACGGCGTCCCAGCGGGGTCCGCGTTCGCGCACCCGGCGCGGCCAGGACGCGATGATCCGCCTGGAGATCGAGCTCGACGAGGCGGCCTTCGGCACCACGAAGGACATCCAGGTCGACACGGCGATCGTCTGCACCACCTGCAGCGGTGAGGGCGCGGCGCCGGGGACCTCGGCGCAGACGTGTGACATGTGCCGCGGCCGCGGTGAGGTGTCGCAGGTGACCCGGTCCTTCCTGGGCCAGGTCATGACGTCCCGCCCGTGCCCGCAGTGCCAGGGCTTCGGCACCGTCGTCCCGACCCCGTGCCCGGAGTGCGCCGGCGACGGCCGGGTCCGCTCGCGGCGCACGCTCACCGTGAAGATCCCGGCCGGTGTGGACAACGGCACCCGGATCCAGCTCGCGGGTGAGGGCGAGGTCGGTCCCGGTGGCGGTCCCGCCGGTGACCTCTACGTCGAGATCCACGAACTCCCGCACTCGCAGTTCCAGCGGCGCGGCGACGACCTGCACTGCACGGTCACGCTCCCGATGACGGCGGCGTCCCTGGGCACCAAGGTGCCGCTGGAGACGCTGGACGGCATGGAGGAGGTCGACATCCGGCCCGGTACCCAGTCCGGCCAGTCGATCCCGCTGCACAGCCGGGGCGTCACCCACCTGCGCGGCGGCGGCCGGGGCGACCTCATCGTCCACGTCGAGGTCCAGACCCCGACGAAGCTTGACCCCGAGCAGGAGCGCCTGCTCCGCGAACTGGCCAAGCTGCGCGGCGAGGAACGGCCCACGGGGCAGTTCCAGCCTGGGCAGCAGGGGTTGTTCTCGCGGTTGAAGGATGCGTTCAACGGGCGTACCTGAGCGGTGCGACGGTCGTACCCGAGCCGGGTGAAGGTTGGATTCGGACTTGTCCGGAGGACGTGACAACATGCGGTCATGTCCTCCGCACTGACCGATCTCTTCCCTCATCCGATCGTGCAGGCCCCCATGGCGGGCGGCGTCTCCGTGCCGCGGCTCGCCGCCGCCGTGTCCGACGCGGGTGGGCTCGGATTCCTGGCCGCCGGGTACAAGACGGCCGACGGGATGTACCAGGAGATCAAGCAGCTGCGCGGGCTGACAGGGCGGCCCTTCGGCGTCAACCTCTTCCTGCCGCAGCCGGAGTACGCCGACCCCGCCGCCGTCGAGGTCTACGCCCACCAGCTGGCCGGCGAGGCCACCTGGTACGACACCGAGCTCGGCGACCGCGACAGCGGACGTGACGACGGCTACGACGCCAAGCTCGCCGTCCTCCTCGACAACCCCGTGCCGGTGGCCTCCTTCCACTTCGGCGTCCCGAGCAGCGACGCCCTGGAGTCGCTGCGCCGCGCCGGGACCTTCACCCTCGTCACCGCGACCACCCCCGAAGAGGCCCTCGCCGTGCAGTACGCGGGCGCCGACGCGGTCATCGCGCAGGGCGTCGAGGCCGGCGGTCACCAGGGCACCCACCGCGACCTCCCCGAGCAGGACGGCTCCGGGCTCGGGCTGCTGTCCCTGGTCGCCCAGATCCGGGAGACGGTCACCATCCCGATCGTCGCCGCCGGCGGCATCATGCGCGGCAGCCAGATCGCCGCCGTCCTGGCCGCCGGTGCGAGCGCGGCCCAGCTGGGCACGGCGTTCCTCGCCACCCACGAGTCCGGCGCCCACGACGTGCACAAGCAGGCGCTGACCAACCCCCTCTACGTCCGCACCGAGTTGACCCGCGCCTTCTCCGGCAGGCCGGCCCGTGGCCTGGTCAACCGCTTCCTGCGCGAGCACGGCCCGTACGCCCCGGCCGCCTACCCCGAGGTCCACCACCTCACTGCCCCGCTCCGCAAGGCCGCCGCCAAGGCGAAGGACGCCCAGGGCATGGCGCTGTGGGCGGGCCAGGGCCACCGGATGGCACGCGAGGTGCCCGCCGGGCAGCTCGTGGAGATACTCGCGGCCGAACTCGACGCCGCCAGGACAGCGTTGTCGGGCAAGGGGGACCTGCGATGACCGCACCGGTGTTCGTGGTCGACCACTTCGACGCGGGTGACGGCGGACGGTACGTCCTCGACGGCCCCGAAGGCCGCCACGCCGTCTCCGTGAAGCGGCTCCAGCCCGGCGAGGACGTCATCCTCACCGACGGCGCCGGGCACTGGGCCGACTGCGTGGTGCTCGGCACCGAGGGCAAGGACCGGCTGATCGTCCAGCTGGACTCGGTGAACGAGGCACCTGACGTACAGCCCCGCATCACCGTCGTCCAGGCCCTCCCCAAGGGCGACCGCGGTGAACTCGCCGTCGAGACCATGACCGAGGTCGGTGTCGACGCCATCGTGCCCTGGCAGGCGGCCCGTTGCATCACCCAGTGGAGGGGCGACCGCGGTCTGAAGGCGCTCGGCAAGTGGCGGGCCACCGCCCGCGAGGCCGGCAAGCAGTCCCGCCGGATCCGATTCCCGGAGATCGCGGACGCGGCAAGCACCAAGCAGGTTGCCGCACTTCTCGCCAAAGCCGACTTCGCCGCCGTGCTCCACTCCGACTTCGAACGCGGCAGCGCGCCGCTGGCCACCGCCGAACTCCCCGACGAGGGTGAGATCGTGCTGGTCGTGGGACCCGAAGGAGGCGTCGCCAAGGACGAGTTGGCGCTCTTCGAGGAGGCCGGTGCGCGGGCCTACGTCCTCGGGCCTACCGTGCTGCGTACGTCGACCGCCGGAACCGCGGCGACCGCCCTGCTCCTCGGCCGCACCGGCCGCTGGTCCTGACCCCTGTGAGGACGGCTGTGGAACTCGCCCAAGTACGCCTGCTCGTCACCGACTTCGCCGCCTGTTACCGCTTCTACGCCGAGGTCCTCGGCCTCAAGCCCCAGTCGGGGGCGACGGGCGGCCCGTACGAGAAGTTCAGCGCGGCCACGGGCTCGGCGGGCATCGCTCTCCAGGACCGGTCGATGATGGCGGAGGTCCTCGGCGAGCTGGGCGACACGGCCACCGGCCACCGCTCCCTGGTCGTGCTGCGCGTCGACGACCTGGACACCTACTGCGAGCAGATCGTGTCCCGCGGAGCCACTCTGCTGCACGGCCCGTCCCCCATGACGGACCGCATGCGCGTCGCCCACCTCAAGGACCCGGAGGGCAACCTGGTGGAACTCCAGGAGTGGCTGCTGCTGCGCGGCTGAGCACCGCGTCGAACAGGTCCCAGCCGTCCAACTCGGCCGCACCGGGCAGGAGTCCGCGGTCCGTCGCCTCGTCGATCAGTCGGCGTACGACACCGGGTTCGTTGAGGTTGAGCAGCTTCCCGGGGCCGGTCGACACGCAGCCCACGTACGAGTAGCCGCCGGAGACGCCCCCTCGCTCGCCCTCCCGGAAGACGACCCGGGTGCGGACCCCGTCGAGGACCAGGTGGAGCACATCGCGGCAGACATCGCCGTCCCGGTGCTTGTGCCGGACGCTCCACAGGTACGTCGTCCGCGCGTCCACGACGAGCGTTCTCACCGCACGGTCCTTGCGCATCCGCCCACCGTAGCCCGACCGGCGCACAGGTGGCCGTATGCGCCCTACCGTCCCGGGCGGGACAGTGGCAGGCTGCCCTCCATGGTGGCGTTGAGGCGGAACTGGCGTCGGCCGCGCGGGGTGCGAGTGGCGGGTGTGGTCGGGGGTGTCGTACTGGCCGTGGGCGGGGTCGCCGCCTGCGATCCGACCGGCGCGGTCAGCTCCGCGACCGTCGCCTACACCACCGACCAGCTGGTCACCAAGGAGCTGAACCGGCAGAAGGCCGACGTGAGTTGGCTGACCTGCACGGCCTCGTACGACAACGGCGACCGGACACCGAGCGCCAGCGTCAACACCGTGGCCACCGTCGACTGCGACGGCAAGACGCGGGACGGCAAGGACATCACCGTCAAGGGCAAGGTGACCCGGACCGTCAGCGGCGCCTGTGTGCGCGGGGACCTCACCGCCACCGTGGGCGGCAGGCAGTGGTTCCACGTGGAGGGGCTCGGCGACTGCAACGCCACCCCCACCCCGCCGGTCAACAACCCCCGTCAGCCCGGACCCACCGTCACCGTGACCGTCACGAAGACCATCTGGTGCCAGAACGACCCGCAGTGCTGGCCCGACGGCAAGTGATCGAAACCCCTGTGCGCGGGGACCGGCCGTGCGTAGGGTGATCGGGTGACACAGCCTGTGACGTCTGCATATCTCCGGTTTCCGCACCTGCGGGGCGAGTTGGTGGCCTTCACCGCCGAGGACGACGTGTGGCTCGCGCCGCTCGACGGCGGGCGCGCCTGGCGGGTCAGCGCGGACAACGTCCCGGTCACCCACCCCCGCATCTCGCCCGACGGCACCACCGTCGCCTGGACCTCCGCCCGCGACGGCGCCCCCGAGGTGCACATCGCCCCGGTCGACGGCGGGCCGGGCAGAAGGCTGACCCACTGGGGCAGCGCGCGCACCCAGGTGCGCGGCTGGACCCCGGACGGCGAGGTCCTCGCCATCACCACCCACGGCCAGGCCAGCCTGCGCCGCAGCTGGGCACGGACCGTCCCGCTCGACGGCGGTCCCGGCACCGTCCTGCCGTACGGCCCCGTCGGCGATGTCGCCCACGGCCCGGCGACCGTGCTGCTGTCCGCGCCCATGGGCCGGGAGGCCGCCTGGTGGAAGCGGTACCGGGGCGGCACGGCGGGCAAGCTGTGGATCGACCGCGAGGGCGACGGCGAGTTCGTACGGCTGCATGAGGAGGTGGACGGAAACCTGGAGTACCCCGTGTGGGCGGGCGACCGGATCGCCTTCCTCTCCGACCACGAGGGCACCGGCGCCGTCTACTCCTCCCTCGCCGACGGCTCGGACCTGCGCCGGCACACCCCCCTCGACGGCTACTACGCCCGGCACGCCTCCGGCGACGGCACCCGGGTCGTCTACACCTCCGCCGGTGAGCTGTGGATCCTCGACGACCTCGACGGCGCCGAACCGCGCCGGCTGGAGGTCCGGCTCGGCGGACAGCGCGCCGACCGGCAGCCGTTCCCGGTGGACGCCTCCCGCTGGTTCGGCTCGGCCGCCCCCGACCACACCGCGCGCGGCAGCGCGGTCGCCGTGCGCGGCGCCGTGCACTGGGTCACCCACCGTTCGGGCCCGGCCCGCGTCCTCGCCGCCGAACCCGGCGTCCGGGCCCGGCTGCCGCGCACCTTCCGCACCGAGGGCGAGGAGTGGGTGGTGTGGGTGACGGACGCGGAGGGCGACGACGCCCTGGAGTTCGCGCCCGCCACCGGACTCGCCCCCGGCGCCACCCCGCGCCGCCTCGCCGCCGGACAGCTCGGCCGGGTCCTCGGACTCGCCATGGCCCCCGACGGCAGCAAGGCCGCCGTCGCCGCGCACGACGGCCGCGTGCTGCTCGTCGAGCGGGAGACCGGCGAGGTCCGCGAGGTCGACCGCAGCGAGGACGGCGACGTACGGGGACTGACCTTCTCGCCCGACTCGGCCTGGCTCGCCTGGTCGCACCCCGGCCCCGCCCCGCTCTGCCAGCTCCGCCTCGCCAACACCACCGACCTGTCGGTCACCGAGGCGACCCCGCTGCGCTTCCAGGACTACGCCCCCGCCTTCACCCTCGACGGCAAGCACTTGGCCTTCCTCTCCAACCGCTCCTTCGACCCGGTCTACGACGAGCACGTCTTCGACCTCGCGTTCGTGGTCGGCGACCGTCCGCACCTGATCACCCTGGCCGCGACCACCCCGTCCCCCTTCGGCCCGCAGCGCCACGGCCGGCCCTTCGAGGCCCCCGACAAGGACGAGACCCCCGACAGCGAGGGCACCCCGGCCACCCGCATCGACCTCGAAGGGCTCGCCGACCGGATCGTGCCCTTCCCGGTGGAGGCCGGCCGCTACTCCAACCTCCGCGCGGCCAAGGACGGCGTGCTGTGGCTGCGCCACCCCGTCCAGGGTGTCCTCGGCTCCTCCCGGGCCACCCCCGACGACCCCGACCCCAAGACCGACCTCCAGCGCTACGACCTCGCCCAGCAGCGCCTCGAACACCTCGCCGCCGACGCCGACCACTTCGCCGTCAGCGGCGACGGCAAGCGGGTCCTGCTGTGGACCGACGGCCGTCTGAAGGTCGTACCGAGCGACCGCCGCGCCTCGAACGACGACGACAGCGACACCAACATCTCCGTCGACCTCGGCCGCATCCGGCAGACCGTCGACCCCTCGGCCGAGTGGCGCCAGATGTACGAGGAGACGGGCCGCATCATGCGGGACCACTTCTGGCGCCCCGACATGAGCGGCGTCGACTGGAACGGCGTCCTCGACCGCTACCGCCCGGTCCTTGACCGCCTCGCCACCCACGACGACCTCGTCGACCTCCTGTGGGAGGTGCACGGCGAACTCGGCACCTCCCACGCCTACGTCACCCCCCGCGGCGGCCACGGCCACGGACCCCGGCAGGGCCTGCTCGGCGCCGACATCTCCCGCCACGACGACGGCCCCCAGGGATCGGCCCAGTGGCGCATCGACCGCATCCTGCCGACCGAGACCTCCGACCCCCACGCCCGCTCCCCGCTCGCCGCACCCGGCGTGGCGGTCCGTGCCGGGGACGCGATCGTCGCGGTGGGCGGCCGCCCGGTCGACCCGGTCACCGGCCCCGGCCCCCTCCTCGTCGGCACCGCGGGCCGGCCGGTCGAGCTCACCATCTCCCCGTCCGGCGGCGGCGACCTCCGGCACGCCGTGGTCGTACCCGTCTCCGACGAGGAGCCCCTGCGCTACCACGCCTGGGTCGCCGACCGCCGCGCCTACGTCCACGAGAAGTCCGGCGGGCGCCTCGGCTATCTCCACATCCCGGACATGCAGGCCCCGGGCTGGGCCCAGATCCACCGCGACCTGCGTGTCGAGGTGGCCCGCGAGGGCCTGGTGGTCGACGTCCGCGAGAACCGCGGCGGACACACCTCCCAGCTGGTCGTCGAGAAACTGGCCCGCAAGATCGTCGGCTGGGCGCTGCCGCGCGGAATGCGCGCCTACAGCTACCCGAGGGACGCGCCGCGCGGGCCCGTCGTCGCCGTGGCCAACGAGTTCTCCGGCTCGGACGGCGACATCGTCAACGCGGCGATCAAGGCCCTGGGTATCGGCCCGGTCATCGGGACGCGCACCTGGGGCGGGGTCATCGGGATCGACAGCCGGTACCGGCTGGTCGACGGCACGCTGATCACCCAGCCGAAGTACGCGTTCTGGCTGGAGGGGTACGAGTGGGGCGTCGAGAACCACGGCGTCGACCCGGACGTGGAGGTCGTACAGCGGCCGCAGGACTACGCGGCGGGGAGGGACGCCCAGCTGGACGAGGCGGTGCGGATCGCGCTGGAGACGCTGGAGAGCGCTCCGGCGAAGGTTCCGCCGACGCTGCCTCGTTAAGATGCCTCAGGACCTCGACGGAAGGAACCACATGCCAGGGGAACCCCAGGACGACTGCCTGTTCTGCAAGATCGTGGCGGGTCAGATCCCGGCGACGATCGTGCGGGAATCCGAGACGACCGTCGCCTTCCGGGACATCAACCCCCAGGCCCCCACCCACGTCCTCGTGATCCCCAAGGCGCACCACGAGAACGCCGCCGCCCTCGCCGCCGAGGCCCCGGAGCTCGCCGCGGACGTCCTCCGGGAGACCCGGGCCGTCGCCGAGCAGGAGAAGCTGGAGAGCTACCGCACCGTCTTCAACACCGGCAGCGGCGCCGGCCAGACCGTCTGGCACGCCCACGCCCATGTGATCGGCGGCCGCGGCCTCCAGTGGCCCCCCGGGTAACTCCCCGTGTCCGTACGTGAGTTGGTCGTCCTCGGCACCGCCAGCCAGGTCCCCACAAGGCACCGCAACCACAACGGCTACCTGCTGCGCTGGGACGGCGAGGGCATCCTCTTCGACCCCGGCGAGGGCACCCAGCGCCAGATGCTGCGTGCCGGGGTCGCCGCGCACGACCTCAACCGGATCTGTGTCACCCACTTCCACGGCGACCACTCCCTCGGCCTCGCGGGCGTGATCCAGCGCATCAACCTCGACCGGGTCCCGCACGAGGTCACCGCGCACTACCCGAAGTCGGGGCAGCGCTTCTTCGACCGCCTGCGGTACGCGACGGCGTACCGGGAGACGGTCCGGCTCACCGAGGCACCGGTCGCGGCCGACGGGGTGCTCGCGCGGACCGGCGGCTACACGCTGGAGGCGCGCAAGCTGTCGCACCCCGTCGAGTCCTACGGCTACCGCCTCACGGAACCCGACGGCCGCCGTATGCTCCCCGACCGCCTCGCCGCGCACGGCATCAAGGGACCCGACGTCGGACGGATCCAGAGAGAAGGCTCACTGAACGGCGTCACCCTCGACGACGTCAGCGAGGTCCGCCGCGGCCAGCGGTTCGCGTTCGTCATGGACACCCGCCTGTGCGACGGCGTCCACGCCCTCGCGGACGGCGTCGACCTGCTCGTCATCGAATCGACCTTCCTCGACGAGGACGAGCAACTCGCCGTGGAACACGGCCATCTGACCGCAGGTCAGGCCGCGAGGGTCGCCCGGGACGCCGGCGTACGGCATCTCGTGCTCACGCACTTCAGCCAGCGCTACTCCGAACCGGAGGAGTTCGAACGGCAGGCGCGGGCCGCCGGGTACGAGGGTGAGCTGACCGTGGCCCACGACCTCCTGCGGGTCCCGGTTCCGAAACGGCGATAAAGCGGCCGTACGATGCTTTGATGTCCCTCCCCAAAGCTGAACTGCACCTGCACATCGAAGGCACCCTGGAGCCGGAGCTGGCGTTCGAGCTGGCCGCGCGCAACGGCGTCGAGCTGCCGTACGCCTCCACCGACGGGCTCCGCAAGGCGTACGACTTCGAGGACCTCCAGTCCTTTCTGAACCTGTACTACGAGCTCATGGCCGTCCTGCGCACCGAGCGGGACTTCGAGGACCTGGCGAACGCCTATCTCGCCCGGGCCGCAGCCCAGGGGGTACGGCACGCGGAGATCTTCTTCGACCCGCAGGCGCATCTCGCCCGGGGCGTGGGAATGGGGACCGTCGTCGAGGGGCTGTGGCGGGCGCTGGGCAGCAGCCGGGAGAACCACGGTGTCTCCACGCAGCTGATCATGTGCTTCCTGCGGGACGAGTCCGCCGAGTCGGCCCTGGAGACCCTTGAGGCCGCCAAGCCGTATCTCGACCGGATCGTCGGGGTCGGGCTCGACTCCGCCGAGGTGGGGCATCCGCCGGTGAAGTTCCGCGAGGTGTACGAGGCCGCTGCCTCGCTGGGGCTGCGGAGGGTGGCGCACGCCGGGGAGGAGGGGCCGCCGGAGTACATCGTCGAGGCGCTGGACGTGCTGGGTGTGGAGCGGATCGACCACGGGCTGCGGTGTGTGGAGTCGCCGGAGCTGGTGGCCCGCCTTGTGCGGGACCGGGTGCCGCTGACCCTGTGCCCGCTGTCCAACGTGCGGCTGCGGACGGTCGACGTGCTCGGTGACCATCCGTTGCCCGCGATGCTGGACGCCGGGCTGATGTGCACGGTGAACTCCGACGATCCCGCTTATTTCGGGGGGTATGCGGGGGACAACTTCGACGCGGTGCGCGTGGCGCTGGGCCTGGGGGAGGAGCGGTTGCGGGAGTTGGCCCGCAACTCCTTCCTGGCGTCCTTCTTGGAGCACGATGAGGGGCTGCGGGCTCGGTATCTTGCGGAGGTTGACGCGTACGAGTTCTGACGTGCGTTGTCGGATGCGGGTGCGAGGGGGCTTGTCGCGCCCACGCGGCGGAGCCGCAAATCGACACAGCCCCGCGCCCCTGAAAGCCAAAAGCACTCACGCGGCCGTTGCTTTGTCGTAGGCCTGGGTGGTCTCCACCGGAATCTCCACCACCGGCAGCTGACGCCTGCCCGCGCCCATCGCCACCGCAGCCATCGGTACGGCGATCAGCAGCAGGCCCGCCGCCAGGACCGTGCCCATCACCGGGAAGCCGGCCTGGGAGGCGAGGAGGCTGCCGGTCAGCGGTCCCGCTGCCGTGCCCAGTGAGGACGCCGAGCCGACCAGGACCGCCCAGCGGCCGCGGGGGTCCAGGGAGGCGGCCAGGCCGATGACGTAGGACAGGACGATCGGGTACAGGGTGTTCCAGGCGATCTCGCCGGTCGCGAAGGACGTCAGGTCGGTGGCCGAGGCGCTGAGGGTGATGCAGGCCGCGATGAGGACCGTGCCGCCGCCGATGGGGAGCGCGCGGCCGAGGCGCGGGCCGAGGGCGCCCGCGCCGACGACGCCCAGCAGGCCCGCGCCGAGCGCGATCGCGAAGACCGCGCCGACCGTCGCCTCGGAGAGGTGGGCCTGGGTGAGGCCGATGCGGCCGCTGACGCCCCAGAGGGCGTTCTGGGCGAGGGACCAGCAGAGCAGGGTGGCGGCGAGGAGGAGGCCGGCGCGGCGGTGGGGGAGCGGGGTGCCCGTCTCCCGGCTTCGGGTGGGGGCCGTGGCGAGCGGGAGGCGGCCGGTCAGGGGCCAGACCGCCAGCGCGGTGAGGGCGATCGCCGCGAGGGGCCGGCCGTGGCCGGGGCCCAGGTGCGGGACGGTCAGGTAGACGGCGCCCGCGAGGGCGGAGACGCCGAGGAGGCCGACCGTGGTGGTGCGGTGCGGGTCGGGCTGGGCGGCGATGCCGGTGGCGGCGACCGCCGTCGACGTACCGGATCCGAAGCCGCCGATCAGGGCGCCCACGACGACCGCGGGGACGGCGTGGGCGAGGGCGGCGCCGCCGTAGCCGAGGACGGCGAGGGTGAGGCCGACGCGGGCGAGGGTGCGGGGGCCGACGCGGTCGACGCGGGAGGCGAGCAGGAAACCTGCCGCCGCCGAACTCAGCAGCAGCGCGCTGCCGACGGCGCCCGCCTCGGTGGCGGTGAGCGGAAGCCCCGAGTCGAGTCTGCCGACCGTGGTGGGGAGGAGGTAGGGGGCGAGGTACCCGGCCGTGAAAAGGGCAATGAGGGGCCAGGGCAGGGTGGAGCGACGGGCGAACACGGGCGTTCCCAGGGCATGCGAAAGAAGCGGCTCAAAAAGGGGGTGGGGCGCAGGCCGTCGACGGACAGGAACGCGCGAGGGAATTTGTATCAAGCACGCGGTTGCGGAGACAGCCCGGGTGGCGTGATCTGGGACACGTTCTGTTTCGGGAGGGAACTGCCGGGTAGACGAGCGGCTTTCCGGCGCGCCTAACGCCAGCTGGGAGCGCCTCCCGCGCTCGGCGCGGTCGCCTCGATCTTGCCTCTGATCTCCCGCATCACCGCGACGATCTGCTGTTCGTGCTCCGGTGTGAGGCGGGCGAGGGGGACCGAGCAGCTGATGGCGTCCTGGGCGGGGGAGTCGTAGCGCAGCGCGAAGCCGAAGCCGACGATGCCGGGGACGCCCTCCTCGCGGTCGATCGAGTAGCCGCGGGCGCGGACCCCGGCGAGGTCGGCCAGCAGGGACGCGCGGGTGGTGTGGGAGTTCGGGGTGAGCGCCTCGTACGGTCCCTCGGGGAGCCGTTCGTCCGGCCGCTCGGCCAGCAGCGCCTTGCCCAGCGCGCCGGCGTGCGCGGGCAGCCGGCGGCCGACCCTGCTGATGGTCCGCAGGTACTCGTGCGACTCGCGGGTCGCCAGATAGGCCACGTCCCGGCCGTCGAGCCGGCCCAGGTGGATCGTCTCGCCCAGCGCCTCGGACGCCTCGTCGAGATACGGCCGTACGATCCGCACGCGCGGGTCGGAGTCCAGGTAGCTGGTGCCGGTGAGCAGGGCGTGGATGCCGATGCCGTAGAGCGAGCCGGTGATGTCGGTGCGGACCCAGCCGCGCGAGATCAGGGTCTGGAGCAGCGCGTACATCGAGCTGCGCGGCACCTCCAGCTCGTCCGCGAGCTCCTGGAGCCGTGCCGGGCGGTCGCCGCGCGCGGCCAGCAGTTCGAGGAGTTCGACCGTGCGGGCCGCCGACTTCACCTCGCGGACGCCAACGGTCTCCGGGCGTTCGCCCCCTGTCTCTGACATGCGCCGATCGTAATCGTCCCATCAAACCTCGCGCCGACCCATTGACCGGACGCTGTTCGCCTACCTAACCTTCATCTTCATACGTAGATTACGTCTACATAGGGAGATGAGTGAGGGTGACCCCCGACCCGGACACGGCCCGACGACTGCGGGACGGCATGGCACGCGGCGTGCTGTCGTTCCCCCTCACGAGCTTCCACGACGACGGCACCCTCGACCCGGACGGCCTGCGCGCCCACCTCGCCGCCCAGATCGCCACCGGACCCGGCGCGGTCTTCCCCGCCTGCGGCACCGGAGAGTTCTTCTCCCTGGACGAGGACGAGTACCGGCAGGTCGTCACCATCGCGGTCGAGGAGGCCGGCGGACGCGTGCCCGTCGTCGCCGGGATCGGCTACGGCTGGGCGCAGGCCGTCCGGTTCGCCCGGATCGCCGAGGAAGCGGGAGCGGACGCGCTGCTGGTCCTCCCGCACTATCTCGTCGCCGCCCCGCAGGACGGTCTCGTCGCCCAGCTGGAGCAGATCGCGGCGCGCACCCGGCTGCCGCTCATCGCCTACCAGCGCGGCCAAGTCGCCTTCGGCGCGAGCGCGTTCAGGCGTATCACCGAGATCCCCGGCGTCATCGGCCTCAAGGACGGGCACAGCGACCTCGACCGGCTCCAGCGCCTCACCCTCGCCGCGCCCGAGGGCTTCCTGTTCTTCAACGGCGCCTCCACCGCCGAGATCCAGGCCCGCGCCTACGCCACCGTCGGCGTCCCCGCCTACTCCTCCGCCGTGCACGCCTTCGCCCCCGAGATCGCCGACGCCTTCTTCAGCGCCCTGCGCGCCGGTGACGAGGGCGACGGCACGGTCGAGAAACTGCTGCGCGACTTCTACGTCCCGCTCGTCGAGCTCCGCGACCGCGTGCCCGGGTACGCCGTGTCGCTGGTCAAGGCGGCCGCACGGCTGCGGGGGCGCCCGGTCGGACCGGTGCGCGCGCCGCTCACCGACCCCTCGGCGGCCGACCTCGCGGACCTCCGGCAGCTGCTCGCCACCGGACTCGACCTCGTAGGAGCCGAGCTGTGAACCTCACGATCACCGACGTCCGCCTCACACCGATCCTCGTCGCCGATCCGCCGCTGCTGAACACGCAGGGCGTCCACCAGCCGTACACGCCCCGGCTGATCGTCGAGGTCGAGACCGCCGACGGGGTCACCGGGGTCGGCGAGACCTACGGCGACACGAAGTACCTGGAACTGGCCCGGCCGTTCGCGGCGAAACTGATCGGACGTCAGGTCGGGGACCTCAACGGGCTGTTCACGGTCGCCGACCAGGTGGCTGTCGACTCCTCCCGGGTCTCCGGACAGGTCGACGTCGGCGGGCTGCGGGGGGTGCAGACCGCCGACAAACTGCGGTTGTCCGTCGTCTCCGGCTTCGAGGTCGCCTGTCTCGACGCACTGGGCAAGGCCCTTGGGCTGCCTGTGCACGCGCTGCTCGGGGGCAAGGTGCGGGATGCCGTGGAGTACAGCGCGTATCTGTTCTACAAGTGGGCCTCTCACCCGGAGGGCGTTGTCTCCGAGAAGGACGACTCGGGGGCGGCCGTCGATCCCGCGGGGGTGGTGGAGCAGGCCCGGTTGTTCACCGAGCGGTACGGCTTCACGTCCTTCAAGCTCAAGGGCGGGGTGTTTCCGCCGGACGAGGAGATCGCGGCGGTCAGGGCACTCGCCGAGGCGTTTCCCGGCCACCCCCTGCGCCTCGACCCCAACGGCGCCTGGAGCGTGGCCACTTCACTGAGGGTGGCCGAGGAGCTCGGGGACGTCCTGGAGTACCTGGAGGATCCCGCGCTCGGTACCGCGGCGATGGCGGAGGTGTCCGCGGGCACCGACGTCCCACTGGCCACCAACATGTGTGTGACGACCTTCGCGGAGATCAAGGAGGCGTTTGCCCGGGACGCGGTCCAGGTGGTGCTCTCGGACCACCACTACTGGGGCGGCCTGCGGAACACCCAGCAACTCGCCGCGATCTGCCGGACGTTCGGCGTGGGAGTGTCCATGCACTCCAACACGCACCTGGGTATCTCGCTGGCCGCGATGACGCACGTGGCATCCACCGTGCCGAACCTCCACCACGCCTGCGACTCGCACTACCCGTGGCAGTCGGAGGACGTGCTGACCGAGCGGCTCGCCTTCTCGGACGGCAAGGTCGCCGTGTCCGACGCGCCCGGACTCGGGGTCGAGCTCGACCGGGAGAAGGTGGAGTTCCTGCACCGGCGGTGGCTGGATGACGACGGTTCACTGCGGGAACGGGACGACGCCGCCGCCATGCGGGTCGCCGAACCGGAGTGGGTCACACCGGCTGTGCCTCGCTGGTAGGACGGACCCGATCCAGGAGACTCCGCCTCCGTGGCGGGCGGGTCGGGAGGCGGGCGGCGGCTCCTTGGCGGTCCCGTGGTGCAGACTGGCCTGATCGGCACCACGCGCAGGGAGCTCACCGTGATCGCGTCCAACGGGAAGGGACCGTCGTACAACGGGAAAGCCGGGCAGCGCCAGGCCCAGGTCGATCCCCTGGCCGCCGTGCGCAGACCCGGCGATCCGCCCTGGGACGTCTATCTCACGGGCACCGTCTTCCTCGACATCATCTTCACCGGGCTCGGCTCCGCCCCCGTGCGCGGAACCGAGTCCTGGGCACGCGGGATGGGGTCGAGCCCCGGCGGCGTGGCCAACATGGCGACGGCCCTGTCCCGCCTCGGGCTGCGCACCTCCCTGGCCGCGGCCTTCGGCGACGACCACTACGGCGAGTACTGCTGGGACGCCCTGGAGCAGGGCGAGGGCATCGACCTCTCCCCGTCGCGCCGGGTTCCCGGCTGGCACTCCCCGGTCACCGTGTCCATGGCGTACGAGGGCGAGCGCACCATGGTCTCCCACGGCCACGAGCCGCCCCCCGAGGAGCCGGCGCCGGACTTCCCCCCACGCGCGCGTGCGGCCGTGGCGTCGCTGGAACCGGGCAAGCGCGCCCCCTGGATCGCCCAGGCGGCACGCGAGGGCACCTGCGTCTTCGCCGACGTCGGCTGGGACGAGACCGGGACGTGGGACCTGGCGGGCCTCGCCGACCTCGAACACTGCGAAGCCTTCCTGCCGAACGCCGAGGAGGCCATGCGCTACACCGGCACCACCTGCCCCCGCGCGGCCGCGCACGCGCTCACCGAGCATGTGCCGCTCGCCGTGGTCACCCTCGGCGCGGAGGGCGCGTACGCGGTGGACCGGCGTACCGGGGAGGCCGCCGAGGTTCCCGCGATCGAGGTCGAGGCGCTCGACCCGACCGGCGCCGGGGACGTCTTCGTGGCCGGCTTCGTCACCGGCACCCTCGCGGGCTGGCCGCTCGCGGACCGGCTCGCCTTCGCCGGCCTGACCGCCGCGCTCTCCGTCCAGGAGTTCGGCGGCTCCCTGTCCGCGCCGGGCTGGTCCGAGATCGGCGCCTGGTGGCGCAAGGTCCACTCGGTCGCCACCCAGGACCCGACGGCGCTGCGCCGGTACGCCTTCCTCGCGGACCTGGTCCCGGAGGAGGAGGCACCGGGCTGGCCCCTGCGCCGAGCGGTCCCGACGATCGGGTTCGGCAGGTCGACGTGAGGCACGAGGGCGGGCGGGGGCGCCGCCTCGCCGCCCGTCCCACGGCACGTCGAGCCGGGGCGGGTCCGTCCTCCGGGGGCCCCGGCGGCGGGTCCGTCCCTCAGTGTTCGGCGGCTCGGTCCAGCACCGACACCACCTGTTCCCGGACCACCTCGCGGGCCTCGGCCGGCAGTGCCCCCAGCGCCGTGGCGCCCAAGGCGTCGAGCACGCTGTCCCGGCCCGTGTCGCAGGGGACGCTCCCGGTCAGGAAGTCGTAGCCGTCGCGGACGGCGACGCGCAGGACGGGGCGGTCGCCCGCGTGCACGGCCGTGGCGACGACCAGGGGCGGGGGACCGCCCGGGGCCTCCGCCACCTTGCGGTAGCCGCTGACCAGCGGGTCGCTCCAGTGCAGGCTCAGCAGCAGCGGCTTCTTCGCGAGCAGTTCGGCGAGGTCCGCCTCGAAGGGCCCCTCCGCCGCCAGCACACGCGCGCGGGCGTCCAGGACGAGGGCCGCGGGCAGCAGACAGCGCAGGGTGCTGCCCACCACGTTCCCGCCGACCGTGGCGGTCCGGCGCACGGCCCCCGTGCCGACACCGGCCGCGGCCCGGTGCAGCACCTCCGGCACCCGTTCGTCGATCCGGTGCAGCAGGACCGCCGCCCCCACCTCCCCGGCCCCGAGGACGTTCGCCTCCGGCACCTCGCGCAGCGACACCGCCTGCTCGGGGAAGCCGTCGCGCTGCCAGGCGGCCCACACGAGCGTGGCGCCGCCGACGGGTACCGCCCCGTCGGTCAGACACGCCTGTGCCTCGGACAGGGAGGTGGGCAGACGCAGCAGCACGGGCTTCCCGCTTTCTCCGTACGGACTCCGGGGCCACCGCCGCCGTCCAGGCCGCCGAACAGCGACATCTTCGAACACACGTGGTAGCGAGCGCATTCTTCCCCGGGGTGCGGGGGGAGCATGCAGGGCTCACCGCTGCATCGAGGGCGCCCCGGTCGCCGAAAAGCCCTACGGCGTTGTCGGTGCACCGTCGTACCCTTGAAACCGCGAGGCCGCCTCCGGATGTGCGGCCGTGACGAGGAGGAACCGCAGGCCTTAAGCGCCGGCCCATGACTCAGACACCCACAGGTCACAGCCCCGCGCAGGGGCAGGCGAGAGCACAGTTCACCGTCCCCGCCCAGCACCCCATGGTCTCGGTCCTGGGGTCCGGCGACTCGCTCCTGCGCGTGATCGAGAAGGCCTTCCCGGCAGCCGACATCCATGTCCGGGGCAACGAGATCAGCGCGAGCGGAGCGGCGGCGGACGTCGCCCTCGTACAGCGCCTGTTCGACGAGATGATGCTGGTGCTCCGCACCGGACAGCCGATGACGGAGGACGCAGTGGAACGCTCGATCGCCATGCTGCGAGCGAGCGAGAACGGGACGAGCGACGGCCAGGAGACCCCGGCCGAGGTGCTCACACAGAACATCCTGTCCTCGCGCGGCCGCACCATCCGCCCCAAGACCCTCAACCAGAAGCGGTACGTCGACGCGATCGACAAGCACACGATCGTCTTCGGCATCGGCCCCGCCGGTACCGGCAAGACCTACCTCGCCATGGCCAAGGCGGTGCAGGCCCTGCAGTCCAAGCAGGTCAACCGCATCATCCTGACCCGGCCCGCCGTCGAGGCGGGGGAGCGGCTGGGCTTCCTGCCCGGCACCCTCTACGAGAAGATCGACCCCTACCTGCGCCCGCTGTACGACGCGCTGCACGACATGCTGGACCCGGACTCGATCCCGAAGCTGATGGCTTCGGGGGTGATCGAGGTCGCGCCGCTGGCGTATATGCGTGGTCGCGCCCAGCCGCTCTTCACGAACGTTCTGACACCGGATGGCTGGCGCCCCATCGGGAATCTCGAAGTCGGTGACCTGGTCATCGGCTCCAATGGTGAGCCGACCCCCGTCCTCGGCGTGTACCCGCAGGGTGAGAAGGACATCTACCGCGTCACGGCCCAGGACGGCTCCTGGACCCTGGCCTGCGGTGAGCACCTGTGGACGGTCAGGACACGCGACGACAAGCGCCGTGACAAGCCATGGAGGGTCCTGGAGACCCAGGAGATGATCGGCAACCTGCGAGCGGCGCACGCTCGCCGGTATGAGCTGCCGATGCTCACGGCGCCGGTCAGTTTTCCCGAGCGTGAGGTTCCCATGGATCCGTACGCGCTCGGGCTACTGCTGGGCGACGGTTGTCTCACGGGCTCCACCACCCCTTCCTTCGCGACGGAGGATCGCGAACTGGCCGGAGCGCTGGAGGCCGCGCTGCCCGGTGTCGCAGTGCGGCACAAGGGCGGACCCGACTACGTCCTCAATCGAATCAAGTCCCCCGGTGATGTGGTGACGCTGGAGAATCCCGTCACGCGGGTGCTGCGTGAACTGGATCTGCTGCGTACCCGCTCGCACACCAAGTTCGTCCCGGACGACTACCTGTACAACTCTGCCGAAGTGCGGCTGGGTGTTCTCCAGGGGCTCCTCGACTCCGACGGCGGGCCCGTCCCACAGAAGGACCGCACATGCCGGGTTCAGTTCTCGACCGCGTCGATCCTTCTTCGTGACGACATCATCGCTCTGGTGCAGTCGCTCGGTGGTGTGGCCTACACGCGCCGTCGTCGCGCCGAAGGGCGCGAACAGGGGACGGCTTTGGCAGCCCACCGCTACGACACCCACGTCGTCGACATCCGACTCCCGGAAGGTATCGAACCCTTCCGTCTCGCCCGCAAGCGCGACAAGTACCACGCGGCTGGAGGTGGCGGACGTCCGATGCGGTTCATCGACAGCATCGAGCCGGCGGGCCGGGAGGAGACCGTCTGCATCCAGGTGGCGGCCGAGGACTCGCTGTACGTCACGCAGGACTACCTGTTGACCCACAACACCCTCAATGACGCCTTCATCATTCTCGACGAGGCACAGAACACCTCCCCCGAGCAGATGAAGATGTTCCTCACCCGGCTCGGCTTCGACTCGAAGATCGTCATCACCGGTGACGTGACGCAGGTCGACCTGCCCGACGGGACCAAGTCGGGGCTGCGGCAGGTGCAGGACATCCTGGAGGGGCTCGACGACGTGCACTTCTCCCGCCTGTCGTCCCAGGACGTCGTACGGCACAAGCTGGTCGGCCGTATCGTCGACGCGTACGAGAAGTACGACAGCGAGAACGGTACGGAGAACGGCACCCACAAGGGCGGCCGGAACAAGCGGAAGTAGACAAGCCAGCACCATGTCGATCGACGTCAACAACGAGTCCGGAACCGAGGTCGACGAGCAGGCGATCCTCGACATCGCCCGCTACGCCCTCGCGCGGATGCGCATCCACCCGCTCTCCGAGCTCTCGGTGATCGTCGTGGACGAAGATGCCATGGAGCAGCTGCACATCCAGTGGATGGACCTGCCGGGGCCCACCGACGTCATGTCCTTCCCGATGGACGAGCTCCGGCCGCCCAGCAAGGACGACGACGAGCCCCCGCAGGGCCTCCTCGGCGACATCGTGCTGTGCCCCGAGGTCGCCAAGAAGCAGGGCGAGGAGGCCGAGACGCAGCACTCCATGGACGAGGAGCTCCAGCTCCTCACCGTCCACGGGGTGCTGCACCTGCTCGGCTACGACCACGAGGAGCCGGACGAGAAGGCCGAGATGTTCGGCCTCCAGGCGGCCATCGTGGACGGATGGCGGCAGGAGAAGGGGCTCACCGGCCCGTCCCCCGCGCCGACCGTCTCATGAGCCTGCCCCTGGTCTCCGGCGCGATCGCCCTGGTCGTCGTCGCCTGGCTCGCCGCCTGCGCGGAGGCGGGCCTCGCGCGCGTCTCCAGCTTCCGCGCCGAGGAAGCCGTACGCAACGGCCGGCGGGGCAGCGCCAAGCTCGCGCAGATCGCAGCCGACCCGACCCGCTACCTCAACGTGGCGCTGCTGGTACGCGTCGCCTGCGAGATGGCGGCGGCCGCCCTGGTCACCTACGCCTGTCTCCAGCAGTTCCCGGGCACCACCCGGGCCCTGCTGGTCGCCATCGGCGTCATGGTGCTGGTGTCCTATGTCGCGGTGGGCGTGTCCCCGCGGACCATCGGACGTCAGCATCCGCTCAACACGGCGACCGTGGCCGCGTACATCCTGCTGCCGCTGGCCCGGATCATGGGCCCGATCCCGTCGTTGCTGATTCTCATCGGCAACGCGCTCACCCCCGGCAAGGGCTTCCGGCGCGGCCCGTTCGCCTCCGAGGCGGAGCTGCGCGCGCTGGTCGACCTGGCCGAGAAGGAGTCCCTGATCGAGGACGACGAGCGCCGGATGGTGCACTCGGTCTTCGAGCTGGGCGACACGCTGGTGCGCGAGGTGATGGTCCCGCGGACCGATCTCGTCGTCATCGAGCGCTACAAGACGATCCGCCAGGCCCTGACCCTCGCGCTCAGGTCCGGGTTCTCGCGCATACCCGTCACCGGGGAGAGCGAGGACGACATCGTCGGGATCGTGTATCTGAAGGACCTGGTCCGCAAGACGCACATCAGCCGGGACGCCGAGTCCGAGCTGGTGTCCACGGCCATGCGGCCCGCCGCGTTCGTGCCCGACACCAAGAACGCCGGTGACCTGCTGCGCGAGATGCAGCAGGACCGCAACCACGTCGCCGTCGTCATCGACGAGTACGGCGGCACGGCCGGCATCGTCACCATCGAGGACATCCTCGAGGAGATCGTCGGCGAGATCACCGACGAGTACGACCGTGAACTCCCGCCGGTGGAGGACCTCGGCGACGACCGGCACCGGGTCACCGCCCGCCTCGACATCACCGACCTCGGCGAGCTGTACGGGCTCGACGAGTACGACGACGAGGACGTGGAGACCGTCGGGGGGCTGCTGGCGAAGGCGCTGGGCCGGGTCCCGATCGCCGGGGCGTCCTCGGTCGTCGACCTCCCGGACGGGCGGGCACTGCGGCTGACCGCGGAGGCCGCCGCCGGGCGCCGGAACAAGATCGTGACGGTGCTGGTGGAGCCGGTGGCCGCGCTGGAACCCGCCGAGAGGGAGAAGGAGTCCGAGTGACCTCCGAGGAACTGCGCGCCCTGTGCCTGTCGTTCAACGCGGCGGTGGAGGACTTCCCGTTCAGTCCGGAGGTCTCGGTCTTCAAGGTGCTCGGGAAGATGTTCGCCCTGAGCTGGCTCGACGCGCGGCCCCTGAAGGTCAACCTCAAGTGCGACCCCGAGGACGCGATCCGGCTGCGCGCCGACCATCCCGGGCTGATCATCCCCGGCTACCACATGAACAAGCGCCACTGGAACACCGTGACCGTCGACGGCGGACTCCCGGACCGGATGATCCGGGAGCTCGTCGAGGACTCGTACGACCTGGTGGTGGCCGGCCTGCCGCGCGCGGAGCGGCTGCGCCTGGACCGCCCCTGAGCGGACCCGTGAGGGACGGACGAGTGAGAGACGGACGAGGCCCCGGTGCCCCCATGGCGACCCCACCCCGGCCCCGCTTCGTATGCTCCTGTCATGACCGACAACACTGCGCTTGACCCCGAGGACCGCAAGATCGTCACCCTGGCCCGTTCGGCTCGGGCCCGG
Source organism: Streptomyces sp. NPDC001668 (assembly GCF_042893155.1). Classification (NCBI taxonomy): domain Bacteria; kingdom Bacillati; phylum Actinomycetota; class Actinomycetes; order Kitasatosporales; family Streptomycetaceae; genus Streptomyces; species Streptomyces sp. NPDC001668. Next base: position 623,358 of record NZ_JBIAUQ010000001.1, read on the forward strand.
AACGGGGTGGCTGAGGGGGCCGCCGTACGGGACGAGACGGGGCGGACGTATGTGGCCGGGAGCGTGGAGCTGGCGTCGCTGCGGCTGAGCGCGTTGCGAACGGCGGTGGCGATGGCCGTGGCGTCCGGGGCGAAGTCGCTGGAGGCGGCGGCCGTGGTGACGGATGCGGAATCGGCCTCCGAGGAGGATCGGGCGGCCGTGCGGGATCTGGGCGGCCCGCAGACTCCAGTGCTGGTGGCGGGCATCGACGGCACGGTGCGCACCATCGTTCCCGCCGGCTGATACCCCCGGTAACACTTGGCCGGAATTCCGGCTTGCCGTTCCCCGTCCCACGCGTATCAATGGAACCGGAGATTCCGACGGACCGTCAGATTCCGGCTCGCGCGGCGTACCGCACCACGCCCCGTGAGGCCAGGCCGTCCGTCGGGACGCACCCCCCGTCCATCCCCACATGGCAGTCCCCACCACGGGAAGGGAACCGGATTCCATGAAAGGCAAGCGCATAGGCACGGGTGCGGCACTGGCCGTCGGCACCCTCGCGGCCGCCGGGCTCGCGTTCGCGCCCGCGGCCCTGGCCGTCACCCCGGACACCGCGACCATCGACGCGGACTGCGGCGTCTACGGAAGCGGCGAGGCCACCCTCACCGCCACCCAGGACGGTACGGCCGCCACCCTCACCGTCACCTCGGCGATCAACGCCCCGCTGGCGCTCTCCGAGGACTCGATCACCTCGACCCTCACCCTGGTCGACGCGAACGGCGGCACCGCCACCTTCACCGGTACGGAGAACCCCGCCATCGCGGCCGGCGACCCCGTCACCGTCGGTCCGCTCAGCGGCACCGTGAACTCCGGCGACAGCCTGGAGGCGTACGGCGGTTCGCTCCAGATCGTCGTCTTCGGGATCACCGTCACCTGCACGGCGACCGGGCCGCAGTCGCCCGGACCCTTCGTGTTCGACTGATCGCCCGGGCAACTCCCCCTGCTGCCGCAGAAACTGACATCTCGTCAGCTTTCTGCGGCAGTTCCATTGACTTCTCACGCAATCCACACATCAATGCCCCCTGTCGGCACAGGACTTCAGGAGCTTCCGGAGGGGGCACATCCATGGGTTCGACGACTCGAAGACGCCGTCTGGCGTCCTTTCTCGGGGCGACCGCGCTCGCGGTCACCGCGGGCGGCGCACTGGCCTGTCCGGCCGGTGCCGCCACCGACGTGGACTTCGCCACGCACTGCATCCCGCCCGCGGTCGCGGGCATCCCGCCGATCGACGGCACCACGACGGCCCGTGTCGCCGTGGACAACACCAGCCCCAAGGTGGGCGACACCGTCACCGTGACCTACACGGTGGTCAAGCCCGCCGCCAGCAACCCCACGGCCATCGCCCTGCCGGCCGACATCATGACGCCGACCGGCAAGGTCACCCTCGGCGGTGCCCAGACCGGCGCCGTGACGGTCGCGGGACCCAAGAAGAACGACCCGGTGCCGGGCAACGGCGCCTTCCCGTCGTTCTCCATGACCGGCACCTTCAAGGTCACCGCACCCGGCGCGATCACCCTCTCGCCCGGCGACTACAACATCCACACCAGCTACATCCTCGAACTCGACACCCCCTGCACGGTGATCACCCCGCCCGCCCCGGTCTCCGAGACGGTCACCGCGACGGACGCGAACCCGGTCAACCAGCGGGACATCTCGCTGGGTTCGGCCTCCGGGAAGCCCGGTGACAGCGTCACCGTCACCGGCAGCAAGTTCACCCCGGGCGCGACGGTCACCCTGGCCGGGCGGGCAGGCGGCGCCCAGACCGCGGACACGGCCACCGCGACCGCCGACTCCTCGGGCGCCTTCAGCGGCTCGCTCGTCGTCAACGACAAGACGACGACCGGTGTCGTGGCGTACGAGGGCACCGCGTGGAGCGATGCCAAGGGTGCCGGACCCAAGGCGTACGCCGTCATCGACGACACGCCCGTTCCCGCCGGCAGCCAGAAGGTCACCACCACGGTGAAGGCGGGCACCCTGTCCATGTCCCAGGCCGGGGACACCGTCAGCCTCTCGGCGGTGGACTACGGCAAGGGCGGCGCCTCGACCGGCAACCTCAACAAGGTGACGGTCAAGGACTTCCGCGGCGGTCCGGCCGGCTGGTCCCTCACCGGCAAGGTCACCGACTTCACCGGCCCCGGCGCCAAGATCGACGCCGGTGCGCTGAGCTGGAGTCCCGCCTGCGCCACCAAGGCGGGCAGCCCGAGCACGTGCCGGGCCGGTTCCGCCGGCGCGGTCGGATCCTCGGGGGCCACGCTCGCGTCCACCCCTAACTCCGCGCTCACCGGCGGTGAGTTCACCGTGGACGCCGGACTCTCCCTGAACGTGCCGGCGTTCACGCCGGTCGGCACGTACTCCGGCGTACTCACCCTCACGCTCAGCTGACCGTACGGGCGCCCGCACCCGCCCGTCCGTCCTTCTCGCACCCGTGGGGGGTCCGCACCCATGCGCAAGCTGTACGTCCTCCTCCTGAGCCTCTTCAGCCCGTTCCTGGTCGCGATCGCCGCGCCCGCGCACGCCGCCGACAACGGCAGCTGGTCCGTGTACCCCGCCGCCTCCCGGATCGCCGCGCGGCCCTACTTCTACCTCTCCGCCGATCCCGGACAGAGCATCGACGACAAGGTGGTCGTCAGCAACAAGACCGGCGAGCCGCTGACCTTCCGGCTCTACGCCGCCGACGCCTACAACACCGCCCGCGACGGCGGCTTCGCCGTGCGCACGGTCGCGGAGAAGCAGCGCGGGGTGGGGGCCTGGGCGAAGCCGGCGAAGTCCCGGGTGACCGTCCCCGCACACGGCAAGGTCACCGTGCCCTTCACACTGTCGGTGCCCGAGGGTGCCGAACCGGGCGACCATCCCGGTGCGTTGGTGGCGCTTGACGAGCGGGTCGACAAGGGCGACGGCGCGGTGGCGCTCGGCGTGCAGCGGGCCGTCGCCGCCCGGATCTACCTGCGTGTCGGCGGGCCCACCGTCCCGGCGATCACCGTCGAGGACGTCCGCGTCAGCCATCACCAGCCGCTGGTACCGGGGTTGGGGGACAGCGGTGCCACGATCTCGTACACCCTGCGCAACACCGGCAACGTGACGCTCGACCCGAAGGTCGAGCTGCGGGCGACGGGATTGTTCGGGCGTACGCTGCTCACCCGCGAACTCGCCCGGATCCCGGGGGAGTTGTTGCCGGGGCAGCGGGTGAGGCTGACCGAGCCGTGGCAGGGCTCGCCTCAACTCGACTGGGGGGACGTGAAGTTGACGGCCAGCGCGAAGGACACGCGGGAGTCGGCGAGCGCGTCCTTCTTCGCCTTGCCGTGGCTGGTCGCGGTGGTGCTGGGGGCGGGCGCAGCCGTGGGGACCGTGCTGTTCGTCAGGGCGCGGCGGGCACGGACACCGGTCGTCTAGTCACGGCCCAGGGCGCGGCGCAGGACGCCCTTCTTCGGGGCGGGGCGTTTCGCGGGAGGGGTTTCCTTCGAGGCGACGAGCTCGGCGACGGTCAGGCGGAAGTACTCGGTGAAGGTGCGCGGCTCTTCCCAGTCCGGGTGCCAGGCCTCTTCGGTGAGCTCCACCAGCCAGCTCGTCTCGGCGGTCCGGAACACGCGATGGCCGTTCTCCTCGGCGCGCCGGCCTCCCGGCCAGGTGAGGCTCAACTCCTCGGCGCGGGCCAGCGCCTGTTCCCGGCCGCCCTCCACATGGACCCTGTCCTTCAGGACCCAGTTGCTTTCGCCGTACCCGGTGTTCCGCTCGATGAACACGTACCACTCGCCCACGAGACCTCCCTCAGAGCGCGTCCGGCCCGCGCTCGCCCGTCCGGACCCGTACGACCGTCTCCACCGGCAGCGCCCACACCTTGCCGTCGCCGATCTTGCCGGTGTGGGCGGCCTTGACGATCGCGTCGATGACCGTGTCCGAGTCGGCGTCGTCGACGACCACCTCGATGCGGACCTTGGGGACCAGGTCGACCTGGTACTCGGCGCCGCGGTACACCTCGGTGTGGCCGCGCTGACGGCCGTAGCCGCTGGCCTCGGTCACGGTCAGACCGTGCACGCCGATCTCCTGGAGCGCGGTCTTGACCTCGTCGAGGCGGTACGGCTTGACGATCGCGGTGATGAGCTTCATGCCTGGGTCTTGACCTTCTGGGCGGAGGGGACGGAGGACGCGCCGACCGGGGCACCGTGGCCCAGGACGCCGTGATCGTATGCGGTCTCGGCGTGCACCGTAAGGTCCAGGCCGGTGTGCTCGTGCTCCTCGTCGGCCCGGAAGCCCATCACCTTGTCGATCAGCTTCCCGATGCCGTACGTCACCGCGAACGCGTACGTCCCCACGGCGGCCACGGCCACCAGCTGCTTGCCGAGCTGGCCGAGCCCGCCGCCGTACAGCAGGCCCTCGGTGCCCCCGGTCATCGCCTTCTCCGCGAAGACGCCGATGAGGAGGGTGCCGATGACGCCGCCGACCAGGTGGACGCCGACGACGTCGAGCGAGTCGTCGTAGTCGAGCTTGAACTTCCAGCCCACGGCGTACGAGCAGACGACACCGGCGGCGAGGCCGACGACGAGCGCGCCGAGGAGGGAGACCGAGCCGCAGGACGGGGTGATCGCGACCAGGCCCGCGACCGCGCCGGACGCTGCGCCGAGCGTGGTGGGGTGGCCGTCGCGCTTCTGCTCGACGAAGAGCCAGCCGAGCAGGCCGGTGCAGCCGGCGGCGAGGGTGTTGAGGAAGACCGCGGCGGCGAGGCCGTTGGCGCCGAGGGCCGACCCGGCGTTGAAGCCGAACCAGCCGAACCAGAGCAGGCCCGCGCCCAGGACGACCATGGGAAGGTTGTGCGGCCGCATCGCGTCCTTCTTGAAGCCGAGACGCGGGCCGAGGACGAGCGCGAGGGCGAGACCGGAGGCCCCGGAGGTGATCTCGACCGGCAGACCACCCGCGAAGTCGAGCGCGCCGAGCTTGTCCAGGACCCAGCCGCCCGGACCCCACACCCAGTGGGCGACGGGAACGTATACGAGCAGCGCCCAGACCGGGACGAACACCAGCCACGCCCCGAACTTCGCCCGGTCCGCGATCGCGCCGCTGATCAGCGCGGCGGTGATGATCGCGAAGGTGAGCTGGAAGGTGGCGAAGAGGAGGGTGGGCACGGTGCCCTGGACGCTGTCGGGGCCGAGGCCGCTCATGCCGGCGTGCTCGAGGCCGCCGATGAGGCCTGCGCCGACGTCGTCGCCGAAGGCCAGCGAATATCCGGCCGCCAGCCACACCACCGTCACCAGGGCGATCGACACGAAGCTCATCATCAGCATGTTGAGGACGCTCTTCGTGCGGACCATGCCGCCGTAGAACAGGGCCAGGCCCGGGGTCATCAGCAGGACGAGGGCGGTGGCGGCGAGCAGCCAGGCGGTGTCGCCGGTGTCGATGCCTTGGGCGGCGAGGGACATGGAGGTCTCCAACCAGGTGGGGGCTCGTCAGAGGTTCACCGGCCCGCGTTTCCGGTTGGGCACGTCGGTGTTTCCGTGATGTTTCGTTGCGTGGAGGTTTCGGGAAGCTCACCGGAACGTGGGCACTCGGGCGCCTGTGCGGCGGGGCTCTGTGGATCAGGGAGAATGGGGCACATGAGCGTTCGCAGTCAGTCATCCGAGCAGTCGGCCTCGTCGCAGGCACCCCACCGCGCCGGCTTCGCCTGCTTCGTGGGCCGCCCCAACGCGGGCAAGTCCACCCTCACGAACGCTCTGGTCGGCCAGAAGGTGGCGATCACCGCCAACCAGCCGCAGACCACGCGGCACACGGTCCGCGGAATCGTGCACCGGCCCGAAGCCCAGCTGATCCTGGTCGACACCCCCGGCCTCCACAAGCCGCGCACGCTGCTCGGTGAGCGGCTGAACGACGTCGTGCGCACCACGTGGGCCGAGGTCGACGTGATCGGGTTCTGTCTGCCGGCGAACGAGAAGCTCGGGCCCGGTGACCGTTTCATCGCGAAGGAACTCGCGGGGATCAAGAAGTCGCCGAAGGTCGCGATCGTCACGAAGACCGACCTCGTCGACTCGAAGACGCTCGCCGAGCAGCTGATCGCCATCGACCAGCTCGGCAAGGAGCTGGGCATCGAGTGGGCGGAGATCGTCCCGGTGTCGGCGACCGCGAACAAGCAGGTCGACCTGTTGGCGGACCTGCTGATCCCGATGCTTCCCGAGGGCCCGGCGCTCTACCCCGAGGGCGACCTCACGGACGAGCCCGAACAGGTCATGATCGCGGAACTGATCCGCGAGGCCGCGCTTGAGGGCGTCCGCGACGAACTCCCGCACTCCATCGCGGTGGTCGTCGAGGAGATGCTCCCCCGCGAGGACCGCCCCGCCGACAAGCCCCTCCTCGACATCCACGCCTTCGTCTACATCGAGCGCCCCAGCCAGAAGGGCATCATCATCGGCCCCAAGGGCAAGCGCCTGAAGGAGGTCGGCATCAAGTCCCGCAAGCAGATCGAGGCGCTGCTGGGTACGCCGGTCTTCCTGGACCTCCATGTGAAGGTCGCGAAGGACTGGCAGCGGGATCCTCGGCAGTTGCGGAAGCTGGGGTTTTGAGCGGAGGGTTCAGCCGGGGCTGATGGGGTCGGCAGCGTGAGCCGTGGGGGGCGAGTGCTGTCCGGTACGCCGGCCGCGCGGCGGTGGCCGCACATTGATGCAGCCTGGACCTCCATGTGAAGGTGGCGAAGGACTGGCAGCGGGATCCTCGGCAGTTGCGGAAGCTGGGGTTCTGAGTGGAGGGTTCAGCCGGGGCTGATGGGGTCGGCAGCGTGAGCCGTGGGGGGCGAGTGCTGTCCGGTACGCCGGCCGCGCGGCGGTAGCCGCACATTGATGCAGCCTGGACCTCCATGTGAAGGTCGCGAAGGACTGGCAGCGGGATCCTCGGCAGTTGCGGAAGCTGGGGTTCTAGGGGGTTGCCTCCTGCGGGGTCAGGTCCTGCAGGCCGATCACCCGCAGCAGTTGCAGGCGTTCGTACGCCTCCGTGCCCGGTCGGGCCGTGTGGACGACCAGGAGGTGGTGGTGTTCGTGGCTGACCATGACCTCGCAGTCGAGTTCCAGTAGACCGACGACGGGGTGCACGAACCGTTTCGTCGCCTTGTTGCGCTGGGACACCTCGTGTTCGTCCCACAGGCGCGCGAACTCCTCGCTGGCCGACCGGAGTTCGGCGACCAGCGCGGCCGGTTCCGGGTCGTCGGGGCGGGCCGCGGTCACCGCGCGCAGGGTGGCGACCTGGGTGCGCGCGTGGTCGGCGAGGTCCTCCTCGGGGAACAGCGTGCGCGCGGCCGGGTCCAGGAAGAAGCGCCGCGTCAGGTTGCGCTCACGTCGTGGACGGGACATCGCGTCGCCGACCAGCGCCTTCGCCATCGCGTTCTGCGCCAGCACCTCGCCGTAGTCGTTGACCACCTGCGCCGGGGTGTCGTGCAGCCGGTCCAGGATCAGCAGCAGCCCCGGACGGACATGCGCCGACCCCGTCTCGCGCCGCGGGGGCTCCTCACCGGCCAGGTGGAACAGGTGGTCCTGCTCCACGTCGGTCAGGCGCAGCGCCCGGGCCAGCGCGGTCAGCATCTGACGGGACGGGCGGGGGCCACGGGACTGTTCGAGACGGGTGTAGTAGTCCACGGACATCCCCGCCAGCTGTGCCACCTCCTCCCGGCGCAGACCCGGCGTACGGCGCCGGGCGCCCGGCGTCAGGCCCACGTCGGACGGGTTCAGGCGGGCGCGGCCGCGGCGCAGGAAGTCGGCGAGTTCGGCTCGGTTCACCCCTCCAGCGTGCGGCACCCCGTCCGGCTTATCCAGGGACTGCCGATCCCCTGATCAAGAGGTCTCTCCCGGTACATGCGCGGCCGTCCCACGCTGGTCGGGACGAGAGGAGCAGAACATGCTGACGTTGGTGACAGGTACCACGGGTCAGGTCGGCCGGCGCTTCGTGCCGAGGCTGCTGGCGCAGTCCCGGCCGGGGGACAAGGTGCGGGTCCTCGTACGGGACGCCTCGCGCGGCGAACCCTTCGCGGAGCTCGGCGCCGAGGTCGTCGTAGGAGATCTGCGGGACACCGAGGTGCTAGGCAAGGCCGTCGCCGGGGCGGACGCGGTGGTGAACGTCGCCGCGGCCTTCCGGGGCGTGCCGGACGAGGAGGCGTGGGCCGTCAACCGGGACGCGGCGGTGGAGCTCGGGCGGGCCGCGGCGGTCTCCGGGGTACGGCGGTTCGTGCAGGTGAGCACGGGTCTCGTGTACGGCACCGGGCGGGGGCGGCCGCTCACCGAGGATGACGAGAGCCGGCCCGGCGGGGCGATGTGGGGTGCCTACCCGGAGTCCAAGGCGGAGGCCGAGCGGCGGCTGCTCGCGATGGAGGGTCTGGACGTGCGCGTCGGGCGGCTGCCCTTCGTCTACGGCGAGGGGGATCCGCATCTCGCCCAGTCTCTGATGTGGGCGAAGAACTGGGCGTCGGCCCAGCGGCTGCATATGGGGCACCATGCGGATGTGGCGCAGGGGTTGCTGCGGATTCTGTACGCGCCGGGGATCTCGGGGCGTGTCTACAACATCGCCGACGACTCGCCGGTGACGGCGGTGGAGTTGCATCAGCTCAACGGGGCGGAGATTCCGGGGGAGTTGTACGAGCGGGTCGATCCTGATCCGTGGCTGGTGATCATGTCCACGGAGCGGATTCGTAGGGAGCTGGGGTATCGGGCGGTGTATCCGTCGGTTTATGCGGCTCGGGAGGCCGGAGCGTTGTGATCTGCGGGTCCGATGTGGCTTGTCGCGCCCACGCGGCGGAGCCGCACATCGATACGGCCCCGCGCCCCTGGGGAAACCTAGTCGACGCTTCTTATACGGCCCACCAGGACCGCTCCCGCCAAACCCACCGCCGCCGCCAGCCCGTACAGAACCCTGTACCCCCCTAGCTGCGTCACGATCGGTGCTGCCAACGCGGGGGCGGCCACCTGGGGCAAGGCATTCGCCACGTTGATGACGCCCAAGTCCTTGCCGCGGTCCGAGGCCTTGGGCAGCACGTCCGTCATCAACGCGAAGTCGACCGACATGAACACCCCGAGCCCGACCCCCAGCAGCGCCGCCACGATGATCGCGCTCGGCCAGGTCTGCCATACCGCGAGCAGGGCCGTGGCCACTGCCATCAGCACCCCCGACCAGCGCACGAACGGCTTGCGGCGGCCCACGCGGTCGGACCAGACGCCGCCCACGACCACCGTGGCCAGCAGCGCCACGCTGTCCACGGCGGTCAGGATCAGCACGCCCTGCTCGGGGTCGTGGTGGTGGAGGCGGTCGCGCAGGTAATAGAGGAGGTAGAGGATCACCAGCGCGTTGCTGAGGTTGATCAGGAAGCGGGTCAGCCAGGCCCAGGCGAAGTCCGGGTACCGGCGCGGGCTCAGCCAGAAGCCGCGCGCGAACGACCGCCAGGACCAGGGCGGCCGGTCCGTCACCGGCAGGCTGAGATCCCGGTGGCGCAGCACATACGGCAGCACCCCCGCCAGCGTGAACACCGCGCAGGCCGCATAGCCCGCCGCGATGCCGCCCGCCGCGGTCGCGAGGCCCGTGCCGACGACCGCGCCCAGGATCTGCGCCGCCCCGATCCAACCGCCCACCGCTCCCCGCTGGAGCCGGGGCACCCGGTCCGGCACGGCCGCCGTGACCGCCGCGAAGGCCGCGTTCAGGGTCAGCTGGACCAGGCACCAGCCGAGCGTCATGAGCCACAGCCCGTGCGCCCCGGCGAGCACCAGCAGCGACAGCGCGCCGCCCGCCGCACCGGCCACGATCCACGGGCTGCGGCGGCCCCAGCGGGCGGTGGTGCGGTCCGACAGCGCGCCGAAGAACGGGTTGGCCGCCAGGGACACCACCGCGCCCACGCCGGTCACCCACGCCAGCAGCGTCTCCTTCGACATGCCGGTGCCGGGCGCGAAGTCCTCCGCCTGCCGGGCGAGCAGGATCTGGAGCGGGCCGTACCAGCCGACCCAGATGGCCACGTTGGCGAGGGAGAGGGACGCGGTCCAGCCCTTGCCGACCCGGTCGACGGGTTCGGCCAGAGCGGTGCTCACCTCTGTGCCCTGAGCAGCTCCTGGTACCACGCGTACGACGCCTTCGGGGTCCTTCGCTGCGTTCCGAAGTCCACGTGCACCAGTCCGAACTGCTGCACGTATCCCTCCGCCCACTCGAAGTTGTCCATCAGCGACCACACGAAGTACCCGCGTACGTCCACGCCTGCCTCGACCGCCCTGTGCAGGGCGCGGATGTGGCCGTCCAGGTAGGCGATCCTGGCCTGGTCGTGGATGCCTTCGTAGGAGCAGCCGTTCTCGGTGATGACGACGGGCGGGAGCCGGTCGCCGTAGCGCTCGCGCATGCCGGTGAGGAGTTCGGTCAGGCCCTCCGGGACCACCGGCCAGCCGAAGTCCGTGACCGGGACGCCCTCGATCTCCTGCACGGAGAAGGGGAGTTCGGCGGGGATGGTCAGGCCGCCGAACTCGATGTCCTCGCCCTGGGGGGCGCCGACGCGGGTCGGGGCATAGTAGTTGACCCCGTAGAAGTCGAGCGGTTCGCTGATGATTTTGAGGTCGGCGGCGACGTCTCCCGGCATCAAGTCGCCCAGTCCTGAGGGGTATTCGCCCAGGAGGACCGGTTCGGCGAACAGGCGGTTCAGGAGCAGGTCGTAGAAGTCGGCCGCCTCCAGGTCCGGTTGCTCCTGGGAGGCCGGCCAGGTCGGGCCGTGCGAGTTGGCGATCCCGATGTCCGTGGCGCCGGACGCGCGCAGTGCCTGTACGGCCAGGCCGTGGCCCAGGAGCTGGTGGTGGGCGGCGGCCAGCGCGTCGAACATCAGCTGCTTGCCGGGGGCGTGGGCGCCGAGCGCGTGGCCGAACAGGGTGTGTTCGGCGGGCTCGTTGAGGGTGATCCACTTCTTGACGCGGTCGCCGAGCCGGTCGGCCACGAGGGACACGTACTCGGCGAACCGGGACGCGGTGTCCCGCTCCAGCCAGTCGAGCGTGACCGGCAGGTCCCAGTGGAAGAGGGTGGGGACCGGCCGTACGCCCGCCGCGACCAGTTCGTCCACGAGACGGTCGTAGAAGTCCAGGCCGCCGGGGGAGTTCACCCGCGGCCAGGAGACCGAGAAGCGGTACGCGTCCACGCCCAGCCCTGCCAGCAGGGACACGTCCTCGCGGTAGCGGTGGTAGTGGTCGCAGGCCACCGCGGCCGTGGAGCCGTCCTTCACCCGGCCCGGCTCGGCGGTGAAGACGTCCCACACGGACGGCTCGCGCTCGTCGGCCGCTCCCTCGATCTGGTGGGCCGAGGTCGAGACACCCCACAGGAAGCCGGCCGGGAACCGGGGGATCGCATGCTCTTGAGTCGCCATGCGCCGGATCATGGGTACCGGCGGGTAGGGAAGTCAACGGGCAGGCGTGAACAAGCAGTTACGCGCCCTCTTTGAGTACCTTCGAGATCAGTTCCCGCTGCTCCTCGGTCAGCCGGGGGTCGGCCGCGTAGACCGTCCTCCCGTCCACGGTGATCTCGTAGCTGAAGCCGTCCGGGACCCCGATCGGCGGGGTGCCCCGGCCCGCGGCGACCGCCTTCTCGGCCAGGGCCCGCCATTCACGGGCATCGGGCCGCCCGGAGGTGTCGACCTCCTTGTGCCGCTCGATGCCCGCGAACCCGCCCGTGCGCCTCACCTGAATACGCATGGGTCCCTGTCTAGTACGGACTCACAGAATCCGCACCCCGACCTGCTCCCAGGCCTTCGACACGGCCTGGAGTTCGTCGCCGCCGTCGCCGAAGCGCTCGCGCGCGGCCTTGACGGTGAGCTTTGCGAAGTCGTTGAACAGCGCGCGGTCGCTCAGCTCGCCGCCGGTGAGGACGTCGTACCAGATCTGGCCCGCGCGCTCCCAGGCGTGGCCGCCGAGGGCGGTGGCGACCAGGTAGAACGCGTGGTTGGGGATACCGGAGTTGATGTGCACGCCGCCGTTGTCGCGGCCGGTGCGGACGTAGTCGTCCATGGTCGCGGGCTGCGGGTCCTTGCCGAGCACGTCGTCGTCGTACGCGCTGCCCGGTTCCTTCATGGAACGCAGCGCCTTGCCGGAGACGCTGGGCGCGAGCAGGCCCGCGCCGATCAGCCAGTCGGCCTCGGCGGCGGTCTGGCCGAGCGTGTACTGCTTGATGAGCGAGCCGAAGACATCGGACATCGACTCGTTGAGGGCGCCCGGCTGGCCGTAGTAGGTGAGGTTCGCCGTGTACTGCGTGACGCCGTGGGTGAGTTCGTGGCCGATGACGTCGATCGGGATGGTGAAGTCGAGGAAGATCTCGCCGTCGCCGTCGCCGAACACCATCTGCTCGCCGTTCCAGAAGGCGTTGTTGTAGTTCTCGTCGAAGTGGACGCTCGCGTCGAGCGGGAGGCCGTCGCCGTCGATCGAGTGGCGGGCGTAGGCCTTCAGGTAGAGGTCGAAGGTGGCGCCGAGACCGGCGTAGGCGCGGTTGACGGTGGCGTCCTGGCCGGGCTCGGAGCCCTCGGCGCGGACCTTCTCGCCCGGCAGGTCGCCCTTGTGTCCGGCGTCGTAGATCGTGCGCAGCGGCTGGTCCGACGGTGCCTTCGCCGTCGGCGCGGCCGCGAGGCCGAACTCGGTGGTGACGCGGCGGCGGCCGCGCAGCTCGCTGTCGCGCATCAGGGTGCGCCGGGCGGGACCGGAGAGTGCGGGGTCGTCGTTCCTGGCCAGCCTGTCGAGGACGTGTGGCGGTACGACGGTGCAGAAGACGGGCTCGAAGCCCCCGTTGGTCGTCATGCCCGGCACCCTTGCACTGAGTCATGACCGTGTCACTAGTCGCAACCATGATTGGTGAAATATACGGACAGGGAGGCGCACGCTCCGTGACGAAGTGGTATAGCGCACTTTTTGTCCCCTTCGCTCCCCTGGTCCCGCATACTGATACAGCGCCCCGCACGGAGAGCGGCTCCGCTAGCATTCTGCGCATCATGCGTTTCGGGCTGCTTCTTCTTAGCTGCCGCGGCGAGGGCCTGTAGTCCAGGTCGACTCCCTCCCCGCGGAGCTTCGCGTTGCGTGTCGGCCGTCCTTTCCGGACACCCTGAGGAGCCCCGCAATCATGGCGAACCGCCAGCAGCCCAGCACCATGCCGATCCACAAGTACGGCCAGTACGAGCAGGTCGACATCCCGGACCGCACCTGGCCGAACAACCGGATCACCGTCGCCCCCCGCTGGCTCTCCACCGACCTGCGTGACGGCAACCAGTCCCTGATCGACCCGATGTCGCCCGAGCGCAAGCGCCGGATGTTCGACCAGCTGGTCAAGATGGGCTACAAGGAGATCGAGGTCGGCTTCCCGGCCTCGGGCCAGACGGACTTCGACTTCGTACGCTCGATCATCGAGGAGCCCGGGGTCATCCCCGACGACGTCACGATCTCCGTACTGACCCAGGCCCGCGAGGACCTGATCGAGCGGACCGTGGAGTCGCTGAAGGGCGCCAAGCGGGCCACCGTCCACCTGTACAACGCCACGGCTCCCGTCTTCCGCCGCGTGGTCTTCCGCGGCTCCAAGGACGACATCAAGCAGATCGCCGTCGACGGCACCCGCCTGGTGATGGAGTACGCGGAGAAGCTGCTGGGCCCCGAGACCGAGTTCGGCTACCAGTACAGCCCCGAGATCTTCACCGACACCGAGCTGGACTTCGCGCTGGAGGTCTGCGAGGCGGTGATGGACGTCTACCAGCCCGGTCCGGGCCGCGAGATCATCCTCAACCTGCCCGCCACGGTGGAGCGTTCGACGCCGTCCACGCACGCGGACCGCTTCGAGTGGATGCACCGCAACCTCTCCCGCCGCGAGCACGTGTGCATCTCGGTCCACCCGCACAACGACCGCGGTACCGCCGTCGCCGCCGCCGAGCTGGCGCTGATGGCCGGCGCCGACCGCGTCGAGGGCTGTCTGTTCGGACAGGGCGAGCGCACCGGCAACGTCGACCTGGTCACCCTGGGCATGAACCTGTTCTCGCAGGGCGTCGACCCGCAGATCGACTTCTCCGACATCGACGAGATCCGCCGGGTGTGGGAGTACTGCAACCAGATGGAGGTCCACCCGCGCCACCCGTACGTGGGCGACCTGGTCTACACGTCCTTCTCCGGCTCCCACCAGGACGCCATCAAGAAGGGCTTCGACGCCATGGAGGCCGACGCCAAGGCCAAGGGCGTCACCGTCGACGACATCGAGTGGGCGGTCCCGTACCTGCCGATCGACCCCAAGGACGTCGGCCGCTCCTACGAGGCGGTCATCCGGGTCAACTCGCAGTCCGGCAAGGGCGGAATCGCGTACGTCCTGAAGAACGACCACAAGCTGGACCTGCCCCGCCGGATGCAGATCGAGTTCTCCAAGCTCATCCAGGCCAAGACGGACGCCGAGGGCGGCGAGGTCACCGGCTCCGACATCTGGGCGGTCTTCCAGGACGAGTACCTGCCCAACCCCGAGAACCCGTGGGGCCGTATCCAGGTCAAGAACGGCCAGTCGACCACCGACACCGACGGCGTGGACACCCTGAAGGTGGAGGCCACGGTCGACGGCGTCGACACCGTCCTGACCGGCTCGGGCAACGGTCCGATCTCCGCGTTCTTCGACGCGCTGTCCAAGGTGGACATCGACGCCCGGCTGCTGGACTACCAGGAGCACACGATGAGCGAGGGCGCCTCCGCGCAGGCCGCCTCCTACATCGAATGCGCGATCGACGGCAAGGTTCTCTGGGGAATCGGTATCGACGCGAACACGACGCGTGCGTCACTGAAGGCGGTCGTCTCGGCCGTCAACCGGGCCGCTCGATAATCCCTCTGACCGGGGGTTTCGGGGCCTTGATCGCTGTATACGGCGATCAAGGCCCCGTCGTTTATCGGCCATCGGCCCGTGAAGGTCACGAGCAGGTCTCGTCCAGGGTGCTGACTCCACCTCTCTCATGTGGCTAACATCACGCAAGCGCGGCGATGTTGCCGCGGGGTTACGCGGAGGTGTGACGTGCTGCCTGGACGGGGACGAAACGGCCGTGCTGCCAGGCCTGCGCGCCTCATGGGCACCCGTACCGCGTGGACGACCGTCGGCGACGGCGAGTTCTTCTGCCCCGGATGCGGAGGCGACCGCAACTACCAGCGCCTGACCGGCCGTCGACGCCTGGTCCTGCTGGGCGTGCCGGTGCTGCCGCGCGGCGACACCGGCCCGGTCGTGGAATGCGCGGCCTGCCGACGCCACTTCGGCATGGACGTCCTCGACCACCCGACCACGACCCGTTTCTCGGCGATGCTCCGCGACGCCGTCCACACCGTCGCGCTCGCCGTCCTCGCGGCGGGCGGCACCTGCTCGCGCACCTCCCTCGAGGTCGCGGCCGCCACGGTCCGCGCGGCCGGCTTCGACGACTGCACGGAGGACCAGCTGGAGGCCCTCGTCGAGGCCCTCGCCGAGGACACCGGCCGGGTCTACGACCGCCCCTGCGGAGCAGGCCTCGCCATAGAGCTCCACGAGGCCCTCGACCCGCTCGCCCCCCACCTCGCCCCGGCCGGCCGCGAGTCGATCCTCCTCCAGGCGGCCCGGATCGCCCTCGCGGACGGCCCGTACACCCCGGCGGAACGGGACGCGCTGTCGACGGTGGGCACCGCCCTGACGATCTGCGCGGACGACGTGCCCCGGCTGCTGGCGGCGGCACGGACGCCGTCGTAGGCCGACGGATCCGCAGGCGTCGTAGCACCGGACCGATACGTCTCCGCACCGGTTCCCGGGCACAATCGCTCTCCCGTACGTGTACAGACGAAGTGAGGGAGAGCGCGTGAGGCAGGGCATGCGCTGGGCGTTGGTGGCGGCTCTGGACGTCCTGGCATTCGCGGGAGTCTTCCTGCTCTTCTACGCGGCCGACATTCCGCTGCTGCCGACGGACGACGACAACCGCGTGGCCGTCGCTGTCGCGGCCGCGACCGTTGCGGCGACCGTGGGCGGCACGTGGGGCGCGTGGTGGGTGCCGAGAGCGGAGAGGGACAGGGCGGAGCAGGTACCGGCCGGGGCACGCGTAGAACTGCCGAACGCGACGGTCACCGTCCATGGGGCCGCCGTAGCCGAAGCCCCGCCCTCACCGCTGGTGCGCATGGGTGACCTGCCCCGTGAACCCCTGGGCTTCCAGCCCCGTGTGGACCTCCTCACCGAACTGGCCCTGGCCGCCGGGCGCGAGAGCCTGACGGTGGTCCACGCGGTGACCGGTGCCCGGGGCGTGGGCAAGACCCAGCTGGCCGCGGCCTACGCCAGGCGCCGTGTCGAGGAGGGCTGGGCCGTCGTCGCCTGGATCACCGCGGAGAACAGTGGGCAGCTCGTCTCCGGCCTGGCCGAACTCGCCGATCAACTGGGTGTGCGGGATCCGGCGGACGATGCCGTCAAGGCCGCGCGTGCCGCGCTGACCTGGATCGGCCGCAATCCGGACCCGTGTCTCATCGTGCTGGACAACGCGACCGACCCGGACGAGGTGGCGGGCTGGCTGCCCACCACCGGCCGGGCCCAGGTCGTGGTCACGGCCACGTCGCAGGCCTTCCAGAACCTCGCCGGGGCCTTGGTGGACGTCACCGTCTTCTCCGAGGAAGAGGCCCTGGCCTTCCTGCGGCTTCGCACGGGAGCCGCATCGGACGACGGGGCGGCCGAACTGGCCGAGGAACTGGGGCGGTTGCCGCTCGCCCTCTCCCAGGCCGCGCAGGTCATCCGGCAGCGGGGCACCGGCTACCGGGCCTACCTGGCGAGACTGCGGACGTTCTCGCTGGAGTCCGTGCTGGACAAGGTGCCGGGTGAACGCTATCCGCACCGGGTTGCCGAGGCCATGCTCATCGCGGCGGAACAGGTCGAGGACCGCAACCCCGGCCTGCCGGTCCGGACCCTGTTGGAGACCCTGTCCGTCCTCTCGCCGGCCGGCGTCCAGAAGGACCTGCTGTACGGGGCGGTACGGCAGCTGGGAGCGGACGACCCCACTGCCGCGGAGGACGCGCTCGGCGTGCTGGCCCAGGCATCCCTGGCCACCGACACCGGGGCGGACGCCGTCAGCATGCACCGGCTGGTGCAGCGGGTGGTGCGGGAGCGGGCCGGGGACGGTCTGCGGGCGGTGGTGGCAGGCGTGGCGCGGTACCTGGAGGACGAGCTGGTGCCGAGCGCCGAGGCCTGGGAACGCCGCGAGTACGGTGGCCAACTGGTCGATCAGATCGATGCGTTGTGGCGGTCGGCGAACCGGGCCCTGTCATCGTACGGAGAGGAGGAACTGAGCTGCCTGCTGCGGCTGCGCCGCTGGGCCGCGCACGGACATCTCGCCGAAGTCGGGGGCGCCACACGGGCGCTGGCCCTGGCAGGAGAGACGAGCGGTGACTGCGTGGCCGCGCTGGGAGAGGAGGCCGCGGCAACCCAGTTCGCCCTGGAGACCGAGGGCGACGTGTGCGAATGGGCGGGGCGCACCGAACGGGCCATCGCCGTACGCAGCAGGCTGATGGAGCTCAAGGCGCGGTCTCTGGGACCCAACGACGAGTACACGCTGGTCGCGCGCTGGGACCTCGCCAGGTCGTACGACGAGGCCGGACGGTTCGCGCTCTCGGTTCCGCTGTACGAGGAGCTGGAACGGGACGTGCGGCAACTGCTCGGCGCCGACCACGCCGATGCCCGTGACGTGCTCGCCGACCTGGCCAAGGCGTATGCGGCCGCGGGCCAGCTGAGTGTGGCGAGGCGCCTCGTGGAGCGGATGAACGCCGAATGGACCTACCAGCCCGCGGAGTCCGAACCGAGCCTACGGTCGTGGCAGAGTCTGGCCGACGGCTACGCGTCCATCGGCCGGTGGGAAGAGGGGGCCGCGCTGCTGTGGCGTCGGCTTCTGCAGCGACAGGTCACCGCGGGCCCGGACACGCCGGAGATCGTCTGGACGCGGAACAGCCTGGCCCACAAGTATCTGGAGGCAGCCCGGTTCACCGACGCGCGGTTCTGGGCCAAGTACGCGCTGCGCGACGCCGAGCGGGTCTTCGGAGCACGATCCGCCGATACGACCACGATCCGTGCCACCGTCGCCGTCTGCCTTCAGCGGCTCGCCCGGTACGAGGAAGCGGTCGCGCTCTTCCGGCAGGTGGTGGAGGAACGCCTGGACCATTACGGCCCGGAGCATCCGCGCACCCTCGCCGCACGCCGTGACCTGGTGTGGTCGATCGACGACGCGGGGCGCAGCGACGAAGCGTACGGAGAGCAGACCTTACTGCTGGCCGATCACGAGCGGTTGCTGGGCAAGGATCACCCGGGGACCTTCGAAGCGCGCCGGTTCCTCGTTCAGCTGTGCATCCGCACCGGCCGCATACGCGAGGCCATCGAGACGGCTCGCACGGTTCTCTCCGAGCACGAGAGCGGCTACGGAGCCCATCATCTGCAGACCGTCGGTGTCCGGCTCGTCCTGGCCGAGGCACTGACCGCCGCCGGACGTCACGACGAGGCCGTCTCCCTGTTGACGCAGATCCTGTCCGACACCGCCCGGAATCTGAGCAGCGGTCACCGCCATGCCTTCACCGCGCGGAGTGAACTCGCGGGGGTTCTGCTCGCGCGCGGTGACCTGGCGGAAGGCCGCGCGCTGTGTGAGGAGAACCTCGCGGAGAGAACCAGAATGTTCGGGGAGGACCACATCAGCGTCGTCTGGGCCCGGGGTGCCCTGGCGCACGCGCTGCTCAGGTCCGGGCTGCATGATGAGGCTCTCGCTCTGTATCAGGGGGTCGCGGAGGAAGTCACCCGCGTCTTCGGCCACCAACACACCTATGCGAGGCTCGCCCGCCGCTGGCTGGCGCGCGCTTACGGCGAGGCGGGACATTACGCGGAGCGCCTGGACATGGCCGAAGCGGACTCTCCTGCGAGCCGTTTCCCGGAGGGCAGGGACGACCTGCTGACGCTGGCCGCCCGTACCGAGGAGGCGGACGCGCTCGTGGACGACGGACACAAGTCGGCTGCGCGGTGGCGGAGGCGGGATCTGCACGGCAGATACGTACGCCTGCTGGGGCCGGACCATCCGAACACGATCGGTCGGCTGGCCGACATGGCCGGTGACTACCGGTCGATACAGCGCCGCTTCAAGGCACTTCGCCTCCGGCGTCGGGTGCTGCGGGCGCACGAACTCAGATCGGGCCGTACGAGTCCGGACTCCGTCAATTCACGGCGTCAGATGGGACATGCGTACGGCTCCGTCGGGCTCCGGCCCCTCGACGCCGTGATCCAAGGGCGCCTGCTGGACGACATGATCGCGGAGTACGGCCCCGACCATGTGGACACATGGACCCAGCGAGCCCACTGGGCCGAGGCGCTCCGGCGCTGCGGCCGCCTGTGCGCGGCGATGGAGATCGCGCGTGTCCATGTCGAGGACCATGAACGGCGCTTCGGTGAGGACCATCCCTGGACCCTCGATGCCCGCCGCTTCGCCGCGGCCACGGCGCGCCGTACAGGCCGTGTCCGCACCGGCCTCCGCGAGTACGAGGCCCTGCTCGCCGACCGCGTGCGCGTTCACGGCCCTGACCACGTGTTCACCTGGGAGGCGCGCGTCGACCATGCTCGGGCGGCGCTGTGGGCGCTTCACCCGCACCGCGCGGTGGTCCTGCACGAGGCCGTCATCCTGGAGGCCCAGCGCCTCTTCGGCCTTCACTCCCGCCAAGTGGAGAAGCAGTGGCCGCGTCACGTCCTCCTCTGCCTCGCCACCGGCCACTGGCGTCGCGTTCCCGCCGCCCTCCGACTGCGCCCGCAGTACTCCCCCGGGAGTAACGGCGCACTTCCGCCACCCCCGGCAGTAGCCCCCCAATCGCCCTGACGCCCGACGATTCGCCCCCTCCCCGCCGGGAGTCTGGAACCGACACAGACACCCGAACCGGAGGGAGGCCCCTTCCTGGTGCGGACCTACCTGGTCACCAGCGCCGCCGTCGCCCTGCGCCGCAAGGTGTGGTGGCCGGGGCCGCTGTCCCGGGCGCCCGAGCCGCCCGTACCGGCCGAGCGGCAGCGGGAACCCGTGTGACGAGGTCGGTCCTGGGCGCCCTTCCCTCCCGGAAGGGCGCCCTCCGCGACGAAGATGAATCCGTGCAGCAGATCACCGGACCCCGGCTCGGCGAGCGGATCATGGCGGCGGTCAACCGCGACCCGCGCACCGCCCCGCACGGCACCCGCAACGACGCCCTGCTCGCCGTCGCGCTGGCGGCGGCGGCCGTCTGCCTCGGCCTGTTCACCGACGAGGCCCGCAGCCCGGACGCCCTCGGCTGGACACTGCTGCTCGCCGCCCATGTACCGATCGTGTGGCGGCGCCGCCGTCCCCTGCCGGTGCTGGCCGCGGTGGTGGCGCTGATCGTGCCGTACCACGCATTCGAGTACAACCACCTCGCCCCCACCCCGGTCGCCTACGTCGCCCTCTACACGGTCGCCGTCACCGGCCGCCCCCTGCGGACCGTCCTGACGGGCGCCACCGTCCTCACCGTCTCCACGAGCGTCATGCTCACCGTCAGCGCCCACCAGGCCGTCGAACTGCTGCGGACCTCCGGCTGGATCATCGCCGTCCTCTTCTGCGGCATCGACGTCCGCTACTACCGCCAGTACGTCGCCTCCATCGTCGAACGCGCCGTCCGCGCCGAACGCACCCGCGAGGAGGAGGCCCGCCGCCGGGTCGCCGAGGAACGGCTGCGCATCGCCCGCGACCTGCACGACCTGCTCGCCCACAGCATCACCCTGATCGGCGTGCAGACCTCCGTGGCCGCGCACGTCCTGGCCGCCGACCCCGAACGCCTGGACCGGGAGGCGGTCGCGGGGGCCCTCGACGACATCGCCGAGACCTGCCGGACCGCGCGCGGCGAACTCCGTACGACCCTGGAGGTGCTGCGCGAACACGGCCACCCGGACAGCCGCGACCCGCTGCCCGGCCTCGACGGCCTGCCCGACCTCGTCGCGGCGGCCCGCCTCGCCGGTGCCCGCGTCGAACAGGACCTGCGCATCCGCGCCGATCCGCCGCCCGCCGTCGGCGCCGCCGCCTACCGCATCGTCCAGGAGGCGCTGACCAACGCGGTCCGGCACGCGGGCCCCGAACCCGCCGTACGCCTCAGGCTGTACGACGAACCGGGCGCCCTCAGGGTGTCGGTGACCGACGACGGCACCGGGCCCACCCCCGGGCACACTCCCGGCTTCGGACTGGTCGGAATGCGGGAGCGGGCCCGCAGCGTCGGTGGCACACTCGACGCCGGACCACGGCCGGACGGCGGGTTCGAGGTGACGGCGGCGCTGCCGCTCGCCGTGGGGGAGGGAACCGTTTGACCATCCGCGTGCTGCTCGTCGAGTCGGCGCGGGACATGGAGGTCGTGGGAGAGGCGGGCAGCGGCAGGGAGGCCGTGGAGGCGGTCCGGGGCACGCGGCCCGACCTGGTGGTCATGGACATCCGCATGCCCGACCTCGACGGCATCGAGGCGACCCGGCTCATCGCGGCCGACAAGGAGCTCGCCGGGGTGCGGGTACTCGTCCTGACGACCTACGACACCGACGAGAACTTCGTCGAGGCGCTGCGCGCGGGCGCCTCCGGCTTCCTCGTGAAGGACACCCGCCCGGCCGAACTCCTCGACGCCATCCGCACGGTGGCCGCCGGCGAGGCACTCCTGTCCCCCGGACCGACGGCCCGGCTGATCGAACGGTTCCTGCGCGGCCCGACGGTACCGGTGGCGGGCGGCGGGCCCGAGTGCCTCTCCGACCGGGAGCGCGAGGTGCTGGCCCTGGTCGCTCGGGGCCTCAACAACACCGAGATCGCCGCCCAGCGGCGAATGACGACCCTCCCGAGCCGAAGGGACAGCGTGCCGACCGCCGGCCAAGAGCCTCTGTCGGATCAGTCGCCGGTCGTGCCGTCGAGCATCTCGCGCAGGATGTCCAAGTGCCCGTTGTGGCGGGCTGTCTCCTCGGTGAGGTGGAGGAGGATCCAGCGCAGGTCGACATGGAGACCGTCGCGGACAGCCCGCTCGGCCTTGGTGTCCAGGCTGGTCCCGGCGACCAGTTCGCGGTAGCGGGTGCTCTGTTCAGCGTATTCGTCGAGCAATTGCGTCAGCGGGAAGTCGACCGCGATACGCATCTCGCGGTCGGGGTCTTCATCGGTCCAGGGGCCCCGGTCCTCCTCGCCGAGGAAGACCACCTGGAACCAGTAGTACTCCACCCACCGGAGGTGGTTGATCACTCCGCTCATGGTCATCAGCGGTGACCCCGGCAGGAGCGACTTGCGGGCGTTCTCCGCGGAGACGCCATCACACTTGGCGTGGGCCGTGCCACGCGTGTAGTCGAGAAACCTGGTGAGCTGGGTGCGCTCGTCCCACTCGGGCGGTGTGTCATCGATTCT
The DNA here is from genome assembly GCF_042893155.1 of Streptomyces sp. NPDC001668. Lineage (NCBI taxonomy): Bacteria > Bacillati > Actinomycetota > Actinomycetes > Kitasatosporales > Streptomycetaceae > Streptomyces > Streptomyces sp. NPDC001668. The sequence goes on from NZ_JBIAUQ010000001.1 coordinate 645,745, forward strand.
GGTCATCGCGCGAAGCGTCCCCGATCCGGCGACCGTTGTCGAAGCAATTATCGACGGGCCTCAACGACGGACCTCAACGACGGGCCGCCCGGCATGATCCACCGGACGGGGGTCGTTCTACAGCAGCCCGGCCCCGGCCAGGAACCCACCCACCAGCTCCACCTCCGCCGCCGACAACGGCACCTGCGGCTCCGCTGTCACCGGGCAGTCGATCACGCCCCGCAGGTGCAGGGCCGCCTTGAAGGCGCCGAGGGCCGATGACGAAGCGCTCATGCGGGCCGGGTCGCCCACGGTGACCATGCCGAACAGGGCGCACAGGCGCTCCTGTTCGGCCCGGGCCGCCTCCCGGTCGCCCGTACGGCACAGGCGGTCGAGGCGGACGTAGCCCTCGGGGTCGACGTTGGCCAAACCGGGGACCGCGCCGTCCGCGCCGATCAAGAGGGCTGCGTCGATGATGAGTTCGGAGCCGGTCAGGACGCTGAAACCGGTGATGGCGCCCGCGACGACCTTGCGGAACCCCGCGAGGTCACCGCTGGAGTCCTTGAGGCCGGCCAGTACGCCCTCGGCGGCGAGGTCCAGGACCACGTCCGCGGGGAGCTTGGTGTGGACACCGCTCGGCAGGTCGTACGCGATGACCGGGACCGGGCTGCCGGCGGCGACCATGCGGTAGTGGCGGGCGATCTCCCGCGGATGGGTGCTCGTGTAGAAGGGCGCCGTGACGACGACCGCGTCGGCGCCCGCCGCCGTCACCGCCCGCACATGGTCCAGGACCCGGGCCGTCGTCATGTCGATCACCCCGGCCAGCACCGGGAGTTGCCCCCCGACGTGCCTGGTCACCGTCTCCACCACCAGCCTGCGCTGGGCGTCCGTCAGAAACGCCACCTCGGACGTCGTACCGAGCACGAACAGGCCGTGCACCCCGGCCGCGACCAGATGGTCGACGAGCCTGAGCAGCGAGGGCACGTCCACCTCGCGGTCCGGTGTCAGCGGCGTGCAGACGGGCGGGACGACACCGGTCAGCGGGGCGGGAAGGGTCATCGGGGCTCCTCGGGGCTCCTCGGGATCGGCCGTCCACTGATCCTCCCGCAAAGGGTGAGGGGGCGCCGACCCCTGTACGGCGCCCCCTGCCCGGCCCGGCCTGCTACGGCACCTGCTGGTACGTCTTGTCCTCGTCGGAGTCGTAGATCAGCTTGCCGTCCTTGTCGTAGCCCTTGACGTGCGGGTTCCTGGTGACCTGTTCGGTGAGGGTGCCCGCGGCGGCGAACCAGCCGTGGTCGAGGACGGCCTCGCTGGTGGCGCCGCCGTAGGACACGGTCACCTTGGCCACCGTCGGATCCACCGTGCCGATGAAGCCCCAGCTGAACGGCAGCTTCCAGTGGCCCTTGTTCAGGAAGGACTGCTGGTAGAGCTTGTTGGCGTTGACGTCGGCGAGCACGGGCGGGGAGTCCGGCAGCCGGTCGCTGCCACCGCTGTAGTTGAGCCCGGAGGCCACGCCGCCCTTGATGTTGCAGACCAGCCGGACCTCCGACGGTTTCTCCTGCACGGCGACCACGAAGGTGCCGTCACCGGGCGAGTTGAGGTCCCCGGTGCTCTTCAGCGCCAGGATGATCCGGTAGTCCTCGGCCTTGCCCAGGTGCAGGTCGCGGGCGCCCATGGCGACGTTCTTCCGGTGCTCGGCGATGCACCCCTCCAGCCCCTCCACGGCCTGCTCCCGGGTGATCCCGTCCCGCAACTGCCCCGCCGTGGCCGGTCCCGCGGGCCCGCTGGGCGTGGCGGAGGGGGTGGGGGTGGAGGCCGGTGTGGCGCTCGCGGACGCCGTGGGTGTCGTCGCCGTGTCGGCCGTCCCCGTCCCCCCGCCGCCCACCGCGAACGCCCCCACCGGCACCGCGGCCAGTGTCACCAGGACCGCCCCGGCCACCGCCACCCGGCGGCGCCGTTCGACCACACCCTGGCGACGGATCTGCGGGTACGGCGCCGGCGAGGGCCGGATCGTGTACGCGTCCTCGGCGAGCAGCTCCCGCAGTTGCTCCTCGAAGTCCCGCTCCCCTTCGCTCATGTCGCTCACTTGGTGCCTCCCTGCGGCGCGCGGTCCATGACCTGCGCGAGCCCCGGATACGTACGCAACTTCGCCAGTCCCTTGGACGCCTGGCTCTTGACCGTGCCCTGCGAGCAGCCGAGCACCTCGGCGACCTCCGCCTCCGACAGGTCCTCCCAGTAGCGCATGACGACCACCGCCCGCTGCCTGGGCGGCAGCCCGGCCAGGGCGCCCAGCAGCACCCCGCGTTCGTCGACCCGCGCCACGGCCTCGTCGCGGCCCGCCCGCTCCGGCGGCGTGTCGGTCAGCGACTCCTTCACGCGCCGCTTGCGGAAGCGGTCGCTGTTGCACGTGACGAGCATCCGCCGGACGTACGCCTCCGGATTGTCGCTGCCCGACACGCGCCGCCAGGAGCGGTACGCCTTCGCCAGCGCCGTCTGCGTCAGATCCTCGGCGTGGTGTGCGTCGCCGGTGAGCAGATAGGCGGTCCGCACGAGGTGCGACCACCTGGCTCTGACGAATTCCTGGAACCGGTCCTCTAGTTCGGCCTGCATCAAGCACCCTCCCTCGCCCACCAGACCACGGTGGGGGCGGATTCGGTTGCCCGGGTGTCGATGACGGGTTCGAATGGGGTGATGAAGGGGTGGAACTGGGACCCGCACGAGCCCGGCATCCTCCGGTTGCCGTCCGGGCGCCTGGTGCGGGGCCGCGGCCTGAGGTACCCGCTGGATCCGGCCGCGCCGACACCGTCGTACGGCGTCTATCTGCTCGGCGGCCGCCCGCCGGAGGTCCCGTGGGCCTCCCGCTGGCTCCGCTGGCCGGACTTCCGACTGCCCGCGGACCGCGGGGAGGCCCGTGACGTGCTCACCGAGGCCTGGCGGCGGTCCGCCGAGGAACGGGTGGAGATCGCGTGCGGGGGTGGCAAGGGCCGTACGGGAACGGCCCTTGCCTGCCTGGCGGTTCTGGACGGAGTGCCGGCGGGGAGCGCGGTGGCCTACGTCCGCGAGCACTACGACCGGCGGGCGGTGGAGACGCCGTGGCAGCGCCGGTACGTCCGGCGGTTCTGACCGGTCAGCCCAGGGTGTCGGCGACCACCGCGGCCGCGTCGGCGACCAGCGCGTCGTCCCGTACGGCGTCCGGCTCGGGCATCGTCGACAGCACGGACAGGACGATCGGGTCGCCCGCCTCCGTCCGGACCACGCCCACGTCGTTGGCGGTGCCGTAGGAGCCGCTGCCCGTCTTGTCGGCGATCGTCCACGTCTTCGGCAGTCCCGCGTGGAAGCGGTTCACGCTGGTCGTGTTGCTGAGCAGCCAGTGCGTGAGCAGGCCGCGGTCCCGGCGGTTCAGCGCGTCGCCGAGGACGAGACGGCCGTAGGTGCGGCCGATGGCGTACGGGCTGGTGGTGTCCGTGAGCCGCCAGGGCTCGGCGGTGTTCAGCTCGGGCTCCCAGCGGTCGAGGCGGGTCACCCGGTCGCCGAGGGAGCGGGCGAAGCGGGTGATCGCGGTGGGGCCACCCAGTTCGCGCAGGAGGAGGTTTCCGGCCGTGTTGTCGCTGTGGGTGATGGCCACCTCGGCGAGTTCGGCGATCGTCATGCCCTCGGCCAGATGCTCCTTGGTCTGGTCCGAGCCCGGCATCACCAGGTCGGCCTCGGTGTAGTGGATCCGGCGGGCCAGGATCTCGCCGTGCCGGTCCAGGTCGCGCAGGACGGCCGCGGCGGCGAGGGTCTTGAACACGGAGCACATCGGGAAGCGCTCGTCGGCGCGGAAGCGGACGGACCGCCTGGTGGTGAGGTGGTGGGCGTAGACGCCGAGCCGGGCGCCGTAGCGCGCCTCCAGCGCGCGCAGGCGCGCGGAGACGTCGTCGGCCGCGTACGCGGCCTTGCCGGTCAGGAGGGTGGCCGCACCGGCGGCCACGAGCGTGCGGCGGGACAGCTTTCCGGTGCCTGAGATCTTGCTCTCCTTCGAACGGGAACAGATGCCGGTCTCTTCAATGATCGACGTCGGTGGTCATCCCTTGGTTGCACGGTCGTAGACCATCGGCCGACGGACGGGACCGCCCGCGGCCGACACAGTGGCCGCATGGAGAAGACAACGGGGATCAGCCGGGCCCGGTTCCTGGCGGGAGCCGCAGGGGCCGGGGCGGCACTGCTCCTGCCGGCGGCCGGGGCGGCAGCGAACACGCGAAGGCGCGGACTGGAGCGCCACGGAGTCGTCTACACCGTCGGCGCGGGCGAGACGCCCGGCACCGCCTGGAGCGCCACCCGTATGCGCGCCGACATCCGGGCCCTCCGCGACGACCTGCACGCCGACACCGTCGACGTCACCGGCGACGGCGTCGAACGCCTCACCGCGACCGCTGCCGAGGCGGCGGAACGGGGACTGCACGTCTGGCTCCAGCCGACCCTCGGGGACGCCCCGCAGCGGGACATCCTCGACCACCTGGCGGAGTGCGGCCGGTTCGCGGAGCGGCTGCGCCGGCAGGGCGCGAGCGTCGAGCTCAGCGTGGGCTGCGAGTTCTGGCTGTTCGTGCCGGGGATCCTGCCGGGGGACACGGTCCTGGAGCGGGTCCGGAACCGCGTGAACGGCACCTTCGACCCGGTGAGGACGCAGCGCGAACTGGACCGCTTCACCGCGAAGGCGGCCGAGGTGGGCCGCTCGGTCTTCCACGGCCGCCTCGGCTACGCCGCCGCCCAGGACGACAAGGTCGACTGGAACCTGTTCGACGTGGTCGGCATCGACTACTACTCGTACTTCCGTCAACCGCGGGAATACGTACGCGAGTTGAGGCAGTACCTGCGCTGGGGCAAGCCGGTCGCCATCACCGAGTTCGGCACCTGCACGTTCGTCGGCGCTCCCGAGGCGGGCGGCATGGGCTGGGACATCGTCGACTACGACAAGGACCCGCCGGAGATCAAGGGGAACGTCGTCCGCAGCGAGCACACCCAGGCCGTGTACCTCACCCGGCTCCTCGACGTCTTCGAGTCGATGGGCCTCTACGCCGCGATGGCCTTCGAGTTCCTCACCGCCGACGCTCCCCACCGCCCCGACGACCCGCGCCACGACCTCGACATGGCGAGCTACGGCATCGCCAAGGCGATCAAGGACCGCCCCGACGACCCGCGTTCGGACTGGCACTGGGAACCGAAGGAGGCGTTCCACGCGCTGGCCCGACGGTACGGGCGGTGCGCTCACCCGCAGTAGAGGTCCTTGGCGGGCCGCTTGCCCGTGGCCAGGAAGCGGGACACGGCCGCGTCGCCGCACGCCGTGCCGTTGCCGAGGTAGGCGTCATGGCCGGTGGAGTCGTTGGTGACCATCACGGCACGCCGTCCGAGCGCCTCACGGAGCTTGAGGGCACCGCTGAGCGGAGTGGCGGGGTCCCTTTCGTTCTGCACCATGAGGATGTTGGACGGGCCCTGGTCGGAGACGTGCACCGGCGCCTCCTTCGGCTCCCACGGCCAGGAGGGACACGCCATCGCGTTCCGCGGCATGCCCCCGGTCAGCGGGAACTGGGCACGGCTCTTGGCCACGCCCTGGCGGTACACCTCCGGGTCGCCCGGCCAGTCGACGTCGTTGCAGATGGTGGCGGCGGCGACCGCGGTGACGTTCTGGAGGACGGCCTCGGGCGGTCCCGCCGGGGCGGGCGGCACCGTGCCCTTCTCGGCGGCGAGGAGCAGCTTGGCGAGGGCCGGGTAGTCGTCCGGGTCGTAGAAGGAGTCGAGCATCGACTGGCGCAGGACGTTGCCGTTCAGCTCCTCGGGGTTGGCGCCCGGCCAGGGGATCGGCTCGCGGTCGAGGCGGGCGGCGAGCTTCAGGAACAGGGGCCGGACCTCGGCGGCCGTGTCGGCGAGCCGGTCCGGATTGCCGGGCGCGGAAGCCCACTTCGCGAACTCCGGGAAGTTGTCCTCGGCGCCCCGCTCGAACGCGGCGAGCCAGGCACGCTCGGCGAGGGCGGGGTCCGGGTTGTCGTTGCTGTCCAGGACGACACGGTCGGTGCGCCGCGGGAACAGCTGGAGGTAGGCGTCGGCGACATAGGTGCCGTACGACACGCCCCACATGGACACCTTGCGCTCGCCGAGCGCGGCGCGCACGCGGTCCAGGTCGCGGGCCTCGTTGAGGGTGCTGATGTGCTTGATGAGCTCGCCCCCGTTGCGCGCGCAGGCCTCGGAGACGCGCTTGCCCGCGGCCATGTTCGCGTCGACGGAGCCGTCCGCGGAAGGCCAGGGCAGCAGGGTCGTGCGGGCCAGGTCCCGGTGTTCGAGCCCGCAGTCGACGGCCGTCGAGGGCGCCATCCCGCGCGGGGCGAAGCCGATCAGGTCGTAGGCGTCCCGCACCTTCTTCGGCAGCTTCTGCCCCTTCCCCGAGGGGTCGTTCATGCTGTCGCCGCCGGGACCGCCCGGAACGAGCAGCAGGGCGCCGCGCCGGGCGTCCGGGTTCTCGCTGCGGATACGGGAGACGGCGATCTCGATCTTCGGGCCGTCCGGGTCGGCGTAGTCCATGGGCACGGAGACGGTCGCGCACCGCTGGCGTGGATCGAGGCCGCTGCCCTGACACTGGGTCCACGTGAGGCCGCTGGTGGCGGACGCGCTGATCGGCGTCAGGGCGCCGAGGACGACTCCGGAGGCGGCGGCGATCAGGGCGAGGCTCTTCGTCATCTGCTTCATGCGAGGAGCCTCGCGGATCGTGCGCTGTCGCCCCATCCGGTCAACTGCCGGATCTGCAGGGGGGTTTACCCCCTACTTGAGGAGCCCGAGGAAGTGGGTCCAGGTGTCGGTGGGGAAGGCGAGGACGGGGCTGTCCGTGCCGAGTTTGGAGTCACGGACGGGCATGACACCGGGGATTCCGTCGGCGACCTCGACGCAACTGCCGCCCTCGCCGTTGCTGTAACTGCTCTTGCGCCAGGAGGCGTTGCTCAGGTCGTACTCACGCATCGTCTGAAGTCCTCCGCCGCCGAGGCGATCAGGGTCAGGGACGCCTCCGGCGACAGCGCGGCGACCCTGAGCAGATCGTATGTGCGCTGGGCCCGTTTCACCACGGCCGGATCATCGATGAGCGTTCCCGAAAACGCCGTCTCTGTATAGGCGAGCGGAGGTGCGTCATCGAACTCCATGAGCTGTAGCATCCCGGCGATCGAGGCGTAGGCCCCGGCCGCGAACGGCACCACCGTCAGCCACACCTTGCGGTCCCGCATCAACCGCGCGATGTAGTCCAGTTGCTCGGCCATGGCCTGCGGGCCGCCGACCGGGATGCGCAGCACGCTCTCGTGCAGAACCACCCAATACTCGGGCCTTGTCGCGTCCTTGAGGATCTGTGCCCGTTCCAGACGGGCGGCGACTTTCTCCTCGACGTACTCGTCCGTGACGAACGGGTTCGCGGCGATCGTCACCGCTCCGGCATAGGCCGCCGTTTGCAGCAGCCCCGGCACCACGGTCGGCGCGAACTCGCAGATCCTCGTGGCCGTGCGCTCGAACTCCACGACCTGCGCGAAGTAATCCGCGTACCGCTTGTCGTCGATGAGCTTCCTGCACAACCGCTCGAAAATACCGTCGGTTTGTAGAACTTCGTCGATCCGCTGCGAGATATCCAGCTGCGGTTTTCGAAAGGCCTGCTCGAACTGCCCGATATAGGCGCCGGAGACGAAGACCCGTGACCCCAGCTCCGCCTGGGTCATCCCCACCTCCTCCCGGTGCCGCCGCAGTTCCGTTCCGAAGAACTCCCACGCTGCCTGCCGTGAACCATTGGCCATGGTCAACCCCCTTGTTCAGCTTCGCACTTGTAGTGCACAGACTCCTGCCGAGTGTAGGGAAAAAAGGCCACCGTGGAGCAGGGAAGAGTAAAACCCGAAAAAGGCGGGGAGTTCGAAGAAATCGGAGTCAGGAGGGAATCGGTGACGGAAATGCCCGTGGGTTCGTACGTCGTGGACACCAGTACCGGGAGGTCCGGCGTCGTGATGGGGCATGAGGGGCCGTACGTCCAACTCAGACCGTACGGCGGCGGCAGGGAGTGGGACGCGGTGCCGGACGCCCTGCGGGAAGCCACCCCGGCGGAGGGTGTAGTCACGGACGCCGACGACCACGGCTGCGCGTAGGCGAGAATGGGCTCATGAGTCTGTTCCGCTACGACGGCACCGTGCCGCGCCCCCCGCGCGGGGGTGTGCGATGAGTCTCTTCCGGGACGACGGGGTCGTGCTGCGGACGCAGAAGCTCGGGGAGGCCGACCGGATCATCACGCTGCTCACGCGGGGTCACGGGCGGGTACGGGCCGTGGCGAGGGGCGTGCGCCGCACCAAGTCCAAGTTCGGCGCCCGCCTCGAACCCTTCTCCCACGTCGACGTGCAGTTCTTCGCGCGGGGGAGCGAGCTGGTCGGGCGCGGGCTGCCGTTGTGCACGCAGAGCGAGACCATCGCTCCGTACGGTGGCGGGATCGTCTCGGACTACGCCCGGTACACCGCCGGGACGGCCATGCTGGAGACCGCCGAGCGGTTCACCGATCACGAGGGCGAGCCGGCTGTCCAGCAGTACCTGCTGCTGGTCGGCGCCCTGCGCACCCTAGCCCGGGGCGAGCACGCGCCCCACCTCGTCCTCGACGCCTTCCTTCTGCGCTCCCTCGCGGTCAACGGCTACGCCCCCAGCTTCAGCGACTGCGCGCGCTGCGGCATGACCGGACCGAACCGCTTCTTCTCCGTGGCGGCCGGCGGCTCGGTCTGCGTGGACTGCCGGGTGCCCGGCAGCGTCGTACCGTCGCCGCAGACCCTGGAACTCCTCGCCGCGCTGCTTACGGGAGACTGGGAGACCGCGGACGCGAGTGAGCCGCGGCACGTCCGGGAGGGCAGCGGGCTGGTGTCCGCCTACCTGCACTGGCATCTGGAACGCGGGCTCAGGTCCCTGCGTTACGTAGAGAAGCAACCCTGAGAGGGAGACGATCAGCACCATGGCCGTAAACGGGATCCTGGGGCGCCGACGGCGCGAGTACAGGGCGCCGGAGCCGCACCCGTCCGGCGCCCGCGCGCCGAAGCTCCCCGGTGAGCTGATCCCCGAGCACGTGGCGATCGTCATGGACGGCAACGGGCGGTGGGCCAAGGAGCGCGGGCTGCCCAGGACCGAAGGGCACAAGGTCGGCGCCGAGCGGGTCCTGGACGTGCTCCAGGGCGCGATCGAGGCCGGCGTGAAGAACATCTCGCTGTACGCCTTCTCCACCGAGAACTGGAAACGCTCGCCCGACGAGGTCCGCTTCCTCATGAACTTCAACCGGGACTTCATCCGCAAGACCCGCGACCAGCTCGACGAGCTCGGTATCCGGGTGCGCTGGGTGGGCCGGATGCCCAAGCTGTGGAAGTCCGTGGCCAAGGAGCTCCAGGTCGCGCAGGAGCAGACCAAGGGCAACGACAAGCTGACGCTGTACTTCTGCATGAACTACGGCGGCCGGGCCGAGATCGCCGATGCCGCGCAGGCCCTCGCCGAGGACGTGAAGGCGGGCCGCCTCGACCCGGCCAAGGTCAACGAGAAGACCCTCGCGAAGTACCTGTACTACCCGGACATGCCCGACGTGGACCTGTTCCTGCGGCCCAGCGGCGAGCAGCGCACCTCCAACTACCTGCTCTGGCAGAGCGCGTACGCCGAGATGGTGTTCCAGGACGTTCTGTGGCCCGACTTCGACCGCCGTGACCTGTGGCGGGCGTGCGTCGAGTTCGCCTCCCGGGACCGCCGCTTCGGCGGAGCCGTCCCGAACGAGGAGCTGCTCGCCATGGAGGAAGCGATGAAGGGCGACCCGGAGGCCTGAGCCTCCGACCCGCCCCTCGTCGCTCACGGGATCAGCTCGTCGTCACCGCCGTGTCGTCGATCACGAAGCTCGTCTGGAGCGAGGAGTCCTCGACCCCGGTGAACTTCAGGGCGACCGTCTGACCGGCGAAGCCCGACAGGCTGAAGGACTTCTGGACGTACCCCGAGGCCGCGTTCAGGTTGGAGTACGTGGCCAGGGTCGTCGAACCGGCGGTCACCGTCAGCTTGTCGTACGCCGTGCTGGTGGTGGTCTCCGCGGTGTCGACGTGCAGGTAGAAGGTGAACGTCGTCCCCGTGCAGCCGCTCGGGATCGTCACCGACTGGGAGAGCGTGTCGGTGTGGGTGGAGCCGTAGCCGTCCAGCCAGGCCTTGTAGGAGCCGGTGCGGGCGGCTTCACCGGTGTCGTTGGTGATGACACCGCTGGACGCGCTCCAGGTCGTGCTGCCCGACTCGAAGCCCTGGTTGCCGAGCAGCTGCGTGGAGGTGCAGCTGCCGCCGCCGGTCGCGCTGACGGTCCAGGTGAAGGACGCCGTCCCGGTGGCTCCGGTGCTGTCGGTGACCGTGACCGTGGTGCTGTAGCTGCCGGCCGTGGTCGGGGTGCCGGATATCAGCCCGGTGGAGCTGCTGATCGAGAGGCCGGCGGGCAGTCCGGAGGCCGCGTAGGTCAGTGCGCCGCTGTTGGTGCTGCTCGCGCTGACCTGGAGGCTCACAGCCGTCCCGACTGTGGCGGACTGGCTGCCCGGGTTGGTCACCGTCACGCCGGTCGACGGCACGGTGATGTGGCTGCCGACGTTGATGCCCGCGAAGGCGTTGCCGACACCGGCGTACTGCGCGGAGCTGGTGCCGTAGAGGGCGGCGGCCGCGTTCAGGGCGGCGGTGCGGGCGCCGGCGTAGTTGGTGCTCGACGTCATGTACGTCGTCAGCGCCTTGTACCAGATCTGCAGGGCGGCGGCCCGGCCGATCCCGGTGACGGCGACGCCGTCCGAGGTCGTGCTGTTGTACGTGACCCCGTTGATGGTCTTGGTGCCGCTGCCCTCGGAGAGCAGGTAGAACATGTGGTTCGCGGGTCCGGACGAGTAGTGCACGTCGAGGTTGCCGACGCCCGAGTACCAGCTGTCCGCAGAGCCGCCGTCCTTGCTGGGCTTGTCCATGTAGCGCAGCGGGGTGCCGTCGCCGTTGATGTCGATCTTCTCGCCGATGAGGTAGTCGCCGACGTCGGAGGAGTTGTTGGCGTAGAACTCCACCCCAGTGCCGAAGATGTCGGAGGTCGCCTCGTTCAACCCGCCGGACTCACCGGTGTAGTTGAGGCCCGCCGTGTTCGAGGTGACACCGTGGCTCATCTCGTGCCCGGCCACGTCCAGCGAGGTCAGCGCGTGGGTGTTGCTGGTGCCGTCGCCGTACGTCATGCAGAAGCAGCTGTCGTCCCAGAAGGCGTTGACGTACGCCGAGCTGTAGTGGACGCGGCTGTAGGCGGCCACCCCGTCGTTCTTGATGCCGCTGCGGCCGAAGGTGTTCTTGTAGAAGTCCCAGGTCTCCTGGGCACCGTAGTGGGCGTCCACACCGGCGGTCTGGGTGTTGGAGCCGGAGCCGGTGCCCCAGACGTCGTCGGCGTCGGTCATCAGGGTGCCGGTGCCCGAGGTGCCGTTGTTGAGGCTGTACGTCTTGTGGCCGCCGCGGGTGGTGTCGTACAGCTGGTACGTCGAACCGGACAGCGTGGTGCCCAGGGTGACCGTGCCGCTGTACTGGCTGTTGCCGGTGCCGGTCTCGATGCCCTCGAAGCGGGACAGCTCGGCGCCGGTGGTGGCGTCGGTGATGACGTGCAGCTTGCTGGGCGTGCCGTCGTCCTGGAAGCCGGAGACCACCGTCTCCCAGGCCAGCTTCGGGGTGCCCGAGCCCGCCCAGATCACCTTGCGGGCGCTCTGCGCGGCCGGGGCCTCGGCCTTGAGCGCCTTGGCGGTCTTCAGCGCCTTGGACTCGGCCGCCGCCTTGCCGAAGGTGGCGGCCGTCGACTTCACCGAGACGGTACGGCGGTTGTTGTTGAAGGTCGCGCCGAGCGTGCCCGTCGCCTGGGCGGCCGGGGGCGTGTGCACGACCAGGTCGCCGCCGAGGACGGGCAGACCGTCGTAGGTGCGCTCGTAGCGGGTGTGCAGGGTGCCGTCGTTGTCCTTGACGACGTCCTTGACGACCAGCTTCTCCTTGGCGCCGAGGCCGAGGGAGTCGGCGGTCGAGGCGGCCCTGCCGGACGCGCTCTTGATCAGGGCGGTGCGCTGGGCGGGGGAGAGCTTGGCTTCCAGGCCCCCGGTGCGCAGGGGGTTGGGGTGGGGGGAGGCGGGGCCCGCGGCGGCGGGCACCGTCTGGACGCCTACGGCGAGGAGGGACGCGGCGGCCACCAGGGACGCGGCGACAGCTGATCTTCGTGGGGAGGGTCTCACTCGTACTCCTACTGCGACGACGGGGAGGGAGGTGCCGTGCGGGAACTGCGTGAGAGCTGGAGGGAGCGTGGCACGGTTGTCCGGGTCATGTCATGCAAAGGAGTGCGAGCCGAGGGTTATCCCTCGGCTCCGCTGTGTGTTCCTGTGTGTTTCCTGAGGGTCAGCCCTGGGAGGTCGCGCAGTCCGCGCAGGTGCCGAAGATCTCCACGGTGTGCGCCACGTTGACGTATCCGTGCTCGGCGGCGATCGCGTCGGCCCACTTCTCGACGGCCGGGCCCTCGACCTCCACGGCCTTGCCGCAGACCCGGCAGACCAGGTGGTGATGGTGGTCGCCGGTGGAGCAGCGCCGGTAGACGGACTCGCCGTCCGAGGTGCGCAGGACGTCGACCTCGCCCGCGTCGGCGAGGTTCTGGAGGGTGCGGTAGACGGTGGTCAGACCGACGGCGTCGCCCTTGTGCTTGAGCATGTCGTGCAGTTCCTGCGCGCTGCGGAACTCGTCGACCTCGTCGAGGGCCGCCGCCACGGCGGCCCGCTGCCGGGTGGCACGGCCCTTCACGGGCGGTCCTGCGGTCGTCACGAAATGCCTCCTTGCTTCGGCGCCTGCCGGGCCATTGTGCCAGCCCGGCCCGTGCCGGGTCAGACGCCGACCGGGCCGTCCGCCTCCCGACTGGCCGGAATCGCACACTCGGCGGGGTCCGGGGCGGGCTGCGCGGCGGCGGCCGCCCGGGCCCGCCGCCTGGCCAGCGGGGTGGCCAGAGCCGTCAGCGCGACGAACGCGCCGATGGTCAGCAGCACGATCGTCGCGCCGGGCGGTACGTCCTGGTAGTACGAGGTCACGGTGCCGCCGATCGTCACCGTCACGCCGATCGCCACCGCGATCGCGAAGGTGGCCGCGAAGCTCCGGCTGAGCTGCTGCGCCGCCGCCACCGGCACCACCATCAGCGCGCTGACCAGCAGCAGCCCGACCACGCGCATCGCGACGGTCACCGTCACCGCGGCCGTGACCGCGGTCAGCAGGTTGAGGGCCCGCACCGGCAGCCCGGTGACCCGCGCGAACTCCTCGTCCTGGCTGACCGCGAAGAGCTGCCGGCGCAGACCGAGCGTGACCAGGACCACGAACGCGGCCAGCACGCAGATCGCCGTCACGTCCGACTCGGAGACCGTGGAGAGCGAACCGAACAGGTACGAGGTCAGGTTGGCGTTGGAGCCGCCGGGCGCGAGGTTGATGAACATCACGCCGCCGGCCATACCACCGTAGAAGAGCATCGCGAGGGCGATGTCGCCGCGGGTCCTGCCGTACCAGCGGATCAGCTCCATGAGGACCGCGCCGAGGACGGAGACCAGGGTCGCCATCCACACCGGGGACCAGGAGAACAGGAAGCCGAGGCCGACGCCGGTCATCGCGACATGGCCGATGCCGTCGCCCATGAGGGCCTGGCGGCGCTGGACGAGGTAGATGCCGACGGCGGGGGCGGTGATGCCGACCAGGACGGCGGCGAGCAGGGCCCGCTGCATGAAGGCGTAGTCGAGGAAGTCCATCAGCTCAGCAGTCCTGTGCGCATCGGCTCGTGCTCGGGGGAGTGGGGGTGGACGTGGTCGTGGCCGGGCAGGGCATGCTGGCCGACCGCGCGCGGGGGCGGGCCGTCGTGTTGCACACAGCCGTCGCGCAGGACCACGGCGCGGTCGATCAGGGGCTCCAGCGGGCCGAGTTCGTGCAGCACGAGCAGGACCGTGGTGCCCTGGGCGACCTGGTCCTTCAGCGTCCGCGCGAGCACCTCCTGGCTCGCCAGGTCCACGCCCGCCATCGGCTCGTCCATGATCAGCAGTTCGGGTTCGGCGGCGAGCGCGCGGGCGATCAGCACCCGCTGGTGCTGGCCGCCGGAGAGGGCGTTCACCGAGTCCTTGGCGCGGTCCGCCATGCCGACCAGCTCCAGGGCCCGGCGCACCGCCTCGTGGTCGGCCTTGCGCAGGACGCCGAAGCGGGCCCGGGACAGGCGCCCGGAGGAGACGATCTCCGTCACCGTCGCCGGGACACCGCCCGCGGCGGTGGTGCGCTGCGGGACGTAACCGACCCGCGCCCAGTCCCGGAAGCGCCCGCGGGGGGTGCCGAACAGCTCGATCTCCCCGGCGGACACCGGCACTTGGCCGATGATCGTGCGGATCGCGGTGGACTTGCCGGAGCCGTTGGCGCCGAGCAGCGCGACGACCTCACCGCGCTCCACGGTGAGGTCGATGCCGCGCAGGACGGGCCGCGAGCCCAGGTCGGCGCGGACCGCGCGCAGCGCGATGACGGGCTCGGTCATGCCGTCCTCCGATGTCATTTCGCTCCCAGGGCGCTCTGCAGCGCCTTGAGGTTGGCTTCCTGGACCGAGAAGTAGTCCTTGCCGCGGGACTTCTTCGTGATGCCCTCGATCGGGTCGAGGACGTCCGTCCTGAGCCCGGCGTCGGAGGCGATGGTCTTCGCGGTCTTGTCGCTGACGAGCGTCTCGTAGAACACGGTCGTGACGCCGTCGGCCTTCGCCATCTTCTCAAGGTCCTTGACGCGGGCGGCGCTCGGCTCCGACTCGGGGTCCAGGCCGTTGATGGCCTCCTCGGTGAGGCCGTAGCGCTCGGCGAGGTAGCCGAAGGCGGCGTGGGTGGTGATGAAGACCTTGGTGTCGGTGTTCTCGAGGCCGTCCTCGAACTTCGTGTTCAGGGCGTCGAGCTTCTTCACCAGGGCCGCGGTGTTGGCCTTGTAGGCGGCGGCGTGGTCGGGGTCGGCCTTCTCGAAGGCCGCGCCGACGCCCTTGGCGACCTCGGAGTACTTCACCGGGTCGAGCCAGATGTGCGGGTCCTCGCCGCCGGCTTCCTCGCCGTGTTCGTCGTCGTGCTCGGCCGCGTGGCCGCCGACCTCGTTGCCGTGCTCCTCCAGCGAGGTGAGGGAGGCGGCGTCGATCTTCGTCTTGATCCCGGACTGGTTCACCGCGTCGTCGACGGAGGGCTGGAGGTTCTTGAGGTAGAGCACCGCGTCGGACTCCTGGAGCTGCGCGGTCTGCTTGGCGCTGATCTCCAGGTCGTGCGGCTCCTGGCCGGGCTCGGTGAGGCTGGTGACGTGCACGTGGTCCCCGCCTATCTGCTCGGCGAGGAAGGCCATCGGGTAGAAGGACGCGACGACGTCGAACGTGCCGGTGCCGCCCGCGGCGGCGCTGTCGGTGGAGCAGGCGGACAGGGCGGAGAGGGCGCCGGCGGCAGCGACCATGGGTATGAGGCGACGTCGTACGTTCATGACAGTCATTTTCATCAAATATGGAAACCGTTGTCAACAAAGTCCGGGTCGCGAACCGATTTGATACGAGGGGTGGCCGCGCCGGTAACCTGAAGCATTCGCTGCCGTCCATTCGCATGAAGAGAGCACCGTGGCCGCCGACAAGATCGACACCATCGTCAGCCTGAGCAAGCGCCGTGGCTTCGTTTTCCCTTGTAGTGAGATCTACGGCGGTCAGAAGGCCGCCTGGGACTACGGACCGCTGGGTGTCGAGCTCAAGGAGAACCTGAAGCGCCAGTGGTGGCGTTACATGGTGACGTCCCGTGAGGACGTGGTCGGTCTCGACTCGTCCGTGATCCTGGCCCCCGAGGTCTGGGTCGCCTCCGGTCACGTGGCCACCTTCACGGACCCGCTGACCGAGTGCACCTCCTGCCACAAGCGGTTCCGCGCGGACCACCTGGAGGAGGCCTACGAGGCCAAGAAGGGGCACGCCCCGGAGAACGGCCTCCTCGACGTCAACTGCCCCAACTGCGGCAACAAGGGCCAGTTCACCGAGCCCAAGCAGTTCTCGGGTCTGCTCTCCACCCACCTCGGCCCGACCCAGGACTCCGGCTCCGTCGCCTACCTGCGTCCCGAGACCGCGCAGGGAATCTTCACCAACTTCGCCCAGGTGCAGGTCGCTTCGCGCAAGAAGCCGCCGTTCGGCATCGCGCAGATGGGCAAGTCCTTCCGCAACGAGATCACGCCCGGCAACTTCATCTTCCGCACCCGCGAGTTCGAGCAGATGGAGATGGAGTTCTTCGTCAAGCCGGGCGAGGACGAGAAGTGGCAGGAGTACTGGATGGAGCAGCGCTGGAACTGGTACACCGGCCTCGGTCTCCGCGAGGAGAACATGCGCTGGTACGACCACCCGGCCGAGAAGCTCTCCCACTACTCCAAGCGCACCGCGGACATCGAGTACCGCTTCCAGTTCGGCGGCAACGAGTGGGGTGAGCTGGAGGGCGTGGCCAACCGCACCGACTACGACCTCACCGCCCACTCCAAGGCCTCCGGCCAGGACCTCCACTTCTACGACCAGGAGGCCGGCGAGCGCTGGACGCCGTACGTCATCGAGCCCGCCGCCGGTGTCGGCCGCGCGATGCTGGCGTTCCTGCTCGACGCCTACGTCGAGGACGAGGCCCCCAACGCCAAGGGCAAGCTGGAGAAGCGCACGGTGCTGCGCCTCGACCACCGCCTCGCCCCGGTGAAGGTCGCGGTGCTCCCGCTGTCCCGCAACGCCGAGCTGTCCCCGAAGGCCAAGGGCCTCGCCCAGGCGCTGCGCCAGCACTGGAACATCGAGTTCGACGACGCCGGCGCGATCGGCCGCCGCTACCGTCGCCAGGACGAGATCGGTACGCCGTACTGCGTGACGGTCGACTTCGACACCCTCGAGGACAACGCGGTCACCGTCCGCGAGCGCGACTCCATGAAGCAGGAGCGGGTCTCCCTCGACCAGATCGAGGGCTACCTGGCCGGGCGTCTCGTCGGCTGCTAGGTCGTCGGCTGTCAGGTCTCGTGGCTGTGCGGTCCGCCGGCTGTGAGCTCCGGCGGCGGTCGGTGCGTCGGCTGAGCGGTCCGGTGGCGGTCGGTGCGTCGGCTGAGCGGTCCGGCGGCGGTCGGTGTGTCGGCTGTGCGGTCCGGCGGGCGGTCGGTGCGTCGTCGTCTGCGGACGCGTCGTGGCCGCTCGCGCAGTTTCCCGCGCCCCCAACGGGGCGCGCCCAGGGTGGCCTTGGTGAGTGGCCCCCGATACAGGTCTCGCTGTGGACCTGTATCGGGGGCCGTTCCATGTCCAGGCCGGCCCCATGAGCCTCGCCTTCCTCCGGTCCGCGGGCCGCGTGATCGTCCGGGGGTGCTGATCAACCTCCCCGGGTGACGGCGAGCATGCATGACGAATGACAGCTGACAGATATTGAAATCTGTCAGCTGTCATGTCAGGGTGGCGGTATGACGATGCGAACCCGAACCCTCGGAACCACCGGCCCCCAGGTCTCCGCCCTCGGTCTCGGCTGCATGGGCATGTCCGGCATGTACGGCGAGACCGACCGGGCCGAGTCGATCGCCACCATCCACGCCGCCCTGGAGGCAGGCGTCACCCTGCTGGACACCGGCGACTTCTACGGCATGGGCCACAACGAACTGCTGATCAGCGAGGCACTGCGCACCGCTCCCGCCGACCTGCGCGAGAACGCGCTGCTCAGCGTGAAGTTCGGCGCCCTGCGCGACCCGGACGGCGGCTGGGCCGGCTTCGACGGCCGCCCCGACGCCGTGAAGAACTTCGCCGCGTACTCCCTCCAGCGCCTCGGCGTCGACCACATCGACGTCTACCGCCCCTCCCGGCTCGACCCGCAGGTGCCGATCGAGGAGACCGTCGGCGCGATCGCCGAACTGGTCGAGAAGGGCTGGGTCCGGCACATCGGGCTCAGCGAGGTCGGCGCCGACACCATTCGCCGGGCCGCCGCCACCGCCCCGATCTGCGACCTCCAGATCGAGTACGCGCTCATCTCCCGGAGCCCCGAGCGGGAGATCCTGCCCACCCTGCGCGAGCTGGGCATCTCCGTCACCGCGTACGGAGTGCTCTCGCGCGGGCTGATCTCCGGCCACCTCACCGCCGACCGCCAGCTCGCCGCGAACGACTTCCGTGCCCACTCGCCCCGCTTCCAGGGCGAGAACCTCCAGCACAACCTCACGCTGGTCGAGTCCCTGCGCAAGATCGCCGAACAGAAGGGCGTCACCGTCGCACAGATCGCCATCGCCTGGGTGGCCTCCCGGGGCGACGACATCGTCCCGCTGATCGGCGCGAAGACCCGGGGACGGCTCGGCGAGGCCCTCGGAGCCCTGGACGTGACCCTGGACGCCGCCGACCTCGCCGCCATCGAGGACGCCGTACCGGCGGACGCGGCGGCCGGTGAGCGGTACCCGGCGCCGCTGATGGCCATGCTGGACAGCGAGCGATGACCACCGTGACAGGTACCGTCTAGGCATGCCCCCGACCATCGAGACCCTGACCGCCGAGCGCATCCTCGAAGCCACCGAGGAGGTGCTGCGCCGCCACGGCCCGGCCAAGGCCACCGTGGTCGACGTGGCCCGCGCGCTCGGCGTCAGCCACGGCAGCGTCTACCGGCACTTCCGAACGAAGGCGGCGCTGCGCGAGGCGGTGACGAAGCGGTGGCTGGACCGGACGACGGGCGTGCTGGCCGCGATCGCCGACGCCGACCGCGACCCGGAGGCCAGGGTGCGGGACTGGCTCGCCGCGCTCTTCGAGGCGAAGCGCCGCAAGGCGGGCGACGATCCCGAGCTGTTCGCCACGTACACCGTGCTGGCCGGTGAGAACGTCGAGGTGGTCGTCGAGCACCTCGCCGAGCTCACCGGCCAGTTGACCCGCATCGTCCGGGACGGCACCGACGCGGGCGTCTTCACCGTCACCGCCCCGGCCACCACGGCCCTGGCCGTCTTCCAGGCCACCGGCCGCTTCCACGACCCCTGTTACGCCCGGGAGTGGGAACTGCCGGGCGCGGAAGAGGAGTTCACGGCGCTGGTGGACCTGCTGGTGCGGGGCCTCAAGGCCTGACCGCCGCTACGTCCGTGCCGGGTCCACCGTCGCCTGGTGGGCCTGCGCCAGGTGTTCCTCCGCCTTCAGCCAGGGCAGGAACTGGGCCGCCCTGCGCCAGCCGCAGGTGTCGCATCTGATCGTGCGCTGCGCGCCCTTGCGCTGCACCTGGACGACGTGCTCGCGGCCGTGCTGGTCCCACCGGCTCACCTTGCTCGTGCTGGTCTGCACCATGACGCCTCGCCTCCGACGAGGAGTGTGCTGCAAGACCAACATCAACAGGAGCACCTTCACCGTGAGTTGGTCGAATCGTGAGCAGGCTCAGTCGATGACCCGAGGCAGCCGCAGGCTCAGCAGCCCCGTCAGCGCCACCCCCGCCAACTGCACGAGCAGCGTCGTGACCAGGGCGTCCCGCATGCCCATGCCCGGCACCAGGGCGAGGAAGAGGCTGCCCAGCGTGGCGACGCCGAGGGCCAGGGCGGCCTGCTGGGTGGTGACCATCACGCCGCTGCCCACACCGGCCCGCGCGGGCGGCACCTCGGACAGCACGATCCGGAAGACCACGGGCAGTTGGAGGGCCTGTCCGACCCCGGCGATCGCGCCGCCGGGCAGCAGGGGGAGCAGACCGAGGTCCGGCCAGGAGGAGCGGGCGGCCAGGATCATCAGGCCCAGGCCGGCCCCCTGGATCAGCGCGCCCGCGGTCACCACCCGGGTGCCGAAGCGGGAGATCAGCCGCGGCCCGGCGATCGACGTGCACAGGAACGTCACCGCCAGCGGGACCAGCGCGATCCCCGCCTGGACGGGGCTGCGGCCCGCCCCCTCCTGGAGGGCCACCGCGATCACGAACATGAACCCGGCGAAGCCCATCGAGAAGGGCAGGATCAGCAGCAGACCGCGGCGCAGCGACACCAGCTGGAACAGGCTCGGGGGCACGAGAGGCGTACGGCCCGAGCGGTCCGCCCCGCGCTCCACCGCGAAGAACGCCGCCGCCAGGAACGGGGCCGCCGCCAGCGACAGCCACGTCCACAGCGGCCAGCCCGCCGCCCGGCCCTCGGTGAGCGGGGCCAGCAGCGCCAGCAGGGTCGCCGCCAGCAGGACCGTGCCCGGGCCGTCCACCGGCTCGGGGCGCGGGGAGCGGGTCTCCGGGACCGTACGGGCCGCGAGGACCAGGCCGACCAGCACGACCGGGACGTTCACCAGGAACGCCGCTCGCCAGCTCGTGCCCGCGATGTCGGCCGCCACCAGGACACCGCCGAGGATCTGGCCCGCCACCATGGCGAGGCCGGCCGTCGCGCCGTACAGGCCCATCGCCCGCGCCCGGCGGGGGCCGGCCGTGGCCGACTGGATGGTGGCGAGGACCTGCGGCAGCATCGCGGCCGACGCGGCGCCCTGCGCGACCCGCGCGGCCACCAGGGTCCACGCGGTCGGCGCGAGCCCGCACGCCAGCGAGGTCACCCCGAAGGCCAGCATGCCGCCCAGGAACAGCCGGCGCCGCCCGAAGAGATCGCCGAGCCGGCCGCCGAGGACCAGGAGGACGGCGTACGCCAGCCCGTAACCCGCCACGACGAGTTCGAGGACCGACTCGCCGGCGGAGAGGTCGGTGCCGATGGTGGGCAGGGCGACGTTGACGATGAAGAAGTCGATGAGGGGGAGTGCCGCGGCGAGCAGCACGGTGAACAGTCCGAGGCCGCCCAGTTCGGGCGGGGCGGCGGCGCGGACGGGGCGCGGAATCGTGGTTTCGGTCGTCACGTCCTTGAGCCTGCGCCCGCTCCCAGACGGGTACCAGAGTCTTCTTATCCTGGTAGAAGAACCACCTGGCAACAGGGTCCCGGTGCGGGCAGGCTGGAGGCATGACGACGATGGCCCAGGAGACAGCCGTACCGGTGACCGCGCCCGTGTCCGCCTCGGCGATCCGGCGCCATGAACTCGCCGCCTTCCTGCGGCACCGCCGCGAGCACATCGCCCCCGAGCAGGTCGGGCTGCCCCGCGGCCGCAGGCGCCGCACCCCGGGACTGCGCCGGGAGGAGGTCGCCCAGCTCTCCGCGGTCGGCGTCACCTGGTACACCTGGCTGGAGCAGGGCCGTGACATCCAGGTCTCCGTGCAGGTCCTGGACGCCCTCGCCCGCGCGCTGCTGCTGGACCCGAGCGAGCGCTCGCACCTCTTCCAGCTCGCCGGCGCGATCGACCCGACACCGGCCACCGTCTGCCCGTCGGTCACCCCCGCCATCCGGCAGGTGCTCGAACAACTGGAACCGGTCCCGGCCTGTGTGCAGAACAGCCGCTACGACATCCTCGCCTACAACCGCACCTACGGCCTGCTGCTGTGCGACCTGGACGCGGTGCCGCCCGAGGACCGCAACGGCATGATCCTCTCCTACACCAACGAGGACTGGCGCTCCTCGATCGTCAACCTGCCCGAGGCGCAGCGCCTGATGGCCGCCCGCTTCCGCGCCGTCATGGCCGGCCATCTCGCCGAGCCCGGCTGGAAGATGCTCCTGAAGCGGCTGCGTTCCGAGTCCCCGGAGTTCCGCGAGGTCTGGGACCGGCACGAGGTCATCGAACAACGGGGCCGCCGCAAGGAGTTCGTGAACCGCTACGTCGGCCACGTCTCCGTCGACCACACCGACCTCTGGCTCGGCCCCGAGGCGGGCCCCCGCGTGGTGATCTACGCCCCCGCCGACGAGGAGACCCGCCGCCGGCTGGAGAAGCTGCACGCGATCGCCCTGGAGAGGGTGCCGGGCGCGGGGGCGTGAGCGAGGTCGCAACCGCCTTCTCCTGCGGCGGGCTGATCGAGGCCGCACGGGAGCGTTCGCATGACCACACCCACCCCCACCACCCCCTGAACCCGGCTGTACCTCCTCGTCCTGGGTGCCTTCGCGCTCGGCCTCGACGCCTGCGTCATGGCCGGTCTGCTGCCCAAGGTCGCCGCCGAGCATCCCGACCCGCACGTCCGGTACCTCCCCCTCACCGGTGCACCGCCCGCGGTCCTGCACTACGTCTGTCCGCGCATCAACCGTTCCTGTGGACTGAGCGGGAGTGAGTCCGCTCAGCCGCGCGCCCCGAACGGTCTTGGGCGAGCTGGTCCCCGGCGTACTCGACCCCGGGGCGGCGACACGCATCCAGTGCGTGGTCCGGGCCCGGGAGGCCAGTTCCCTGTGCGACCTGGCCAGGTGGGTACGGCCAGAGGCGACGGGGAGGCCCTGAACCATCACTCCGGTGGAGCAGGGGCCCCGCACGCTGACGCCATACCCGGTGTCCCAGGTCGCACAACCACGCTAACCCAAACGGCCCAGGGCGCCGCAAGCCTAGAAGTCGATCCTCACACGATCGAGCTAATTCGCCGTTGTGCGCACTGCTTGCCGAGCAGCTACCAACCCCCACCCTCACGCGGAGAACCCCGCCGAGACGTCGCGGGACGCGGAGCGGCCGGTGCTCCAGAGCGCCTGACCTGTCGACGCCGGTGGGGATGACCCTCCGAAGTGCGGGAACTCGGGCGGTCCGGAAGTGAAAGACCCCCCACAGGCGAGGCGAGCCATGGCCGAGCAGAAGGCGTCGCAGCAGACAGCACAGTCACAGTCACCGTCACCGTCGTCGGCGCAGGGGCTTCCGCAGCCGCTGCGGGCCGCCGTGTCGGTGCTCGGGAAGGTGCCCGGGGCCGGGACTGTGGGCCGGGTGGCCGAGGGGGCGCTGGACCGGGTCGGGGCGGTGTCCCCGCGCGGCCGACGGCTCGCGGTGTACGCCGGGGCCGGGGTGCTCGGCGTCGCGGGCATCGTGGAGTGGCCCGTCGCGGTCACCGGCGCGGCGGTGGCGTGGCTGACCCAGCCGAGGCCGGGGGAGCGGGAGGAGCCGGGGGACGCGGGCCGGCCCACGCCCCGGGTGCTGGCGTCGTCGCACGGCACACCGGGCTCCGTGTCCCACCAGGCGTCCGGGGCGCCTTCCTCCGCGTCGCCCCGTACGCCCTCCGACAAGCTCCCTCCGCACGAGACGGCGTCGCCGTCCGGCCCAGGCGGCCCCGGGGGCTCCACCACAGGCCGTACCCGAACCGGCGACTGAGGACGGACGATGAACCGAGGACTCACGACGACCGCCGCGGGTCTCGTCCTGGCCGGCCCCCGCCTGCTCGCCCGGGGCGCGCCCGCCGCGGTCGGGGTGGCCGCGGGAGCGGTGGCCGGGACGGCCCGGGCCGGCGTACGCACCGCGGACTTCGCGGCCCGCACCACGAGGGCCGCCCGAGCGGCCCTGCCGGGAGCACCCCGGCACTGGCGGGCGGACCGGCGGGTCCATCTGCCGCTGCGCGCCGAGACGGACCAGGGGGCCCGGACCGGACACCGCGCCCGCACCGGACACCGCGCCCGCCGCCTCGCCGCAGCCCTCGCCGAGCACCCCGACATCGCGCTGGCCTACTGGGACCAGGGCCTCGGGCGCCTCGTCGTGACCGCCGTGGAAGGAGTGGCCACCGAGCGCGTCGAGAAGCGGGTCTCGGTGCTCGCCGAACGGTACGGGCTGGTGGCGGACGACCAGGACGACCACGACGTCGAGGAGCTCGCCCACCCCGGTGACCCCGGCTCCGTACGGACCGCCGCCCTGGCGCTGGCCGCCGACGCCGCCGGGGTCGTCGCCGCGGTGACCGGCTCCGCGCTGCGGCTGCCCGCCTCCCCGCGGCCGGTGACGGCGGTGACGATGCTGCTGCGGGAGAACCCCCGCGTCCGGGGCTGGCTGCGCGCGCGGCTCGGCAGCGCACGCACCGACGTGGTGCTGGCCGCCGTCAACGCCGCCGTGCACGGCGCCGGCCAGAGCCCCACCTCCCTGCTCCTCGACGGAACCCTGCGCTCCTGCCAGCTGGTGGAGGCCCTCGTACGGACGGCCGCCTTCGAAGCCGTCCACGACGACGTGTGCGTCCCGGACCGGGAGAGCGTGCCCGCCGACCTCGGCCTGCGCCCGCCCCCGCGTCCCTCGCCCGCCCAGGAGTACGCCGGTCACGCCTCGGCCGGCAGCATCGCGGGCGCCGTCGCCGCGCTGCTCGTCAAACACGACGTGACCGACGCCGCGGAGGCGGTCCTGTCAGGCTCCCCGAAGGCCGCGCGGTACGGCCCCGCAGCCTTCCACGCCGTCCTGAGCGCGACCCTGTCCCGCTCCGGAGTCCTGGTGCGGGACCCGGACCGGCTGCGGCAGCTGGAGACCGTCGGAACCGTCCTCCTGCACCCCAGCGCCCTGCGCACCCCGGGCGCGGGCGCCGACGCCTGGGCCGAGCCCGTGCTGGACGCGGCCCGGCGCGCCGGACTCCGGGTCGTCGTCCTCGACGACCCCGCCCTGGCCGACTTCACCGGCCTCGCCGACCAAGTCGTGGACGCGGGAAGGCCGTTGGGGGACATCGTCGACCGACTCCGCACCGACGAAGCCGGTGTTCTCACCGTCGCCCGCCCCCAGGACGCCGACACCGTCGCCGGACTCCTGCGCGGTGACGTGGCCGTCTCCCTCACCGACGGCGGCTGCGCGGTCGCCTGGGGTGCCGATGTCCTCGCCCCGCACGGACTCCCGGACGTCTGGCGGCTGTTGACGGCCGTACCGGCGGCCCGCGCGGTCGGCGGCCGCTCCCAGACCCTGGCCCGCTCGGGCGCCGCCCTGTCCGGACTCCTCGTCGCCGTCGGCGAGTCGGGCCGCGGCCGACGCCGTACGCCCCTCCCCGGCCTGCGGCACGCACCCGTCGACGCGGCCGCGGCCGCCGCCCTGTTCACCGGGACCCGCGCAGCCCTCCGGGTGGCCGCCGCGAGCCTCCCGCACCCGCGTCCCCGGGTGGCCTGGCACGCCCTGGACCCGGACGACGTACGCGACCGCCTCGAACAGGAGGCGCCCCCGGAGCCCACGCTCGTCGAGCAGACGACCGCACGGGTGCGCACCGCCGCCGACGCCGTCGTACGGCTGCCCGTGCTGGCCCCCGCCAGGTGGTCGGCGCAGCTCGCCCGGGCCGTGCGCGGGGAGCTGGACGACCCGCTCACCCCCGTCCTCGCGGTCGGCTCCGCCGCGTCCGCGATCCTCGGGTCCGCGATGGACGCCCTGCTGGTGGTCGGCGCCCTCGACCTGAACGCCCTCGTCGGCGGCCTCCAGCGGCTGCGCGCCGAGCGGGCCCTGTCCGGGCTGCTCGCCCAGCAGAAGCAGAAGGCCCGGGTCGCGGAGGAGGACGACGCGGAACCGCACGTGGTCGACGCCGCCAGGCTGAGCCCCGGTGACGTCATCGAGCTCACCCTGGACGACGTGGTGCCCGCCGACGCCCGGCTGCTGTGGGAGGACGGTCTGGAGGTCGACGAGTCCGCGCTGACCGGCGAGTCCCTCCCGGTCGGCAAGTCCACCGACCCGAGCCCGCGCGCCCCCGTCGCCGAACGGCACTGCATGGTCTTCGAGGGGACGACCGTGGTCGCCGGAAACGCCCGCGCGGTCGTCGTGGACACCGGCGAGCGCACCGAGTCCGCCCGGGCCGTCGCGCTCGCCGCCCGCACCCCGGCGGCCGGTGGAGTCCAGGCCCGGCTCCAGGAACTCACCCGCAAGGCACTGCCGTTGACGATGGCGGGCGGCGCCGCCGTCACCGGGCTCGCCCTGGTGCGCGGCACCCCCCTGCGGCAGGCGGTCAGCGGCGGGGTCGCGGTCGCGGTGGCCGCCGTACCGGAAGGGCTGCCGCTGGTGGCCACGGTCGCGCAGCTCGCGGCCGCCCGCCGGCTCAGCGCGCACGGCGTCCTGGTCCGCGCCCCGCGCACCCTGGAAGCCCTGGGCCGCATGGACACCATCTGCTTCGACAAGACCGGCACCCTCACCGAGAACCGGCTGCGCCTGGTCCGGGTCACCGACGCGCACGGCACCGTCCACACCCCCGACAGGCCCGACGCGGACGGCCCGCTGCGGATCGCGGCCCGCGCCTGCCCCCAGCTCGACGGCGACTCCGGGCAGCGCCCGGCCCACGCCACCGACGAGGCCGTCCTGGACGCGGCCGCCCCCGACGAGGAGTGGACCCAGCTGGAGGGCCTGCCCTTCGAGGCGGGCCGCGGTTACGCCGCCGCCGTCGGGCACGAGGGCGACGAGTCCCCCCTCCTGGTGCTGAAGGGCGCCCCGGAGACCGTGCTGCCCGCGTGCGCGGACCTCCCCGCCGACGCCTCCGAACGCGCCCACTCCCTGGCGGCCGACGGCCTGCGCGTCCTGGCGGTGGCCCGCCGTCGCCTCGACGGCGACGGGAAGGCCGTACTCGAAGAGCCGTTGCGGGACCTGGAGTTCGTGGGCCTGCTGGCCCTCGCCGACGTGGCCCGGGAGACCTCCCCGGACCTCGTGCGCGGGCTGCGTGAGGCGGGCGTACGGCCCGTCGTGCTGACCGGCGACCACCCGCAGACCGCCCACGCCATCGCCACCGACCTCGGCTGGCCCGAGGACGCCACGATCGTCACCGGCGACGAACTGGCCGCCGCCGACCGCTCGGCCCGCTCCCGGATGCTGCGCGACGCCGACGTCGTGGCCCGGGTCGCGCCCGAGCAGAAACTCCAGGTCGTCGAGGCACTCAGGGACGCGGGCCGGGTCGTCGGCATGGTCGGCGACGGCGCCAACGACGCGGCCGCCATCCGCGCGGCCGACATCGGCGTCGGCATCAACGCCCGCGGCTCGGCCGCCGCCCGCAACGCCGCCGACCTCGTCCTCACCGGCGACGACCTCACCGTCCTCATCGAGGCCGTGCGCGAGGGCCGCGCCCTGTGGCACAGCGTCGCCGACGCCATCGCCATCCTGATCGGCGGCAACGCGGGCGAGGTGGGCTTCGGAATCCTCGGCACCCTCCTGTCGGGCGCCGCGCCCCTGTCCACCCGCCAGATGCTCCTGGTCAACCTCTTCACCGACCTGTTCCCGGCGATGGCGGTGGCGGTCACGCCGACGGAGAAACCGACGGAGGACGACGAGCCCTCGGTGGACACGGTCCTCGGCACCGCCCTGACCGACCAGATCCGCGACCGCGCCCTCACCACCTGCCTGGGCGCCACGGCGGCCTGGCTGATCGGCCGCTTCACCCCGGGCACGGCCCGCCGCTCGACCACGATGGCGCTGTGCGCGGTGGTGGGCACGCAGCTGGCCCAGACGCTGGCGGACCGCCGGGAGAGCCCGCTGGTCCGCTTCACGTCCCTGGGCTCGGCGGTCGCGCTGTTCGCGGTGGTGGAGATCCCGGGCGTGAGCCAGCTGTTCGGCTGCACACCGCTGGGTCCTCTGGCCTGGGCGGGGGTGGCGGCGGCGATCGCGCTGGCGCTGGCGGGTCAGAAATTTCTGCCTGCCGTGGAGCGAACGGTACTGAAGGGACTGAGGTCGAGCTGACCCACCAGGGGCGCGGGGAACTGCGCGGCAAACCCCCACCGGCGGTCTGCCGAAAAACTACGCGCTGACCCCCGCCGCCTCGCGCACCTCGGCAGACTCCAGCCGCTCAGCCGTCCGCTCAGCAGTCCGCCGCGCCCAGGCCCCACTCGTCAGGGCTCCCAGCACCAGCACCGCGAACCCGCACCCGGCCAGAATCCACCACCCCGGCACCGCGGCGGACACGAACCTCTCCTGGTACGAGGACGACCCCACCCCCGAGGCCAGCACCGCCCCGATCACCGCGACCCCGAGCGTCTGTCCGAGCTGACGGCTGGTGGAGGCGACGGCCGCCGCGACCCCGGCCTGGGCCCGGGGCATACCCGACACCGCCGTGTTCGTGATCGGCGCGTTGACCAGCCCGAACCCGATGCCGAACAGTACGTACCCGAGGAGCAGCGTCCCGTCCGACGTCTCCGCGTCGAACGCGGCGAACAGCACCCCGCTGGCGGTGATCATGACTCCCGCCGCGATCAACGGCAGCCGCGGCCCCCGGCTCCCCACCAGCCGCCCGGCGAGCGGCGCGCACAGGAACATCGGCACCGCCATCGGCAGCATCCACAGGCCGGCGTGCAGTGCGTCGAGCCCGCGCACGTTCTGCAGGTACAGCGTCGACAGGAACAGGAAGCCGCCGAGACCCGCGAACGAGCTGATCGCGATCACCGTGGCCCCGCTGAAGGGCGCGGACCGGAAGAAGCGCAGGTCGATGAGGGGTTCGTCGCGCCGGGGCTCGTACCAGAGGAGACCGGCGAGCGCGACGAGGGCCACGACGGCGAAGGGCAGGACGTACGAGAACCCCGAGGCCGGCGCCTCGATGATCGCGTACGTCAGCGAACCGAACAGCGCGATCACCAGGAGCTGCCCGACCGGGTCGGGGCGGCGGGCCTTGGGCGCCCGGGACTCGGGGACGTACCGCAGGGTGAGCAGCAGGGCCGCGAGGCCGACCGGGAGGTTGACCCAGAAGATCGAGCGCCAGCCGACCGAGTCCACGAGCACCCCGCCGACCAGCGGCCCGGCCGCCATGGAGATGCCGACGACCGCACCCCACACCCCGATCGCCCGCGCCCGCTCGCGCGGGTCCGTGAACGTGTTGGTGATGATCGACATCGCGACCGGGTTGAGCATCGAACCGCCGACCGCCTGCACCATCCGGAACGCGATCAGCGCCTCCAGGTTCGGCGCGGCGGAACACAGCGCGGAGCCGATCGTGAAGACGACCAGGCCCGCCATGAAGACCCGCTTGCGGCCGATCCGGTCGGCGGTGGAGCCGGCCAGCATCAGCAGGGAGGCGAGGACCAGGGTGTACGCGTCGATCGTCCACTGGAGACCCGCCGTGCTCGCGTCCAGGCCCCGCTGCATGGCGGGAAGGGCGACGTTGAGGGCGGTGGTGTCGAGGCTCACGATCAGGAGGCTCATACAGCAGATCGCGAGGACCAGCATGCGTCGGCGATGACTGAGCTCGGGCATGCGCTTCATCGTACGCCGATTTCGATAGTGCGTCTAACTAATGGTCGGTACATGATCGATGCACGGGCACTCCGGGGCGTGCGTGACAATGGGGGAATGTCCACGACCGCGCTCACCGAGAACACGTCCCTGCGGATCGGTCCGCACACCGTTCAGCCGCCTGTCGTCCTGGCTCCCATGGCCGGGATCACCAACGCGCCCTTCCGCACCCTGTGCCGGGAGTTCAGCGGGGGCAAGGGGCTGTTCGTCAGCGAGATGATCACCACCCGGGCGCTGGTCGAGCGCAACGAGAAGACCATGCAGCTGATCCGCTTCGACGAGAGCGAGAAGCCCCGGTCGATCCAGCTGTACGGCGTCGACCCCGCCACCGTCGGCAAGGCCGTCCGCATGATCGCGGAGGAGGGCCTCGCCGACCACATCGACCTCAACTTCGGGTGCCCGGTGCCGAAGGTGACGCGCAAGGGCGGCGGGTCCGCGCTGCCGTTCAAGCGGCCGCTGCTCCGGGCGATCCTGCGGGAGGCCGTGAGCGGGGCGGGGGACCTGCCGGTCACGATGAAGATGCGCAAGGGGATCGACGACGATCACATCACGTACCTGGACGCGGGGCGGATCGCGGTCGAGGAGGGGGTCACCTCCATCGCGCTGCACGGCCGCACCGCCGCCCAGCACTACGGCGGTACGGCGGACTGGGAGGCGATCGCGCGTCTGAAGGAGCACGTGCCGGAGATTCCCGTGCTGGGCAACGGCGACATCTGGTCGGCGCAGGACGCGCTGCGGATGGTGCGGGAGACCGGGTGCGACGGGGTGGTCGTCGGGCGGGGGTGCCTGGGGCGGCCGTGGCTGTTCGCGGATCTGGTGGCGGCGTTCGAGGGGCGTACCGGTGACATCGCGCGGCCTTCGTTGCGTGAGGTGGCCGACGTCATGGTGCGGCACGCCACGCTGCTCGGTGAGTGGATCGGGGACGAGTCCCGCGGGGTGATCGACTTCCGCAAGCACGTGGCCTGGTACCTCAAGGGCTTCGCCGTCGGCAGCGAGATGCGCAGGCGGCTCGCTGTCACGTCGTCGTTGGCGGAGCTGCGGTCGGGGCTGGACGAGTTGGACCTGGATCAGCCGTGGCCGGCGGGGGCGGATGGGCCGCGGGGGCGGACGTCGGGGAACAACCGGGTGGTGCTGCCGGATGGGTGGCTGAAGGATCCGTACGACTGTGCGGCGGGGGTTGGGGAGGATGCGGAGTTGGATACGTCCGGGGGTTGAGGTTGGGTGCGGGTTCGGTGGGGGCGGGCGTTTTTGCGCAGTTCCCCGCGCCCCTGAGATGCCTGCGGCGCAGCTGCGGCCCCGGTGGGGGCGTGTGTAGCGCGTGCGGTGGGTTGTGGGTCGGGGCCGGGGTGGGGGGTATCCGTCCTCGGTCCGGCGGCTCGGTCTCTTGAGATGTCCTGGATAACGGACGCCGGCCGCTGCGGGCGGACACCCCCCACCCCGTCCCCTTCCCGCCGTACGCGGCCAACGGCCAGCGGTCCATTCCGGCGCAGGCCCACTGCAACCCCCTAGGGGCGCGGGGAACTGCGCGACAAGCCCCCACCAACCCGCACCCGCCCGACCACCGCACCCGGCACCCCCCTAGGCGCCCCGCCCAAGCCCAGCGCAGCGGCCCCGCGGGGAACTGCGCGACCAGCCACAATGCACCCGCAGCCTCACCCTTTCGACGGATGCGGAGTCGACCCGTACGCCGTCAGGAACCGGTCCCGGAAGGAGCTCATCTTCCAGACCGGGGCGTTGTGGGCCGGCTTCAGGCCGTCCGTCCAGTTCCAGGAGTCGATCTTGTCGAGTACCTTCGGGTCCTTGGCGACGATCGAGATCGGTACGTCACGGCTGGCGTTCTCCCCGCTGACCCGGGCGATCGGCTGGTGGTCGCCGAGGAAGACGAGGACCGTGTCCTTACTGCCGTAGCGCTCCAGCCACTGGGTGAGTGCGGTCACCGAGTACGAGATGGACTTGCCGTACTCCTGCTTGGAGCGGGTGGGGTCGGCGATGATGTCGGAGGCTTTGTTGCCGGCCCTCTGGATGGGCTTGAAGACCGAGCCGTCGCCGAGGTCGTCCCAGTCGACCATCTTCGGGATCGGCGCCCACGGCTGGTGGCTGGAGGTCAGGATGATCTCGGACATCAGCGGCTTGTCGCGCTTCTTGCCGTGGACCTGGCGCTGGTAGGCCTCCAGGGCGTACTGGTCGGGCATCGTCGACCAGCTGAACTTGGGTCCGTGGTAGCCGAGTTGGAAGGCGTTGTAGACCTTGTCGAGGCCGTAGTACGTCTGTTCCGGCCAGCCCTTCTGGACGCCCGGCATCACCCCGACCGTGTCCCAGTCGCCGGTCTTCTTGAAGGCCTTGGTGAGGCTGAGGTGGTCGCTGGCCATGACCGTGCGGTAGCGCTGCTGGTTGTCGATCCAGAGGCCGGACAACGTGGTCGAGTGGCCGAGCCAGCTGCTGCCGCCGTACGTCGCCGAGGTCAGCCAGCCGCTCTTCGCGTGGAAGCCCGCCTTCGCGAGGGCCGCGGTGCTCGTGCCGAGGGTCTTGTCGACGCCGGGCGCGATGCCCGGGTCCTCGATCGCGCTGCGGCCGTAGCTCTCGATGAAGGTGAAGATCATGTCCTTGCCGCGCAGGTCGGGCACCAGCTGGGGGCCCGGCGTGTTGCCGAAGGCGTCGGCCTTGGCGATCTTCTGGAACTCCGCCTCGTCCCGCACGGTGTACACCACCCGCTTGGCCTGGAGCGCGGTGAGCGCGGCGGTGTGCTCGGAGGCCAGCGGGATGCCGAAGAGCTGGAGGCCGAGGGCGGAACAGGTGACCCAGACGGTGGCGGCGACGAGGGTGCCGCGGGTGGCGGTCCGGCGGTCCAGGACCAGCAGGCCGCTCAGCCGGACCATCGCCAGCGTCATGACGGCCAGCAGCAGGAGCACGAGGGCGATCGCGCCTGCCACCGCGCCGATCGCCACCGCCGTGCCCATCGAGTCCGCCACGTACGACTGCGCGTCGTCGAGCAGCCCCCAGTCGAGGACGGGGTTGAAGGGCCGCCCGAGGTAGTCGTTGAACCCCATGTCGAGCAGGTTCAGGATCGTCATCACCCCGAGCCCCACGCCGGACACCACGGCCACCACCAGGCGCGGCCGACGCGGCAGCGCGAGCGTCACGGCCGCCCCGAGGATCGCCTCGGCCGGAATCCGCACGAACGCCCGCGGGTGCAGATAGGGGACCTTGTTGGGCAGGAGCAGGGCGCCGAGGACGAGCAGGGCGGCGAGGATGTTCAAAGCCCACCGTGTGGTGCGCACGGCGGTGGGGTGCGCGTCCCGCCAGGACGGTTTCCCGGCCGGCGGACCGTCCGCACCCGTCGCCTCGGCCTCGGGTGACGTGCTCTCAGCAAGGGTCTCGGACACCCGAGGGTCCTTCCGTACGGGTCCTGGGAGAAGGCGGATCCGATATGGGGTCTCGGATCCGCCACATTCCCGTACGGAGGGCTCAGCGCCCCAGTTCACCGGTCAGAGCAAACACCCGGCCAACGCTTGGTCAACGGTGAGGTTCCTCGGTCAGGCGCCACCCACCGCCGTCAGCAACGCGAGCGGTGCCGCGGCGGACCGGGACTCCCGCACACACGCGTGCGGGTACGGCACCGGCTCGCCGTGCGACTCCCGCCCGTACCCGGCGAGGACCTCCGGCAGCCGGTGCCCGGTCGCCGTCGCCGCGTCCACCAGGCCGTGCGCCACCGCCCGCGCCTCGTCGTGCAGCCCGTAGCGGGCGAGACCGAGGGTGATCAGCGCGTTGTCGTGCGGCCACACCGAGCCCCGGTGATACGACAGCGGGTGGTACGCCGCCTGTCCGGCCGCCAGGGTCCGCACCCCCCACCCGGAGAAGAAGTCCGGCTCCAGCAGGCGCCGGCCCACCAGCTCCCCGTACTCCTTGTCGAGCAGTCCGGACCACAGCAGATGTCCGGCGTCGGAGGCCAGCGCGTCGACCTGGCGGCCCTCCCCGTCCAGCGCGAGGGCCGGGAAGGAGCGGTCCGGCATCCAGAAGTCCCGCTGGAAACGGTCCCGCAGATCGGCCGCGGCCTGTTCGAGGAGGGCCCCGTAGGTCTCGTCCTTCCACACCGTGCGGGCGACCCACGCGGTCCGGCGCAGCGCGTCGTACGCGTAGCCCTGGGCGCCCGCCGCCGTCACCGGGCCGCTCGCGCGGGTTCCGTCGGCGCCGCAGATCGCGCCGGGGGAGTCCTTCCAGTTCTGGTTGGCGAGGCCGCCCTGGTCGGAGCGGTAGACGAGGTAGCCGCGCGAGGTCAGTCCGCCGTGGTCCAGCATCCAGCCGATCGCCGCGCGGGCGTGGGACTCCAGGCGCCGGGCGAGCGAGACGTCCCCGGTGTGTTCCACGTACGCGCCGAGCAGGACGAGGAAGAGGGGGGTCGCGTCGACCGAGCCGTAGTAGCGGCCGTACGGCACCTGCTCGAAGTGCGCGAGCTCGCCGTGCCGTACCTCGTGGACGATCTTGCCGGGCTGGGCCACGGAGGCCGCGCCGGTCTCGGTGGCCTGGGTCGCGGCGAGCGCGGGGAGGGTCGCGGCGGCCAGCTGGGGGCGGTACGGGAGGGCGAAGAGCGAGGTGAGGAGGGCGTCCCGGCCGAGGAGGGTCAGGAACCAGGGGGCCCCGGCGGCCGGGACGCGCAGTTCCTCGCCGTCCGGGCCGGTCGCCGGGACCTGGAGCGAGGCCAGGTCGGCGAGACCGCGGGCGCAGGCGGCGGCCAGTTCCGGCCAGCCGGTCGGGAAGGCGACGCCCTCCACGAACTCACCCTCCATCGCGAGGAGTTCGCGGTTGAGGGCGGCGGGGGAGCTCGGTACCCGGCGGGCCCGCTTGTCGCCGTGCGGGCGGGCCAGCACACGCAGGGTCAGCTCGGCCGTGCCGTGCGGCTCCAGGTCGAGGGTCCACACCAGGCGCCTGGCTCCGGTGCCGGTCTCCTCGACGGCGTCCGGGGCGGGCTCGGCCGTCACCGTCGTGCTCGAACGCCATTCGCGGCGCTGGTAGCCGAACTCCACGCCGTCGTCGAGGACTTCGCGGGTGCGGGTCGCGCCGGTCTTCGGGTAGGTGCGGTAGTCGGAGCGCAGTTCGAACTGGTCGGTGAAGTCGGCGTCCGCGGTGACCGCGAGCCGGACCGTCGTCGGTGCCGGGCGGTTGCTGGTGACGCGGAGCGATTCGACGAACGAGCCTTCCCCCACCGCCTGTTCGCGGAAGAGGGTGTGGGCGGGCGGCTCCTGGCGGCCGCCTCGCGGGACGAGGACACAGCGCGCGGTGTCCCCGTCGGCCACCGGCGACAGGGCTTCCGGCACCGCGCCGTCCACCGTGAGCTGCCAGCGGCTCAGATGCCGGGCGTCGCGGACGAACAGCCCGTCCGGGGTGCTGCCGCCGCCCCGTACGCCGCTGATGTCGCCGCCGTCACCCACGGCGGCGAACGTCCCGCCGTGCACGAGCAGATGATGCCGGTCCGTCATCGCCGGTTCCCTCCCTTGAGTCCCATGTCCGCCGTGACTGTGGTGCCGTGTGTGGCCGTGGTGTCGCTGTGCAGCAGGTCGAGCGCGAGCGCGGCGGTCCAGCTGAAGCCGGTCGCCCCGCAGGCCTCGCCGGTGTACGGGTCGACGTACTCCGCGAAGCCGGTCGCCTCGGCGAGTTCGAGCACCGACTCCCGCAGCGCGTCGGCGTGTTGGTGCTCGGCGTGGGTGCGCAGGCCGCGCTCCAGCAGCCAGGCCGTGTTGAACCAGGCCGGTCCGCGCCAGTAGCGGTGCGGGTCGAATGCCTCGCCGAGCAGGTCGTAGCTGGGCAGGAGGCGGGTGGTGGTGCCGAGCCCGAAGTGGGGGCCGGAGGCGGTGCGCAGGAGCGCCGCGACGATCTCCCGCGGGAGGCCGGGGAGCAGCAGCGGGATCAGGCCGGAGACGGTGCGCTCGGGGATCAGGGCACCACGGGGGGCCGGGGCGGGACCGCGGGGGTCACGGTGGTCCGCCTCGGTCGCGTGCGGGTTCTGGCGGTCCGGGGTGGTCTCGTGCGGGCCTTGGTGGTCCGCTTCGGTGCCGAGGGGGTTCCAGCCGTCCGAAGTGGTGCCGAGCGGACCCCTCCGATACGCCTCGGCCCCGAACGGGTCCCGGCCGTCCGAGACGGTGCCGCGCGGGTCCCGGTGGTCCGACGCGGTCCCGCGCAGGTCTCGGTGGTCCGAGGCGGCGGCGCGCGGGTCCCGGTCGTCCGACGCGGCGACGCGCGGGTCCCGGTGGTCCGACGCGGTCCCGCGCAGGTCTCGGTGGTCCGAGGCGGTGCCGCGCGGGTCCCGATCGTCCGACGCGGCGCCGCGCAGATCGCGGCCGTCCGAAGCGGTCCCGTGCAGATCCCGGCACAGGAACATCCCGCTCGCCGGGTCCCACAGCCGCTCCACCAGCGCCGCCGTCAGCCGCTCCGCGCGCGCGTGGCGGGCCGTGCCGGGTGCGCCCAGTTCGGCGGCGATCCGGGCGAGGGCGTGCTCGGAGGCGATGAGCAGGGCGTTGAACGCGGGGTCCTCGACGGCGAACTCGCCGGTGCCGTCGGCATACCCCGCGTCCCGGTACTCCGTCGCCAGCCGCACGTACCGCCCGTAGTCCAGATCCGTCGGCCGGTCCTCGGCGGCTCCGTGGTCGAGGTCGGCGCGGCGGAAGGAGCGGGCCGGGGCCGGGGTGACCCGGGAGAGCGGGAGGTCCCAGGCCGGGCTGTTGTCCATACCCTGTTCCCAGGGGTGCACGACGGACGCGAGGCCGCCGCCGCCCAGGTCCCGGCGGTGCAGGAGATAGCGGTGCCAGGCGGCGAGGCGGGGGTACACCCGGGTGAGGAAGCCGCGCGCGCGGGACAGGCCCGGGTCGGCGCAGTGGACCAGCCATGCCGCCAGGGCGTGGACCGGTGGCTGCACGATGCCGGACGTCTGTACGGTGCGCGGGGCGCCCGCGCCCTGCCCCGCGGTCGAGGACCGCCAGAAGTCGGGGCTCGGGAAGTACGCGTCGAGCGGTACGGAGGGGTTGAACACGATGTGCGGGACGCGCCCGTCGCCCCACTGGGCCGCCAGCAGGGTCTCCAGCTCCGTCTGCGCCCGCAGCGGGGAGAGGTGGCGCAGGCCGATCGCGATGAACGCGGAGTCCCAGGACCACTGGTGCGGGTACAGGCCGCGCGAGGGCACCGTGGAGGCGCCGGTCCAGTTGCGCTCCAGCACCCTCGCCGCCCCGACGTGCAGGGGATGGGGCGAGCCCGGCGGATCGTATGCGATCGAACGCTCCGCGGAAGGGGTGATGAGCTGGGCAGTGCGATCCACTCGGGGCTCCCCGAAAGACGTGTGGCTGACCGGTTCGGTCAGGGCTACCGTAGGGTTACGTCTATTTAACACGCAAAACTCAATATGTAATGCAGAGTTGAGAAACACAAGGGGGTGCGCATGGCTGGACGGAGTCAGACCGGCGCCGGAGATCTGCTCGAACTGGTCCGCAGCGGGCGAGCCGTCACGCGCGGGGCGCTCCAGCAGGCCACCGGACTGTCCCGGGCGACCGTCGGCCAGCGCCTCGACCGGCTCTTCCGCGCGGGCTGGCTGCGCGAGGGCGCCGGGGGCCCCGTCGACTCCCCGCTGGGCGGCCGCCCCTCCATCACCCTGGAGTTCGACGACGCCCACGCGGTCGTCCTCGCCGCCGACCTGGAGACCCGGCACGCGCGCGCGTGCGTGCTGTCCCTGGCCGGCGAGATCCTCGCCGAGCACAGCGGCACCCTGGTGATCGAGGACGGCCCGGACGCGGTCCTCGGTGACCTGGGCCACTGGTTCGCGGAGCTGCTGGAGAAGGCGGGGCACCGGGCGGAGGAGGTCTGCGGGATCGGGCTCGCGGTGCCCGGACCGGTCGACCTGGAGAGCGGCCGGGTCATCCAGCCGCCGATCATGCCCGGCTGGGACGGCTACGACATACGGGGCCGCCTCGCCAGGGCCTTCACCGAGCACACCGGCGCCGGACCGGTCCCCGTGCTCGTCGACAACGACGCCAACCTCATGGCGTACGGCGAACAGCGCACCGCGTATCCCGACTGCTCGGCGTTCGTGCTGGTCAAGGTCTCGACCGGCATCGGGGCCGGGGTCGTGGTCGACGGCTCGGTCTACCGGGGCGTCGACGGCGGCGCGGGCGACCTGGGCCACATCCGGGTGCCGGCCGGCGCGGAGGCGCTGTGCCGCTGCGGGTCCTACGGCTGTCTCGCCGCCGTCGCGAGCGGCGGTGCCGTGGCCCGTCGGCTGGCGGCGGCCGGGGTTCCGGCGTCCTCGGGCTCGGACGTGCGGGATCTGCTCGCGTCCGGGCACCCCGAGGCGGCGGCGCTCGCCCGCGACGCCGGGCGCCAGGTCGGGGACGTCCTGGCGACCGTCGTGACCCTGCTGAACCCCGGGGTCCTGATGATCGCCGGAGATCTGGCCGGAACTCCCTTCCTCACCGGCGTCCGGGAACTGCTGTACCAGCGGGCCCTGCCGCGCTCCACCGCCCGCCTGGAGGTCGTGACCTCACGGCTGGGGGAGCGGGCCGGGCTGGTCGGGGCCGGTGCGCTGGTCGTGGAGCATCTGTACGCGCCCGAGCGGGTCGAGGAGCGGTTGCTGGCCATGGGCGTGTGAGGGGCGTGTGAGGCGTCCGCATGGTGAAATCCGGGCCGCTGTGGCAGCGTGATTCTCGCCACGCTTGATAAGGGCCGAGCTCAGATGAGCGGATCTTGGGCGGCTGCACTTCTCCAAGGGGTGGCACTCAGTGCCACCCCTTGATCGTTCATCGATCGAAATCAGATGTCGCCGTAGGGTGCTCATGTGAGCGGAAAGGGGGTGGGTGAGCCCTCTTGCGTTCAAGAAGTGAAAACATCCGGCGCCTGTCGCTTGCCAAGCTTTGACTTTCGATCCGCTGGCGGACGACTGGTTACGGGCGTATGACGCCCGAGTAGACGTACCCAGACGCCTTCGATCTGGGTATGTTCCTCGCCGTCAGGGCAGCCACCGCGTCCTCGAGGGAGTCGAGACCCGTGTCGGAAAACAAAGAACCCCACGTAGCGAAGTTCGTCTACGACTTCACCGAGGGAAACAAGGACCTCAAGGACCTCCTGGGTGGCAAGGGCGCGAACCTCGCCGAGATGACCAACCTGGGACTCCCCGTTCCCCCCGGCTTCACCATCACGACCGAAGCCTGCAAGGTCTACCTCGACAGTGGCGAGGAGCCGGCGGCACTGCGTGACGAGGTGAGTGCGCACCTCGACGCGCTGGAGCAGCGCATGGGCAAGAAGCTCGGCCAGGCGGACGACCCGCTGCTCGTCTCGGTCCGCTCCGGCGCGAAGTTCTCCATGCCCGGAATGATGGACACGGTCCTCAACATCGGTCTCTCCGACAAGTCGGTCCAGGGTCTCGCCCGGCAGGCCGGCGACGACCGCTTCGCCTGGGACTCCTACCGGCGCCTCATCCAGATGTTCGGCAAGACCGTCCTCGGCGTGGACGGCGACCTCTTCGAGGAAGCCCTCGACAAGGCCAAGGAGGCCAAGAAGGTCACGGTCGACACCGACCTGGAGGCCGCCGACCTCAAGAAGCTCGTCACCGCCTTCAAGAAGATCGTCAAGAAGGAGGCGGGCCGGGACTTCCCGCAGGACCCGCGCGAGCAGATGGACCTCGCCATCCACGCGGTCTTCGACTCCTGGAACACCGACCGCGCCAAGCTCTACCGCCGCCAGGAGCGCATCCCGCACGACCTGGGCACGGCCGTCAACGTCTGTTCCATGGTCTTCGGCAACCTCGGCCCCGACTCCGGCACCGGTGTCGCCTTCACCCGCGACCCCGCCTCCGGCCACCAGGGCGTCTACGGCGACTACCTCCAGAACGCGCAGGGCGAGGACGTCGTCGCGGGCATCCGCAACACCGTGCCGCTCGCGGAGCTGGAGCAGATCGACAAGAAGTCGTACGACCAGCTGATGCAGATCATGGAGACGCTGGAGAACCACTACAAGGACCTCTGCGACATCGAGTTCACCATCGAGCGCGGTCAGCTGTGGATGCTCCAGACCCGGGTCGGCAAGCGCACGGCGGGCGCGGCCTTCCGGATCGCCACCCAGCTCGTCGACCAGGGCCTGATCGACGAGGCCGAGGCGCTCCAGCGCGTCACCGGCGCCCAGCTGGCCCAGCTGATGTTCCCCCGCTTCGACGAGAACACCAAGGTCGCGCAGGTCGGCCGGGGCATCGCGGCCTCGCCGGGCGCGGCCGTCGGCAAGGCGGTCTTCGACTCGTACACCGCCGTCAAGTGGTCGCGTTCGGGCGAGAAGGTCATCCTCGTACGGCGTGAGACGAACCCCGACGACCTCGACGGCATGATCGCGGCCGAGGGCATCCTGACCTCCCGCGGCGGCAAGACCTCCCACGCGGCCGTCGTCGCGCGCGGCATGGGCAAGACCTGTGTCTGCGGAGCGGAGGAGCTGGAGGTCGACACCAAGCGGCGCCGGATGACGGTGCCGGGCGGGCATGTGGTGGAGGAGGGCGACCTCATCTCCATCGACGGGTCCAGCGGCAAGGTGTACCTCGGTGAGGTCCCGGTCGTCCCGTCCCCCGTCGTGGAGTACTTCGAGGGCCGTATGCACGCGGGCGCCAACGACGCCGACGAGCTGGTCGAGGCCGTGCACCGGATCATGGCCTTCGCCGACCGCAAGCGCCGGCTGCGGGTGCGGGCCAACGCGGACAACGCCGAGGACGCGCTGCGCGCCCGTCGCTTCGGCGCCCAGGGCATCGGCCTGTGCCGTACCGAGCACATGTTCCTCGGCGACCGCCGTGAGCTGGTCGAGCGCCTGATCCTGGCCGACACGGAGGCCGAGCGCGAGGAGTCGCTGAAGGCGCTGCTCCCGCTCCAGAAGCAGGACTTCGTGGAGCTGTTCTCGGCGATGGACGGCCTGCCGGTGACGGTCCGCCTCCTCGACCCGCCGCTGCACGAGTTCCTCCCCGACATCACCGAGCTGTCGGTGCGCGTGGCCCTCGCGGAGTCCCGCCAGGAGCCGCACGAGAACGAACTCCGTCTCCTCCAGGCCGTACACCGCCTGCACGAGCAGAACCCGATGCTGGGCCTGCGCGGCGTACGCCTCGGTCTGGTCATCCCGGGCCTGTTCACGATGCAGGTACGGGCGATCGCCGAGGCGGCGGCCGAACGCAAGAACGCCAAGGGCGACCCGCGCGCGGAGATCATGATCCCGCTGGTGGGCACCGTCCAGGAGCTGGAGATCGTCCGCGAGGAGGCCGACCAGGTCGTCGCGGAGGTCGAGGCGGCCACGGGCGTGGAGCTGAAGCTGTCGATCGGCACGATGATCGAGCTCCCGCGGGCCGCGCTGACCGCCGGTCAGATCGCGGAGGCGGCGGAGTTCTTCTCCTTCGGCACGAACGACCTGACCCAGACGGTGTGGGGCTTCAGCCGCGACGACGTGGAGGCCTCGTTCTTCACGGCGTACCTGGAGAAGGGCATCTTCGGAGTCAGCCCGTTCGAGACGATCGACAAGGACGGCGTGGGCTCCCTGGTCAAGCTCGCCGCGGAGGCGGGCCGCAGGACCCGCCCCGACCTCAAGCTCGGCGTCTGCGGCGAGCACGGCGGTGACCCGGAGTCGGTCCACTTCTTCCACGAGGTGGGTCTGGACTACGTGTCCTGCTCCCCGTTCCGCATCCCGGTCGCCCGCCTGGAGGCCGGCCGCGCGGCGATCACGGCGAACGGCAGCGACCACCGGTAGGCCCCGACGGCCACGGCGACTCCGGAGCCGCCGTCCGTCCCCGACCCTCATCCGATGGGCGGCGGCTCCGGTTCACGAAGAGAGGGCGGCACCCTTGTGCGGGGGTGCCGCCCTTTCGTCCTGCGTACCGCCCGGGCGTTCACCCCTTCCCCGGGCGCCGGGAGCGCGGACGGCGGGCGAGTGCCGCGCCCGTGGCG
Organism: Streptomyces sp. NPDC001668; assembly: GCF_042893155.1. NCBI lineage: Bacteria > Bacillati > Actinomycetota > Actinomycetes > Kitasatosporales > Streptomycetaceae > Streptomyces > Streptomyces sp. NPDC001668. The sequence goes on from NZ_JBIAUQ010000001.1 coordinate 686,632, forward strand.
CCGACGGCCAGAAGGGACAGGCCGAGGGCGGTGAGGGGGAGGGCGGAGGGGCCGGTGCTGGGGAGTTCGCCGCCGCCGGAAGTCCCGGGGAGCGAGCGGGACGGACTGGGCGTGTCCGGCCCCCCACCGGTCGGTTCCTCGGTCGGTTCCTCGGTCGGGCCGGTCGGCTCTTCCGTCGGTTCCTCCGTGGGTGTCAGCGCCGGTGTGCTGACCGGCGGGTCGCTGAGATCGCGTCCGGAGCCTGCCTGGAGGACCGCGAGGGTGGTGCCGCCGAGGAGCAGGCTCGCGGCGACGGCGGCCAGGACGAGAGCCATCGGCCATCGGGACGGCGTGGCGCGGACCGTGGATGTGGGTGGCCGCGGGCGCGGAGTGCGGGGCACGTCGAACAGAGAGGCGAGATAGCGGCGCCAGAGCGGGGAGGTCGCGGTCGGGCGGTATACGGCGTGAGGTCGTCTCCGCGCGGTGAGGGAGTCCCGGTAGCGTCGGCGGAACGGAATCCCGCTCACTCCGCGGGCACCTCGCCCGGAGTGGGCGGGAGGAGTACCGGGGGAGTGGCCGTGGTCGGTCCCGGTGGTCGTTGTGGGGCGGTCACCGGATCAGCGGGCTGCGGTTCCTGGACCGCTTCCTGTACCGGTCGGGTGGTCCCCAGTTGCCGTAGCAGCCCCGGTGCCGACGCGCCCACAGCCACGGCCGCCGTCATCCCGATGATCTGGGAGTGGAACAGGGCTCCCGCGATCGCGCCGAGTGCCAGCCGGGTCAGAAAGACCAGGGAGTCCGCGGGGATGTCGATCCGCGCGCGCAGTGTCGGCAGTGGTCGGCCCTCCTGCGGCTGGGCCAGCAGTTCCCGCCGCTCCGCCTGCCATGCGGAGACGTTGCCGTAGAAGGCGATCGCCTCGATGACGCAGCCGCCGAGCGCGCCGCACATGATTGCAGTAGGCCAGTCCACGATGCTCCCCCGTCGGCCTGGTGCAGTCTCTTCAGTCAAGCTCCCAGTGTTCGGGGGCAATTGAGGATGCGCTGCACGGGAATCCGCTCGCTCTCCGCCTTCCGGCGTACGCCCGCGTACAGCGTCCTGCGGAGGGGACGGCACCCCGCGCCGGTGCCGCCCCCTCCGGGTCCTGCCGTCAGCGCAGGGCGCGACGCCTGCGCGCGGCCGCCACCAGGGCCCCGCCCGTGAGGAGGACGGTCGAGCCGACGGCGGCGAGGAACACCGTGGTGTCGCCCCCACCGGTTTCGGCGAGGTCCCGGTTCTGCTCGGCGGGGCCCTTGGCGGCCGCCTTGTCGTCGTGGGCCCTGAAGTCCGCGGGCGGCCGGTCGCAGGCGATGCCGTCGCCGTCCCGGTCGAGGTGGCTGCCGTAGTGCTCGTCGCCCTCGGGGATGTTCGCGTAGCCGGCGGCGTACGCCTCGGTGCAGTTCTCGAACGGATGGTCACCGTCGTGTGCCGAGGCGGCGCCCGGCAGCACGGCCAGCGCCAGCGCGGCGACGACGATGGCGCCGGGCTTGCGGAGCGGGTTCACAGCAGGTTCCTCCGGGGTCATGGTGATATCCGCGCACGTGATCAAGAAATGCCGATCGGCCGGATATGAGGTGACGAACCTAGTGAGGCGCCGGTGCCGTGTCGGCGACATGAGGAACCCGTGATGCGAACGTGACGTGACCGGAAGGTAGCTCTCCGCAAACCCGGCCGCCCGCTCAACTGTCGCAGGCCACCCCGTCGTTGTCCCGGTCCAGGTGGGAGGCGTACCCCGGCTCACCGCGGTGGATCGGAGCGGCACCGGCGGCGCGGGCCTCGGAGCAGTTGGCGTAGTACACGTCGTCGGAACCCGGGCCGGATCCGGAGCCCGTGTCCGCCTCGGCCTGCGCCGTGACCGTCTTGGTCACCTTGACCGTCTTCGTGGCGGTCACGGTGACCGCGGGTTCCGGATCCGGGGTCGCCGTGGCCGTGGTGGTGGCGGTCGCCGTCACGGTCACCGTGGGCTGCGGCTTGGCGGCGGCCGGCTTCGCGTCGTCCGTCGTCTTGTTCTGGTCGCCGGCGCCTATGCCGACGCCGAGAAACAGCGCCAGCGCGAGGGCGGGCAGGACGTAGCGCTTGCGGGCCCACTTGGGGGCGGTCCGGGGAGCTGTCGGAGGCGCCGGCTGCCACTGCGGCGCGGGCTGGTTGTCGTACGGGTTGGCCATGTCGTCCCCCTGTAGGTGTTACGTGAGGGGATGACCGTATTGCCGATGGTCCGGTTGTGGAGGTGAAGTGTTCATTCCGTGACCATTACATGCCATGTGTGCCGCGCCCTAGTGTGGACCCCACACCCCACCCCACCCGCCGAGGGAGCCCCGTCATGTCAGGCTGGAGTGCCGAGAACGTCCCCGACCAGAGCGGCCGCGTGGCCGTCGTCACCGGGGCCAACAGCGGCATCGGGTACGTCACCGCCCGGGAACTCGCGCGCCGGGGTGCCCGCGTGGTGCTCGCCTGCCGCAGCGAGGCGCGGGGTGTAGAGGCCCGTGACCGGATGGCCGGCGAAGTCCCTGGCGCGGAGGTGGAGTTCGCCCGTCTCGACCTCGGGGACCTGGCGTCCGTACGGGAGTTCGCGGCGGCGTATCGCCACGGCCGTCTCGACCTGCTGGTCAACAACGCGGGCGTGATGGCGCTGCCGTACGGCACGACCGCGGACGGCTTCGAGACCCAGTTCGGCACCAACCACCTGGGCCACTTCGCGCTGACCGGCCTGCTGTTGCCGGCGCTCCTCGCGACCCCCGCCGCACGCGTCGTGTCCGTCTCCAGCGCGGCGCACGCACTGGCCAACATCGACATCCGCGACCTCAACAGCGAGCGCCGCTACCGGCGTTGGATCGCCTACGCCCGCTCCAAGACCGCCAACCTGCTCTTCGTCCACGAACTGGCCCGCAGGCTGGCGGCCCACGGCTCGGACGTGATCGCGGCGGCGGCGCACCCGGGGTACGCGGCCACCAACCTCCAGGCGGCCGGCCCGAGGATGGCCGGCCGCAAGGTGGCGGAACGCTTCGTGGGGATCGGCAACCGCTTCTTCGCCCAGTCCGCGGACGCCGGCGCCCTCCCCACCCTCTACGCCGCCACCGCCCCCGGCGTGCTCCCCGACTCCTTCACCGGCCCGTCGCGCGGGGGCCGGCGCGGTTCCCCGGCCCCCTCCTGGCGGGCCCCCTGGACCCGCGACGACCAGGCGGCCGGGCTCCTCTGGGCGGCCTCGGAGGAGCTGACGGGGGTGGCGTACGACGCCCTCAAGGCTTGACCGCCTGGGCCACGACGCCACCGATGTCAACGGCCCTGGTCGCGGCCCCGGCGAAGTCCGGCGCCACCTTCCGAGGCCGCCGGACCGGGCCTCTGGAAGGGATCGGCGGCGCCGAGGACGCCGTTCGGTACGGACCGGGCCCTGCCCCGCGCGGAGTCCTGCTGTGCGATGCCGCCGACCACGCCCGGCACGTCGGTGGCGGAAGCGGCCTTGGAATTCGCGCTGAGACTCTCGACGACGCCACCCGGTCCCGGTGGGTTCGGCTGCTCGGCGGGGCGTGGGGGTGGCGGGGCCTGGCTGGGCGACACCGAGCGCGGGATCGGGCGTACGTCCGCCAGCGGCGGGATCCCGCCGGGCGCGCCCGGACAGTTCGGATCGGCGAGCGTCACCCGACTCCATGACCCCATGGCATCGGACTGAGAGTTGTACGCGGCCCCCAATTGCTCCATCGCAATGGCCGCTTTGAGGACATGCTGCTTGGCGGCGGACAGCTCGCCCCCGCCGGCCTTCAGCAGATCCTCGGCGTTCTCCCTGCCCTTGAGGTTCTTGCCGGCCGGCACCGGGCTGCCCGGGGTGCCATCGGACGGGGTCATCGCGTCGATGTGGGGCTTGTACTCCTGCAGCGCGTTCGCGGCGCCTCGCACCGCGATGGCGAGGTACCTGGCGTGTTCGGCGGTGCCGTCGATCTTGCGAAGGAAGCGCTCCGCCTCCACCCGGAACGCCTCGGCCGCTTCGCCCTGCCAGGACTGCAGGAGCCGGTCGACAAGTTCGGAGAGCAAGCCGAGTGCGCCGCCGTCCTCACCTCCGACGAGGTCCGCGCGGAACGCGTCCCAACCGCGCGCGGCGGTCCGGGCGTTCTCGGGGTCGGCATGCTCGACCATGGCCTTCAGCTGCGGCAGACTCTTGGTCGCGAACGGGGTGGTGTGCTTGCTCGCATAGCCCCGCCCCGGCGGCAGGTGGTCGTACTCTCTCTCTGACATGTGGCTGCGCCTAGGTTTCCGCGTTTTCGTAGGCGTCCCGTGTCAGCTTCAACTTGCGGATGAACTCTTCGGCGAGGGACCGGAGATGGGCGGAGACCTGCTCCATGTGGATCTTCACCGAGGCCTGCGCGGCGTTGAACTCGTACACTTCCGCGAATTCCTTGCCGAGCGCTTCATGGGCCAGGCCGGTTTCGTGGTGGGCCTTCAACCGAGCGTTTTCCAGGCGACGGGCTACTTCGTACAGCCGGCGGATTGCCAAGTCCATCTCATCCAGGTCGACTTGGTAGTACTGCGCAGCCAATGAAGCCCCTCCCCGACACTCGCGTCTCGTGTGGCGGAAGACTACTAGCCTTTTGACCTTCCATTGGGGCGAGTTCACCTACGGGCCATCGATGATCTCCAAGCCCGAAACCCCGTTCAGGCCGGTCAGATCGGTGCCCTTGGGGACGATCAGGCCGGACAGATTCGGGAACTGCCTCGGGATTGCCGCGAGGCGGTCGCGGGACGGGGTGCCGACCAGGGTCAGTCGCCGGACTTTGTCGATGACCTGCTGTGGCGGGAGATACATGAGCGAATCCGCTGAAACCGTAAGGTTCTCAAGCGTCGGATGCCACTTCATGGTCGCCCAGTCCGCCATGGAGGTGGGACTGTTGTCCTTTCCGAGGACGAGCGACCGCAACCCGGGCAGCAGTGCGAGAGCGTCGACAGACTTGAGGTGCGGGCAGTTCGACAGGCTGAGGTGACGGAGCCCCGCCCACTCCTTGAGGAAGTCGAGGTTCGTGAGGCTGTTGTTCATGCTGACCACCAGCTCGTCCGTGCGGCCTGGCGGGCCCGCGGCGGCGAGTGCGGCCTGGTCGAGGTCACCGCGCAGCCGGAGCCGCGGCCGACCGCCGAGCCCCCGCAGGGCCGCCAGCTGCCCGGGAGTTCTGACGGTGAGGATGTCGTCGGCCGGGAGGTGTGCGATCACCTCCTGCGCGTAGCGGACGGCGTCGAACGATCCCCAGGCGTCGACGACCCGTTCCCGTAGCCGGGGCCATGGTGCCTGGCAGAACCGCGCGAGCAGGGGCAGAGCCGCGTCGTGGGCGATCCCCGCGGCGGTCTCCAGTACGTATCCGGCCTGCTCCTCGTCGGTGAGCTCTTCCGGTCCGGGCAGCAGTTCCAGGACGATCGGGCCGACCTTGATCAGTGCGTCCGTCTCCTCGATGTTGCGGGGTGGAATGATGTTTGAGGCCCGCTCCTCCACCGATGCGCGGACTGCTTCGTCCAGCTCCGCCGCGTGCTCCAGGCACGCCATGGCGAGCACGTGGATACGGCGATCGTCGTTCTCGTCACCCAACTCGACCAGCTTCGTGAGCAGTGCGTCGCACTCCTTGGGGCGGGCGTGGGCGACGGCCATCCGGATGACGTCCTCCCACTGGGTCTTGTGCGCGTTGGCGATCAGCAGACCGAAGTCACCGTTTTCCACGGCTGCCCGCGCGGCCAGGAAGTCCTGGAAGGTGCGGTGGACGAAGTCGATCGCGTTCGCCGCCGGCTCACGCAGCAGTCCGCTGCGCAGCAGCAGATGGTCCAGAACCTTCCGTGCGTCGCCGAGTTGAGCCACCTGCGGTACGGAGGGCAGAGCTTCTTCGATGATCTGTTCCACGCGGCTGCGGTGGAGCTCGGTCTGCTCGTTGTAGAGCATCCTGTGCGCCAGCTTCTGGAGCAGCCTGATCTGGGGTTCCTTGGTCAGCTGGACGCCGACGGTCTCGGGGAGGGGCTTGAGCTGGTCCCGGCGTTCCAGCAGCATCGCCAGCGCGGCGTCGTACAACTCCTTGCGGCCGTGCGGCAGATAGCCCTGCCGGTCGCGGTGCAGGGCGCAGATCAGGGCGCACATCAGCGGATTGGTGGCCAGAGCGGCAAGGTCCTGCTTGGTGTGGACGGCGGTCAGCACTCCGCGGGCGAGAGACGGGTCGGCGCCCGTGGCGGTGTGCCAGCGTCCGACGAACTCCGTGACCGCGTCGCGGTTCATGGGGGCGAGGGACAGTTCGGAGAACCCGACGAGCGCGAGCCAGTCGTCGCGGACGGCGGACGGCCGGGACGTGACCAGCCACAGGTTGTCCGGATAGGCGGCGATCAGGTCGCGCAACCAGTGGCGGGTGCTCTCACGCTCGGGTTCAGGGATCTCGTCGATACCGTCGACGAGGAGCAGGCCGCGCCCGCGGGCCAGGACCCGGCCGGCCCAGCCGCTCGGCTGGTCCCCCGCGATGGGGCAGCCCATGGCGGTCAGGAAGCTCTCGGGCAGCGGCAGTTGCACCCCGCCTCGGGCGAGGTGGCGCAGCGTGAGGACGAACGGTACGCGCCCGTCGAGGTAGGCCAGGTCACCCTGCGCCGGGCCCTTGGCGGCGGTGACCGCCAGCCACTGGACGAGGGTGGTCTTGCCGGACCCGGCGACTCCGCGCAACAGCACGCGGTCCCTCTTCTCCAGGGCCTGGTCAGCCGGTAAGGGGACGGCCCGGCCGGTCCGGTCGGCGGTACTGGAACGGCGCCGCGACGGCACGGCCTCCAGGCTCAAGTAGGAGACGTCCAGGGGCCATTCGCGGTCATGGTTCAGATCGACGCCGTAGATCGTCAGGCTGCTGTGCCTGTCCCGGACGTAGCGGGCGTACCGCTCCTCGAACTCGGCGTCCGGATCGGACGCCGGACCGGAGACCTCGCGGACGTCCGGGACGGGGCAGCCCAACTTGACCAGGATTGCGACGAACGAGGCGTCGTCCAGTAACTCCCCGACCGGTGTGGCCTTCATCCGGCCGTGCCGCCAGCCCTCGGCGTCGGCGACGACGACCCCGGCCAGCAGACCCCGCGCGAACAGGGCGGCACCGGAGAAACCGGCCCAGGGGGAGCCGCCGTCGGAGCGGGGCGCGGGCACCTGGTCGATGTCGAGCGGGTACGCCCGCCCGAGCAGCGCGGAGCCAGGCTTGACGGTGCCGGTCACGTGCTCGCTCTCCAGCCGGCCCGCGCCGTCCCGTTGAACATACGGATAGCCGATGGCCTCGCAACCGGCCAGGGGCGCGATATCGCCGATCCTGCCCCAGCGGTTCCACGCACGGCCGGGGGCGTCACCGGTGAGCGGTTCGTCGGCCAGCAGCAGGGCGGCGTCGCAGGAAGCGTCCTCGGGCCGCCAGACGACCTCACAGCGCACCGGTCCCTGCCCTCCGGGCACGCGGAGCAGGAACTCGGAGCCGTGCGCGACGACATGAGCTGCGGTCAGGACGACGCGTGGGGAGAGCAGATAGCCACTGCCCTGGCGGCCCCCACCGAAGATCGCGACCACCCGTTCCGGGACGGGGCCGCCCCGGTCGCCGGTCAGCACGATCAGTCCCGGGCCGCGGCGGAGAAGCCGCTCACATCGCCTTCGTCGTCGGCGGCGATGAGCCAGTCCTGGCCCGTCGCCGTGTCCCTGGGTTTCAGAGTGAAGGCGACCTTGTGCGTCTGGGCCCTGGACACCCCGGCCTCCGCGCCCGCGTCGACGACCCACGCCTTGACGCCGCCCTTCGCCCGGGCGTCGCGGCGCACCTCGACCATGAACTCCATCTGGATCTCACCGAGTTCGAAGCGGAGCCCCTGGCCGGCACCCCGGCGCGCGGCCTCCACCAGACCGTCACGCACGGCCCCGACCACCTCGGCAAGCTCAATCCTGTCGCTCACTGTCCCCCGTTCCCCATCCGGCACTCGCGCCTCGGCCGTAACCTATCTCGCCGCGAGAAGTGGCGCACCCCGGAAGGGGAACGAGGGGAGGGGCTCGCCCGCTACGCCCGTCCGCTCAACCTCACCGCGCCCGCACCTCGTACGTCGCGATCCGCACCGACTCGTCGTCCAGGCACTGCCCGGTCTCCAGGTCGAACCGCTGCTTCAGGAGCGGTGAGGCCACGAACGGGCGGCCCTGGTGGGTGCCGGTCAGGCCGCGGGAGAGGACCGCCGCGCCGCCGAAGGGGTCGCGGTTGTCGATGGCGTAGAGGTTGCCCGCGCGGTCGCGGAACAGGGCCGCCTGGCGGCCGTCGGGCAGCAGGGCCGCGACTCCCCGCCCGGGGAGCAGGCGGGCCAGCTCGCAGACCGCGAGCCAGTCGCCGTTCAGCTGGAGTTCGACCTTCAGATCGGTGGTCTCGGGTGCCAGGGTCATCGCTGGGCGCTTCCTTCCAGGGGTCGGTGGCCGATGGTCAGCAGCGGCAGGTCGGGCTTGATCTGGTCGCGCTCGGGGACGAAGCCGACGACCGGGTCGGGGGTGTCGGGGGCGTTCACGAAGGACACGAACCGGGCGAGCTTCTCGGGGTCGTTGATGGTGGTGGCCCACTCGTCGGCGTAGTGCGCCACGTGGGCCGCCATCAGGGACTCCAGCTCCTCGCAGATGCCGAGGGAGTCCTCGACGACCACGTCACGGACGTGGTCCAGGCCGCCGGGGATGCGCTCCAGCCAGGTGGAGGTGCGCTCCAGGCGGTCCGCGGTGCGGATGTAGAACATCAGGAACCGGTCGATGAGCTTGACCAGTTCGGCGTCGCTGAGGTCCTGGGCGAGCAGGTCCGCGTGGCGCGGGGTCGCGCCGCCGTTGCCGCCGACGTAGAGGTTCCAGCCGTTGGAGGTGGCGATCACGCCGAAGTCCTTCGACTGGGCCTCGGCGCACTCGCGGGCGCAGCCGGACACCGCCGACTTGAGCTTGTGCGGGGAGCGCAGGCCCCGGTAGCGCAGCTCCAGGTCGATCGCCATGCGGACCGAGTCCTGGACGCCGTAGCGGCACCAGGTCTGGCCGACGCAGGACTTCACCGTGCGCAGCGACTTGCCGTAGGCGTGGCCGGACTCGAAGCCCGCGTCCACCAACCGGGTCCAGATGAGAGGCAGTTGCTCGACCCGCGCGCCGAACATGTCGATCCGCTGGCCGCCGGTGATCTTCGTGTAGAGGCCGAAGTCGCGGGCGATCTCGCCGATCACGATGAGGCCCTCGGGGGTGATCTCACCGCCGGGGATGCGCGGGACGACCGAGTAGGAGCCGTTCTTCTGGATGTTGGCGAGGAAGTGGTCGTTGGAGTCCTGGAGGGCGGCCTGCTCGCCGTCCAGGACGTAGCCGCTCGCGCCGATCGTCGGGGCGAGGGAGGCGATGATCGAGCCGACCGCCGGCTTGCAGATCTCGCAGCCGTCGCCGCCCTTGGCGCCGTCGCGGCCGTAGCGGTCCAGGAGGTCCTGGTAGGTGTTGATGCGCAGGGCGAGGACGATCTCGTAGAGCTCCTCGCGGGTCTGCGAGAAGCAGCCGCACAGGCCCTTGTCGACCTCGACGCCGGACGCCTCCAGCTCCGCGGTGACCAGCTGGCCGAGCACCTTGACGCAACTGCCGCAGGTCGTACCGGCCTTGGTGCACTTCTTCACCTCGGGCACGGTCGTGCAGTTGTGCTCGGTGACCGCTCCGCGGATCGTGCCCTTGCGGACGTTGTTGCAGGAGCAGATGATCGCGTCGTCCGGCAGCGCGGTCGGGCCGAGCTGGACGGACTCACCGGCACCGGCCGGCAGCACCAGCGACTCGGGCTTGACCGGCGGGACCGAACCGGTGAACGCCTTCAGCGTGCCGTACGCCTCCGCGTCGCCGACCAGGATGCCGCCGAGCAGCGTGCCGTCGCGGCCGATGACCAGCTTCTTGTACAGACCCGCGCGGGAGTCCGAGTAGACGACGTCCAGGCAGTCCTCGGTCGCGCCGTGCGCGTCACCGAAGGACGCCACGTCCACGCCGAGCAGCTTCAGCTTGGTGGACAGGTCGGCGCCGAGGAAGGCCGCCTCGTCGGAGGCGATGGTCGCCGCCGCCGTCTCGGCCTGCTCGTAACCGGGGGCCACCAGGCCGTACACCCGGCCGTCGGCGGCCAGCGCGCACTCGCCGATGGCGAAGACGTGCGGGTCGGAGACCGTACGGCACTGCTCGTCGACCGTGATGCCGCCGCGCTCGCCGACCGTGAGGCCGCAGTCGCGGGCCAGCTGGTCGCGGGGGCGGACACCGGCGCTGAACACCACCAGGTCGGTGGCGAGTTCGGAGCCGTCGGAGAGCTTCATACCGGTGACGGCACCGGCCTCGTCGACCACGATCTCCTGCGTGCCGACGCCCGTGTGGACGGAGAGCCCCATCTCCTCGATGGTGCGCAGCAGCGCCGCGCCACCGCCCTCGTCGACCTGCACCGGCATCAGCCGCGGCGCGAACTCCACGATGTGGGAGGTGAGTCCGAGCCCCTTCAGCGCGCCGGCCGCCTCCAGCCCGAGCAGACCGCCGCCGACCACGGCACCGGTGGTGCGGGTCTTCGCGTACTCCTCGATGGCGAGGAGGTCCTCGATCGTGCGGTAGACGAAGCAGCCCTGGGCGTCCTTGTTCGGGACCGGCGGCACGAAGGGGTACGAGCCGGTGGCGAGGACGAGGGTCTCGTAGTCGAAGACCTGGCCGGAGCGGGCCGTGACCTTCTTCGCGGAGCGGTCGATCGTCACGGCCGGGTCGCCGACGTACAGCTCGATGCCGTGCGTCTCGATGAACTCCATGTCCGTCATGGACAGTTCCTCGGGCGTCTTGCCCGAGAAGTACGAGGTCAGCGCGACGCGGTCGTAGGCGGGACGCGGCTCCTCGCACAGCACGACCACGCGGTGCGTGGCGGTCAGGCCGCGCTCGGCGAGCGCCTCAAGGAAGCGCTGGCCGACCATGCCGTGGCCGACGAGCACGATCGTGGGGGTGGCCTCCATGGCCTCCGGGGTGGCGGTCATCAGGAGCCTCCATCGTTGGTGAGCAGGTGGAGCAGCGGGCCGCCGTCGGAGGGGAGCGGCTCTGCTCCCTCCCAGGCGCGGGCGAGCGCGCCGACGGTGCCGAGTTCGCCGACGAGAACCCCGCCGACCAGGCGGTCGTCGCGGACGACGACCTTGCGGTAGGTGCCGCGGGTGGCGTCCGTGAGCTGGACGACGTCGTCGCCCGGGAGCGCCTCGGTCTCGCCGAACGCGGCCAGGTCGAAGGCGGTCTGCCCGGCGAGCGTGAGCCGGGTCAGCGAACGGGTGCCGGTGTAGCGGGCGTTCGCCCGCCCGGCCAGCAACTCGGCCAGCACGTCGGCCTGTTCCAGGGCCGGGGTGGCGAGGCCGTAGACGGTGCCGTCGTGCTGGGCGCAGTCGCCGATGGCGTGGATGTACGGGTCGGAGGTGCGCAGTTCGTCGTCCACGACGATGCCCTTGCGCACGTCCAGGCCCGCGGTCTGCGCGAGGCCGACACGGGGGTGGACCCCGCAGGCCAGGACCACGATCTGGGCGTCGAGGGCGTATCCGTCGGCCATCTCGACCGAGCGGACCGCGCCGCCGACGCAGCGCACGTCCCGCACGCGCAGATCGGTGTGGACCTCGACACCGAGCTCCACGAGGTGGCGCCGGACCAGCTTGGAGGCGCTCGGGTCGAGCTGGCGCTCCATCAGCCGCTCGGACTGCTGGGCGAGCACGACCTGGGCGCCACGCTGGGCGAGCGCGCGGGCCGCCGACACCCCGAGGAGCCCGCCGCCGATCACGACCGCCTTCACTCCCGGCCGGACCGCCTCGGAAAGCCCCAGGCAGTCGTCCATCGTGCGGAAGGCGTGGACGCCCTCCGGCAGCTCGTGGTCGGGGGTGAACAGACCGCGCAGCGGCGGCAGTACCGGGTTGGAGCCGGTGGCCAGGACCAGCGTGTCGTATGCGATCTTCGAACCGTCCGCGCACTCGACGGTCCGCGCCCCGCGGTCGATGCCGGAGACCCGGGCGCGGGTCAGCGCGGCCGGTGCCGGGAGCGCGATCACGTCCGGGGTGTACCGTCCCGCCAGCACCTCGGCGAGGAGCACCCGGTTGTACGGGCGGTGCTCCTCCTCGCCGATGAGCGTCACGGGCGTGCCGAGCTCTCCGAGCCGCCGGGCGAGCCGGACGCCCGCGAGCCCGGCGCCGATCACCACCACACGCGTATTCGAGGTCATGTCTAGGAGCGTGCGTTGCGGGTGTTACCCGACCGCATCACCTCTGTTTCCCGCGAGGAACGCTGCCCTCAGCAGGGGACGGGGGTGAGTGTGAGGGTTGGGAGTGGGCGCCGGGGGCGGGGTGTGAGGAGGCTGCACGCCCGGAAACCCGCTCCGGTGAGGTCGCCTCGGTCGTCTAGGGTCGCGATCATGCCCGACATATCGCTGACCATGCTGGTCGTCCTGTGCGTCTCCGCCCTCGCGGCCGGCTGGATCGACGCGGTGGTCGGTGGCGGAGGGCTCCTGCTGCTGCCGGTCCTGCTGCTCGGTCTGCCGTCCGGCACCCCGGCCGCGTACGCGCTCGGCACCAACAAGGCGGTCGCCATCGTCGGCACCTCGGGCGCCGCGGTGACCTACGCCCGCAAGGCCCCCGTCGATGTACGCCTCGCCGTCCGCATCGGGATCGCGGCCGTCACCGGGTCCTCGGCCGGCGCCTTCCTCGCGGCGGGGATGAGCACGGAGGTGCTCAAGCCGCTGATCATGGTCGTACTGCTCGGTGTCGGCGCCTTCGTCATCCTGCGCCCCGCCTTCGGCACCGCCCCCGCGACCGGCCCGGTCTCCCGCCGTCGGACCCTCGCCGCGATCGGCCTCGCGGGCCTCGGCATCGGCTTCTACGACGGTCTGATCGGCCCCGGCACCGGTACGTTCCTCGTCCTCGCCCTCACCGCGGTCCTCCACCTGGACCTGGTGACCGCCTCGGCCACCGCCAAGATCGTCAACTGCTGTACCAACGCGGGCGCCCTCGCGATGTTCGCCTGGCAGGGCACCGTCCTGTGGCGGCTCGCCGCCGTGATGGCCCTGTTCAACCTCGCGGGCGGCATGCTGGGCGCGCGCACCGCCCTGAAGAGGGGCAGCGGGTTCGTGCGGGTCGTGCTGCTGACCGTCGTCTTCGCGCTGGTCACGAATATTGCGTACGAACAGTGGGTCGCCTGACGCTAGCGTGACGCCGTGACGACTCAGGTGATCGTGCTCAACGGCGGCTCCAGCTCCGGCAAGACGGGGATCGCCCGCTGCCTCCAGGCCGTGCTGCCCGAGCCGTGGCTCGCTTTCAGCATCGACGACTTCGTCGACTCGATGCCCCCGGCCCTCCAGGCGTCGGACGCGGGCCTGGAGATCGCGGCGGACGGCGGGGTGAGCGTGGGGGCGGACTTCATGCGGCTGGAGGCGGCCTGGATGGCGGGCCTCGCCGAGACCGTCCGCGCGGGCGCCCGGGTCGTCGTCGACGATGTCTTCCTCGGCGGCCCGCACTCCCAGGAACGCTGGCGGGGCGCCCTGGCCGGACTCGACGTCCTGTGGGTCGGTGTGCGCTGCGAGGCCGCCGTCGCCGCGGAGCGCGAGATCGCCCGGGGCGACCGGGTCCGCGGGATGGCCGAGAAGCAGGCGGAGACCGTCCACGAGGGCGTGGTCTATGACATCGAGGTCGACACCACCCGCGCCGCGTCCCCGGACTGCGCGCGCGCCATCGCCGAGGCGGTCGTCAGCGGTCCCCGGTGAGGTGCGCGAACACCACCACGTTGCCCCGGTAACCGGTCGCGCGGGAGTAGCCCCCGCCGCAGGTGATCACCCGCAGCTCGGGCCTCTTCGCGGCCCCGTAGACCTTCTCGTCGGGGAAGTCCTTCGCGTCGTACACCTCGACCGCGTCCACCGTGAACACCGCGACGCTTCCGTCGCGCCGGTCCACCTCGATCGCGCTGCCCCTGCGCAGCGCGCCGAGGGCGTAGAAGACGGCGGGTCCCTCGGCGTTGTCGACATGCCCGGCGACGATCGCGGTGCCCGTCTCACCGGGGACGGTGCCGGCCTCGTACCAGCCGGCGAGGTTCTTCCGCGTGGCCGGCGGCACATCGAGGCTGCCGCTCGCGGTCAGGGCGAGGGGCGTCAGCGGCGCGTCCACGTGGATCGAGGGGATGCGCACGCGGTCGGGCGGGGACGGCGGCAGCGCGGGCGCGGCGGCCCGCCCGCTGTCCCGTCCCGCGTGCGCCTGGGCGGCGGACGGCTGCGGCGGGGCGTGCGTCTCGGTGCCGCTGCGCAGCAGCCACGCGCCGGTGCACAGGGCGACCAGGGTGACGCCCGCTATGGCGGTGTTGCCGAAGCTGCGGTTGCGCACAGGAGGCTCCTCTACGGCTGGCCTGCCCTTCCCCCTCCGGGCCGCGAGGGGCGTCGGACCCGGAGGGGGAGGGGACATGCGGTACCGGCGGACGGACGGCGGAGGGTGTCCGTCAGATCCCGTCGCCTCTCGCCCGGCGATGCAGGAGCCAGGTACCGCCCGCGGCGGCGACGGCGAGAGCCGCCACGCCGGCCGCGGTCTGCACGGGGTCGGGGCCAAGGGCGCCACCGACCCCCGTCTTCACACTTCCTCGCGGGTGCACCGGCTGCCGCTGCGAGGTCAGCGTCACCACCAGGTCACCGGTCACCCGGCGGCCGCCCTCCGCGCAGGTCGCGGCGATCTCGTACGTCCCCGGCTGCGCGCTCGGCGGCACCCGGAACTGCCCGATCGCGTCACCCTCGTGCGTGCTGGGCGCCAGCGTGAAGACGCCCGCGCCCACCGCGCTGGCGTCCCCCGCCGCCGTACCGCCGTCTCCGCACGCCGCCGTGTTCACGGTGACCTGCCCACCCGGCACCACGGGGGACGGGAACACCTCGAGCCCGTCCGTGTCCCCGGCGTACGCGGGCGCACAGACGAGACCCGCGGCGGCGACGGCGAGCGCACTGCCGGTCAGCAGGCGGACGGTGGGGCGCATGGTGCTCCTTCGGGCTCTCGGGTGGGTCCCTGTGCCTTCGAGGTAAGTGGCAGTGCGCCCGGTCCGCTTCCTGAGGGTGCGTCAGAAATACGGTGAACGGGTGTCAGATCGCTGTCCCCCGGGGCCGGTCGGCCGGAGTTTCAGCAGGTCACCGCCGTACGGGGGCCGGCTTGTGGAAGAGAACCCGAAGAGCCGAGGGCGCGCGTGTGAACGGGTGACCCGACCGCCGCGGTCCGCGCTTGACCTCAACCTTGGTCGAGGTATCAGGCTGTCCCGCATGCAGACAGACACCGCGCCTCTCCATGTCACCCTGGTCATCGGCAGCAACCGCCACGGCCGCTTCGGCCCCGTCGTCGCCGACTGGCTCCTCGACCGCCTGCGCGACCGCGACGACCTGGTCCCGGCCGTCGTGGACGTGGCCGACGTCCAGTTGCCCACGACCTTCGCCCGCACCGAGGAGGCCGCCGCCGCCCTCTCCTCGGTGACCCCCGAACTCGCCTCGGCGGACGCCTTCGTGGTCCTCACCCCCGAGTACAACCACTCCTTCCCGGCCGCCCTGAAGAACCTGATCGACTGGCACTTCACCGAATGGCAGGCCAAGCCGGTGGCCCTCGTCTCCTACGGCGGCATCTCGGGCGGCCTGCGAGCCGTGGAACACCTCCGCCAGGTCTTCGCCGAACTCCACGCCGTGACGGTCCGGGACACGGTGAGCTTCCACAACGCGGGCGGCTCCTTCGCAGACGGCCGCCTGAAGGACCCGTCGGGCCCGGAGGCGGCGGCGAAGGTGATGCTGGACCAGTTGGTGTGGTGGGGGAACACCCTGAGGGAGGGCCGGGCGTCCAGGCCTTACGGCGGGTAGGGCGCGGGTCCTGGCCGTACGGCGGGTGGGGCTTTTGGGCGCGCGTGAGGGGGGCGCGCGTCCTGGTCGTACGGTGGGTGGGGCTTTTGGGCGCGCGTGAGGGGGGCGCGCGTCCTGGCGGTACGGCGGTGGGGCTTTTGGGGGCGCGGGGAACTGCGCGACCGGCCACGACGGCGTTCGCGGATGACCATGCACCGTACCCGCAGGGCGGCCCCTGGACCGTCGCCAACCGCTCATGACAGCCGGCGCAGCAGTCCCCGCCCCTGACCCTGATCTCCTCCGGACAACCTCTCGGACGCCCCGGCCGGGGGACCGCTACCGTGAGGCGATGGGCATGGAACAGCGCATCACCCTGATCACACTGGGCGTCTCCGACCTCGCCCGATCCAAGGCCTTCTACGAGGCGCTGGGCTGGCGCGGCCAGGAGGTCGCGGAGACGGTCTTCTTCCAGGCGGGCGGTCTCGGCCTGGTCCTGTGGAGCCGGGAGAAACTCGCGAGGGACTGCGGCCTGGAGCCGGCCCCGGCACACGGCTTCGGCGGGATCGCCCTCGCCCACAACGTCCGCTCGCAGGCGGAGGTCGACGCCCTCCTCGCGAAGGTGGCCGAGGCGGGCGGCACCATCACCAAACCGGCCGCGGTGAACGACATCGGCTTCTACTCCAGCGCCTTCACGGACCCGGACGGCCACGCCTGGGAGGTGGCGTACAACCCGGGCTTCCCGCTGGCGGAGGACGGCACGGTGACACTGCCGGACTTCGGCTGAATGCGCGGTCCGGCCGCGGTGAGGTCATGGCGTACGGCACACGCAGCCCGCATCCGGGGTGGCGACGACGCCCGGCAGGTCGCCCACCAGGCCGAACGTGGACGCCGGCACGGTGCGTACGGCCGCCCCGGAAACCCGAGGCGGCCGCACCACAACTCACCGCACAGGAACGTCAGTTCACGTTCACCGCGCTCCAAGCCGCCGCCACCGCGTTGTACTCGGCGCTGCCCGCGCCGTACAGGTCCTTCGCCGCGTTCAGTGTGGCCGTCCGCGCCCCCGCGTAGTTCGTCGAGGACGTCATGTAGACCGTCAGCGCCCGGTACCAGATGGCGCCCAGCTTGTCCCGCCCGATCCCGGTGACCGTGGAGCCGTTGGAGGTGGGGGAGTTGTAGCTGACGCCGTTGATGGTCTTGGGTCCGCTGCCCTCCGCCAGCAGGTACGCGAAGTGGTTCGCGACGCCGGAGGAGTAGTGGACGTCGAGGTTGCCGACCGAACTGCTCCAGGAGTCGGCGGAGGCGCCGTCCTTGGAGGGCTTGTCCATGTAGCGCAGGGCGTCCCGTCCGAAGCCGGAGCGGACGATCTTCTCGCCGATCAGATAGTCCCCGGTGTCCGAGGAGTTGGCCGCGTAGAACTCCACCAGCGTGCCGAAGATGTCGGAGGTCGCCTCGTTGAGCCCGCCCGACTCGCCCGAGTAGGTCAGCGCCGCCGTCTTCGACGTCACGCCGTGGGACATCTCGTGGCCGGCCACGTCCAGCGACACCAGCGGACCGAGCTGCGTCCCGTCACCGTCGCCGTACGTCATGCAGAAGCAACTGTCGTCCCAGAACGCGTTGTTGTAGTTGTTGCCGTAGTGGACGCGGTTGTAGGAGCCCTTGCCGTCCCCGCCGATGCCGTTCCGTCCGTGGACCTTCTTGTAGTAGTCCCAGGTGACGTCGGTGCCGTACTGCGCGTCCACCGCCGCCGTGGCCCGGTCCGAACTCGCCCCCGTGCCCCAGTGGTTGTCGGCGTCGGTGAACAGGGTCGCGGGCGCCCGGCTGAGGCAGATGGTCAGGAAGCACAGGTCGGTCTTGTTGGCCGCGTCGCCGGTGTAGGTGTTCCCGCGCGTCGCGTCCTTGAGCTGGTACGTCGATCCCGACTGGGTCGTCTCCAGCGAAACCGTGCCGCTGTACAGCGACTTGCCGTCGCCGGCGGCCTGCTCGATGCTGTCCCACGCGTCGATCTGCGCACCCGTGCGGGCGTCCGTGAGGACCGTGCGGGCGACCGGGTTGCCGAGCGAGTCCTGTGCGGCGGCGTCGGTCTGCCAGGCCAGCTTGGGCGCCCCGTGCAGGGCGTCGACGACCAGGCGCGGCTTGGCGGTCAGCTTCTTCAGCGTCTCGCCCAGGTTGGCCGCCTTCAGCGCGTTCGCCGCGAGGTCGGCCGCCTTCGGGGCGGACAGGGCCGGGGTGACGCTCGGCAGGGATATCGCGCGCTCGGTGGCCCGCGAGGAGCCGCGGTACGCGCCGTCCGGCGCCAGGTGCAGCACGAAGTCACCGCCCAGCACGGGCAGTTGGTGGTACGTACGGTCGTAGCGGACGTGCTGCGTGCCGTCGGCGTCGACGATCACGTCACGGACCTTGGTGCCCTGGGCGGAGGTGAGCCCCAGCGCCGAGGCCCGGTCGGCCAGGACGGAGGCGGCGTGGTCGAGTGCGGTGGCCCTGTTCGGTCTGTCCACCGCGCCGGCGGCGGGGGAGAGGGCGGTGGCGAGCAGGGTGGCGGCGGTGGCGGCCACTCCGGCGGTGGCGAGACGACGGGAACGGGCACCTCGGACGTACGGCCGTATCCGACTCATCGGTCTCCTCTGAAAGGCGCCAATGGGGCGCGTGGGGGTGGCGCGGACGTTGACGATGATTTAAGAGGCCATGACAAGCCGTGTCCATACCGCGTCACGTGCAGGGATGTGTGGGGAGAGAATCGTTTCTGTAACCCCTGCGAGACTCCCGTTCTTCGTCCCTGGACAAGTTGGAGGAGTACCGCCCAGGAGACCCGCGCAACCTGTACGAACGGGTCGCCCGCGAGGTGATCCGCACGGCCGACGGCACGCCCGTGCGCGCCTGGGTCTACCTGGCGGCGCGTCCCGTCGCCGCCCGCCTGCGCGCCCGCGGCAAGCTCATCGAGAGCGGCGACTGGCTGTTCAGGTGAGCGGAGTCTGCACCGCCTCCGCCGCGCAGCCGCACGCACGCCCCCACTCCCGGCTCGGCTCGTGCCGGCGACCCCCACGCCCCGCCCGGGTCGGCTGAAAAGCCCCACACCTCACAGCCGGCCCGGTCCAACGGCCGGCAGGCCCTACCGCTCCACCGCCTCCACCCGCACCGCGCACGCCTTGAACTCCGGCATCCGTGACGTCGGGTCCAGTGCCGGGTTGGTGAGGGTGTTGGCGCGGCCCTCGCCGTACCAGTGGAAGGGCATGAACACGGTGTCGGGACGGATGCCGAGCGTGATGCGGGCCGGTGCCACGGCCCGCCCGCGCCGCGAGACCACGGCCACCGGGTCGCCCTCGGCCGCTCCCAGGCGCTCCGCGAGCCGCGGGTGCAGCTCCACGAACGGCCCCGGCGCGGCGGCGTTCAGTTCGTCCACGCGGCGGGTCTGCGCGCCGGACTGGTACTGCGCCACGACCCGGCCGGTCGTCAGCAGGACCGGGTACTCCTCGTCGGGCTCCTCCGCGATCGCCCGGTGCGAGACCGGCACGAAGCGGGCCCGGCCGTCGGGGTGGGCGAAGCGGTCCAGGAAGAGGCGCGGGCTGCCGGGGTGCACCGCCGTGTCCTCGGTCGGGCACGGCCAGAACACCCCGTTCTCCTCGGCCAGTCGCCGGTAGGTGATCCCGGAGTAGTCGGCAGGCCCGCCCGCGCTCGCCCGGCGCAGTTCCTCGAAGGCCTCCTCGGGGTCGGTCGGGAAGCCCTTCTCCACCCCGAGGCGGTCGGCGAGTTCGTGCATGACCTCCAGGTCGCTGCGGATGCCGTCGGGCGGGGTGATCGCCTGCCGGCGCAGCAGCACCCGCCCCTCCAGGTTGGTCGTCGTGCCCGTCTCCTCGGCCCACTGCGTGACCGGCAGGACCACGTCCGCGAGGGCCGCCGTCTCCGACAGGACGACG
The DNA here is from genome assembly GCF_042893155.1 of Streptomyces sp. NPDC001668. Classification (NCBI taxonomy): domain Bacteria; kingdom Bacillati; phylum Actinomycetota; class Actinomycetes; order Kitasatosporales; family Streptomycetaceae; genus Streptomyces; species Streptomyces sp. NPDC001668. The sequence continues at coordinate 706,368 of NZ_JBIAUQ010000001.1, forward strand.
TCACAGACGGCAAGGAAGTCAAGGGACTTGATGCGCTCCTCGATGTGCGCGGCGCGCGGCGCCGAGACCACCGGGTTGGAGCCCATCAGCAGCAGCGACTTGATGTCCGTACCGAGCGCGTCCAGCAACTCGTAGGCGCTGCGCCCCGGTCCGGGCAGCGAGTCGGGGTCCACGCCCCACACCTCGGCGACATGCGCCCGCGCCGCCGGGTCGTCCAGCTTGCGGTAGCCGGGCAACTGGTCGGCCTTCTGGCCGTGTTCGCGCCCGCCCTGTCCGTTGCCCTGCCCGGTCAGACAGCCGTAGCCGCTGTACGGCCGCCCGGCCCGCCCGGTCGCCAGGCACAGGTTGATCCACGCGCTGACGGTGTCGGTGCCCTTGGACTGCTGCTCGGGCCCGCGCGCGGTGAGCACCATCGCGGACTCCGGCTCGCAGAACATCCGTACGGTCTCCCGGAGCTGGGGCACCGGCACCCCGGTGATCCGCTCCACGTACTCCGGCCAGTGGGCCATCGCGGCGGCGCGCGCGTCCTCCCAGCCGACCGTGCGCTCGCGGACGTACTCCTCGTCGACGAGCCCGTCGGCGACGACCAGGTGCAGCAGCCCGAGCGCGAGGGCGAGGTCCGTGCCGGGGCGGGGCATGAGGTGCAGGTCGGCCTGCTCGGCGGTCTTGGTGCGGCGCGGATCGATGACGATCAGCGTGCCGCCGTTCTCCTTGAGTTCGGTGAAGAACCGCAAGGACGGCGGCATGGTCTCGGCGAGGTTCGAGCCGACGAGGATCACACAGCCGGACTTCGGGATGTCCTCCAGCGGGAAGGGCAGCCCGCGGTCCAGGCCGAAGGCCTTCATCCCGCCGGCCGCCGCGGACGACATGCAGAAGCGCCCGTTGTAGTCGATCTGCGAGGTGCCGAGGACGACCCGGGCGAACTTGCCGAGCGTGTACGCCTTCTCGTTGGTCAGGCCACCGCCGCCGAAGACCCCGCACGCGTCCGGGCCATGCTCCGTGCGCGTGCGGGACAGCCCCTCGGCGATCCGGTCCAGTGCCTCGTCCCAGGTGGCGGGCACGAGCGTGCCCCCGGAGCGCACCAACGGGGAGGTCAGGCGCACCCGGGACGAGAGCACCGCGGGTGCCGTACGGCCCTTGCCGCACAGTGCCCCCCGGTTCACCGGGAAGTCCGCGCGCTCGCTCACCTCGACGGTCCCGTCCGGAGCGGGGGTGAGGTTCATGCCGCACTGCAGGGCGCAGTACGGGCAGTGCGTGGGCGTCGCGGAGTTCTGCATGCTCCTCAGCGTGCGTCGGCCGTGTTACGCCGGGGACGGCTCCGTGTTACGCGCCCAAGACGGCGACCTCCCCTGTGACATCCCGCCGCGGTGAGGAACGCGCCGCGCCCCCGCGGTCACCTCAGCACTGCGGCAGGAAGTTCTGCACGTGCCCGGTGTCGAGGTAGTAGTCGCTGACGTACCGGGCCGCCCCGGCGCTGTAGAGCTGGGTCCAGATGGTGTAGCCGTGGACCGCGGAGCCGTAGGTCCAGCACTCCACCTCGACGAGCGTCCCGTTGGGCAGGCTGCCGACGTTGGAGTAGCCGCTGCCGGGACCGGAGCGGACGGTCAGGGTGCTGCCGGCGTCGATCTTGATGACATGGGCGCACAGCGACTGGCTGTCGCTGCCGTAACCGGCCGGACACCGGATCACGTCGGCGCTCGCGGACGGCGCGAACGTCAGCCCGGCACCCGCGGCGAGCAGTGCGGTGGCGACGACGGTGGCTGCCCTGCGACGCCTGGTCAGGGCGTGCTTGACGGACGAGAGCATGATTTCCCCCTGGGTAGCGGTCGGACTCTCGTGCCTCATCGTGCGCGACCGTCACCCACCTGCGGGCGGATGTCATGGACCGTTCACCACATCACCGCGTGCGGACGCCGAGCACCCGCTTGCTCAGCGGGCCGAGGCCAGCGCGTCCGCCACTCCCGGCTCCTTCGGGCCCAGGAACCGCGGGTCCGGCCGGAGCGCCACGTCCAGGGCCGCCTTCGACGCCGCGAGGATCTCCCGGGTGCCGCCGTAGTACCAGGTGGCGTCGTGCTTGGCGTCGACGCCGACGCCGTACGACGAGACCCCCGCCGCCTCGCAGAGGGCGACCGCGCGCCGGATGTGGAACCCCTGGCTGATCAGCACCGCCTTGTGGACACCGAAGATCTTCCTGGCACGGACGCAGGAGTCCCAGGTGTCGAAGCCCGCGTAGTCGCTGACGATCCGCGTGTCCGGGACGCCGTGCCGGGTCAGGTACGCGCGCATGGCGTCGGGCTCGTCGTAGTCCTCGCGGCTGTTGTCGCCGGTGACGAGGACGACCTCGATCCGGTCCTCCCGGTACAGCTTCGCCGCCGCGTCGAGCCGGTGGGCGAGATACGGCGACGGCTCCCCGTCCCACAGCCCGGCACCGAAGACCACGGCGACCTCGGTACGCGGAACGTCGGCCGTCGTCCGCAGCCGGTCGGCCGTCACCACGTACATCCACGTCGACGGCAGCAGCGCCAGCACACACCCGGCCATCACGGCCTGCACGAGCCCGCGCCGCCCGGCACGCGTGCGTGGCAGACGCGGTCTGCGGACCCTCGGCAGTCGCATCGGACGGTCCCTTCACCGGTCGTTCCCGACAAGCCAAGACGCGCCGCCAGGCCGGTCGGTTCGTCCGACGGCACGTGACCAGGCTCACCTTCGGGCGCGAAGTCGCAGGTCACGCCTCCTCACACGCTCGGGACCCGCACGGTGAACCGCCGGAAAGGACGCGTTATTGCCGTGAAACGGGGAGGCAACCTCAGGCGGTCACCATCGGTGCATGAACCGGATCAGCAGCCAGCTCGGCCTCGTACCGCTCGACGGCAGGCGGCATCCCGAACCGCCCGCGCTCGTCGTCGTGGCCCACGGCAGCCGCGACCCGCGCACCCTGAACACGGTCCACACGCTCCTGGACCAGGTCCGCGCACAGCGCCCCGAGCTGCCGGTCCACCTGGGACACATCGAGCTGAACGAACCCCTGCTGCCGGACACCCTGGCGAAACTCGGCGGCGCCGAGGCGGTCCTGGTCCCGCTCCTCCTCTCCCGCGGCTACCACGTCAAGCGCGACATCCCCGAGATGGCGGCGGCCTCACCGGCACGCACGCGCGTGGCGGCCCCGCTCGGCCCGCACCCCCTTCTCGTGGAGACCCTGTACGCCCGTCTGGTGGAGGCGGGTTGGCGCACGGACGCCGACGAGGAGACCCGCCGTACGAGCGCCGTGGTCCTCGCGGCGGCCGGCTCCCGGGACCCCGACTCGGCCGTGGACACCCGCCGCACCGCGAAGCTCCTCGCGGCCCGCCTGGGAGTCCCGGTGGTCCCGGCGTACGCCTCCGCCGCGACCCCGACGGTGGACACGGCGATCCGCGCCCTGACGGCCAGGGGCCGCCACCGGGTGGCGGTGGCCTCGTACTTCACGGCCCCCGGCCTGTTCGCCACCCAGTGCGCGGCGAAGGCCCCGTGGCTGGCGTCGGCCCCGCTGGGCACCCACCCCGCGATGGCGAGCCTGCTCCTGCACCGCTACGACCAGGCACTGTCAGCACAGGCCACGTCGGCCGCCTGAGGTCACCCGGGGGCGGGATCCCGGCAGACACTCAGGCGAATTGTCAGCGCCTGCCCGTACTGTCGAGACATGCCGTACGACCCGCAGTCAACCGAACGCTGGGCCCCAGAACCCGACAAGCGCCCCGGCCGCACCGCCTTCCAGCGCGACCGCGCCCGCATCCTCCACTCCGCCGCGCTCCGAAGGCTCGCCGGTAAAACGCAGGTCGTCACCCCCGGAACGCTCAGCCAGGGCGGGGACGCCAGCCCCCGCACCCGGCTCACCCACTCCCTGGAATGCGCCCAGGTCGGCCGTGAGCTCGGCGCGGCCCTCGGCTGCGACCCGGACCTGGTCGAGGCCGCCTGCCTCGCCCACGACCTCGGCCACCCCCCGTTCGGCCACAACGGCGAACAGGCCCTGAACGAATTCGCCGACGACTGCGGCGGCTTCGAGGGCAACGCCCAGTCCCTGCGGCTCCTCACCCGCATCGAGCCCAAACGCTTCACCGAGGAGGGCTCGGTGGGGCTGAACCTCACCAGGGCCACCCTCGACGCGGCCACCAAGTACCCCTGGCCCCGCGGAGCGCGCGAGACCCGGAAGTTCGGCGTCTACGACGACGACCGCCCCGTCTTCGACTGGATCCGCAAGGAGGCCCCCGGCACCCGCACCACCTTCGAGGCCCAGGTCATGGACTGGTCCGACGACGTCGCCTACTCCGTCCACGACGTCGAGGACGGCCTGCACGCGGGCCACATCGACCCCAACTGCCTGCACGCCGAACCGGAACGCCGGGAGGTCTTCGAAGTCGCCCTCGGCAGGTACGTCCCCGAGGACACCGACCCGGCGGAACTCGCCGCTGCCCTGGACCGCCTCCAGGACCAGGAGTGGTGGCCGCACGGCTACGACGGCTCGGCCGTCGCGCAGGCCCGCCTCAAGGACGCCACCAGCCAGCTCATCGGCCGCTTCTGCCTGTCCGCCGAGGCCGCCACCCGCGCGCGGTACGGCACCGGGAGGCTCACCAGATACGACGCCGAACTCGTCGTACCGCACGAGACCCGCCTGGAGTGCGCGGTCCTCAAGGCCGTCGCCGACCGGTACGTCATGCAGCGCGCCGAGCAGGAGCGGCTGCGGGCCGACCAGCGGATCGTCGTCGCCGAACTCGCCGAGGCGCTCACCGCCCGCGCCCCGGACGGCCTCGACCCGCAGTTCCGCGCGCTGTTCGACCGGGCGCCCGACGACCGCGCGCGCAAGCGGGTGATCGTGGACCAGATCGCGTCCCTCACCGACGCGTCCGCCCGCTCGCTTCACGCACGTCTCACCGGGCATTTGTGATGCTTGCGGGACACACGTTGTGCGCAGGAGACGGGAGTGGCATGAAAAGCGTCCGAATGTGACCCTCCGTGGCCTGATCGGGCCACTCCCTCTTCCCCCATCACACTCCGTGCGGGACGCTCCCCTGTGGCGGCACCCTTACGAGGAGGCATCAAGTGGTCGACGCGGATCAGACTTTTGTCATCGTGGGAGGAGGTCTCGCCGGCGCGAAGGCGGCCGAGACACTCCGGACGGAGGGCTTCACCGGCCGCGTGATACTGATCTGCGACGAACGCGACCACCCCTACGAGCGCCCCCCGCTCTCCAAGGGCTACCTCCTCGGCAAGGAGGAGCGCGACACCGTCTTCGTGCACGAACCCGCCTGGTACGCGCGCCACGACATCGAGCTGCACCTCGGCGAGACCGTGGACGCCATCGACCGGACGGCCAAGACGGTCCGCTTCGGCGAGGACGGCACCGCCGTCCGCTACGACAAACTGCTGCTCGCCACCGGCGCCGAACCCCGCCGCCTGGACATCCCGGGCACCGACCTGGCCGGTGTCCACCACCTGCGCCGCCTCGCCCACGCCGAGCGCCTCAAGGGCGTCCTGGCCGCCCTGGGCAGGGACAACGGCCACCTCGTGATCGCCGGCGCCGGCTGGATCGGCCTGGAGGTCGCGGCCGCGGCCCGGGAGTACGGCGCCGAGGTCACCGTCGTCGAACCCCTGTCCACCCCGCTGTACTCGGTCCTCGGCCCCGAACTCGGCAACGTCTTCGCCGAGCTGCACCGCGAGCACGGCGTCCGCTTCCACTTCGGGGCGAGACTGACGGAGATCGTCGGGCAGGACGGCATGGTCCTCGCGGCCCGGACCGACGACGGCGAGGAACATCCCGCGCACGACGTCCTCGCGGCGGTCGGCGCGGCCCCCCGCGTGGCCCTCGCGGAGGCGGCCGGGCTCGAACTGGCGGACCGGGCACACGGCGGCGGCATCGCCGTGGACGGACAACTGCGCACCTCCGACCCGGACATCTACGCGGCCGGAGACGTGGCCTCCTTCCACCACGTCCTCTTCGGCAACCGGCTGCGGGTCGAGCACTGGGCCAACGCCCTCAACGGCGGCCCGGCGGCGGCGCGAGCGATGCTGGGCCGCCAGGTGACGTACGACCGGGTGCCCTACTTCTTCTCCGACCAGTACGACCTGGGGATGGAGTACAGCGGCTGGGCGCCCCCCGGCTCGTACGACGAAGTGGTGATCCGGGGAGACGCCGGGAAGCGGGAGTTCATCGCCTTCTGGGTGAAGCAGGGCCGGGTGCTGGCCGGGATGAACGTCAACGTGTGGGACGTCACAGAGCCGATCCAGGCACTGATCCGGTCCGGGGCTCAGGTGGACACCGAGGCGCTGGCGGACCCGCACGTTCCCCTCGTAAACCTCGTCCCGTAGGTGTCAGTACCTCCCCGTAGACTTCACGCGTGGCAGGACGGATCAACGACGAGGACGTGAAGGCGGTACGGGACGCGGTCCCGATCGACGCCGTGGTGTCCGAGTACCTCCAGCTGCGCAACGCGGGCGGTGGCAACCTCAAGGGCCTGTGCCCCTTCCACGACGAGAAGTCGCCGTCCTTCCAGGTCAGTCCGAGCAAGGGCCTCTTCCACTGCTTCGGCTGCCAGGAGGGCGGCGACACCATCACGTTCGTGATGAAGGTCGACCACCTCACCTTCTCGGAGTCGGTCGAGCGCCTCGCCGCCCAGGCCGGCATCACCCTGCGCTACGAGGAGGGCGGCTACAACCCCTCCCACCAGCGCGGCGAGCGCATCCGCCTGGTCGAGGCCCACAAGATCGCCGCCGACTGGTACATGGAGCAGCTGGCCACCAGCCCGGAGGCCGACACCGGCCGCCAGTTCCTCGCCGAGCGCGGCTTCGACCAGGCCGCCGCCGCGCACTTCTCCGTCGGCTACAGCCCCCAGGGCTGGGACCACCTCACCCGCTATCTGCGCGGCAAGGGCTTCAGCGACAAGGAGATCCTGCTCTCCGGCCTCGCCCAGGAGGGCCGCCGCGGCCCCATCGACCGCTTCCGCGGCCGCCTGATGTGGCCCATCCGCGACATCGGCGGAGACGTCGTCGGCTTCGGCGCGCGCAAGCTCTACGAGGCGGACAACGGCCCCAAGTACCTCAACACGCCCGACACGGCGATCTACAAGAAGTCCCAGGTCCTCTACGGCATCGACCTCGCCAAGAAGGACATCGCCAAGGCGTCCCGGGCGGTCGTCGTCGAGGGCTACACCGACGTCATGGCCTGCCACCTCGCGGGCGTCACGACCGCCATCGCGACCTGCGGCACGGCCTTCGGCAGCGACCACATCAAGATCCTGCGCCGGCTGCTGATGGACAACGGCTCGGCCCGCGTGATCTTCACCTTCGACGGCGACGCGGCCGGCCAGAAGGCGGCCCTGCGCGCCTTCGAGGACGACCAGAAGTTCGCCGCCGAGACCTACATCGCCATCGCCCCCGACGGCATGGACCCCTGCGACCTGCGCCTCGCCAAGGGCGACGACGCGGTGGCCGACCTGGTCGAACCCCGCACCCCGCTCTTCGAGTTCGCGCTGCGCCAGATCGTCGTCCGCTACGACCTCGACACCCCGGCGGGCCGGGCGGCGGCGCTCGACGAGGCCGCCCCGATCGTCGCCCGCATCAAGAACAGCGGCGCGCAGCACGAGGTCGCCGTCCAGCTCGCCGGCATGCTCGGCATCCTCGACACCCAGTTCGTGGTCAAGCGGGTGGCCCAGCTGGCCCGCTGGGCCCGCGACCGCGGCGGCAGGGGCCCGGCCCCCTCGGGACGCGGCCCGCAGCAGTCGTCGTACGACGGAGCCCACCGCCCCGCCGTCTCCGGCCCCGCCCTCACCCTGCGCAACCCCGTCTACGCCACCGAGCGCGAGCTGCTCAAGCTCGCCCTCCAGCGCCCCGAGCTGGTCTCCCCGGCCTTCGACGCGTATGGCGTCGACGAGTTCACCGCCCCGCCCTACGCGGCCGTACGCCAGGCCATCATGGACGCGGGCGGCGCCGAGTACGGCGTGCAGGACTCCCAGGACTACCTCGTCCGCGTCCGTGAGGCCGCCCCCGACGACGCGGTCCGCGCGATGGTCACGGAGCTGGCCGTCGAGGCGATCATGCGCAAGACGGTCGACGAGAACTACGCGGGCGATCAGCTCGTCACGGTCCGCCGCCGTGCCGTCGACCGCCGCATCCAGGAGGTCCAGGGCACCCTGGTCCGCCTCGGCACCGGCGGCGACCCCGCCCACCTGGCCGCCGTGCAGAACGAACTGTGGGTGCTCCAGCAGTACGGCCAGGCACTGCGCGAGCACGGGGCCTCCGCCCTCTGACGGACCGTACGGCGCGGTAACCGCCGGGTCACGGCCCGATTGCAAAAAGTCACCGCACGCCCCTCGTGGCGGCTGTGTGTCGTACTCCACACTGGGTTCCGGTGCCTGAGTCCTCGGAGCGCGGCCGATCCGTCCCCAGCGGGTCCCACACCCCCGCGGTTCCGCTCATCGCGTACGGGACGGACAGCGGCGAGGCCGCCGACTCCGCCCCCGAAGTACCGCTGCCGCCCTCCTTGGCAGCGATCATCCTGGAGGTCGCCCCCGTGCAGACCCAGACCCTCGCCCAGACCGAGAACAGTACGGACGACACGGCAGAGCAGGACGCCGAGACCGACGTCCTCGTCGCGGTGCCCCCGCAGAACCGTGTCGCGCACCACCCCGAGGCGGAGCCGGACGCCCCGCCCGCGGAAGCCCTCGAGCGCGTCGAGACCGAGCCGGCCGAGCCGCCCGAGCCGCCCCGCGGCCGCGTCGACACCGGCGGCCCGTCCTCCGACCTGTTCCGCCAGTACCTGCGGGAGATCGGCCGCATCCCGCTGCTCACCGCGGCCGAGGAGGTCGAACTCGCCCGCCGGGTCGAGGCCGGCCTGTTCGCCGAGGAGAAACTGAGCAACACCCCCGACCTGGACAGCCAGTTGGCGCTCGACCTGGACCGCCTGGTCGTACTGGGCCGGATGGCCAAGCGCCGCCTCATCGAGGCGAACCTGCGGCTCGTCGTGTCCGTCGCGAAACGGTACGTCGGCCGCGGGCTGACCATGCTCGACCTGGTGCAGGAAGGCAACCTGGGCCTGATCAGGGCGGTCGAGAAGTTCGACTACGCCCGCGGCTACAAGTTCTCCACCTACGCCACCTGGTGGATCCGCCAGGCCATGTCCCGGGCCCTCGCCGACCAGGCCCGGACGATCCGGGTCCCGGTCCACGTCGTCGAACTGATCAACCGGGTCGTCCGCGTGCAGCGGCGCATGCTGCAGGAACGCGGGTACGAGCCGACGCCGGAGGAAGTGGCCGCGCATTTGGATCTCGCCCCGGAAAGGGTCAGCGAGGTCCTCCGACTCGCCCAGGAACCGGTGTCGTTGCACGCTCCGGTCGGCGAGGAGGACGACGTCGCCCTCGGCGACCTCATCGAGGACGGCGACGCGGCGAGCCCTGTCGAGTCGGCGGCGTTCCTGCTGCTCAGGGAGCACCTGGAAGCCGTGCTGTCGACGCTGGGCGAGCGTGAGCGCAAGGTCGTGCAGCTGCGGTACGGGCTCGCCGACGGCCGGGCGCGCACGCTGGAGGAGATCGGGCGGATCTTCGGGGTGACCCGGGAGCGGATACGGCAGATCGAGTCGAAGACGCTGAACAAGCTGCGGGATCACGCCTTCGCGGACCAGCTGAGGGGATACCTGGACTGAGGAAGGGGTCGTTTCCCAACGACCCCTTCCCGCTAATCCACTTCCGCCACCGCCTGCGCGAACTGTGCCTTGTACAGCCGCGCGTACGCCCCGTTGGCCTCCAACAGGTCGGTGTGGGTGCCCTGTTCGACGATCGAGCCGTTCTCCATCACCAGGATCGTGTCCGCGTCCCGGATGGTCGACAGGCGGTGCGCGATCACGAACGACGTACGGCCATGGGCCAGTTTGGCCATCGCCTTCTGGATCAGCACCTCGGTACGGGTGTCCACCGAGGAGGTCGCCTCGTCCAGCACCAGGATCACCGGGTCCGACAGGAACGCCCGGGCGATCGTGATGAGCTGCTTCTCACCCGCGCTCACCCCGCTGCCCTCGTCGTCGATCACGGTGTCGTAGCCCTCGGGCAGGGTCCGGATGAACCGGTCCGCGTGGGCCGCCCGGGCCGCCTCCTCGATCTCGCCCCGGGTGACCTCCCTGGACGCCCCGTACGCGATGTTCTCCGCGATCGTGCCGCCGAACAGCCAGGTGTCCTGGAGGACCATGCCGATCCCGGCGCGCAGGTCGTCCCGGGACATCGTGGCGATGTCCACGCCGTCCAGGGTGATCCGGCCGCCCGAGACGTCGTAGAACCGCATGAGCAGGTTGACCAGGGTGGTCTTGCCGGCGCCCGTCGGGCCGACGATCGCGACCGTGTGCCCGGGCTCGACCTTCAGCGAGAGGTCGTCGATGAGCGGCTTCTCGGGGTCGTAGCGGAAGGAGACGTGCTCCAGGGCGACCCGTCCGCGCAGTTCCGCGGGCTTCTCGGAGACCTCCGGGTCCGCCTCCTGCTCCTCCGCGTCCAGGAGTTCGAAGATCCGCTCGGCCGAGGCCACACCCGACTGCACGAGGTTCGCCATCGACGCCACCTGCGTCAGCGGCATCGAGAACTGCCGGGAGTACTGGATGAAGGCCTGCACGTCACCGATGGAGAGCGAGCCGGTCGCGACCCGCAGGCCGCCGACGACCGCCACCAGCACGTAGTTGATGTTCGAGACGAACATCATCAGCGGCTGCATGACCCCGCTGTTGAACTGTGCCTTGAACCCGGCCTCGTACAGGGCCTCGTTCTGCTCGGCGAACTGCGCGGCCGACTCGTCCTGACGGCCGAACACCTTCACCAGGGTGTGCCCGGTGTACATCTCCTCGATGTGGGCGTTGAGCTTGCCGGTGGTACGCCACTGCTGCACGAAGTGCGGCTGCGAGCGCTTGCCCACGCGCGTGGCCACGACGAACGACAGCGGCACGGTGACCAGCGCGACCAGGGCCAGCAGCCAGGACACCCAGAACATCATCGCGAGCACGCCGATGATCGTGAGCAGCGAGTTGATGAGCTGGCCCATCGACTGCTGGAGGGTCTGCCCGATGTTGTCGATGTCGTTCGTCGCGCGGGACAGCACCTCGCCGCGCTGGCGCTTGTCGAAGTACGACAGCGGCAGCCGCGACATCTTCGTCTGCACGTCCTCGCGCATCCGGAACATCGTCCGGTTGACGGTCCGGTTCACCAGCCGGGTCGCCACCGCCATCAGCAGCCCGGCGATCAGGAACACCCCGACCGCGAACAGCAGGACATGTCCCACGGCGGTGAAGTCGATGCCCTCGCCGGGCGTGAAGTCGGTGCTTCGGAGCATGTCGGCGACCTGACCCTCGCCGCGCTCCCGCATCCCCGCGAGAACCTCCTCCTTGCTCGCGCCGGCCGGCATCTGCCGTCCGATGATGCCCGCGAAGACCAGGTCGGTGGCCTGACCGAGGATCTTCGGCCCGACCACGTTGAGACCCACGCTCACCACGACACAGGCCAGCATCGCGTAGAGGGTGAGCCGCTCCGGCTTGAACTGGGCGAGCAGCCGCCTGCCGGACACCTTGAAGTCGATCGACCGGTTCTCGGGACCGCCGCCCGCCATCATGCGCCCCATGGGCCCGGCCATCAGGCAGCCTCCGCTTCCGTGAGCTGGGAGAGCACGATCTCCCGGTAGGTCTCGTTGTCCGCCATCAGTTCGTGGTGGGTGCCGCTGCCGACGACCCGGCCCTCGTCGAGGACGACGATCCGGTCGGCGTCACGGATGGTCGCCACCCGCTGCGCGACGATCACGACGGTGGCCTCCGAGGTCTCCTCGGCGAGTGCCGCGCGCAGGGCCGCGTCGGTCGCGTAGTCGAGTGCGGAGAAGGAGTCGTCGAAGAGGTAGATCTCCGGCCGCTGCACCAGCGTGCGCGCGATGGCGAGCCGCTGCCGCTGACCACCGGAGACGTTGGTGCCGCCCTGCGCGATGGGGGAGTCCAGTCCGTTCTCGAGACGCTCGACGAAGTCCTTGGCCTGCGCCACTTCCAGCGCGTGCCACAGCTCCTCGTCCGTGGCGTCGGGATTGCCGTAGCGGAGGTTCGTGGCGACCGTGCCCGCGAAGAGGTACGGCTTCTGCGGCACCAGTCCGACGGTCCTGGCCAGCAGCTTCGGATCGATCGTCGACACCTCGGTGCCGTCGACGAGCACCTCGCCGTCGGTCGCGTCGAACAGCCGGGGGACGAGCCCGAGCAGCGTGGACTTGCCGCTGCCGGTCGAGCCGATCACGGCGGTCACCTCGCCGGGCCGGGCCACCAGGTCGATCGCCTTGAGCACCGGCTCCTCGGCGCCCGGATAGCGGAAGCCGGCGCCCCGGATCTCCAGATGCCCGTGCCGCCGCAGCTGGGTGACGGGCGCCGTCGGCGGGACCACGCTCGACGAGGTGTCGAGGACCTCCTGGATGCGCTCGGCGCACACCTCCGCGCGCGGCACCATCATGAACATGAACGTGGCCATCATCACGGACATGACGATCTGCATCAGATAGGCGAGGAACGCCGTCAGATCACCGATCTGCATCCCGCCGCTGTCGATGCGATGGGCGCCGAACCACACCACGGCGATCGACGACAGGTTCACCGTCGTCATCACGACCGGGAACATCAGCGCGAGCAGGTTGCCGGTCCTGAGGGACATCTCCGTCAGGTCGGTGTTCGCCTTCCGGAAACGCTCCTCCTCGTATGCGTCGCGCACGAACGCCCGGATGACCCGGTTGCCGGTGATCTGCTCGCGCAGCACCCGGTTCACCGTGTCGAGCCGCACCTGCATGGCCCGGAACAGCGGCCGCAGCCGCCGTACGATCAACGTCACGCAGACGCCCAGCGTCGGCACCACGGCCACCAGCACGGCGGACAGCGGTACGTCCAGGCCGAGGGCCAGCACGATGCCGCCCACGCACATGATGGGCGCCGACACCAGCAGGGTGAACGTCATCAGGGCCAGCATCTGGACCTGCTGCACGTCATTGGTCGTACGGGTGATCAGCGTGGGCGCGCCGAACTGGCCCACCTCGCGCGCCGAGAACGACTGCACCCGGTCGAAGACCGACGCCCGCAGGTCCCGGCCGAGCGCGGCGGCGGTGCGGGCGCCGTAGAACACGGCCCCGATGTTGCACACCACCTGCGCCAGCGAGATGCCGATCATCAGAGCGCCGAAGCTCAGGATGTAGCCGGTGTCGCCGTTCACGACGCCGTTGTCGATGATGTCCGCGTTCAGCGTGGGCAGGTAGAGGGTGGCGCAGGTCTGCAGGAACTGCAGCAGCACCAGGATGGTGATGGGTTTCTTGTAGGGCCTGAGATAGGTCCGCAGAAGTCGTATGAGCACGCTACGTCTCTCGGAGTCGGCGACGGGGCGAGTGGTTGCCCCTGGCCCCTATCGTCGGACACTCCACCCGTGTTACCTCAACCGATTAAGCCGACAGCAGTGCTCCGTACGTCCTGACGGGTCCTCGCACCCGCCGGCTCCTACCGGAGTCTTACCTTCCGGGCCTAGCGGAACGCCCCCGGATACGTCTGCTCCCGCACCGACACGAACTGCTGCCGCACCGCCTGCCCCACCGCCAGTTCCTCGCCCGGCTCCAGCACCTGCGCGGCCGGCCCCTGCCACATCGGCGGGGTCCGCGGGTCGAGCGTGCCCTGCGACACCCCGAGCGCCCACGCGGCCTGCCGGGCGGCACCGATCGCCGCGTAGTCCGCCGGCTGCGGCACGACCACCTGCGCACCGAACAGCGCGGGCGCCGCCGCCTGTACGGCGGACAGCTCGGCGGCCGCCCCCAGCAGGAAGACCCGCCGCACCTCCACCCCCCGCCCGCGCAGCACGTCCAGCGCGTCGGCGAGCCCGCACAGCATGCCCTCGAACGCGGCCCGCGCCAGATGCTCCGGCTTCATCGACTCCCGCCGAAGCCCGGTCAGCGTCCCCGCGGTGTGCGGCAGGTTCGGCGTCCGCTCACCTTCCAGATACGGCAGCAGTACGAGGCCGTGGGCGCCCGGCGTCGACTTCACCGCCAGGTCCGACAGGCTCTCCAGATCACCGAGGCCGAGCATCTCGGCGGCCCCGCGCAGGGTCCGTACCGCGTTCAGGGTGGTGACGACGGGCAGGTGCATGCCGGTGGCGTCGGCCAGGGAGGTGATCATCCCGGTGTTGTCGACGAGCGCCTCGGGGTGCACGGCCATCACGGACCCGGACGCGCCCAGCGACACGACGGCGTCCCCGAGCCCTATCCCCAGCCCGAAGGCGGCGGCCATGGTCTCCCCGGTCCCGGCGGAGATCAGCAGCCCCTCCGGGGTCGTACCGGCCGCTTCCGCCGGGCCGATCACCTCGGGGAGCATCGCCTGGTGGCCGAGGGCCAGCTCGACCAGATCGGCACGGTAGGCGCCGGTGGCGGCGGACCAGTAGCCGGTCCCGGAGGCGCCGCCGCGGTCGGTGGTCCTGCGCACCGGCCGGCCCAGCAGCTGCCACACCAGCCAGTCGTGCGCCTGGAGGAGCACGGCGGTACGCAGGGCTGCGTCGGGCTCGGTCTTGTTCAGCCAGCGCAGCTTGGTGACGGGCTGCGCGGCCTGCGGAACGCACCCCACCGCCTGAGCCCACGCCTCGCGCCCGCCCAGCGCGTCGACCAGGTCCGCCGCGGCGACCTGCGCGCGCTTGTCGCCGCCGACCATGGCGGGGCGCACGGTGTTGCCCTGGGCGTCGAGGGGGACGACGGCGTTCTGCTGCGACGACACCCCGATGGCCTGCACGCCCTCGAGGAGACCGCCGCCGGCGGCTTCACCGAGGGAGAGAAGCCAGGCCTGGGGGTCGACGTCGGAGGGCCGGCCTTCGATCGGGTGGGGCGCGTACCCCTGTTTGAGCATGGCACCGGTGTCCGCGTCGCAGACGACGATGCGAGTGAATTCGGGCGAGCTGTCCAACCCGGCGACTATCCCCATGGCGCAAATTCTATGGGCGTAGCGTCGCGGCGGCGCCCGCGCTTCGCGGGCGAGGGACCGGCCGCACCGGTCCCTCGCCCGCGAGTGGGTTGCGTCACCCTCGAATCATGTGGTGCTACTGCCCCAGTCGTCCTGCGCGGTGCCGTTCGTGCCGCGGTCCTTCAGCGAGCGCACCCGCTGGGTCACGGACTCGGGCACCCGGTCGCCGACCTTGTCGCTGACCACGTGGTACGCCTTGCCGGCGAACTGGCGGCCCTGCTGGGCGGCGGTCTCCGCGGTGTTGCGGACGGCGGGGTTCTGGGCGACCTGGCGAGCGGACTTCTTCAACTGTTCGTAGCGCTCGCGCCCGGCACGGGTGCCCAGCACGTAACCCAGAGTCAGTCCGACCACGAACGTGAGCTTGTAGCGCATGGCGGCCACCCTTCCTTGCGTAGGTATCCGGTGCGACGTCGGTGTCGGGGGAACCGATTGGCGGAGCACCCCCCTGCTTGCGCTAATGTATGTGTCGCAGCGAGCGCCCGCCCCCTGGCGAATACCCAGGGAGGTACGTTCGATGCAACGAGGCGATCCTCCGTAGCTCAATTGGCAGAGCAGCCGGCTGTTAACCGGCAGGTTACTGGTTCGAGTCCAGTCGGGGGAGCTTCGATCTTCCGTAGCTCAATTGGCAGAGCAGCCGGCTGTTAACCGGCAGGTTACTGGTTCGAGTCCAGTCGGGAGAGCAGGAGGAAGAAGGACCCCGATGGGGTCCTTTTTCATGTCCGCCGCAACCGTGCAGGTCACAGCGGAGTCCTCAAGGGCATGCGAAGTCGCCCCTGCGAAGCAGGAGATCGTATGAGCGGCTATGCTGCGGCAGACGGCGCGCACGCATGTACGCGACACGCCGCTATGGGGCGGTAGCTCAGCCGGTTAGAGCAGCGGACTCATAATCCGTCGGCCGTGGGTTCGAGTCCCACCCGCCCCACCACTCGCTACGCGGGAAGAAACCTTCTGACCAGCAGTTTTGCCGGTTGCGGCGAGGGTGTGAGGGTCCTGGCGACCCTGTCGTGATCATGATTTCATGATCGTCTGGACAAAGGTCTGGACGCCGATTCCGGCCAAGTCGGGTATATGGCTTATGGGTTGATGTATCACGGGTGAAGGGGCCGTTGCCCGTCCTCTGGAAACGGCGCGTTCTAAGCACCGAGGACGGTCGACGTCACCCCTCGGGCGGCGCCGGAGTCGGGAACGCTTCTCGACCGGGCCGACGCGCAGGGGCTGACACTCCCGGCGAGTTGCCGTGCCGGGGTCTGCGGGACATGCGCGGCGGCGTCGGTGCGGGGCCCTGTCGCGTACCTCGTCGACCCCGCTGGTGGAACCGAGTGACGGGTAGGCCCTGCTCGGTCCCTGTGGCCGACCTCGTGATCGACGAGAGCCGACCGTTCGTGCATCCGGGGAGGGTGCCGTGATGGACCGTTGTGTCAAGGCGTACGAGGCCGAACGACGAAGATCTCGTCGACCTCGACCTCGACCTCGACCTCGACGTCACGCGCCGTCCCGGCTGGGCACTTGACTCGGAACGCCGGCAGGACGCAGGGAGAGGGGTGGTCGAGTGGCGGACGATGGTCAAGGTGCTGGAAGGCCCCTTGGATCACGGCGTGGCCGCTAACCACGGGGCGGCGAAAACGGCCCGTACAGGAAACGGCACGCAGGGACACTGGGGGTGCGCGGAGACGGCCAGGGACGTTCACCCGTTCCGTACGAGGTGCTTGTTCTTTGGTGCGGGGACCGGGGCAAGCCCAGCCTGCGCGCGGCCGACTCCTAGGCTTTGATCGTGTTCGCTTGGGAGTGGGAGCTCATGCCACCGGAGTCTCCGGCACTACTGCCGCCCATGTGGTCGCTGCTGTGGGGCGAGGCGGTCGATCGGCCGGGGCGTCGCCGGGTGTGCCACGCCGCCTACGCCCCGCGCACGTCCGGGGTGATACGTCGCCCTGTCTGGCATGGGTAGCGCCAGACGCGTCCCCGCCCCGCCCCGAGTCTTGTCCCGAGAGGGTGACGCCTGGCCGGCCGCCACATGACTGTTCGCGTCACCCGGAAGGCGTCGGCAGGAGTACGCGAGAGACCTGCTCGGCGTCGTGGTGGATGGTGTGCGTGCACGGCCGCAACTCGGTTCCGGTGCCGGGCAGTTCACCGGTTCCTTCGTTGCGTGCGTACCGCGGGTGGGAGCCGCCGGCGATCAGCAGACGTAGCTGGTGTCCGGCCTTGACCTCGTGTGCGCAGGAATTCAGCCGCACGCGCACGGTCTGTACCTGGTCGAGGGGCGAGTTGGGTTCCAGCCGGAGGAAGCCTTCGGCGAAGTTGCGGGACACGCCGTCGAGGTCGACGTCGCAGAGTCGTACGAAGACGTCCGCGTGCGGGTTGCTCCTGGTGTGCGCCAGTTCGACGACCGGTGTTCCCATGATCTCGAGCGGCGCGGTCAGTGGGTCGGTGGTGAAGGTGAGTACATCGGAGCGGCTCTCCAGTTTCGCGTTGTCCTTGCTTCCGCCGTCGAGGGTGAGCAGCGGGCCACCGACGGTCGGCGTGGGGTTGGCCGGGTCGTAGACGTACGTGGACGGCGCGCCGCCAGCGTTCGGTTCGTCGGCCAGGAGCTTGCCGCCGGGCCGTAGGCAGCGCACGATCTCGCCCGTCGCCGGTGGCCAATCGACCAGTTGTCGCCATGCGCCCTGGCCGGTGACATACACCTCGACGCGAGGCTCGGGTGTCAGGTGTCCTGGCGCTTCGTCGGCGAGGTGCGTCTCCAGCCATGCGAGGTTGCCGCGAAGCAGGCGCCCCATGCCTTTCTGGCCCAGTTCGTCGTGGGTCCAGGGGCCGACGGTGAGCGAAACGGCGACCCCACGGGCACGCAGCGCCTGGTACTGGTGCAGGGTCTGGTCGAGGAAGAGGTCCTGCCAGCCTGCGGTGAGCCGGACCGGAACGTTCGCCCTCTGAAGGGCTTCGTCGAGCTTGAGCCGATCCCATACCGGATCGTTGGACTCAGGAGTCGTCAGCCATTCCCGGAGCCACTGCGCGCGGTGCTCGGTCGCCGCGTCGGCCGCGTCGGCCAGCGGGAGGGCGTCGAAGACCGGGGCCAGCCGTCGCTTCATCGTCAGCGCCCGGGCCACAGCCCGAAGCCGGGTGAATCGCTCCTGGTTGATCATCATCGCTGCCCAGTGCAGGAAGTCGCCCAGTTGGAAGGCTCCGGCTCCGTAAACCGCTTCGTGCATGTTGTGCGGGGCGACGGCGATCAGGCAGGTGCGCAGTTCAGGGGGCGGGTCCAGCAGCAGCGCCCACTGGGTCCAGCCCACGTAGGACGCCCCGGCGGTCGCGAGCCGCCCGTCGAACCACGGCTGGGTCCGCAGCCAGGCCACCGCGTCCTGGGCGTCGTCGGCCTCGTTCGCCATCGGGTAGAAGTCTCCCGTGGAGCCGAACGTGCCGCGGCAGCTCTGGAGCACGACGTGATACCCGTGGCCCGCGTAGACCCTCGCCTCCACGTCACCGGGAAAGCCGCGCCCATACGGTGTGCGCATGAGGACGGTGCCTCTCGGCTGGTCGGTGACGGGGGCGTAGTGGTCCGTCACCAGGACCGCGCCATCGCGCGCGGGTGTCGGAAGGTTCCGCTCGACCCGGTAGTCGTATCGCGCGCCTGGCAACGCGAGCAGGCGAGCCATGACCCGGTCGGTTACGCGAGCGGCCAGGCTCGGCGGTGCTGAAGCGGTGTGAGGCGGAAACGCGGTGGTCATTGCCTGATTTCCGGTTCTTTTGGTGGACGGGTTCGGAAACGTGACTCGTCGGCACGAGATTCACGGGTGTGGTTCACGGGCGGGCGCACAGCGTGCCGAGAGCACGTGGGTGCGCTGTGCCTGATGACCGCCGGAGCGGCCCGGACAACGGTCAGGCAGTAGGCCCCGACTGCTGGAAAGTGATGAGGGAGTCCGCTTCGAATCGACTGCGCGTCGGTCATCGGCCGTCTGCAACGGATCCCGGCTTTCCGGTCTCTGTCCGCAGGCCATCGATCCTCATCGGGGCGAAGCGGGTTCAGAGGGTATTGCGGAGCGCGTCGAGGATGTCCAGGGCTCGGGTGTCCCCTGCTCCCTGCACGTCATTGGTGACGAAGCCGAAACCGATGTCATGGGTCGGGTCGGCGAAGGCGACCTGGCCGCCGGTGCCGTCATGACCGAAGGACGATGAGGTCAGGAAGGGGCGGTCGGGGCTGTCGAGCATGAAGCCCGTTCCCCAGCTGGGCTGAGGGATGCCCTGGGGGCCCAGGATCTGTGGCCCGGAGGACTGGATGCGCACCATGTCCGTCAGCACGTCCTTGGGGAGAGGTTGGGTCGCGCTCGTGGGCAGGATCGTCGAGGACCAGATCTCGGCGAGTGCCCGTGCGGTCGCGACTGCCCCGCCAGCGGGGACTTCGGCGGCCTGGATGGCCGGGTCGTTCAGGCCTGTGCCTTTCCCGGCGAGAGTGCCGGGGAAGGCGCCACCGAGGGTGAAGGCCCTTTTCACAGGGGCGAGGTCCGGTGAAAGCGGCAATGCGTCGACGTCGATGTCGGGGGCCATCGCGAGAACCGCCACCGATGCCAGTTCCTGGCGCGGCACGCCGAACCACGCACGGGCGCCGAGCGGTCCGGTGACGAGTTCTGTGAACGCCTCACCCACGCTCTGGCCGGTGACGCGGCGGACCACCTCGCCGACCAGCCAACCGTAGGTGAGGGCGTGGTAGCCGTGACCGGTACCGGGCTCCCACAGTGGCGCCTGGGCGGCGAGCTTGTCCACGACGGGATGCCACGCGAGGACGTCGTCCTTGGTGATGTCCTCGGTCGGATAGGACAGGCCGGCCTGATGTGAGAGCAGCCACCGTACGGGGATGGTCTCCTTGCCGGCCTGGCCGAATTCGGGCCAGTAGGTGCTGGCCGGCAGGTCGAGGTCGATTTTTCCGGCTTCCACGAGCCGGGCGACGAGGACGGCGAGGAGCCCCTTGCTGCAGGAAAACGTCACGGTGGGGGTGTCCGGGCCCCAGGCGCGGCCGTTGTCGGCGTCAGCCGCTCCGCCCCACAGATCGACCACCTTCTCGCCGTCGACCATGACCGTCAGCGCCGCGCCGCCGCGTGAGCTGCGGGTCAGCGCCGCGGTGAACGCGTCGGCGACCTTGCCGTAACCCGGAGCGACAAGACCGTCGTGCTCAGCGTGCATGTTGTCCCTCTCAAGGGTTCTAGGTCAGCACCCCACCCCGCAGGCAGGATGCACAGTGGTGAATGGATTTAGCAAGATGCTCAGGATTCGGGACTGACCACTCGTCCGACGACGCCCAGGCCTCCGTCGGGTGTGTAGCGAACAGGGATCGGGTCGGACAGCTCACCCGCGAACAGCCCGTCGCGCTCTTCGACGAAGCCCATGAGGTTCCAGTCCCCGGTTGCGTCCTGTACCAGGCGTGGTGCGTAAAGGTTGTCCACGAGCACTGGCCGCGCCCGTGTCATGTCCCACGGGCCGATGAGGGAAGGGCCGGGCACCACCCAGATCTGATGGGCCAAGGGTTGTTCGGCGTAGTTGCTGCAGAACAGCAGGAGCGGTTGGCCGTCCACGACTGCCACCTGCGGGACTTCCAGGTGACCGAATCCGGCCGGTTTCGTCAGGGGTGACCGCACCTGCCAGGTGAGTAGGTCCGGTGACCAGGCATGCCCGATCACTCCACCGCCGTGGGCGGGGCGCTGCTTGGCGTAGGCGGTGATGAGCATGTGCCAGCCGTCGCCTGACGGGTCGGCGAAGACGAAGGGATCGCGCCACGCCTCGCCCGGCCAAGCGGTGGCGTCGCAGTCCTCGTACCAGGTCGGGTCGGGCTCCACGAGCGGTTTGTCGCCGTGCCGTCGCCAGACGGTCAGGTCGTCCGAGACGGCCAGGCCTATGCGCTGCACATGGCGGTCGGGGGCCTGGGTGAGGCCGGTGTAGAAGAGGTACCACCGCCGGTCCGGGCCGCGGACCACGCTGCCGGTCCAGGTGGCGAGGTCGTCCCAGGCCGGCGCGTCGGCGGCCACGAGGGCATCGGCGCCGAGTTCCCAGGTGCGCAGGTCGGTGGAGACGGCGTGCCCGATCGACGCCTTTCGGTGACGGCGTTCGGCATCGTGCAGGGCGCGGGAGGCGCGGAGGAAGAAGGCGTGGTGCCGGCCTTCGTCGTCCCGCGCGTACCAGCTGTCCCAGACCCAGTGGTCGGCCAGACGCAGCATGCTGTGGTCTCCTTTGCTCAATCGATTTAGCATCATGCGCTGCTGTACGGCTCCCACGCAAGGGCCATTTCGTCGCGCTGTTCCGACCCGGTGAGGTCGGTCAGCGCGAGGAGGGGGCGCCGATGGAACCGCGCTCCTGCAGGGGCATCGGCACCCAGCGCACTCCCGGACCGGGATCCTCGTCGAGCAGCAGCCGGACGGCGAGTCGCCCCATGTCTTCGTGGGGCAGGGCGGCGGTGGTGAGCCCGGGGCGGAGCCAGGTGGCGATGGGATCGTCGTCGAAGGAGACGACCGAGAGGTCGTCCGGGATGCTCAACCCCGCCTCGGCCACGGCCTGGTAGGCACCGAGAGCCAGCCGGTCGTTCATGCAGATGACCCCCGAGGGCGGATTGGCCCGCCCCAGCAGCGAGGTCATGGCCTCATACCCGTCCGAGGGTTCCCATTCGGTGGTGGACTCGGCGCCGATGAGCCTGAGGCGGCGGTCGGCGAGGGCCCGCCGTATGCCCCGCAGCCGTGGGCCGACGGCGAGGGACTTCCACGGGTCGCGCTCCTTTTCCTTGGTGCGCCCGATCACGGCGATCCGTCGGTGCCCGTGGTCGAGGAGTGCGGTGGCCACGGTGTGCCCCGCCTGCTCGTCGGCCGGCAGTACGGAGGGCACCGGGTCGTCCGAGGTGGCGTTGAGCAGGACCGTGGGCCGGCCCAGGATCTCCTGCGGCACCGCGAGCCTACGGCTGTACATGGCGGCGTAGACGATGCCGTCGACCTGGCGGTCCAGCATCGCCTCGATCGCCTCCCGTTCGAGATCGGCGTTGCCCTGGGTCTCGGCGATGAGCAGCACATGGCCCTGTTCCCGTGCCGCGTCGAGAGCGCCGCGGATCATGTCTCCGGCGAAACGCGTGGTGGCGACCGTGTCCGACACGAAGGCGACGGTGGAGCTCTTGCGGGTACGGAGACTGCGTGCCGCGGCGTTCGGGCGGTAGCCGAGTTCCTCGGCGGCGGCCAGGACGCGTTCCTGCGCGTCCTCGGACAGCCGGGTCCCCGGCCGCTTGTTCAACACCAGCGAGGCCGCGGTCGTGGACAGTCCCGCACGCCGGGCCACATCGGCCAGTGTCACCCGCCGCTGGGGCATGGGCTCCTCCATGTGTGGCTCGCGTCGTCCGGCGCCTGGGCTCGGGAAGCATAGAACGGGGGCTTGACGAGGCGCCCGGTCGGGCGCATCCTGCTAAAACCTTTGAGCAAGGTACACCGAGATCTCGCCACCGCGGGATACCTGAAGTTCGTCGAGCCGCGAACGGGCCTCCCGCACCATCAGGCGGGCCTCCCCCGAAGATCTTGACGCCGGTCGAACAACACCGGCACACCTCAGATGCCGGACCGTCACTTGCTAAATCGATAAACTCCTCAGAGCCGCCGGAGATGAACGTGTCCCCTCGCCTGTCTCACCGCAGATTCCAGGCACCCCGACCGCGCAGCAGCGCGGCGGTCGCCGTGGTCGCCGCCACCGCCCTGGCCCTCACCGCCTGCTCGGGGGGCGCGTCCTCGAAGGGGAGTGCGGGGAGCGTGGGCGACGCCCTCACCTTCGGCGCTCCGCTGTCGCCGCCGAGCCTGAACCCGGCGGTCGGTGACCCCGCCTACGGCTCCTTCTACCAGTGGGCCTACGACCCGCTGATGGTCATGCAGCCCGACGGCACGTTCGGCCCCGGCCTCGCGGTCAAGTGGGGCTACGTCGGAAAGGGCAACCGCGCCTACGAACTGACCCTGCGCAAGGGCGTCAAGTTCAGCGATGGAACGGCGCTCGATGCCCAGGCGGTGAAGACGTACCTGGACTACGAGAGATCCCAGAAGACCGGCAGTATGGCCGGCCTGTTGGGCAACGTGGAGTCCATCAAGGCCACCGGGCCCCTGACCGTAGGGCTCAAGCTGCGCGCGTCCGACCCCAACCTGACCTTCGCGTTCGCTCAGGCGTTCGGCGCGGGGAACGTCGTCAGCCCGAAGGCGGTGGGCAAGCCCGCGTCGCTGGACAACGGCACCGCCGGCGCTGGTCCGTACATGCTGGACGCGACCCGGACGGTCGCCTCGGACCACTACACCTTCGTCCCCAATCCGAACTACTGGAACAAGGACCGGCAGCACTGGAAGCAGGTGACGATCCGGGTCATCCCCAACTCGTCGTCGATGATCCAGGCGATGCGGGCCGGTCAGGTCCAGGCGGCGCTGGGTGACGCCACCACACTCCAGGCGGCCT
The DNA here is from genome assembly GCF_042893155.1 of Streptomyces sp. NPDC001668. NCBI lineage: Bacteria > Bacillati > Actinomycetota > Actinomycetes > Kitasatosporales > Streptomycetaceae > Streptomyces > Streptomyces sp. NPDC001668. The sequence goes on from NZ_JBIAUQ010000001.1 coordinate 729,808, forward strand.
CGGGCGCCGGACTCACCGTACTGGCCCCGCCGCAGGCGTTGACCGGGCTCAACCTCGCGGACCGGCAGGGCAAGATCAGCAAGCCGCTGAGCGACGTACGGGTCCGGCAGGCACTGAACTACGCCGTCGACCGCAAGGCCATCGCCAAGGCGCTGTACGGCAACGAGAAGCTGGCACTCAGCCAGTACGCCCTCCCCGGACAGGCCGGATACGAGGCCTCTCTCGACACCACCTATCCCTACGACCCGGCACGGGCCAAGAGCCTCCTCGCCGAGGCCGGATATCCGGACGGGTTCACGCTCCCCGTGCTCGACACCACTGTCGTCGGGCTCGACAAGATGACGCAGGCGGTGTCCGGCCAGCTCTCGAAGGTCGGCGTCAAGCTCGAGATCACCACGAAGCCGACCGCGAGCGACTACTTCGTCGCGATGACCTCGGGTAAGTATCCGGCCCCCGTGATCGCCTATGGCCTGGCCAACATGGCCACGTTGCACGTCGGTGTCGTCAATCCGCAGGGGCCGTTCAACCCCTTCCACACGTCCGACCCGCACCTCGACGCGCTGTACAAGCAGTACTTCGCGGCGGACGAGAAGGACAGTGCCGCGCTGCAGAAGCAGATCAACGCCTACCTCATGAAGCAGGCATGGACACTTCCCGTCGTCGGCGCACCGCTGAGCTACTACCTCGCCAAGGGCTTGACCGGTCTGCAGGCCACGACCGCCAACGCCGGGGTTCCCTGGCTCACCGAACTGCGCCCGGAGAACTGATGAGCCCGCACGTGAGCAGAGGTGACCGATGGTAAGGCTCGTCCTGCGCCGACTGGCCTGGGCCGTCCCGCTGGCACTCGTCGCCTCGGCGGTCTCCTTCGTCCTCGTGGCGCTCCTGCCGGGTGACGCCGCCCGCTCCCTGCTGGGGCAGAACGCCACCGAGGCGCAGCTGGACACCGCACGCCACGAACTGGGCCTGGACCGACCCCTGTGGGTCCAGTACTGGCGGTGGCTGTCCAAGGCGCTGCACGGCGACTTCGGCACCTCGCTGATCAACCGGCAGCCGGTGACCGCCCAACTCGACGACCGGCTCTGGCCGTCGCTGTCGCTGATCATCGGCGCCACCCTCCTCGCCGCCGTCGTCGGGATCCTGCTCGGAGTCCGCGGCGCGCAGCGAGGCGTACTGGGCCAGGCGGTCAAGTCGGGATCCGTCATCGGCCTCGCCATTCCCGACTTCTGGCTAGGGCTCGTGCTGGTCGTCCTCTTCGCGGTGCAGCTGCCCCTCTTCCCGCCCACGGGCTATGTCCCCCTGCCCGAGGACCCGGCGGCGTGGTTCGACTCCCTGGTCCTGCCGGTCGTCACCCTGGCGGTCCCGGCCACCGCCGTGATCGCCAAGCAGAGCCGCGACGCCGTGGCGACCGCGCTCGACCAGTCCTTCGTCCGCACCCTGCGGGCGGCCGGGGTGCCGGAACGGTCCGTGGTCTACCGGCACGCCCTGAAGAACGCCGCGGTCCCGGTCCTCACGGTGATCGGCACGGTGTTCGTCGGCGCACTCGGCGGGGCCGTGGCCGTGGAGTTCATCTTCGCCATCCCCGGGCTGGGAAGCACCGCCGTCCAGGCGACCGCCTCCCACGACCTGCCACTGATCGAAGGAGTCGTCGTGTACTTCACGATGATCGTCATCGCGGTGAACCTCCTGGTCGATGTGGCTTATCACGTCGTCAACCCGAGGGTGCGCACGTCATGACGACGAATGCCATGAACAGAGAGGTCTCACAGGTCCCCTCGCAGCCGGTGAAGTCGGCCCCCGAACCCCCAGGACTGCGCCGCGCCCTGGGCCGGCACCCACTGGGCGCCGTGGCGACGGCCTACCTGGCCCTGCTGGTACTGGCCGGGCTGCTCGCCCCCGCCATCGCCCCCTACTCACCCGATGACCAGGACCTGAGCACCGTGCTCAGCGGCCCGTCGGGTGCGCACTGGCTGGGCACCGACACGGTGGGCCGCGACGTACTCAGCCGCCTGCTGTACGGAATCAACCCCGCGCTCGTGAACACGCTCACCGCGCTGGCGGTGTTCCTGCTGCTGGGTGTGCCCCTGGGCATCATCGCCGGCTACCGAGGCGGCTGGCTCGACACCGCGATCAGCCGGACGGCCGAACTGGTCCTCGGCGTCCCCGCGATCATCATCGTCCTGGTCGTGCTCGGCGTCTTCTCCTCCAGCCCCACCGCGGCCATGATCACCCTGGGCCTGCTCGGCTCACCGGGACTCGTCCGGCTGGTGCGGGGCGCCACGCTCGTGGTCCGCGAGGAACTGTTCGTCACCGCCGCCCGGGTCTCCGGAGTACGGCCTTGGCGGATCATGAGCGGCCATGTGCTGCGCCGGGTACTCGGCCCGATCCTGGCCCAGGCGTCGGTGTTCGCGGGCGTCAGCCTCGGTTTCCAGGCCGCGCTCGCCTTCCTCGGCGTCATGTCCGCGGGCGACCGGCCCAGCTGGGGGGAGATGATCAGCCAGGCCTCCACCGTCGTCACCTCCGACGGCTGGCTGCTCGTTCCCCCCGGTGTGACGATCGCCGTCACCGTGCTGGCGTTCGGTGTGCTCGGCGATGCCATCAGCGAGCAGACGGCGTTCGAACGCAGGACAGCCGCACCGCGCGGGCGCCGGGCGGGACACGGCCGCAGGACGAACACGGCACAGCGGGCGGTGGTGACACCGCCGGCCAGTCCGGATGACGGCCTTCTCCACGTGCGGGGACTCACCGTGACAGCGAGCACGTCCGGCCAGGACACCACCCTGGTCAGCGAAGTGACGTTCAGCATCGGCGCCGGGGAGACGGTCGCCGTCGTCGGGGAATCCGGCTGTGGCAAGAGCATGACCGCCCTCGCGCTGCTGGGGCTGCTGCCGGACGGTGTCGACGTCACCGGCGGCGAGGTCGTCTATCGCGGTACGGACCTCGTGGCCGGTGGCCCCAAGGCATACAAGGCCGTCCGCGGCTCCGGCATCGCCTACGTCGCCCAGGACGCACTCGGCAGCCTCGACCCCACGCACACGGTCGGCAGCCACCTGAAGGAGGTCATCCGCCGCCACGAACGGCTCTCCGGACCCGCGACGCGCGCACGAGCCGCCGAACTGCTCCACCAGGTCAAGCTGCACAACGTCGACCGGGTGCTCGCCTCGTACCCGCACGAGATCTCCGGGGGCATGGCCCAGCGCGTCAACATCGCCCTCGCGCTCGCCGGTCGGCCGAAACTCGTGATCGCCGACGAACCCACGACCGCGCTGGACGTCACCGTGCAGGCGGAGATCCTCGGTCTGCTGCGCGAGCTGCAGCAGAGCACCGGCATGGCGATCCTGCTGATCACCCATGACTGGGGCGTCGTCGCGGACATCGCCGACCGGGCCGTCGTCATGTACGCGGGGGAGGTGGTCGAACAGGCCCCCGCCCAGCGGTTGTTCCACGCGCCCCGCTTCCCCTACACCGCGGCGCTGCTGGCCGCCGATCCCAGCACCGCGCAGGAGGGGGCACGCCTGCCGACGCTGCCCGGCCGGGTGCCGCCCCCCGGGGCCTGGCCCAAAGGATGCCGGTTCGCCGGCCGGTGCGTCCACGCACGCGAGGAGTGCACCGGCGGGCCCATCCCCCTCTTGCCGATCGGCCCTGACGCGGCCGCCCGCTGCATCCGCACCGAGGATCTCGTCCGTGAAGGAGCACTACCGCTATGACCAAGGAGCAGCAGTCTCCCGTTCTGGACGTCCGCAACATCAGTGTGGGATTCAGACGCCGACGCCGGGAACCGCTGTTCCAGGCGCTCGACGACGTCAGCCTGACCATCCCGCGCGGTACGACCATGGGGCTCGTCGGAGAGTCCGGATCGGGCAAGTCCACCCTCGCCAAGGCGGTGCTGGGCCTCGCGCCCACCCAGTCCGGCAGCGTGCGTCTCCTAGGCCAGGACACGACTCACCTGAGGCCCGCGGAGAGAAGGAAGCTCGGCAGCTCGCTGCAAGCCGTCTTCCAGGACCCGAACAGCTCCCTCAACCCCTCCTGCACCGTGGGCCGCAGCCTGGCGGAGCCCATGTTGGCCCAGGGCATCCGGTCCCGGGAGACCATCGCGCGCCGGACCACGAAAATGCTCGAGGACGTGGGACTGGACCCGGCCGCCGCCGCGAAGTACCCGCGCGACTTCTCGGGCGGGCAACGCCAGCGCATCTCCATCGCCCGTGCCCTGATGACCGAGCCCCAGCTGGTGATCTGCGACGAATCGGTCAGCGCGCTCGACCTCTCGGTCAAGGCCCAGATCCTCAACCTCCTGGCGGACCTCCAGGACGAGCACGGGGTCGGCTACCTGTTCATCTCGCACGACATGTCCGTCGTACGGCACATCTGCCACGACGTCACCGTCCTGTACCGAGGGCAGGTGATGGAGGCCGGACCGACCCGCCTGGTCACGCAGAACCCCGCACACCCGTACACCCGCGCACTCCTGCTGGCCGCCCCGGTCGCCGACCCCGCCGTCCAACGCAAGCGCCGCGCGATCGCCGCGGCCGGTGGACTCGCGAACGGCGACCCGCAGCCGGGAAGCGGATGTCCGTTCGCCCTCCGATGCCCGGTCGCTCAGGAACGCTGCCGACAGACCCGGCCGGAGGCCCGGACGACGGCCGACGGCCGGACAGTCGCCTGCCATCGCTACCCCGAGTGGCAGAGCGAGATCACCACCGACATCTCGCGGTGACCCCCTGCCGGGCCCAAGACGCCTGTGACACCACCCCCGCCCGTTTCCGAACCGACTCAGTCCGAGGGACCTGTATGAGCCTGCTTCGCCCGTCCGCCCGCACCGGCGGAATCCGTATCGCGCTGCTTGCCTTGAGCGTCACCGCGGCCACGCTCACCGGCCTCACGCCGGGATCCGCATCGGCCGCGAGCGGGGACCTGCCGCCGATGCCGGGGACCGCACCGGTCGCCGGCGCGACGATCACCGGAGAGCAGTGGGTCACCCAGCGCACCGTGTCGCTGACCGTCGCGACGCCGTCGTTCACCACACCGGCCAAGGTCGAGGTCACGCTGCCGACCGGCTACGCAGCCGACCCGACCCGCCGGTGGCCGGTGACGTACTTCCTGGTCGGGACCAACGGCGACCAAACGATGTTCCGCACCACAGCGGACGGCGAGAGCCTCACCTCCTCCTACCCGTCGATCGTCGTCACACCGAGCGCGAGCCCGCTCCAGGGAGTCGTCGACACCGGCGACACTGTCCCTGGCGGCAACTCCGGGTACTGGAGCGACTGGTACAACAACGGCGCGGGTGGTCCGCCGATGTACGAGACCTTCGTGACCAGGCAGCTCATCCCACTGATCGAAGCGAACTTCCGCGCCGTTCCCGATCGCGCCCACCGCGTGGTCCTCGGCGCCTCGATGGGGGGCTACGGCGCCCTGATGCTCGCATCCAGGCACCCGGATCTGTTCGCCGCGACCTCGAGCCTGTCCGGAGCGGCCGACAGCAACTGGGTTCCTGGAGCCGCCGTCCTCTCGCTCAGCCCGGCCCTGGACCTCGCCCCTCCGGACTCGATCTACGGGCCCCGCGTGACCAACGAGGTCCGCTGGCGCGGGCACAACCCGACCGACCTGGCGGGGAACCTGGGCAGTGTCGACGTGCAGCTCTACACCGGAAACGGACTTCCGGGAGCCGCTGAGGTGAGCGATCCCACCAGTTCGACCGGCTGCGTTGTGGAGTCCGGCATCGTCAGCCCGGAGACGCACAGCCTGCACAACCGGCTCCTCGCGCTCGGCATCCCGCACACGTTCACGGCGTACGACTGGGGATGTCACACGCCCGCCATGTTCAAGCAGGAGATCACCGAAAGCCTCGGTCGGTTCGCGGACAGGTTCTCCCAGGGCACCTCGGAGCCGGCAACCTTCGACTACCGGTCCATCGAGCCGAAGTTCGGCGTGTTCGGCTGGTCGGTCACGGCTGACCCGAACCGCGCGTCGGAGTTCTTGGACCTGCACAACGTAAGTGCCGGCGGGTTCACCGTCACGGGCAGTGGAACGACCCGCGTCACGACGCCGCCCTTGTTCCACGGTGCCAACGCCGTCACGGTCATGACAAACGGCGTGCCCAGCAGCGTCGTACCGGATGCCGACGGACGTCTCACCGTCGTCGTCGATCTCGGCCCTGCTGACCGAGACCAGCAGTACTCGATCGGTAGCACCACCAACATGCACACCAGCGCGGTCCGGTTCGTCGGCTGATCGTCATACCCGACGACTTCAACGCGATCCTCCAGGCGAACCGCACAGGCGGCGTTGAGAAGGGACCTGCGCGTAGGCTCGGTGACGGCCCGGGGGAAGACCGTCGCCGAGCCTGGTGGCGTGCGCGCCTGTGGCGCCCGGCAGGCAACACAAACCGGGAGCCGCTTCGTGTAGTGGCCGGTCTGACGTCCGCTGCCCCAGGATGCGGTCGGCGCGGCATGACAGGGGCCAGCAGATTCGGACACGACGGCGCCGGCGGCCAGCTCGCCTCTGCCCGCCCCGACCTCCGGCTCGGCTTCAGCTTTCAGACCGCCCAGGCAGGCGAGGACGACATGCGCGCCGAGATCCTCTCAGCCGCACTGCTGGCCTGCCTCTGACCTCCCTCCCGCACCCGAACAGGAATCTCCATGCCCATCGACCCCGCACTCGTGCCGTTCCTGCCCTTTCCCTCATTGCCCGAGGACATCGACTTCCCCTCCTGGCGCGCCCAGGAAGAAGAGAACGGAGAAGCATTCGTCAGTCAGATCGCCGAGCCCGGTCCCGACGTCGCTGAACACCGCGTCGAGACCATCCCCGTCGAAGGCGGCACCATCGAACTGGCGATCTTCCGCCCCGTCTCGGACGGAGCACTCCCACTGCACATGTACGTGCATGGCGGCGGATGGGTCGCCGGATCGGGCCTCAGCCTCAGCACCGAGATCATCGGGCGCGAACGCGCCGTGGGCGCGCAGTGCGTCGTGATCACCGTGAACTACCGCAAGGCACCCGAGTATCAGTTCCCCGTCCCGCTCCAGGACTGCCAGGCCGCGTTGGAATGGGCGATCCAGCATGCCGAGCAACTCGGTATCGACACGAACACGATCACTCTCGGCGGAGGATCCGCCGGCGCCAACCTCGCCGCCGCGCTCACCCTGAAGCTGCGCGACGAACACGGCCCCGCCATCGCACTGCAACTCCTCGAAGTGCCCGCACTCGACCTCACCCTGAGCCTCCCCTCACACTCCGACCCGGATCTCGGCACGAAGTACGCGCTGCACCGACAGGACGTGGACCGGCTCATCCCTCTCTACCTCGGCAAAGACGGCGACCCCACTCACCCCTACGCGTCACCCCTGCTCGCCGACAGCCTCGCCGACCTGCCACCGGCGTACATCATGTCCGCGGAGTTCGACCTGCTCCGCGACGACGGCCAGGCATACGCCGACAAGCTCAACGAAGCGGCAGTGCCCGCCCAGTTCTCCCTCCACCACGGCCACATCCACCCCTCGCCCGCGTTCACGAAGATCCTGCCCGCCGCACGAGCGTGGCGCGAGGAAGCACTCGAGGTCCTCCGTGCGGCGCACGGAGGTAACCTCCGCCTTCCCCTGCACTCCGAAGCCGGCACAGCGACTTCGACGCGGTGACGGCCGGGCTGACTACCGGCCGGAACTCCGGCCCGGCCGAAGGAGCAGTCAACCGGATCGAGATGCTCAAGCGGCAGATGTTCGGCCGCGCGGGCTTCGCGCTGCTCAGGAAACGCGTCCTGCTCGCATAAGACTCAATGGGCGTTCACCCCGTTCCGTGCGAGATGCTTGTTCTACGGCGCGGGGGACGGGGGCAAGCCCAGCCTGCACGGGGCCTGGACGTACTCCAGGCCCGGGATGTCGGCCCCGTGTACTTGGGGGTAATCCACCTGCCCTTGAGTCGCTGAGCAGTGGAAAGGAAATCCGCTGCGCACGGTTTCGAGATCCTCTCCTCGGCTGGGGAGAGAGTCCGTGAACCGGGTGCGCGTGCCCATCCAGGACGCGTTCTGGACGCAGGTTGGACGCAAGGATCGGAAAAGACTGACAGGGGCCGGGAAGGACCGAGGTGCCAAACCTCGTCTGACCTGGGAAAACGCCCAAGATGAGCATGGATCGACAAGGGCCGCCAAGATCCTCAAAGGACTCATAATCCGTCGGCCGTGGGTTCGAGTCCCACCCGCCCCACCTGCGCAGGCTTCTGACCTGCGGAAACGTTCAATTTGTCCTGCCGGATCATCAACTTTGCCTGAACGGACTAAATCCGCTGCTCGCGACTTTGGCGCCTGGGTGTGTCTGATTCGACTGGTGGCCTTCTGACCTGCATGGATGCGTGTCGATGTGCTCCCGCTGAGACGTGTCCTGCTTGGCGCTGTTGTGGCAAGATCATGTGTTGAGGCCATCCTGAGGCCAGAGGTGTGGGGGAATGCCTCGGAGGCGTTGTTCGATGAATCGTGCGCATGTTGCGCAGGGCGATCACGTGGCGATCGTCTGGGGTTCTTAGCGTTGCGAGGAGTGCGCGCCGCTAGGGTCCTAAGGAGCCAAGGAAACGGCCCCAACAGAAAACTGCCCTGGAGGGCGGTCGACCTTTCGTATGCCGCCATAACCCTGGTCTGGGACGTCATCGGACCTACTCGTGGCGCGAGACCGCGGGGCGGCGAGGTCGAGCCAGACCATCCGTCCTACAGGGATGCGACTCGGCCTGTATGGGTTTTCGTGCGGGTCCTGCAAGATCGCCCCATGAGGCGGAGGGCGCTGCACGCAACCGCCACGGTCGCAGGTGCCGTTGCTGATGCCGCAGCGAAGGACTACATGCCATGCGCACGGACGTGCCACCGCGCTCTCCCGGCAGGAGCGGGCGTCAAGGACTTGGCCGGGGCAGATGGAGTATTGAAAGGGGAATGCCTAGGGTCAGCACGTGGCTTTCATCCTGGTGTGCGAAGACGACGCGGCGGTTCGCGGCATCCTCAGGCGTGCCCTGGAGCACGACGGTCACACGGTTTCCGTCGCCAACACGGCAGACAGCCTGCTACGGCAGCTCGCGCCGGTGCCCCAGCTGGTCGTCCTGGATCTTGGGCTGCCGGACGCCGACGGCCGCGATGTCTGCCTGGCCCTGAGGGCTCGCGGCGTCGACGTGCCGGTGTTGATGCTCACCGCCCTGGACGGTCTGCATCACAAGGTCGGCGGCTTCGAGGCGGGCGCCGACGACTACATGACCAAACCCTTCGACATCCCGGAACTGCTGGTCCGCGTCCGGGCCCTGCTGCGCCGGGCCACCGTGGTGCCCGCATCACACGAGGTCGTCCTCGATCCGGCGAAGCACATGGTGACCTACGATTCGGCGAGCATGAGCCTGACCCCGACCGAGTTCCGCCTGCTGGGTCGCCTGATCGCCTCGCAGGGCGACGCGGTGCGCCGCCACGCCCTCGTCGCCGCCGGCTGGCCGCACGGGGCACACGTCAGCGACAACACCCTCGACTCCTATGTGCGCCGACTGCGGACCAAGCTCGGTCCGCTGGGCGTGGCCGAGCGTCTGGCGACCGTCCGCGGCGTGGGCTACCGATGGCAGTGACGGGATTCCGCAGAAGCGTCGTCGCGCTCACCGTCCTGATCGCCACCGCCGTGGTCGCCATCCTGGTTGTCGTCTCGCATGTGCTTCTGAGCAGGGTGACGGACGCCGACGCACACGATCTGGCCCGTACGCGCGCCGAGGCGGTCGCGGCGAACGTCACCGTCACGGGCGGCCGTGTCGTGCTTGCGGAGAACGGCAGTGAGGCGCTGGACGAGGTCGCCTGGGTGTATGCCGACGGACGCCTGATCGACGGGAACGTGCCGGCGAGCGTGGTCGGGCGGGTCGGGGGTCTGGTGGACGCGGGGCGTTCGCAGACCGCGACCGTCGGCGACTCCCTCCTGTACGCGCGGACGGTCCCGGTCGACGGCCACCACGTGATGGTGGTCGTCCGGGTGGACCTCACGCCGTATGAGACGTCCGAGCAGCGCAGTCTGACCTTGTCGTTGATCCTGGGTGGCCTCACGATCGTCCTGGCCGGCGGTGTCGCGCATCTGGTGGTGCGGCGCGCGCTGCGGGTCGTGCACGAAATGGCCGCCCTCGCCGACGACTGGGGCCACCACGAGCCCGGGCGCCGCTTCAATCTCGGCGTCCCCCGGGACGAGTTCGGGGAACTGGGACAGACCCTGGACCGCCTCCTGGAGCGCGTGGACAACGCGTTGGCGGACGAGCGCCGGCTCACCGACGAGATCGCCCACGAGCTGCGGACTCCGCTCACGGTCCTGCGGGGCGAGGCGCAGCTGGCTCAGCTGTCCGGCGAGCCGGTGCCGCCGGAGGCGGTAATGAATGAGGTCGAGCGTCTCGACGCGGCGATCACGACGATTCTGCGCGCCGCGCGCGCCCGCACGGACGAGGGCACCCGGTGCGATCTGCGCTCCGCCGCGCGGCAGGCGATCGGCGGTCGCGCGGTCGAGGTCGCCGTTGCGGAGAAGATCGAGGTGGCCGTGGCGCCCGATGTCGCCGTGTCGCTGCTGTCACCCTTGCTGGAGAACGGCCTGCGGCATGCCAGGACGCGGGTGTGGATCACCGCACGCACCCAGGGGGCGGCTGTCGTGGTCGATGTCCTGGACGACGGCCCCGGATTCGATCCCGCGGAGGTCGAGCGGGTCTTCGAGGCGGGGGTGACCGGCGGCGACGGATTCGGGCTGGGGCTGCCGGTGGTCCGGCGCATCGCCGCCTCGGCCGGTGTGGAGGTCCGCGCGATCGCGGACGGCCGCGGTCACGTCGAGGTGACGCTCCCGGCCGCCGGCGCGGTCACGTAGTCAGGTTGCTTGCAGGTTCCCCGCGCGAACCTGGCCCGCATGACAACGACAACGGAAGCGCGCACGCGCAGCGGGCGCCTCATGCTCAACAAGGTCCCCGAGGTCACCATCTGGTTCTGGGTGATCAAGATCCTGTGCACCACGGTGGGGGAGAGCTTCGCCGACTGGATCAACATGAAGCTGGGCGTCGGCCTGGTGAACACGGCCTGGATCTTCACCGTGGTGTTCGTGGTGGTCCTGGCCGTGCAGCTGCGGCTGAAGCGGTACGTCCCGTTCCCCTACTGGCTGACCGTGGTCGTTGTCAGCGTCACGGGGACCCTGTACACCGACATCCTCACCGACCAGCTCAACGTGCCGCTGTGGATCAGCACCGCGGTCTTCTCGGTGCTGCTCGCGGTGGTCTTCGGCGTGTGGTGGCTGCGCGAGCGCACGCTGTCGATCCACTCGGTCACCACGCTGCCGCGCGAGTCGTTCTACTGGCTCGCCGTTCTCGTCACCTTCGCGCTCGGCACCGCGACCGGCGACTGGACCCTGGAGCTGACCGGCTGGAGCCCTGGTGCCTCGGTGCTGCTGCCGCTCGGTCTCATCGCCGCGATCACGCTGTTGTGGAAGTTCGGCGCGAACCCGGTGCTGTCCTTCTGGCTCGCCTACATCCTGACCCGCCCGCTGGGCGCGAACATCGGCGACTGGCTCGCCTCCCCGAAGGTGGCTCAGCCGGGCGAGCCGACCGGCCTCGCGTTGGGCACCTTCACCACCAGCCTGATCTTCCTCGGCCTGATCCTGGCGACGGTGGTCTACCTGACGGTGACACGCTCGGACGTGACCGAGACCTACGAGGCCGCTCACGCCGCCCACACCACCGGCGACCTGCGAAAGGAGCGCGTCGGTCTGGTCGGCTTCGCACTCCTCGCCGTCGCCGCCACGGGCCTGCTGATCTGGGCCCACAATCAGCCGCACACCGGCCCGGCGCCGGAGGAGGACAACACTTCAGCCGTCCAGATGGCCCCCGGCGAGGCGGTGAAGAAGTTCCCGCCCGCCAAGGTCACCGCTCTGAAGACCCTCGCGTCCACCTCGCTCAAGGACGCCCGCTCCGGGAACGAGAAGGGTGCACACGCGGCCGCACAGTCGCTGCGTGACCTGTGGGACGCCGACCAGGCATCGTTGCAGCCGCTGGACCAGACCGGGTGGGACTCCATCGACGCCCAGATGGACAAGGTGCTGGGAACCTTCGGCATCGATCACTCGAACCCTCCCATGCCGGCCGCGCAGCAGGAGAAGGAACTGAAGGCCCTCCTGACGGACATGGGCTGAAAGGCGGCAATCCCAATTCCGCGAATTCCGTTGGGGCGGTCGAAGCCGGTGCTGACGGCTCGACCGCCCCGTGTCTCACAGCGAGCCATCACCATGGTCGGGAATCCTTCGCTGTGCTGGGGTGCGGCCGAACAACCTCTCATGGTCAGCCGCGCTTCGGAGGAGATCGCGATTCCGCCTGGAGCTTCTTGAGGAGCAGGGAGCTGGCGGTGCGCACTGTTCCTTCCCCAGGTCGGCGGGGGCCCGCGGTGAGGGCCCGGTGTGCCGGATCCGGGCGTGAGCGACGATCAATGACCAGGTCCAGCGGTCCGCGGCTTCGGGAGTGCGGAGTTCCGGGGAGCCGGAGGAGTTACACGTCGTCCGGGGCGGCACCGGTGGTAGAGGGCCGGAGGGCGATCCCAGGACGGGCATGACAGTGAATGACGGGCGTCCGACCGCGTCACTGGACCTGTCGAACCCTGTCGCGTTGTGACACGGCCAGGTAGGCGACGAATCCGATGATCGCCGCCGTCCAGGCGAGGGTGACCGGCGACAGGCCGAGGTCGAGGCCACCGCGGGTGTGGGGGAGGGCCATCCAGTCGGCGAGGGAGGCGCCGAGGGGGCGGGTGATGACGTACGCGGTCCAGAACGCGGTCACCGCGCCCAGGGCGCCGAAGCGGTGGGCCACGGCCGGTACGCAGATGGCGGCCGCGAAGAGGGCGACCGAGCCCAGGTAGCCGAAGCCGACGGTAGCGGTCAGGTCGCCCGCGGCGGTGCCGAGGGCGAAGGTCGCGAGGACGGCCGCCCAGTAGAACGCCTCGCGGCGGCGGGTCCGGACGGTGTGGATGGAAAGGGTGCGCTCGCTCGCGTACCAGAGGGCGAAGACCGCGGCCAGGGCGACGAGGAAGGCCGGGGCCGAGACGGCGTAGGGCACGCCGATGCCGACGTGTAGGACGTCGGCGGCCATGGTGCCGAACACGCTGACCATGACGACGGCCGTCCAGTACGCCCAGGCGACGTAGCGGCGGAGCGTGAACTGGACGGCGAGGGATGCCGTCAGGGCGAGGCCGCCGAGCGCGACCGCCGGAATCGGGCCGAGGGTCCGGGCCAGGAGGTCCGACGCCGTCTCGCCCATGCCGGTGGTCAGGAGCTTGATGATCCAGAAGTAGACAGTCACCTCCGGCACCTTGTTCGCCAACTGGCGTACGGGGGTGGCGGGGTGGTTGTCGAGGACGTGCTCTGCGGTCATGATCCGCACGATCGCACTTCGAACATGAACGCAACCTGAATGCTGCGCCGGGCACGGTGGCACGTAGTACCGCGGTACGACCCGGCCGGTGTGGATCAGTCCCCGGTACCACCGAATCGGGGTGTTTCGATCCTTAGCGTGGATGGTGCGGCGTCAGGGGCGCCCGACGGACGCCGGTCTCCGAACAGGAAGGGACGCGCATGATCGACGCAAAGCAGCTGACCAAGAGGTACGGCGAGAAAACCGCCGTCGACGGGCTGGACTTCGCCGTCCAGCCGGGCACGGTGACCGGATTCCTCGGGCCGAACGGGGCGGGCAAGTCCACAACCATGCGGATGATCGTCGGGCTCGACGCCCCGACGAGCGGCTCGGTCACGGTCAACGGCCGCCACTACGCCCAGCACCAGGCACCGCTCCAGGAGGTCGGCGCCCTGTTGGAGGCGAAGTCGATTCACCCGGGCCGCTCGGCCTACAACCATCTCAACGCGCTCGCGCTCACGCACGGCATCCCCCGGCGCCGGGTCGACGAGGTCATCGACCTCGCGGGCCTGGGCAGCGTGGCCAAAAAGCGGGCCGGTGCCTTCTCCCTCGGCATGGGGCAACGCCTCGGCATCGCGGCGGCCCTGCTGGGTGACCCGCAGACGGTGATGCTGGACGAGCCGGTCAACGGGCTCGACCCGGAGGGCGTCCTGTGGATCCGCAACCTGCTGAAGGCCCTCGCCGACGAAGGCCGGACCGTGTTCGTGTCGTCCCACCTGATGAGCGAGATGGCCCTGGTGGCGGACCACCTCATCATCGTCGGCCGCGGGCGGCTGCTGGCCGACACCACCGTGCGCGATCTCGTCCGCGAGGCGGGCGGTGACACGGTCAAGGTGGCCGCGCAGGACCCGGCCCGACTGCGAGAGGTCCTGGCCGGTCCCGGCGTCGACATTACCGGCCGCGCCGGTTCCGAGGAGCTTCAGGTGACCGGGCTGAGCGCCCGCGAGATCGGCCTGAAGGCGGCCGAGCACGGGATCGCGCTGTTCGAACTGACCGCACACGCGGTGTCGTTGGAGGAGGCGTTCATGGACCTGACCAGGGATGCCGTGGAGTACCACGGCACCGCGGGCATCGGCACAGAGGGGAGGGCGGCATGAGCACCCTCACCGCAACCGTCGAGGCGCCCCCCGCCGACCCGGCCCGCCCCGCCTACCGGGTGACCGGACGGCGCGTGCTGGCATCGGAGTGGGCCAAGTTGTGGTCGCTGCGCTCGACCTGGATCACCCTGGGCCTCGGCCTGGTCTTCCTCGTCGCCTTCGGCCTGATCGCCGCGAACCACTACAAGTCCGGGATCGGCTCCGGGCACCAGGACCGGGACTTCGCTACCGCGACGGCCGTGAGCCTGTCCCTCTTCGGCACCAACTTCGCCCAGCTCGCCCTCGGCGTGCTCGGCGTCCTGGTCACGGCGGGGGAGTACTCGACCGGCATGATCCGCTCGACGCTGGCGGCCGTACCGCGCCGCCTGCCTGTGCTGTGGTCCAAGGCAGCCGTGTTCGGCTTGGTCGCCCTGGTCGTCGCCACGCTGGGCGCGTTCGTCGCCTTCGGCTTCGGCAGCGGCATCGTCTCCGGCACGCCCGCCGCGATGAGCCTGACGCACGCGGGAGTCGTACGCAGCCTGCTGGGCGCCGGACTCTACCTCGGCCTAGTCGGGGTGATCGGCACGGCGCTCGGCGCGCTGCTGCGGTCGGTGGCCGGAGGCATCTCGGTGCTGGTCGCGGCCCTGATGCTGGTCCCCGGCCTGATCTCGCTGCTGCCCAGTTCCTGGCAGGACGACATCAGCCCCTACCTGCCCAGCAACGCGGGCGAGTCGATGTTCGCCCTGACCCACGACAGCACCACGCTGTCGCCCGTCGCCGGACTGCTGGTCTTCCTCGGCTGGACGGCGCTCGCGCTGGCGGGCGCGGCGTACCGGCTGGTGCGCAGCGACGTCTGACTGCCTGCACCATGGGCAGGTGACCACCTTGACGACCACTGTCGAAGACGTCAGCGGGTTGGGACCGCTGGTCGCGCGGATCTCCCGGTGCGGCCAGCGGTTGCGGCAGGCCGACCGCGCCCGTCCGTGGGTGCTGGACACTGCGGTGGTGGTGCTGGTCTTCGTGATGTTCTGCCTGCCGGACCTCGTCCGGGGGGCCACGGGGGACGGCGACGGCCCTCGCCGCTTCCGGCTCGCCTTCACCCATCTCTCCCCACCCGCGATGCTGGCCTTGCAGGCCGGTCTGGTGCTGCCGCTGCTGTGGCGGCGGCGCAGGCCCATGGCGGCCTTCGTCGCCGTCGCGGCCGTCTTCGTTCTGCAGTGGTCGCTGGATGCCGTGCTGCGCGCGGACGTGGCCCTGTTCGTCGCCCTCTACAGCCTGGCCCTGCACGGCCGGCCCCGGCAGTTGCCGTGGGCCTGCGGTGTCATGGCGGGCGCGATGGTGCTGGTGGCGGTGCGGGTGTCGGCGGCGATGTCCGTCTGGGACGCTCTGTTCTTCCTGCTGAGTACGGCGACCGCGGCCCTGGCGCTGGGCCTGATGATCCGCGTCCGCCGGGCCCAGCTCGCGGGGCTGCGGGACCGGGCGGCCCGCCTGGAGGTCGAACGCGACCAACGCAGCCGGCTCGCGGCCGCCACCGAACGCGCTCGGGTGGCCCGCGAGATGCACGACATCGTCGGCCACAACCTGTCGGTCATCATCACCCTCGCCGACGCCGGAGCGTACGCTACCGACCTCGCTCCCGAGCGTGGCAAGGAGGCCCTGCAGCTCATCGGCGACACCGGCCGCACGGCCCTCGGCGAGTTGCGCCGCGTGCTCGGCGTTCTGAGGGAGGCGGCTGATGGCCCCGCCGCGGTCCCGGAACTCAGCCCGCAGCCCGGCATCGCGGACGTCCAGGCACTGTGTGAGGGTGTGCGGGCCGCCGGCCTTGAGGTCGTCTACCGGACCGTCGGCGATGTGGACGACTTGGACCGCGGTGTGCAGCTGACGGTCTACCGCATCGTCCAAGAGGCCCTCACCAACGCACTCAAGCACGCAGGCGCCGGCACTCGGGTGCAGCTGTCGGTGCTCGTGGAGGACGAGCGGCTGGTCGTACGGGTCCGGGACAACGGCACGGCCGGTCGCTCAGGACCATGGACCGAGGAAGGACATGGACTGGTGGGTATGCGCGAACGAGCCGCACTGTACGGAGGCGACGTCAGTGCCGGTCCCGCGGCCGGCGGTGGATGGACGGTGGAGGCCGTCCTCGACCTCGCACCTCGGGCAGGCACCCGATGACCACGGTCCTCGTCGTCGACGACCAGCCGCTGCAACGCTACGGTTTCCGGGTCCTGCTCGACTCCATCCCCGAGACCGAGGTGCTCGGCGAGGCCGCGAACGGCGCCGAGGCCGTCCGCAGGACAGCCGAACTGCGCCCCGACGTGGTCCTGATGGACGTCCGCATGCCGGGCATGGACGGCATCGAGGCAACCCGGCGGATCACCGCCGCCGGGGGCCGGTCCCGCGTCCTGGTGCTGACCACCTTCGACATCGACGAGTACGTGCACGCCGCTCTGCGGGCCGGGGCCAGCGGCTTCCTCCTCAAGGACGCGCGCCCCGACGAACTCCTCGCCGGCATCCGGGCCGTCGCCTCGGGCGACGCGGTGATCGCCCCGGCGCTCACCCGCCGAATCCTGGACGAGTACGCCCAGCACGTACCCGCGGGCCGGGGAAACCCCGGTGAGGACCCGCGGCTGGCGTGCCTCACCGATCGCGAGCGCGAGATCCTTGTGGCCATCGGCAAGGGCTGGACCAACGGTGAGATCGCCGCGCGCTTCGTCGTGGCCGAGTCCACCGTGAAGACGCACGTGGGCCGAGTCCTGGCGAAGATCGGTGCCCGCGACCGCATCCAGGCCGTGATCTTCGCCTACGACCACGGCCTCGCTCGTCCCGGTACGGGGTGAGGGGGCTCACTCCAGTTCGCCCCCACTACGCCGTTACGCCGTTCGGGCCTCTCGCGTGGGCTGCTGCCAATCTCCCCTTCACCGTGGGGGTGAGGGAGGCGTCTTCTCACCTGCCTCTAACCGAGGAGCCGTACCGTGAAACCGATCTCATACGAGATGTAGGAGAGGATGGTTCCGGGGCGCCGGGCGACGGAGAGGTGATCGATGGGCGACGGCTCGAACGCCACGATGACGAGCGCCTCCCGCACGGGATCCCCACCGGGAACCACTCGGGCCCGCCGGCGCTGGGGTGAACCCTGGCTCGCCACCGTCGCGGGCGCGTTCACACTCGCCCAGCTGTGCCTCGTACGACCGGATCTCGGTCTCGGCTGGGACGAGACGGTCTACGTCAGCCAGGTCAGCGGCCACGTCCCCGCCGCCTTCTTCAGCGCGCCCCGCGCACGCGGCATCTCCCTTCTTGTCGCGCCGATCGCCTCGTGGTCCGACTCCACCGCCCTCCTTCGGGTCTACCTGGCGATCCTGTCCGGCCTGGCCCTCTACTTCGCCCTGCGCGTCTGGCGAGCCCACGTCATGCCGCGCGTCCTGGCCCTGGCGGGTGCCCTGTTCGCCTCGCTGTGGGTGACGCTGTTCTACGGCCCCCAGGCCATGCCCAACTACTGGGTCGCCGTCGGAGCCCTGGCCTGCGTTGGCTGCTTCCTGCGTGTCAGGGCGAACGCCGGGGACCGGGCAGCCTGGTGGGGCGTGTTCGCGGGCGCGGCGCTGATGGCGTGGATGCGCCCGATGGACGCCGTATACGTCGTACTGCCCTTGCTCGTCCTCGCCCTGCGCCGACCCCGCCTCCTTGCCGTGCTGGTCGCCGGACTGCTGGCAGGCGCCGGTGAGTGGGTGATCGAGGCATACGTGAGCTATGGCGGCCTCGCGCAACGTCTCTCCGACGCCTCCCGCATCCAGGGCGGCCTCGGCTGGTACCTGGCGGTCGCCGACCAGTTGCGCAGTCTCGCCGGGCGGACGCTCTGTCGCCCCTGCACCGGGTCGGCCCCCAACCCGGTGGTGACCCTGTGGTGGTTCGCACTGCCGGTGCTCGCCGCTCTCGGCGCGGTGGCCGCCGTCCGCGCCCGGCGCGCCCTGCCGATCCTGCTCCCGCTGGCCTGCGCGGTGACGGCCGCCGTCCCCTACCTGTTCCTCATCGGCTACGCGGCCCCCCGCTTCCTGCTGCCCGCCTACGCCCTGCTCGCCCTCCCCGTCGCCCATGGCCTCGCTCATCTGGTGGGCGCCCCGAGCCGGAGGACCGGGCGCACCGTCGCCGTGAGCCTCGCGGCGGCCTGCCTTGCGGCTCATGTGGCCGTGCAGTACGTCGTCCTGGAACACACCGTGCGCAGTTCCGCCGCCAACCGTGACAACTGGTCCCGCACCGCCTCAGCCCTCCACACGCTCGGCGTACGACCGCCGTGTCTGCTCAGTGGCCACGAGGCCGTGCCCATCGCCTTCTACACCGGTTGCGGCTCGGCACAGGTCGCTGGCCACGACACCAGCACCACCGCGGCCGCACTGGCCCGGGCCGCCCACCGGACATCCCTCGCCGTCCTCGCCCAGCCCGGCGACCGTCCGCCCGCCTACGCACGCACCTGGCCCGTGGAGCGGGCCGGCGCCCTCCAGGCCTACGTCGCTCCCTTCGACCGGCAGGGGCCGTGACCGCGATGACCGTGTCCGACAGTGTGATCGCGACCGCGGGCAGACGCACCTACGTCCGTCTGGGCATCACCCTCGCGGTGTTCCTCGCCGCCGGCGGCATGCTCGCGGCGCACCGGGCCACCCTCGACAGCGGCACCGACCAACTGGCCGCCGCCGACCGGGAATGGCTGGTGCTCGCCTGCTGCGCCACTCTCGCCACGTGGGTGTGCGCGGCGGTGGCGCAGCAGGGGGCGGTCGTCGAGCGGCTGCCGAAGGGACGGCTGGTGGCCGCGCAGTTCGCGGCGTGCGCCGCCAACCACATCCTGCCCGCGGGAGCCGGGGCGAGCTTGGTCAACCTGCGGTTCCTGACGCGGTGCGGCCTGTCCACCAGACGCTCGGCGACCGCGCTGGCGGTGAAGGCTGCTGTCGGCGGGATCGTCCGGTGCGTGCTGGGCGTCGTCCTGCTGGTGGCAGCACCGGGCGCTGTCCCACTGTCGGCGCGGGTCCCCCACATGCTGTTCCTGGTGCCGGTGGTGGCGGCAACCGTCGTGTCGGCGGTGATGGCCAGCGGCCGGATCAGGCGGGCGCTTGGGCGGGCCGTGACCGACGTGCGGGAGGTGCATCGCTCCCGAGGGCGGGCCTGCGCGCTGTGGGGTGGCTCGGTCGCGTTCGCGTTGCTGCACGCGGGCGTGGTCGTGGCCGTGGTTCGTGCGCTCGGTCTCGCGCTGCCCACCAGCCATGTGGTGATGGCATACCTCGTGGCCAGCGGGGCGGCGGCCCTGCTTCCCACGCCCGGTGGACTGGGGTCGCTGGACGCCGCGCTCGCCTTCGCGCTCACGGCCGCGGGAGCGCCGGGGCAGACGGCGATCTCGGCGGTCATCGGCTACCGCCTGCTCACCGGATGGCTGCCGATGGCACCGGGACTGCTAATCCTGGGGTTGCTGGCCCGCCGGTCGGCGCTCTGAGCCGGTGGCCTGGCCGGCGAGCGGCTCACGCATTGCGGCTCGGCGGCAGCCGTCTCATCGGCCGCCTCGCCCTGCGCGGCGATCCTGTCGGCGCGCAGGGTACCGGGCGGTGCAGGCGATCGCGGGCGACGAGTTCGAGCGTCACCGCGACCGCGACGGACTGCACCGCCATGAGCGCGATCAGGACGAACAACTGCACCGCCCCGGCCATCACGGGACTCGCACCTGCCATCAGCATGCCGACGAAAGCACCGGGGAGCGTCACCAACCCGACCGTCCGAGTCTGGTCGAGGCCCGGCAGCAGCGCCTCTGATGCCGCCGGGCGTGTGATCTCCATTCGTGCGTCCCGGTCCAGGAATCCCAGGGCCATCGCGGCTTCCACCTCCCCATGCCGCTGGGCCAGTTCGTCCAGGGCTCGACGTCCGGCGAGGACGGTCACGGTGAGTGCGCCGCCGATGAGGATGCCCGTGATCGGGATCAGTGCGATGCCTCGCAGCGGGACGAGCCCCGTCAGCAGCAGTGCCGCGACGACCGGCACCACACCTGCGGCGATCGGGGCGGCCGTGAGCCACCAGGTGCGGTCGCTGGTGATTCTCCGCCCAGCCGTACGCACCGCCACCGAGAACATGACGACAAGGAACGCCAACAGCCCCGGCACGGACTTGACGGCCCACGTGATGACCACTGACACGATGGCCAGCTGGGCCGCGGCCCGCAGTCCGGCGACGAGGATCTCCCGGGCTCGGCTCTTGTACGGGTGCGGGTCGAGATGGAACCGCCCCGCGACCACCGCCGCCGCCAGGAGCAGAGCGGCGAGCAGGACGCCGAGGGTGATGTTGACCGGGACGAGGGATGCCGCACTCGACGTCACGTTCCCCACCTGTCCTTGCTCACTGACACGTCGGCCGCTTCTCAACCCATCGGATCCGGCGGCCGTTCCAGCCGGTATCCGTGCCCTCGCAGCGTGGTGATCTCCGGCAGGCGGACAGGACCGTCCTCGGCCTGCGCTGCCTCGGTGAGTCTGCGTCGCAGGCCCGCCATCGTCACGTCGAGGGTCTTGGTGGGTCCGAACCAGTTCTCGTCCCATACCTCGGCCATCAACGTCTCCCGCGACACCGCCTCGCCGACCCGCTCGGCCAGCGCCGCGAGCAGGTCGAACTCCTTCGCTCGCAAGGGGATTTCGACATCGTGCAGCTCGCATCGCCGGGCGGCGACGTCGACGACCAGATCGCCCAGCCGCACCGGCTTGCGGACCGGGGCGGCCACTGTCTGTCGCCGCAGATGCGCTCGCAGCCGGGCGAGCAGCACGGTCATGCTGAACGGTTTGACGAGATAGTCGTCGGCCCCGGCATCCAGTCCGGCGATGACGTCGATGTCCTCGGTCCGCGCGGTCAGCACGACGATCAGCAGGTCGGGGAGGCGGGCCCGCAGGTCCCGGGCCACGTCCAGGCCGTCCATGTCGGGCAGCCCCAGGTCAAGCAGCAGCACGTCGTACGGTGCCCGCGCGGCCTCGGTCAGCGCGCCCGCCCCCGTGCGGCACCACGTCGGCGCGTAGTCGTGGCCGCGCAGGCCGGCTTCCAGGTGGCGGCCGATGGTGTCGTCGTCCTCGACGACAAGGACACGGTGGTGGCGGCGGTCCGGTGCGGCGGGCGTGCGCATGGACCACAGCCTAGGAGTGGACAGGTCGGCGAGCCCGTCGCGCGCGCGGGGAGCGTTCACAGCTCGCGCAGCTCCTCCACGGCTGGGCGTCGGGTTTTGCGGATGCCGTTGAGGGCCGCGGCGACGATGGTGGCGACGGCGACAACGCCCGTGAGTGCGAGGTAGGCGCCGGGGACCGAGAGGCCGGCGGGTGGCGGATCGAAGACGCCGGTCAGGACCTTGACCAGCATCTGTGACAGGGCCCAGCCGATCAGGGCGCCTCCGGCGAGACCGCCGACGGCCAGCAGCAGGGCCTCGGTGAGGACCATGCCGCGCAGGTGACGTGCCCGCGCGCCGAGAACCGTGGCGATCGCGAAGGTACGGCGGCGTTCGGCGAGCCCGAGGGCGAGGACGAGCCCACCGGCTCCCGCGGCCAGCAGCACCGCGAAGGCGAGTTCGATGCGTGTCAGGCCTGCCAGATCGACCGAGGTCAGGCTGGTGCCGACGGTGCCGCGGGTCTGGGTGAGGTCGGTGACGGTGGCACCGGTGCCGAGCTGCCCGCGCAGCTGTGCGGCGATCTGCTTCTGGTGGCTGCCACCGGTGTCCAGGAGGAAGGCGCCCACCGCGTCGCTGCCGGTGGCCTTGGCGACGTAGGAGGCGTTGGCGACGAAGAAGCTGTCCTTGGGGGCGGTGGGGAACTCCTTGGCGATGCCCGTGTAGTGGAAGGGGACCGTGTGCAGGGCCTTGGTACGGGCGTCCTGGACGCGCAGGTTGACGGTGTCGCCGGGGGAGAGCTGGAAGTCGTTGACGGTCTCGACGCTGACCAGGAGGTTGTCCGGATGCTGCGCAAGGCGTTGCATCAGCTGCCGGGCGGTGCCGCCGGCGAAGTAGGCGTCCTGGAGCGAGGTGGCCTTGGCGATGGTGTCCGGGCGGACGCCGTAGAGGTCCTGGAGGTCGGAGCCGACGTAGGCGAAGCGGTGCTGGAGGGGTTCGACGTGTCGGACACCCGAGATCTTCAGGGCCGCTCCGGAAGCGGGTGGGACCCGGGCCCCGGGCGGTTCGGTGACGGTGACGTCGGCGCCGTTGGTGAGCCGGGCGTCGACCTCGGCCTGCTGGTGGTACGTGGCGTTGAAGACGGCGGTGGACACGGCGAAGGAGACGGCCAGGGCGAGCAGCACCACCGAGCGGGCGAGCGGTCGCCGGCGCCGGGTCAGTACGGCCGCGGTGGTCCCGGCCAGGGCCGCGGTCAGCGGGCGGGCCAGCCGGGTCAGAACGGGACGGCCACGGGTGAGGACCAGCAGGGTCAGGCGCCACAACAGCAGGGCCGCGCCGATCCACAGCAGGGCGGGCCCGAGGAAGGCCCAGTACGACACGGAGATGCTGGGAACGCCCTCGGGGGCGAGGACCAGCGCGTACTGGTTGCCGGATGAGGCACGGAAGACCAGCCACGACCCGATCAGGAGCACGAAGTCCAGGCCGTACCGCAGCCACCACGGCGACCGGGAGGGGCGTACGCCCTCCTGCTTGCGGGTGTCGGCGACGGTGAGCGAGCGCAGGTCCCGCAGCGCGGGGACGAGAACGGCACCGGCGGCCACCGCGGCTCCCAGAACGAAGGCGATCGCGTACCAGACGACCCACTGCCCCGCGTTCGCGCCGAACGAGGCCGCACCGAACGCGAGACGGCCGGTGAGCGCGGCGACACCCAGCCCCGCGAGGCCCCCGGCGAGACCGATGAGGGCGGCTTCCAGGCCCGCGAGACCGGTGATCTGACGGGGCCGCAGCCCGCGCAGTCGCAGCAACCCCTGTTCCTGGCGCCGCCGTTCACCACCGGCCGAGGCGACCGCCGCGGTCAGCGCGGCCGCCAGGACCGCGCCCGGCACGCCGAGGAAGAGGAAGAGGATCTGGGCGTACAGGGCGTCCTGGCGGGCGGAGTCGAGGGCGGCGCCGATGTTGTTGCCGACCAGGGCGGTGCCTGCCGAGCGAGCCTCCAGGTTGTGGGCGGCACCGGTGACCGAGGAGAACGCGGCGGCCGGGTCGGAGGGCAGCCCGGTGTTGGCGCGGGCGACGTGGATCTGGGTGGTGACGGCGGTGGCGCGGCGGGTGAGGGAGGCGAACCGGGCGGCGGGCAGCAGGACGACGTTGTCCGGGGGCGCGGTCGGCTGTGACTGGCTGGGGGCACCGACGGTCTGGAAGAGGGAGTCGGCCTGGGGGAGGTCGACCACGCCGTCCACCTTCACCCGGTGCAGGCCGGCACCGGGAATCTGGATGCCGATGGTGTCGCCCGGAGCGGCGTGCAGGTTGGAGGCGGTCTGCTGGGCCAGCAGGACGCCGGTGGAGGAGCCCGACAGCGTACGGACGGCGTCCGGGAAGCGGGCACGGTAGCCGTCGGGCAGTCCGAGGGCGACGCCGGGGCCGGTGGTCTGGGTGCTGCCCTGCACGCGGGCCGTGAAGGCGCTGGTGTGGGCGAAGCCGGCGGGCAGCGCGGTGCGGGTGCCGGGAGTCTTCTGGACGAGGGACAGGACGGCGTTCGGGTCGGCGCCGGGCTGCACCTGGACCTGCCAGTCCACGGCGACCGAGCGCAGGGCGCGCTGGGTCATGGTCGCCTTGGACGCGGTGAGGAAGGAGCCGAGCGCGGCGACGAGGGCGACCGCGAGCGTGACGCCTGCGAGGGCGGCCAGCAGCCGGCCGGTGCGGTGGCGGGCCAGGCCGCGCGCCCATGCGGTGATCATGACACCTCCTCGGGTGCGAGCAGCCGTCCGTCACGCATGCTGCGCCGGACGGCGAGCCGGGCGGCGACGGCCGGATCGTGGGTGGTGACGACAAGGGCCGCACCGGTGTGGTCGGCGGCCGTCAGCAGGGCGTCCAGGACACGGGCGCCGGTGGCGTGGTCGAGGCGGCCGGTGGGTTCGTCGGCGAGGATCAGGCGAGGCGCCTGGGCCAGGACCCGGGCGGCGGCCACCCGTTGGGCCTGCCCGCCGGAGATCTCCTCGGGCAGCCGTTCGGCGAGGTCGGCGGCGTCCACCCGGGCGAGAGCGGCGAGCGCGGCCCGCCTGGCCTCGTCCTCCGCGCGGTCGGTGAGGACCAGGGGCAGGGCGGTGTTCTCGGCCACGTTCAGGGCGGGGATCAGGCTGTCGCCCTGGAACACGAGGCCGATGTCGTACGGCCCGAGGGAGGCGGCGCGGGTGACGGTGCCGCTGGTCGGCTGTTCGAGTCCGGCGATCAGATGGAGCAGCGAGCTCTTGCCCGATCCCGAGGGGCCGACCACCGCGAGCCGGTCCCCGGCCCGGATCGTCAGGTCGGCGCCGTGCACGGCCACGACGGCCTGGGCTCCCCGGCCGAAGGTCAGGGCCGCGTCCGTGCAGGTGACGAGCACGTCATCCGACGACATCGTGTGCCTCCTCGCGGTCGTGCGGCGGCGGGGCACCGGTGGCCCTGCCGTCTGTCAGGGTGATCACCCGGTCCGCTATCCGGACCGCCTCGGCGCTGTGCGTGACGAGCAGCACCGCGCAGCCTTCCGTGGCCCGCTCCCGCAGCAGTGACAGCACCAACTGTTCGGTCTCGCCGTCGAGTTCGCCGGTCGGTTCGTCGGCGAGCAGGACGGCGGGCGCGTTGGCCAGGGCGACGGCGAGCCCTGCCCGCGCCAGTTCGCCGCCGGACAGCTGCCGGGGCAGGGCATGTGTCCGCCCGGCCAGCCCGACCTGCGCCAGCAGGGTCCGGGCCGGGACGGGGGCCCTGCGGCCCTGCGCCCGCTGCGGCAGGCGGACGTTGTCGAGCACGTTCAGGTGGGGCAGCAGGTTGCGGTTCTGCAGCAGGACGCCGATGTGTCGGGCGCGCAGCCGGGCCCGTTCCGTCTCGGGACGGTGGCTGATCCGCACGCAGTTCACGTGGACCTCGCCGCCGGAGGGTTCGTCGAGTCCGGCCAGGCATGCCAGCAGAGTCGACTTTCCGGCCCCGGACGGTCCCACCACCGCGACGGTCTCACCACGTCGCACCGTCAGGGACACCCCGCGCAGCGCGAGCGTCTCCTCCTCGCCGGCCCGGTAGAAGCGGTACAGCTCGCGGGCCGTCAGCACATCGTCGGCCGAGCCGCGGGAGTCGTACGAGTCGACTGGCATCACGCTCACCGCCACGCGAAGGAGTCGCTGACGATGCGCCAGGGATCGACGTTGTCTGCCTTGACCGGGCCGGACAGGGTCAGGTCGACCTCGTGCCCCGCGCGATAGAAGGCATACCGTTCGAACGCGTCCCGCACGACCTTGCCGGTCACCGGGTCCTTGGTCGAGTCGCCTCTGTAGGTCAGCAGGACCACGCGGCCGGAGTGCCGCGTCACCTCCGACACCTTGGGAGCGGCGAACTTCGGCACCTGGGAGCGCAGTTGCGGTATCACCTTGCTGGTGACCGAGCCGGTCGTCGGCGCGGTGGCGGCGGAAACCGCCGTGATCTTCACACTGTTGAGTTTGTCCGTGAACACGGTGGTGCCGCCCTGGCCAGTGCGGGCCCAGCCCTCGGGCACCTTGACCGTGAAGCCGGTGTAGGAACCTCCGGTCGGCCGGTAGGCGACGAACGCCTGGTTGTCAGGGATGTCGCCGGGAGGGTTGGACTCGGTGGGCGCCGCGTTGTTCTGCCCGCCGCTACCGCCTCCGCCTCCGGAGGCGGAACCGGCCGTCCGAGCGGCCGGGGACGTCGTCGAACCGGAGCCCGAACCGGAGCCCGAGCCCGTCCCGGAACAGCCCGCCATCACCGCTGCCACCAAGGCCAGTCCGACGACCGCGTACGTCCGTGTGCGTGCTGCCATGACCACTGCCCTCCAGGCGAGTCCTCGGACCGGACGATTCACAGCACCGACGCTAGGGAGAGGCCGGTTAACGCCCTGCTCACCGTGGGTTAGAGGACGGCAAAAGCGTGTGGCGCAGCACATCCGCCCAGGTGAACGGCCCGCATGATGGGGGCATGAGACAGCGTGTGGTGCGAGTCGCCCTGACCGCCGCTCTGGTCGCCGTCGTCCTGCTCGCCGTCCCGCTCGCCCTGGCCGTCAGGTCGTCCCTGTACGCCGACCAGCGCGACACCCTTGAGCGGTCCGCCCTGGCCGGGGCTGTACGCGTGAGCCCGGACTACGCGACCGGCGACCCGGTGGAACTACCCAGGCCCCCGGCGGGCGGGGACCTCGGTCTGTACGACCCGCAGTCGCGGCTGCGGGCGGGCAGCGGGCCCCGTTCTGGCGATGCTCCGGTCCGGCGCGCCCTGGGCGGAGAGGCCGTACGGGGCCACTCGGGCGGTGATCTGGTGGTCACCGTGCCCGTCTCCCACGCGGAGAAGGTGATCGGCGTCGTGCGGGCCTCGTCCCCCACGGCCGCCGTGCGCGACCGCGTCCTCGTCGCCTGGGCGGTGCTGCTGGGGGTGGCGGCTTTGGCGCTGGCCGTCGCGGTCGTAGTGGCCCGTCGTCAGGCGCGGGCCCTGGCGGCGCCGTTAGAGGATCTGTCCCGCCACTGCCGGGCCGTGACCGAGGGCGACCTGAACGCCCGTGCCGCCCCCAGCAGCATCGGCGAGATCGACCAGGTAGCCCGCACCCACAACGAGATGCTGCAGAGCCTCTCCGAACTCCTGCGCCACGAACGCGACTTCACCGCCAACGCCTCCCACCAGCTGCGCACCCCGCTCACCGGGCTGCAACTCGCCCTGGAGGCGGGTCTCGCCCAGGAGGACGACGCGCGGCTGCGACCCGTCCTGACCGAAGCACTGGCCACCACCCACCGACTGCACCACACGGTGGACGAGGTGCTGCGGCTGTCGGGTGCCGCCAAGGTGTCCCCCTCCGCCGCCGGGAAGATCGCGGTGGGGCAGCTGCTGCGGGACGCCGAGGAGCGGTGGCACGGACTGTTCGCCCGGGACGGCAGACGCCTGGAGTGCGCCGCACGGGACACACCAGCCGATGTGCTGGTCCCCGGCGCGCCCGTGTCGGAGGTGCTCGGCATCCTGTTGGACAACGCCCGCGTGCACGGGCGCGGCACTGTCCGGGTCACCGTGCGGGACCTGGAGGACGCCCTTGCCTTCGACGTGAGCGACGAAGGTGTCGTGGCGGGCGAGCCGGCCCGGCTGTTCGACCGGGGGCACACCGGGGGCGGACCGGGAGCGGGTATCGGCCTGGCTCTCGCCCGGGACCTGGCCGTCTCGCTCGGCGGCAGGATCTCCCTGGCCAATGCCCGCCCCGCCACCTTCACCTTGCTCATTCCCGTCGACCGGGACGAGGCACAGGAGTAGTCCGGGTGAGAGGGCCGTCCTGCGCCGCCCTTCCGATGGCGAACGGACCGGCCTGCGCGACGGGTCTGTTCCGTCCCTCGGTCTTGAGGAAAAGCAGACCTGCTTGATGAAGACACGACCGCTTCTTCCGTGTGCGTTCACACATGCGCCGTTTCCGGTACGCAAGGCGCGACTCTGATGGGCCCGGCGCTCAGCCATCGCCCCAAAGACCCGGGAGATGCACAAATGTCCATAAGTCATGTCAGACTCGCAGCCGTCTTCGCTGCTGCCGGAGTCCTGACCGGCGTGACCGCCGTCCAGCCCCCGGCGTTCGCCGCCTCCCACCACCAGGCCCCCGCCAAGCACGTCCTGCTGATCTCGGTCGACGGGCTGCACCAGTCGGACCTGGCCTGGTACGTCTCCCGGCACCCGAACTCGGCACTGGCGCGGCTGGTCGGCGGCGGTGTGGAGTACACCCACGCCAGGACCACCACGCCGTCCGACTCCTTCCCCGGCATGGTCGCCCAGGCGACCGGTGGCGGCCCCGGCACCACCGGCGTCTACTACGACGACACCTACAATGCGGCGCTCCTGCCCGCCGGGACCACCAGCTGCAAGGCCGTCAAGCCCGGTGTCGAGGTGGACCTCACGGAGGACCTGGACAAGAACCAGGCCTCCATCGACGCCGGTCAGGGCCTCACCGGCCTGCCGGACAGCATCCTGTCGATGACGGGCCACCCGGCGAGCCTGATCAACGCCTCCAAGCTGCCGGTCGACCCCAAGACCTGCAAGCCGGTCTTCCCGCACTCCTACCTCAAGGTGAACACCGTCTTCGAGGTGGCCCGCAGCGCGGGTCTGCGTACAGCCTGGTCGGACAAGCACGCGGCCTACGAGATCCTCAACGGGCCCTCGGGTACCGGCATCCAGGACCTGTTCACGCCCGAGATCAACAGTGACGCCCTCGGCTACCCGGCCGGCGACGACTGGACCAAGGACAACCAGGCCACCGAGCAGTACGACGGCTACAAGGTGAAGGTCGTCCTCAACGAGATCGACGGCTACGACCACAGCCGTAGCCACAAGGTCGGCACCCCGGCGGTCTTCGGCCTCAACTTCCAGTCGGTCTCCACCGCGCAGAAGCTGCCCGCCTCCGACGGCCTCAAGGGCGGCTACACCGCCAAGAACGTGCCCGGACCGCTGCTGGCGAAGAACCTGGACTTCGTCAACGCGCAAATCGGTGCCCTGACTTCTGAGATCGCCAAGCGGCACCTGGCCGACAACACCACGATCATCCTGTCCGCCAAGCACGGCCAGTCACCCACCGACCCCACCGCGCTCACCCGGATCGACGACGGCCCGCTGCTGGACGGCCTCAACGCCGCCTGGAAGAAGCTCCACCCCGCCGCCGGCGACCTCGTCGCCCACTCCGTGGACGACGACGCGATGCTGCTGTGGCTGACCGACCGCTCACCGGCAGCGACCGAGTTCGCCAAGTCGTACCTGCTGGCGCAGAACGGCACGGGCACCGACATCAATGCCGCACCCAAGGCCTTCACGCGTGGCGGGCTCAGCAAGGTCTACGCAGGGAAGGCCGCGGCCCGCTACTTCCACGTCGAAGCCGGCGATGCCCGGGTCCCGGACATCTTCGGCCTCGCGCAGTACGGCGTTGTCTACACCGGTGGCACCAAGAAGATCGCCGAGCACGGTGGCGCCCACGCTGACGACCTCGATGTTCCGCTGGTGGTGTCGGGCGCCTCGGTTCCGGACGGCGTGCGCGACTCCGCGAGCGTGCAGACCAAGCAGATCGCACCGACGATCCTGAGCCTTCTCGGCCTGAACCCCCGCTCTCTTCAGGCCGTGCGCGAAGAGCACACCACGGTCCTGCCGGTCCGCTGAGCGGTCAGGTGAGCCCCGGCCCGACACGGGCGGGCCGCCCTGGTGGAGGTCACCTGGGCGGCCCGTGCCAGGTGAGGGTTCAGCCGTTCGGGCCTGCTGGTGTCGTGGTGGTCTTGAAGCCCTCGGTCTTGTTGGCCTGGAGGGCGAAGTCGTTGGTGAACGTCTTGCCGAGGTCCACCGAGCCCTTCACATTGCCGACCAGTTTCTCCGTCGCCAGGGAGGTCTTGGGACCGCCGGCCGGCATGAGGCCGTCGGGGAGGAACTGACCCTTGTCCTCGGTCAGGGCCGCGATGTAGTCGGCCTTGGTCACCAGCTGGTTCGACACGTACGACGCGGGCAGCTTGTTCGCGATGTCGGTCGCGCTGTGGGTGTTGATCCAGTGCATGGTGGCCACGAGCGCGTCGACGACCTTCTGCACCGTGTCCTTGTGCGCGTTCACCCAGTCGGTGCGGGCGAGCACACTGGCCGCGGGAAAGGCTCCGCCCAGCGCCGCCGTGGCACCCTGCGTGGTGGCCAGGTCGATGGCGGAGGTACCGACGCCCTTCTTCTGGATCGCGGCGACCGTCGGCTGCGTCGTCATCACGCAGTCGACCTTGCCGTTCTGCAGCGCGGCGATGGCGGTGGAGCCCGCACCGACTCCTATGCGGTGGAACTCGCTGGTCTTGACGCCCTTCTTGGCGGCCAGGAACTGGGTGAGGGTGTCGGTGCCCGACCCCAGGTCGGTGACACCGAGGGTCTTGCCCTTGAAGTCGGCGCCCGAGGTGACGCCCGACTTCTTGGTGCACATCTCGCGCTCGCCCGGCGCGCCGGACAGCTGGACGACGTCCTCGACCGCCTTCCCCTTGGCCTGGAACTCGATGGTGTGGTTGTACCAGGCACCCGCCATGTCGACCTGTCCCGAGGCCATGGCCTCCTCCGCGCCGACACCGCCGTCCTGCTCGGTGCTGAGCTCGACGTTGACGCCGTACTTCTTGTAGAAGCCCAGCTGCTGGGCGAGCTGGTACGGGAGGTAGATCTGCTTGTCGAGGCCGCCGGCCATGAGCTTGACGGTCGGCGTGGAGCCCGAACCGCCGGTCGAGGCGGAGGAGTTGCCGGAACAGGCGCTGACGGCGCCAAGGGCGAGAACGGTGAGGACGGACGCGGCGACGGCGGCGGGTCGTCTGGACATGGCTGATCACATTCCTTTGCTGCGGGTGTTGAGGGAAGGAGGGGGGAAGGGGCGAGGTGTCAGAGGGTGTTGGCGGCCTCGGACGGGGCCGGCGGCCGCCAGGAGAGCAGCCGGTGTTCGAGCTTGCCGATCAGCCACTCGGCGCCGAGCACGATGACCGAGATGACGAGCATCGTGGCGAACACGCCGTTGGGGTCGAAGTTGTTCTGCGCCGTCTTGATGACCAGGCCGAGGCCGCTCTGCGCGCCGAGCACCTCGCCGACCAGCGCGCCGACGATGGCGAAGCCGAAGGCGCTGTGCAGGCTGGCGATGATCCACGTGAGGGCGGAGGGCACGGTGACGTGCCGGATCGTCTGCCACTGCGAGGCGCCGAGGACCTTGGCGTTGGCGAGGATGTTGCGGTCGACCTCGCGGACGCCCTGGAAGGCGTTGAAGAAGACGATGAAGAACACCAGCACCGCGGCGAGCAGGATCTTCGGCAGCACGCCGATACCGAACGCGACGATGAAGATCGAGCCGAGGACGATACGCGGGATCGCGTTGACCATCTTGATGTAGGGGCCGAGCACGTCGGCTAGGAAGCGGCTCTGGCCGAGCGCGACGCCGACGACCACTCCCGTGACGGCTCCGAGGGCGAAGCCGGCGAGCGCCTCCTGGATGGTGGTCCAGATGTTGGCGTAGAAGGACCCGAACTCGGTGCCCTGCCGGAAGAGGTCGACCAGCCGTTGGGCGATGCCGGAGGGCTGCCCGAAGAAGAACTTGTCGACGATCCCCCAGGCGGTGAACGCCTGCCAGCCACCGAGGACGAAGGCCGCGAGACCGACGCGCCCGGCCCACACCAGCGCGGTGCGCCGCCGGACGGCGCTTCTGGCGGCGGCCGCGGCCGAGACGGGTGCGCCGTCCTTGACCGGGGCTGTGGAGACGGTGGACGTCGTGCTCATGCCGTACCTCCTGCGGTGCGTGCGTAGGCGCGCTCCACCTCCTCGCGCAGCGAGTCCCAGATCTGGTGCTGGAGTTCGATGAAGCGGGGCTGGAAGCGGATCTCCTGGACCGCGCCGCGCGGCCGCGGCAGGTCGATGTCGAAGACCGCCTTGACCGAGCCGGGGCTGGACGTCATGACGACGACCCGGTCGGCGAGCGCCACCGCCTCGTCGAGGTCGTGGGTGATGAAGATGACCGACGGGCGGATCTGCTCCCACAGACCGAGCAGTTCGGTCGACATGATCGCCTTGGTCTGCACGTCCAGGGCGCCGAACGGCTCGTCCATGATCAGGATCCGGGGTTCGTTGATCAGCGCCGCGGCCATCGCCACCCGCTTGCGCATACCGCCGGAGAGCTGGTGCGGGTAACGGTCCTCGAACCCCGTCAGACCCACCCGGCGCAGCCAGTCACGGGCCGAAGCCTGGGCCCGCTGCTTGGGCACCCTGCGGAAGACCGGGCCCATCAGCACATTGCCGAGGACGGTCTTCCAGGGCAGCAGCGCGTCGCTCTGGAACATGAAGCTGACGCCGTCGGTGACGCCGTTCACCTCACGGCCGCCGACCCTGACCGAGCCCTCGCTGGGCCGGTCGAGCCCGGACACCATGCTCAGCGTCGTCGACTTGCCGCAGCCGGTCGGGCCCACCACCGCGCAGAACTGGCCAGGTTCCACGGTGAACGAGACGTCCTGCAGCGCGGTGAACACCTCACCCGCGGGAGTCAGAAACCGTTTGGTGAGTCCTGAAATCTCGACTCGCGCGCTGTCCCGGCCGGTCGTCTCGGCGCAGGGGCTCGTCGCCACATCGTTTCGTGAAGCCATCTGAGGCTGTCTCCTTCCTGACCTCGGAGGTCGAGGAAGGCAGACGCTAGAGGCCGGCGGGTGTTACGTCGCTGTTTCAGCCGTATCTCGCGTTAGCCGTGTTAGCCATGCTTTTGCTCGTTCTGCTCAGCGGGCCGGGGGTGGGCAGAAGGCCGGTGACGGGGGCACAATCACGCCACCACGGGTACGGCGCAGGGGCCGCGCCCGGGCCCCGCACGACAGGCAGAGACACCCGTGACACGCATCCGCATCCCGATCGGCCGCGGTGGGAAGGGGCGGCTCTCCGCGCGGATTCTGGCCAACCAGCTGGCCATCCTGGCGCTGACCGGGGTGATCGGTTTCGTGCTGTTCGCCTTCGCACAGCGGGGCGAGATCGACCGTGCCTACGAGAAGCGGGCCCTGGCCATCGCCGAGACCACGGCCGCGGAACCGCAGATCCGCCACGCCATGCAGTACGGGGGCGGCGGCGACGTGGTGCAGGCGGTGGCCGAGCGGATCCGGAAGGCGTCGGGCGCGTCGTACGTGGTCGTGCTCGACCTGCGCGGTATCCGCCACTCGCACCCAGATGCGGCGCTGGTCGGTGAACCGACGGGGGACCGGATCGTGGTGCTGGACGGCAGGACACACGTCGGCACCGACCAGGGGGCGACGGGACGTTCCGCCAACGGCAAGGCTCCGCTGTACGGGCCCACCGGCAAGCTGGTCGGCGAGGTGTCCGCGGGGATCCCCGAGCACTATGTGCTGGGTGAGCTGTGGCGCGAGCTGCCCACCTTCGGCCTGTACAGCGCCATCGCCGTCGCGCTCGGCTCGACCGCGGCGTTCCTGCTGGCCAGACGGCTCAAGCGGACGACGTTCGGGCTGGAGCTGGAGGAGATCGCCGGGCTGCTGCAGGACCGGGAGGCGATGCTGCACGGAATCCGCGAGGGAGTCGTCGCCTTCGACCCGGACGGCCGGATCACACTGGTCAACGACGAGGCCCGCCACCTGCTCAGCCTCGGCACCGCGCTCGGCAGCACGCTGGCGGAAGTCCTGCCCGACGGGCGGCTGCGCCGCGCCCTGGACGGCACCCTGGCGGGCGGAGACATCAGCGTGCTCACCGACGACCACTGCCTGGTCGTCAACCGGATGCCGGTCGCCCTGCACGGACGGGAGCTGGGCGCCGTGGTCACCGTGCGCGACCGCACCGAGATGATCGGTCTGTTGCGCGAGCTGGACTCGGTGCGCGGGCTGACGGACGCGCTGCGCGCACAGCAGCACGAGTTCACCAACCGTATGCACA
This sequence comes from Streptomyces sp. NPDC001668, assembly GCF_042893155.1. Classification (NCBI taxonomy): domain Bacteria; kingdom Bacillati; phylum Actinomycetota; class Actinomycetes; order Kitasatosporales; family Streptomycetaceae; genus Streptomyces; species Streptomyces sp. NPDC001668. The sequence continues at coordinate 763,789 of NZ_JBIAUQ010000001.1, forward strand.
CGGTGGCCGGGCTGCTGGACATCGGCGACCATGACGCCGCCTACGAGTTCGCCGTCGACACGGCTGGTGCCGAGCAGGCGCTGACCGAATCCGTACGGGAACGGATCGGCAACCCGCTGCTCGTGGGTCTGATCGTCGCCAAGATCACGGTGGCCGCGGAACGCGGGGTGCGGATCGTTCTCAGCGAGGACTCCGCCCTCGGCGAGAACCCGCCGCATCTGCCTCGGCTGCTGACCATCATCGGCAACCTGCTGGACAACGCGATCGACGCCTCCGCGACCGTACCGGCGCCGCCGGGCGGTGCCGAGGTCTGTCTGTCGCTGATCGAGGCCGTCGACGCGGTGCGGGTGGAGGTGGCCGACACCGGCCCCGGCATCCCGCCGGACACCGCCGAGTCCATCTTCGAGGACGGCTGGTCGACCCGCCCGGACCGCGGCACCGCCCGGCGCGGCCTCGGCCTCGCGCTCGTCCACCGGCTGGTGCAGCGGCACGGCGGCACGATCGCCGTCAGTGAAGGGCCCGGCGCCGTCTTCACCGTGATGCTGCCGGTGCCGGATACCGCGCCCTGCCCCCGGGGCGCCCTGTTCACGACGGCTTCACCGGTACTGGACGGTGTGGCAGGAGGTGATCGCTGGTGATCCGGACCCTGGTGGTGGAGGACGACTTCCGAGTGAGCCGCATCCACTGCGACTACGTGTCCCGCGTCCGGGGCTTCGAGGTGGTCGGCCAGGCGGCGACCGTGGCCGAGGCACTGGCCGCGGTGCGCGACCTCCACCCCGACCTGCTGCTGCTCGACATCTTCCTGCCGGACGGCAGCGGACTGGACGTGCTGCGCCGGCTCAGCGGCGACGAGGGCGGCGACCGCCCCGACGCCATCATGATCACCGCCGACCGGGACATCACCTCGGTACGGATCGCGATGAAGCTCGGCGCCGTCGGATACCTCGTCAAGCCCTTCGGCGCGCCCGACCTCGCCGAGCGGCTCACCGCCTACCGGGAGCTCCAGCACCGTATGGACGCCCTGGGTACGGTCCCGGAGACCGACCAGGCCGACGTGGACGCCCTGTTCAGCGCCGCCCGGCCGCCGACCGTGCCCCGCGTCCCCGCGAAGGGCCACTCCGCGCCGACGCTCGCCCTGCTGCACCAGACCCTGCGCGGCGCGCACGAGGCTCTGTCGGCCGCGGAGGCCGCCGAACGCACCGGCGTCTCCCGCGCCACGGCTCAGCGGTATCTCTCCTACCTGGTCAAGGAGGGCATGGTCCGCCTCGAACTCCGCTACGGGGCCACCGGCCGCCCCGAGCACCTGTACCGCATCACGCACTGAGCGCGGTTCACGGTGACGTAGGGCAGGGCGGGTGCCGACGGCCCGCTGTCCGCACGACCCGGCTCGCGGCTGTCTTCTGCAGCAGCCCGTAGGCGAGCACCGGCAGGAGCAGGTGCGGTTTGTCGGGCAGCGTGGTGGTGATCAGGACCGCGCTCGCGCTGCTGTTGTTCATGCCGCAGGCGAGCGTCAGCGAGGACGAGGCGGGGCCGTCCAGATGGAGGAGCCGCGCGGCACTCCGGCCCAACGCGAAGGACAACAGGCAGACGAGCGCAGCCACGGCCAGTGCGGCGGCGAACAGGAGGGGGCGTGGGTGGGTGAGGAAGGAGCCCAGGGCGCCACTGGCGTTGACGTAGGTCAGGACGAGCGATCCGGTCAGCGCCACGGGCACGATCACCCGCAGGGCCCGGCTGAGCCACGCCGTCGGCAGCGCGAGTCGGAACAGGGTGCCGACGGCACAGGGGATGACCACGGTGACGAGAGCGAAGCCGCCCTGGGCCGTATGGCCGGTCGTTGCCAGTGTGTCCGCGTAGCCGCCGTCGAGGAGCGGCACCAGGGTGGTGATGATCAGCGGGATGGTGAGCGGGCTGAGGAGGGTGGAGGCGAGGACGAGTCCCACCATAGTGGGTTGGTCGCCGTCACCCCTGCTGGTCCAGACGGTGGCTCCGGCGGCCACGGGCATCGCCACGATCAGGATCATCGCGGTGATCAGTCCGCTGCCGCCGTCGCTGTCCGGGGTGTGGTGCAGTCCGAACGCGACGACGGGGATGACCAGGAGCGGGATCGCGAGGTGGAGGACCATCCCGGCCACCAGGGTGGTCGGCTTGCGGAGCAGGCGGCCCAGTTCGCGGACGGGTACCTGGAGTCCGGCGGAGAAGAGCACCAGGGACAGCAGCAGCGGGGCGGTGCTCAGGGGCAGGTCGGTCATGGTGCCGATCGGCACGGTGTGGTCCCGGCGCAGCCACAGGCCGGGGTCGGGCAGGAGGAGGGCAGCGACGTAGGACAGCACGACGGCCCGGCCGAGCCGGCGGCGCAGCCAGGCCGTCACCGGGTCGGCAGGCGGTGGGGAGGCGATCGGACGGTTCAAGGCGGCCTTCTTCCGTGGCGGCGGAGGGGACGGAGCGGAACGCCGCTATGCAGGAGCCGTGATCACGGGTCGTCATGTCACTCATAGTGCTCGGGTGAGGCGGAGGGGGCATCCGATGACGCACGGCGGTCAGGATGCGTTCAGGTCTCCCGTGGCGCGCTGGCCCCCGTCCGGCTGATGAAGGTGCCGGTCGTGCCGAACGTGCTGCTGTGATCACGTCATCCAGCGGGCAGGTCGACCAGGAAACGTGCTCCGGGTGTGTGCCCGGGGTCGTGGGAGACCTCGCCGCCGACGGCGCGGGCCAGGCGCCGCGCGAGCGGCAGTCCCAGGCCCGCCCCGTCGTGCCCGTCGCCGGAGTCCGCGCGCCGACCGGGCTGGAAGAGATCGTCGAGGAACTCTTCCGGCACGCCAGGACCGTCGTCGGTGACGTCGATGCGGACGCCACCGGCCTGCCGCCGCGCGGACACGGTCACCGTGGAGCCGGCATAGCGAACGGCATTGGCCAGCAGCGGGCTGACGATGCGTTCGAGAAGGGCGGAAGCGACGCCTGCCTCAATCTGCTGGTCCGGCACGTCGACGACGGTCTTCAGCTGCTTCCGTGCGTCGAGGTCCTCGACCAGCCGACGCAGCACGGGAGCGACAGCGGTGGCGCCGACGGCCGTCGTGGTGTTCTGCGCGCCTTCGCGTGCGTCGTTCAACAGCGTGTCGCAGATGGTGCGCATGGACTGGGCGGCCTCCGCGATCACCTCGTGGGTGGCGTCGGTCTCGGCGGCCGAGCGCGGGCGGGCCCGCCACCAGTCGAGCTCGACGACGATCCGGGTGAGCGGGGTGCGCAGTTCGTGGGACAGCTCCCCGGTCAGCTGCTGCTCGTGACGCAGTACGGTGCGGATGCGGTCCAGTAGTGCGTCCAACGAGGTGCCCAGGCGGGCCAGTTCGGCCGGCTGGTCCGCGGCGCCGAAACGCTGGTCGGAGCCGACGGTGCTCCACAGGGTGGCTTGGTCGGTCATGGTGCGCACGGGGCGCAGCGCCCGTCCGACGGCCAGGCGGGTCAGCGCGTAGGTGCACGCGAGCATGACGGCGTCCAGGATCAGCGAGCCAGACAGCAGGGTGCCGGCGGAGTTCCGGTAGGGGGCGAGATCCGCAGCCGTGACGACGGTGGCGGTGTTGCGCGGGCCGGACACGGGTTGGGAGCAAAGGCGGACCAAACGGGGGTTGCCGGTCCGCACCGTCGCGCAGACCGGGCTGCCCCGCGCGGCGAGCCGGTCGGCGGCCCGGGTCAGCGTGCTGCCGGCCGTGGCGGACGGGGGTTTCTCCAGTAGCCGTGTCCCGCTGTAGATCCACACGTTCGTGTCGAGCAGGCTGTCGTTTACGGTCTCCAGGACCCGCACCCGGGGCTTGCTGGTGTCGACGGTGGTGGCGACGGCGGCGGCGCGGTTGCGTAGTTCGTCGTCCGCCTGGTGCTTGAGGTGCCGGTCCATGACGGTGTTGAACACGACGGTCAGCACGGTCATCAGAAGTGCGGCGGTGGTCAGCGCCACGAGCGAGAGCCGACCGCGCAGCGTACGGGGCGTCAGACGGCGCGCGAGCCGGTTCATGACAGCCGGTGCCCGATCCCGCGTGTCGTGGTGAGGCCGAGGCCGCTGCCCGCTTCGCGCAGCTTGCGGCGCAGTCGGCTCAGATACTGGTCGAGGGTGTTGTCGCTGACCTGGGCGCCGTCCGGCCAGGCGGCCCTGACCAGGTCGCGGCGGGACACGAGGGTTCCGCCCGCGGCCATGAGCGTGGCCAGCAGTCGGAACTCCGTGGGAGACAGGTCGATGTGGACGTCGCCGACGTGCGCGCTGTGCCGGGTCGCGTCCAGGACCAGGTCTCCGGCGGTGGCCACGGCCGCGGGTGCGGCCCGTTTGAGTGCGGCCCTCAACCGGGCGACGAGTTCGGCGAGATGGAACGGCTTGGGCAGGTAGTCGTCGGCTCCGGCGGAGAACCCGGACAGCCGGTCGGTGAGGTGATGGCGGGCCGTCAGGAAGATGATCGGGGCGGCGAACCCGCCCGCGCGCAGCGCCTGGCAGACGTCCCGGCCGTCCGCGTCGGGCAGCCCGACGTCCAGGACGACGGCCGCGATGTCGTACGTGGCCAGCCGCAGGGCGGTGGCGCCGTCGGCGGCGGGCACGGGGTCGAAGTCCTCGTCGAGCAGGCCGCGACGCAGCACGTCACGCAGGGCGTGATCGTCCTCGACGACCAGGATCTTGTGGCGCATGGCCCTCCGTTGGATTGTCCGGCGCACGGGGCGTGCCGGAGACGAACGATGCGGGCGGCCACCGGGTTATCGCGTACAGGCAGACTCCGAGCCATCCGGTGGCGAACAGCCAGCCGCCGATGACGTCGGTGAACCAGTGCACGCCGAGATAGACCCGGGACAGGCCCACCAGCACGCCCCAGCACCCGATCACGACCCGGAGCGAGGTGGCACCGCGCGGGGCGCGCAGCGAGACCGCGACGATCAGCAGCCCGGCAGTGAGGCCCGCTGTCGTGGTGTGCCCGCTCGGGAACGCCCAACCGCCCGCCGACGCCGCCCAGTCGGCATGCGCCGGGCGCGGCCGCTGGACGAGCGTCATCACGCCGTAGCGCAGCGCCTGCCCGGCCCCCAGGCAGGCAAGGCTCAGCGCGGCGGCCCACATCCGTTGCCGAACGGTTCGCCCCACGATCGCGCCGACCAACGCCGCGAGAACGTAGGAAACGGCGCCGCTGCCGGTGTCGGTCACCCCTCGGGCCAGCACCTCGGCCACGTCGGGGCGGTGGCCGAGCGACCAGGTCAGGAAGCCGTCGTCCGGCCACAGCGGAGCGCCGTCGTGGCCGATCACCACCATAGCGAGGACGCCGAAGGCCACCCAGGCGCCGAGACCGACCGGCCCGGCCAGGTCGGCGGCGTCGCGCCGATTCATGAGGCGCTCAGCAGCCGCCGCAGGCGACCGGAGCCGATCCACCGGGCCATCGATCCCGACCACCGTCGCAGCACGAGCATCGCCATCAGTGCGACGAGGCCACCGACCAGCACGCCTGCCATGACGTCGTGCGGATAGTGCGCGCCGACCCACACCCGCGAGACCGCCATCGCCAGGGCCGCCACGGCCGCGACCGCCCCCAGCCGACGCGAGACGAAGAGCAGGGCCACGGCAGCGGCGGCCGCGATCGCCGCGTGGTTGCTGGGGAAGGACCAGTCGCCGGGCGCCGGACACGTCTCCAGGGTCTTCACTCGAAGGCTCTGGCACGGCCGGTCCTCGCGCACCGCCAGCTTCGTCAGGGCGTCCACGCCGTACGCGACGACCACCACAACCGGCACGGCCAGCGCCCTCACCGCAGCCGCATCCCCACCCCGTCGAGCGAACCACCAGCCCACGACCGCGAGCACGGCGAACACCGCGAGCCCGTACGTCGACCAGAACGACACCGCTCCGTCCAGCCAGCCCGGCGCATGCCGGGCCAGGCGCACCACGTCCAGATATTCGGTGCCGTCGACAGACGACCCGTCGAAAGCCATGATCACCTGCGTCCCCCCTCGGGCCGACCGTCCCGCCGAGCCCTGTACACCTCGGCAGCCAGGGGAAGCAGCGACACCAAAATGATCAACGCCACCAGCGGGAGCAGGTAACGGTCGACGTTCGGGATCGACGAGCCCAGCGCGTACCCCGCGAGGGTGAGTCCGAGGCTCCATACGAGGCCGCCGACGATCTGCCACAACGTGAACGTGCGCACCGGAACCCCCAGCGCGCCGGCCATCGGATTGAGTACGGTCCGCACCACCGGCACGAAACGGGCCAGCGCGATCGCCTTCGCGTGTCCGTATCGCTCCAGCAGTTCCTCGGCGCGTTTCGCACCCTCACGCAGACGCTGCGAGCGGCTACGGGCCAGCAGTGCTCCACCCGCCTTCCGGCCGAGCACATAGCCGCACTGCGCCCCGGCCAGGGCGCCTGCCGCCGCCGCGACCAGGAGCGGTCCCAGCGACAGGTGCACAGTCGACTCCGCCGAGCCCGTGCACAGCAGACCGGCCGTGAAGAGCAGCGAGTCGCCCGGCAGGAAGAAGCCGACCAGCAGCCCTGTCTCGGCGAACATCACCACCCCGACGCCCAGCACGCCGAACGCCGCCAGCAGCGAATGAGCGTCCAGCACGTTCACGGCCAGCTGTGATGCCGGATGGATCGGTGGGGTCATGGCAAGGCGGCCTTTCCGGCAGGTGATTCGGTGTCTGCGATTCGCCCAACCGCGTGGACGTGGCCGGGAGGGAACCGCACTCGCCGAGCCTACATCTACAAGATGTAGTAGATGTTCTGTGGGTGGCCGGATGCAAACGGTCACTCAAACGGAACACGAGGCGGAGGAGACGGGCGCCATGGCTGACCCCTGTCGCACTGGAACCGGCACCTGGACTCTGCGGCGTGCGGCCACGAACCCGACTGCGCCACCCCCGGCCACGGCCCGGCTGTTCCGTGTCCCGGGCGCCGGGCCCCAGCAGTGGCACCGGGGGATGACCCTCGTGGCCACGATCAGCCTGTTCATCGGGACACGGTCCGCCTGGACCACCGCGATGGCCTCACGCCCGGCCGTCGCCGGCGTCATCTCCGTCTGCTACGCCGCGATCCTCGTCTGCGCCGCTCTCAGCCTCCTTGTACGGAGCCGTCGCGCGCTGATCAGGGTCGACGCTGTCGTACTGATGACTGCCGTCGCGCTGGTGGTCTGCGGCTACCTGCTTGATCACGCGGGCACCGACGAGGGAGTGCTGACCGCCCAGGCGGCGAACGAGATCCTGCACGGCCGTCCCGTCTACGGCCAGCCGTGGCCCTGGCTGTTCGGCACACCCCGCGTCGGGATCACCAAGACCATGTCCGGGGGTGCCGACTACACCTACGGCTACCCGCCGCTGACCGCGCTGCTCGCGGCCCCGGTGCACGCCGTCGTCCACTCCACGGCGGCCGCCACCCTGGTCACCACGGCCGCCCTGCTCGTCTCCTCGGTCCTGCTGTGGTTCCTGCTGCCGGCACCCTGGAGGCCGGCGGCCACCGCGGTCTGCCTCGGCTTCGGCCTCCTGCCCCACTACGCCTACGCCGGCTACCCGGCGATCACGGCTCTCGCCCTGCTCGTCCCCGTGGTGGTCCGCTGGCCCGCCACCGGTGAGGGTGGCCGCCTGGGCTCAGGGGGAGTGCTGCGGGCGGCGTGTCTGGGTGCCGCCTGCGCGGCCCAGCAGCTCGCCTGGTTCCTGGTCCCGTTCCTGCTGATCGGCCTGTACGCCGTAAGGCGCGGGGAACTCGGTCCGCGGCGGGCTCTGGCGGTGGCCGCCCGCTACACGGCTACCGCCGCTCTCACCTTCGCGGCGGTCAACGCCTACTTCGCCGTCGAGGACTTCTCCTCCTGGCTGCAGGGCGTACTCCTGCCGCTCGAACAGAAGGCGATCCTGCACGGCCAGGGCCTGATGGGCATCTCCTACTACTTCACCGACGGCAGCGGCCGCCTCGACTACTACTCCTACGGCAGCCAGCTGCTCCTGCTCGGCCTGCTCGCCGCCACCCTGCTCTTCGTCCGGCGTCTCGGCCCCGCGCTCACCGTCCTGCCATGGATCGCGTTCTACCTCGCCACCCGTTCCCAGGACGGCTACTTCCTGATGATGACCCCGCTGTGGCTCGCGGCCGCCGCCACCGTCCCGGCCGCTGCGTTCGCCACCGCCTGGCAGCCGCGACTTCCCCACGTCACCGGCCGTGCGAAGGTCGTCCTGGCGGGCGGGTTGCTCGCCCCCGCCCTGGTGTGCGTCGCGATCGCCGCGGCGAGCCCGCCACCCCTACGTATGAGCCTCTCGCCGCACTTCGCCACGCACCACGCGCGCCTGGGAGTCACCGCCATCGACGTGCGGGCCGTCAACACCACCAGTACGGCGCTCACTCCGCACTTCGCGAGCCGCACCGGCCAGGGCGCCTCCAACTGGTGGACCATCTCCTCCGGCCCCGCAGTGCTTGGCCCGCACCACTCGGCCGAGTACGACGTGAAACCCGCGGGAGGGTTCCGCGCCCTGCCCGGCGGCCATGGTCCCGGGACCTACCTCATCGCCGTCACCGGCACCCCGATGACGATCACCACGGCCCACATCCCGGCTGCTCCTTCCGCGATCCAGTAGTGAGGTACCGCCGCGGAAGCTGCTGGCGAGGCGTGCTGCTGAGCCGGTACCTCGACTGTTCGGCGTTCGTGCTGGTCAGCCGTGGTCGCGCAGGGGGCCGACGTCGTAACCCCGTTCCTGGCAGGTGTCGAGGATCCGGGGGAGCGCGCCCAGCGCCGAGCGCCAGGCGCCGGGGGCTGAGGTGCAGTCGGAGTCGTGGAGCAGGATCGTGCCGCCGCCGTCCAGGTCGGTGGTGACGGTGCGGTGGACGGAGTTCGGGGTGGCGCGTGCCGTCCAGTCCTCTCCCCAACAGGTCCACAGCACCGGTGTCAGGTCGAGGCGGCGGGCCGCGAGGTGGGCCGCGGTGGACATGACGCCGTACGGGGGCCGGAAGAGCGTGGGCTGCCGGCCGATGATCGCGGCGACGGTGTCGCGGGCCCGGCGCAGGTCGTCATAGGTGGCGCGCGGGCCACGCAGCAGCAGGGGGCGGTGCAGCCAGCCGTGGACGGCGACCTCGTGACCGGCCGCCGCGATCTCGCGGACCAGGCCGGGGGAGCGGTGTGCCTCGCTGCCGAGCAGGAAGAACGTGGCGTGCACTCCGCGCCCGGCGAGCAGCCGTAGAAAGTGCGGGGTGGAGCGGGGGTCGGGGCCGTCGTCGAAGGTCAGGGCGATGTGGTTCATGCGGCCGCGGCCCGAGAGGCGGGGCATGAGGCGGTTGCGCAGCGGTCCGAAGGTGGAGACGACGGGTGCGGCGTGGGCGGTGGCGAGGACGGGTACGGCGGCGAGGGCGGCCGTGCGCAGCGTCGGGGCGATGTTCACGAGTGGTCGTCTTCCGGCGGGGAGGTGTGCTCCGGTGGGAAGCCGTCCGGGTCGAGGCGGTGGCTGATGGCGTGGGCGAGGTCGGGACCGTCGTAGGCCGTCGCCACCCCGGTGGCGACGGCACCGGCCCACACGACGGACGCGAGGACGGCCGTGGCGGCGAGCCGGCGCGTCGTCCGGTGCCGGTGTGCAACCGGACGAAAACCCCGGTCGGGGACGCCGGACCGGTGCACGCGCGCAATCTCCGCCGTCGGGCAGCCGTCGGGGGACTGAGCGAACAGGGCGAATCCCGTTGCCCGTTGCCGACGTCCGAGCGGGCCGTCGATCAGCTCGCACAGCACCGCCTTGAGGTCGGCCGGGTCGCGTATCCAGACGGCTGCGCCGGCTTCGTCCAGGGCGGCGGCGTTGGTCAGCCCGTGCCCGGGTATGCAGCGGTAACTGGCCACGGGCAGGCCGCAGGCGAATGCCTCCAGCGAGGTGAGCCCGCCGGCGTTCTGGACGAGGACGTCGGCGGCGTGCATCAGGGAGGGCATGTCGTCGACCCAGCCGAAGGCATGGTCGATGCCGTCGGCGCGCAGCTGCTCGGCCAGGGCCTCGTTGCGGCCGCAGACGACGACCGGGATGGCGGCGCCGCAGTCACGCAGCTCCCGGGCCACCGTGCGGACCGGGCCCACCCCCCAGGACCCGGCGACCAGCAGAGCCAGCGGGGCGTGGGACGGCAGCCCGAACCTCTCCCGGGCGCGGCCACGCCCCCGTACGTCGCAGGGCCGGAAACGGGGGTCCGTGACCGGCCCGCGCACTCGTACGTCCCGGGCCCCGGCCGTGCGCGCCTGGGCAGCGGGCACGGCGTGAGCGGCGAGGTGGACGTCCACACCCGGTGCGACCCACAGCGGATGTACCGAGAAGTCGGTCAGATAGGTGAGGACGGGCGCGGCCAGTCGACCGTCCAGGCGCAGGTTGCCCAGGACCCGGCTGGCCCCGGGGTAGGTGGAGATGACGGCGTCGGTGCCCGGCGGCAGGGCGCGCAGTACCCGGTCCTGTGCTGTGCGCAGCAGCGCCCGCGCGACCGGGCCGCCACCCCCGGCGCGCTCGGTGCTGGAGTAGATCCGCTGGTAGGCCCAGGGGGCTCGCACCAGCATCCGGTGATAGCCCTCCTGGACGGTGCGGCCCAGGTGGGCGGGGAGCAGGTCCAGCAGGTCGAGGCGGTCCACGGTGTAGCCCTGCGCGGCGAGACGGCGGGCGAGCTCGGCGGCGGCACCGTCGTGACCGGCTCCCACGCTCGCGGACACGATCGCGACCCGTCCCGCGCCGGGCGTCGCGGCGGACTGCGGAGGTGGGGTGCCCGTGAGTGTGTGTCTGGGTGGCGTGCTCGCGCGGTGGGGCATGGGTTTCCTCCGCAGGGGACGGGAGCGGCGGAACTCTACGAGTTGTAGTAGTTCGCGGTTCGAAGCCCGGAGCATATCTCCTACAACTAGTAGGAGGTGGCCGGGTAGTCTGTGCGGACGGTCGGCGAACGGAGGCATCCGGTGGAGGAGCGAGAGGACGGCGGCGCCCGCGGGGCGTCCGGCAGGCGGGGCCGCGGCGAACTGGAGAGCGATGTCCTCGCCGCGCTCTGGGCCGCCGACGGCCCCCTGACCGCCGGCCAGGTCCGGGAGGCGCTGCCGGGCGACCTGGCCTACACGACCGTCCTGACCATCCTGTCCCGGCTGCACGACAAGGAGATGCTCGTCCGGCACCGCGAGGGCCGCGGCTACGCCTACGAACCGGTGCGGGACGAGGCGTCGCACACCGCCCAGCGCATGCGGTCGCTGCTTGAGGGCGGTTCCGACCGCGAGGCGGTCCTGGCCCGCTTCGTCTCGGAACTGTCCGAGCAGGACGAGCACGTGTTGCATCAGCTCCTGTCCGGGCACGATGCGCACGCTGAGGACGATCACTCCGGCGGGAGGGCGTAAAGCCGTGCTGTTCAGCGTCTACATTCCCTTCGCCGTCACGGCAGTGCTCGCGGTTCTGGCGCCCCGGCTGGCCCCCCTGCTGCCCCCGCGTCCCGCCGCCTGGGCGCTGGCCTGCGCCGCGCTCGTCACCTCTGTCGGCTGGGCGGGGGCACTGGCCCTGCTGGCGTTCACCGGTGTGGCGCAGATCCCGGAGGTCGCGGAGCAGGGCCGCTGGTCGGTGGCCGCGCTGCGCGCCGAGGACCCGGTGTACCTGGTCGTCGCGGTCGCCGGCGCGCTGCTGCTGACCGCGGGCACCGTCTCACTGGGCATCGCCGCCGTACGGCAGACCCGTCACGCGGTCCAGGCGCGTCGGGAGTGTGCCCGGCTGCCACAGACGGAGCTGGTGGTACTGGACGACGACGCCCCGATCGCCTTCGCATTGCCCGGAAAGACAGGACGGGTCGTCGTCTCCCGCGGGATGCTGCGCTGCCTCGGCGACCGGGAACGCGCGGCCCTGCTTGCCCACGAGCGAGCCCATCTGCGAGGGCGCCATCACCTCTTCCAGGGCTTGTGGCGGCTCGCGGCGGCCCTTACCCCGCTGCTGCGACCGTTGGCCGTCGCGGGCGAGTTCGTCCTGGAACGCTGGGCCGACGAGGAGGCCGCGGCCCGAGTCGGCGACCGCACGGTCGTCGCCCACGCCGTCGGCCGCGCCGCCCTGGCATCCGCCGGTGCGCCCCGCCCCGCTGCTCTGGCCGCGACCGGCGGGGTGGTGCCGCAGCGGGTGCGCGCCCTGTTGGCCCCGCCACCCGCACGCCGGAGGCTGCCGCTGGTGCTGGGCGGCTTGCTCCTGGCCGTGTGCTGCGCGAGCCTCGCAAATGCCGCGTCCGACAGCGACCAGATGGTGGACAGCGCGCAGTGCGCGGCGTACACGGCTGCCCCGAGCGCACAGTCGGCCGAAGACCACCGGCACGAACCCGACATCTGCCGTCGGTGACGCGGGCACCGGGTTCCGGAGCACCGCTCGTAGCGACGCGGCGCCGGGGCCTGTCGGCTGCACGGTCCACGTCATGAGCGGACCATGACCGAGATGGTCTTTGGTGCGGCGTGCGCCGGGCGCGGGAGCAGTCGCGCTGGTGGGCGGGATGAAGTCGATGACGGCTCAAACGATCAGGCGGGGTCTGGGTGGCCTCGAACTGCCTCTTGTCTCGCTGGCGACAGCTGAACATCAGGGCCATGTCGAGGTTGCCGACGATGCCGAGCTCGCGGTCGTAGCTGTAGCCCCGGCGCAGGATGCGAGAGCTGTCGGTGTCGGCGAGGCGGGTGCGGGCGGCGAGTGGGGGCGCCGGTCCCGGAGCTTCATGGCCATGGGGATGATCCGGGTGACCTGGTAGCTGTCACCTCTGGCCCGCTCGGAAGCAGCGCGGTGGCGCCGACCCGGATCAGGCAGTCGGCTGGGTGTCCGCGCGCCGGAAGGGGAATCCGCTGCCCGCCGGTTCGGAGCTTGTGTCGCGGGCTGCGAGGACGGACGGCGCGGCGGCCTATAACGTCTGTCCGGGACGCGTGTTGGACGCGGGTTGGACACAAGGATCGGAAAAGACTGACAAGGGCAGAGGGAGAATGGGGGCGTCAACCCTCGTCTGACCTGGGAAAACAGCCAAGACGAGCATGGATCGACAAGGGTCGCCAAGATCCTCAAAGGACTCATAATCCGTCGGCCGTGGGTTCGAGTCCCACCCGCCCCACCTTGCAGGCTTCTGACCTGCCGAAACGTTCATTCTTGGGTGTCGGATCGTCAACTCTGCCTGAACGGACTGAATCCGCTGCTCATGCGGTTGGAGTCCGGCGGTGGCCTACGAAGAGGTCGATGCCGCCCCGATGGGTCACTCGACCCTCTCGGCCGGCCTCGCGTCACAGTCGCTCTCCTGGAGAACTCCTGGCTGTCAGGAACCGCTGCCACCGCAGCACGTGCCGTGGTTTTGCCGGTTCACTCACCGGCCGAGGACGTCCTCGGCGGTGGGCACGGGGCCGCTCGCGCTTCCCCCCGGACGTTGAGGCCCCGCTCAGCCCCGTTCTCCCTGACATACGGGGGTGAGCGGGGGTACCGCCACATCCGCCGGCTCGGCTCACCGGGCTTCTTCCGACGGTTGGGGCCGGCTTACTCGGAATCTTCCCGCGGAACAGCGCCGCCGTTGATCGCGTCGGCGATGGCGTAGGCGGTGCGGACGAAGGACTCTGCCTGCTGCGCCGACAGGTTCGCCGCGGAGGTCTCCTCCAGGGCCCGCCACATGGCTGCCAGGGGCTCGCGCATGGCACGGCCCTTGTCGGTGAGGTGGACGACCATGACGCGCCGGTCATGTGCGGCCGGCTCGCGCACGAGCAGGCCGGCGTCCTGCATGCGGCGCAGGGACTTGGAGACGGTGGAGTGGTCCAGGCCGACGCTTTCGAGCAGTTCGGACTGGGTCTGGCCGTCCCGGTCGAGGAGTTGCATCAGCAGCAGTTCCTGTCCGGGATGCAGGTCCATCTCGCGGAGCATGGCGGCGGCGCGGGCGCGGTGAGCGCGGGCGAGCTGGAAGATCGCGTAGCTCATCGGCCCCTCGCCGGCCGTAGAGGGGGTGCGGTGGGTGGAGGCGGGCATGGTGCGGTTCCTCAGACGGTGTGGGTGGGGTAGTCGGTGTAGCCGGCCACTCCGCCGCCGTAGAAGGTCGCCGGGTCGGGGGTGTTCAGCGGCGCGTCAGAGCGTAGCCGCTCGACCAGGTCCGGGTTGGCGAGCGCGAGGGCGCCGACGGAGACGAGGTCGGCCGTGCCGTGGTCGATGTCCTTGGCGCGGGTGGGCAGGTCGGTGCCGGCCCGGTTGAGGATCAGCGTGGTCGGCCACAGCGCGCGCAGGGTGCCCAGCAGCTCCTCGTCGCCCGCGTGGAGGATGTGGAGGTAGGCGAGGTTGAGCGGGCTGAGGGCGCGCAGGAGCGCCGGATACAGCTCGGCGGTGTCGGACTCGGCGATGTCGTTGTAGGGGTTGCCGGGGGAGATGCGCAGGCCGGTGCGGTCGGCGCCGATCTCCTCGGCCACGGCGGTGGCGACCTCGACGGCGAAGCGGATGCGGCCCTCGATGGAGCCGCCGTACTGGTCGGTGCGCTGGTTGGTGTTGTCGGACAGGAACTGGTGCACGAGGTAGCCGTTGGCGCCGTGGATCTCCACGCCGTCGGCGCCTGCCGCGACGGCGGCCGCCGCGGCGCGGCGGAAGTCGTCGACGGTCGCCACGACCTCCTGCGTCGACAGCGCACGGGGCGTCGGCATCTCCTGGGGCCCGGACGCGGTGAACATCGCGCCCTGCGGCCGGACCGCCGAAGGGGCGACCGGCTGACGGCCGTGCGGGGTGTTGTCGGGGTGGGAGATGCGTCCGGTGTGCATCAGCTGGATGACGATTCGGCCGTCGGCCGCGTGCACGGCGTCGGTGACCTTGCGCCACCCGGCGATCTGATCGTCATTGTGGATGCCGGGGGTGAGGAGGTATCCCTGGCCGTCGGCGTTGGGCTGGGTCCCCTCGGTGATGATGAGCGCGTGCGAGGCCCGCTGGGCGTAGTACTCGGCGTTCAGCTCGGTCGGTACGCCTTCGGGGGTGGAGCGGTCACGGGTCATGGGGGCCATGACCAGGCGGTGCGGGAGTGAGATGTCGCCGACGGTGGTCGGTGTCCACAGGGCGTTCAGCATGAGTGGTCCTTCGGTGCGATGACGGCCAGGTGATGAGCAGAACAAGGCAGAACAAGAGGGAAAGGCGGGCGTGATCAGTCGAGGGTGAGGACGAGCTTGCCCCGGCCATGCCCGGCGTCGCTGACCTGCTGGGCTGTGGCGGCCTGGTCGAGGGGGTAGGCGGTGACGGTGGTGACGAGCTTGCCGGTCGCGGCGTCCTGTGCCAGCGCGGCCAGGCGGGCGGCCGAGCGTTCCTGGCCACCGGTGGAGAAGGTGATGCCGAGCTGGTGCGCGCGGAAGTCGGCGATGGTGACGATGCGCCCGGTGCCGCCGCGCAGGGCGATGGAGTCCTCCAGGGCTCCCTTCCCGGCCAGGTCGAACACCGCGTCCACGCCGGCGGGGGCGAGCGCCCGGACCCGATCGACCAGGCCCTCGCCGTAGAGGGTCGCGGTGGCGCCGAGCGAGGTGAGGTAGTCCTGGTTGGCGGGGCCGGCGGTGGCGATGACGCGCGCTCCGCGGGCAGTGGCGAGCTGGACCGCCAGGGTGCCGACCGCTCCTGCCGCGCCGTGCATCAGTACGGTCTCCCCGGCGGTGACGCCCAGCAGGTCCAGGACCCGCTCGGCCGTCTCGCCCGCCACCGGCAGCGCGACCGCGTGCTGCCAGTCGAGGCCGGCGGGCTTGGGGGCCACGCTGGTGGCCAGCGCGTACTGGGCGTACGAGCCGGTGTCCGACCAGCCCAGCACCTCGTCGCCCACCTGTACGTCCTGCACGCCCTCGCCCAGGGCGTCCACCACACCGGCGAGCTCGGCACCGGGTACGGCGGGGAGCGGCGTGGGGAACGCGGCCTGCATCGCTCCGGAGCGGATCTTGCCGTCCAGCGCGTTCAGTCCGGCCGCCTTGACGCGGACGCGAATCTGCCCGGGGCCGGGCTGCGGGACTTCGATGTCCGCCTCGTGCAGCACTTCCGTGCCGCCGAAACGGTCGAACAGGATGGCTTTCATGACGACTCCTCTCGTGTCACCACCCATTTAGGTGGCTGGACACATAATCAACGTAACAGCAAACATGTGGCTAGCCAAGTATTTGCTGTCACTCGGGCTGCGCAAGATCGGCCGCGGTCGCATCGGTCCCCTCGGTGGTCAAGGGCTACCTCGACTGGAGGCTGGACGGCCGGGCGGCGAAGGAACTCGCGCATGATCGACATGTCCGAAACCCAGGGAGCGTCCGGGTCGTCGGAAACCGTCCCGAGCGCCCGACGGCGTCACCCGCCAGGACGAACCAGTCCGCTCTCGTAGGCCAGGGTGACGGCCTGGATCCGGTCACGAAGGCGCAGTTTGGCGAGGATCCTGGCCAATCGGGTTCGTCGTACGGCGCGTCATGGACGCTCCGATGTCGAGCACGACCTTGACCGACAGCGCGGTGGCGGGAAGGTCCCAGCAGGGAGCCGGCGGGATGCTCACCGCGACCCGCAGTTACGACCCCGATGGCGATGGCGATGGCGATGGCGACGTCGACGCCGACCGCGATCGCGAGCCGGGCGAGGTTCGTGACGAACGGCAGCCTGCTGCGGCCCGCTCTCACCGCCGAGGACCTGGTTCTGTTTCAGCGGCCTCCTGAGCCAGGCCGCCACCTGGCGACCGGCGACAGTCGTCCGGGCCGGGGCGCGGCCTCCTGCGCGTCTCTCGCGAAAGGCCCCGAGATCTTGTTGCCGAAAGTGTCACCTGATGACCACCGGGTGACCGCCACCCGTCGGGCGTTTCACCGGATCCCGGGAAACGATTGGGAGACGTCACCGCGAGCAACCAGCCGCCGAAGCGACGCGCGAATGCCCGAACCGCGCTGGAAGGACATGTCATGACCGCGACCGTGCCCAAGGCTCCGACCGCACCAGGGGTGCGGTCCTGGTGGGGGATCCCGTACGCCACCGCCGAGCGGTATCGCCGCCCTCTGGTCGCCGATTTCGATCCGGACCGCACCTATGACCGCAAGGGTGTCGTCTCTGTCCAGCCCGATAGCGGCGACTGGCTCGAAGCGGACAGCGGGATGGGCGAGGACTGCCTGAACCTGAACGTGTGGGCTCCTGAGCAGCCGGCTGACAAGGCGCTTCCGGTGACCGTGTACATCCACGGCGGTGGATTCGAGTACGGCTCGAACACCCAGACCACCTCGAACGCCGCCGGTCTCGCCGCGTCGGGGCGCGTGGTGAGCGTGTCGGTCAACTACCGGCTCGGCGCACTGGGCGCGCTCTCGCTGTCGCATTACGGCGGGCGGCTCGCCGAGGCCAGCAACCTTTTCCTCCAGGACATCATCGCCGCGCTGACCTGGGTCAAGCGGAACATCGTCCACTTCGGCGGCGACCCCGACCAGGTCACGGTCTACGGCCACAGCGCCGGTGCCTACTCCACCTTCGGTCTGCTCGGCGCCTCCTCCGCCGACGGCCTGTACCGGCGACTGGCCGGGTTCTCCGGCGGGCCCGCTCGTAGCGTCCCGGCCTGGTGGGCCGAGGAGCTCGCGCACCTGTTCGTCACCGAACTCGGCGTGGCGGACGACCCGGAGAAGCTGCTCGACCTCGACGCGGTCTCCCTGCGGGACGCCCTGCGCAAGGTCGCCCCGACGGATCTCGGAGTCCGGGGCGGGGTGGACAACAAGGCCACCGGCGTCGTCCTGGACATCGGGCAGCCCGGCGCGGTGGTGCACGCCCACCCCATGGACGTCCTCGCCTCGGGCGCGCACCGCGATGTCGACGTGCTGCTGAGCATGGCGAGTGACGACATGGGGTGGTGGGTGGCGAACGACCTCGACCGCTTCGACCCGCACACCCTCGACCGTATCGTCGACGAGGTCGTGGGGTGGCGTATCGCACGCTCCCGCGCGAAGAAGATCGTCGACGCCTACGACCAGGGCGGCCGTACCCCGGCCGAGGTCCGCGCCGCGGTCATGGCGGACTACCTCTTCGCACTCCCGGCTGCCTGGCGCACGCCGCCGCCGGCGGCAACGCCCATCTCCTGATGATCGGGCCCGCCGAGGGCGCGCCCGCGGTGCACGGCACCGAGATGTACGCCCTGGTCGGCCAGGAACAGCCGGGCCGCAGCGCCGAACAGGCCGAGCGTGACACGCGGATCCGCGACATCGTGCTCGACTTCGCCACCGGTGAGCAGTCCCGTCTGTGGCCCGCTGTCACGGACGAACCCACGTCGGGAAGCGTCGGCAGCCCTCCCTTCGAGGCCACCACCCACCACCAGCAGGCCCTCGACCTGTGGGAGGGCATCGACCGCCCCTGACGGGCATCGGGCGGTACCCGACCGCGCACCACGGGGGCGAACAGAGTGAGGAATCCGGCATGAGCCAACCGACAGCAGTCGGCGCGGCCGCACCAGCCACGATGCGGGCCGTCGTCGTCACCCGGCCCGGCGGGCTTGACGCCCTGGAGATCAAGGATGTTCCGGTGCCCGCACGTAAGCCCGGCTGGGTGCGGATCAGGGTGAAGGCGTTCGGCGTCAACGAGTCCGAGGTCACCACCCGCAAGGGCGAGTCGGACGCGGAGGTCACCTACCCGCGCGTCCCCGGCATCGAGGGCGTCGGTGTGGTCGACGAGGCCGACGAGGACAGCGGGCTGCGGCCGGGACAGCAGGTGGCCACGATGATGGGCGGCATGGGCCGCTCGTACGACGGCGCGTACGCGCAGTACGTGACCGTCCCCGCGGCGCAGGCCATCCCCTTCGAGACCGGCCTGCCGTGGGAGGTCGTAGGTGCGCTGCCGGAGATGTTCCAGACCGCCTACGGATCGCTGACCACCGGCCTGGATCTCAAGGCTGGGCAGACGCTGCTGATCCGCGGCGGCACCTCCACGGTCGGGCTGAGCGCGGCCACACTGGCGAAGGACCTCGGGGCCACCGTGCTGTCCACCAGCCGCAGCCCGGGACGGGCAGGGGAACTGCGGGCCGCGGGTGTCGACCATCCCGTAGTCGACAGCGGCACGATCGCCGACCAGGTGCGCGAGCTGATGCCGGAGGGTGTCGACGCCGTACTGGAGCTGGTGGGCTGCTCGGTCCTCGCCGACAGCCTGCGCACCGTCCGCCGGCACGGCACGGTGTGCTTCACCGGAGCCCTGGCGGGCCAGTGGACGATCCCCGATTTCACCCCCTTCATGATCCCGGGCGGGGTGCGGCTGACGTCCTACGGCGGTCAGGCCGCCGACCTCCCGGCCGATGTCTTCGCCCGCCAGCTCAAGGCCATCGTCGCAGGGCGCCTCAGAGTCCCGGTCGCGAAGGTCTACCAGGGCCTGGAACAGGTCCGTGACGCCCAGGACGACGTCGAGTCCGGCACCACGCCGGGCAAGCACGTCGTCGTCCTGGGGGACTGAGACCTGGGCAACTGAGAAACAACTACGAAGGAACTGGCACAGGAGTTGGAGATTCGGCCACGTCGACTCGGGGGCCGATGCCTTCAAGAGGTACGACGGCACGGTCGACGTCACCATCGAAGCCATCGAAGCCATCGACTGAGAACCGGCCGGAAATCACCGAGACCCGTCAGCCGGCCTCGTCGGCCGCGAAGGCGGCCGGGGTGAGGCCGGTGCGGTCACGGAAGAAGCGGCCGAAGTTGGCGGGGTCGGTGAAGCCGAGGTGGACGGCCACCGTCCGGGCATCCCACCGGGCACTTCCCAGCAGGCGCCGGGCTTCCAGGAGGCGCCGCTCGTCGATGAGTTCACGTACTCCCTTGCCGGTGGCGTCCCGGGTGGCGCGGCTGAGGGTGCGGACCGAGCAGCCGAGCAACTCGGCGTAGTCCGCGGCTTGGTGCAGCTCGCGAAAGTGCAGTTCCAAGGCGTCCAGGAAGCGTCCGTACCGGTCGGCGCGGCCATTGGCGGCCGTGGCCGTGCCGACGAGGGCGATGCCCGGGGAGTTGGCCAGGCGCAGCAGCAGTGATTCGAGCAGGCTGCGCCGCAGGGCGTGGTGGATGTCGAGAGGGCGGCGCCCCAGGGAGCGGTGTTCGTCCAGGAGCTGAAGTGCCGTCTGCTGGAGCCAGTTGGTGTCGTCGGGGTGCGGGGTGAGCACGGCAGGGGCCTCGTGCGCGGTGAGCGGGGCCAGGAGACGGGCGAGGTCGGGCCGTAGCACGTCCGGTTCGAACAGGATGAACGGGCCGCGGGCCGCGCCGGGCGGATGCCAGCACTGCGCGTGCCCGGGGCGCACCCACAGCCACTGACCGGGGGCGACGGTCCGCGTCACGTAGTCGACGTCATGCCGCAGCTCACCCTCGGTGATCGCGATGAGGTAGTGGAAGGTGGCACGGCCCGGACGGGGCGGGTTCCACGGCCAGTCGTCGTGCTCCGCGAAGAAGTCCTCGACGGTACTCACCTCAAGGCCGTACGGGGTACCGACCGGGGGCTGGAACCCGAACAGCGGAACCGCGGCCGCACCGCCCGCGCTTCCCCCCGGGGCAAGGTGTCCCTTGTCGACCATCACGTGTCCGCAGCCTACCGCCCTTCCGGTCGGCTGCGGCGGAAGGATGGGACATGCCACCGCGCCCGCGCGGCGCGCCCCCCACGTCTTTCGATGCCACAGTCCGTCACCACCTGAGGAAGGAAACGCCCCATGAACGGACCGGTCCTGCACAAGACCGCCGCCGACTGCGCGGAGGAACTCCCCGGAGCCCAGCTGGAGCACCCGTTCGGCCCGGACTGGGAGGTCTTCAAGGTGCGCGGCAAGGTGTTCATGCTGATGACAGAGGTCCCGGGGCGGCCCGTCGTGATCCTCAAGGCGGACCCCGGCGAGGCCCACGCCCTGCGGGAGCAGTACAGCCACATCACTCCCGGCTACCACATGAACAAGAAGCACTGGATCACCGTGGAGGGCGGAGAAGGCGTCGACAAGGAACTCGTCAGGGAGCTCGTCACCGACTCCTACCGGCTCGTCGTCGCCCAGCTGCCCAAGGCCGAGCGGCCCGTCGACCCGCACACCTACGGCACCGACACCCGGACGGCCCGGTGAGCGCGGCCGGTGACCGGCTCCAGGACACCGCACGCAAGACGGCCCTGGCCCTCCCCGACGTCAGTCACGGCTACCCCTTCACCCCGGGGCTCGACGTGTACAAGGTCGCGGGCAAGGTGTTCCTGATCGTCACCGACGATCCGGACGAGCAGATCATCACGGTCAAGTGCGAGCCCGAGCACGCGCGGGCACTGGAGCGCGGCTACGCCTCGATCACCCCGGGCCGCTACCTGGACAAGAAGCACTGGATCTCGGTCGGTCCGGGACGAGGCATCACCAAGCGCCTGGTCGACGAGGCGGTCGGGCACTCCTACGACCTGGCCGTCGACCATCTGCCCCACGACAAGCGCCCGCCCAGCCGCACAGGATCGCAGCGGGTCGGCACCTGAATCTCAGCACACCTTCCCGCCGGTGCGAACCAGCCGCGCCTCAAGCCGACTGTCTGGATCGACCGGGTCTGGAACCACGGCTTCGCCTACGGCATGCGCACGTTCACGACCCGGCTCACCGGCAAGCGCGTCCTTCGGCTCGGCCTGGCGGAAGGCGGGGTCACGCCCGCATCAGTGCTGTCCCGAGCACGAGAGTTGGATCGGCGCGCGCGGGCTGTCCGAGACGTCGTCATCGAGGGCACGGACCTCCAGGTCCGAGGCACGGAAACCGTAAGCCACCAAGAACTTGTCTGCAGCCCCCGCTGGTCAAGGACTCATGATCCGTCGGCCGTGGATTCGAGTCCCACCCGCCCCACGTCAACAGTTTTGAACTCCAGGCAGCTCTTCAGATCCCTCGGATCGCGAAGGCGATGAACTGGGTCACCTGGCGTGCGGCGAAGTTGTCGTCGGAGACCAGGACGACGGTGCGGCGGCCGTCGGGGAGGCGGGGGCCGAGGGTGATGCCCTCGACGTTGTCGACCCGGGGCAGTCCGGGTACGTCGGACAGGTCGGTCACCAGTGTCTTGTGGACCGGCTTGACGGGCCGCGCGGACGGGGCGGTGAGGGAGTCGCGGCCCAGGACGTCCGTGGCGCCGTGCAGGTCGACCAGATAGATGCGGGCCTTCCAGTTGTTGTCGGCGTAGATCGAGGCGCGCTCCAGGACCAGGAAGCGGTCGTGGCCGAGGGACACGAGGTCGCTGACGCCGTTGGTGTCGGTGCTGCCCGCCGGGGGTGTGGCGAACAGCGGCTCCAGCGGGTAGGCGTACTGGGCCAGTGGCTGTCCGGTGCGGGTGTCGTGGACGGTGATGCGGGTGAGCGCGCCGTGCTCGGGGGTGGGGGCGTCGCCGTCCTGGTAGAGGGGGTCCTCCATGGCGGTGACGATCCGCCGGCCGTCCGGGGTGAAGGTGACTCCTTCCAGGGTCTGGTTCTTGCGGGGTCCGAACTCCTGGGAGTTCATGTGCAGTTGAGGGGGCAGCGGGAGCTGTCCGAGGTAGGCGCCGGTCGTGGTGGCGCGGCGGATCCAGGGGTCGCCGAGGAGGGCCGGGCCGTCGGACGGCACGATGCGTTCGCCCTCGCTCGTCCAGACCAGGCCCCCGTCGCGCGGGTCCACGGCGATGCCCTCCGGGTCGGGCGCGACGGTTGCGGACGCGGTCGAGGTGGGCGGGAAGGCGGTGCCGTCCGGGCGGAGCCAGGGGTGGGTGCCGGCGAGTTCGACGCCCTTGAGGGCGCCGTCGGAGAGGTCGATGTGCGCGGTGTAGAAGCGGGCGGGGCCGGTCTGGGACCGGTCGTCGCTGATCAGGTAGTACGTACCGGTCCTCGCGTCGTAGCTGATGGCGGACAGGCCGCCGACCGTGGTGCCCTGGAAGGGCATCGCGTTCGGCAGCTCCCGCTCGCCCAGGAAGTCCAGCCGTACGCCGCTGGGGCTGGCGCTGCTTTGGGCGGCGGCCGGGGTGCCGGCGAGGGCGGGAAGCGCGGCGAGGACGACGGCGCCGGCGAAGATTCGGGCGCGGGTGGCGCGGGTGGCGCGGGTGCTCATGGGGTCTCCGGGGTGGGCAGGCCGGGCGGGGGGCGCGGGTGTGGTGCGGGGCGCGTGGTGGTGGCGTCAGGTGAAGGAGCGCGAGGGTGAGCTGGACGGTGAGGGACGCGGCGGTGCTGAAGCCGGGGGAGCCGGGGGCGGTGTGGAAGAGGCGTCAGGGGTGCGGGTGGCGCGGGTGCTCATGGGGTTTCCGGGGTGGGCAGGCCGGGCGGGGGGCGCGGGTGTGGTGCGGGGGGCGCCGGTGGCGTCAGGTGAAGTAACGCGAGGGTGAGCTGGATGGTGAGGGACGCGGCGGTGCTGAAGCCGGGGGAGCCGGGGGCGGTGTGGAAGAGGGCTCAGGGGTGTGGGGCGGCGAGGAGCACGGCGCCGTGGGTGGTCATGGGGTTTCCAGGGTGGGCAGGCCTGGCGGGGGCGCGGGTGTGGTGCGGGATGCGCGGTGGCGGCGCCAGGCGAAGAACGCGAGGGCGAGCAGGGTGAAGGCGTACGGGATCGCGGAGACCAGCTGGGACGGGATGGCGAGGTTGCCGAGCTGGACGGCGAGGGCCTCGGCGGTGCCGAAGCCGAGGGCGGCGAGGAAGACGCCCCAGGGGCGCAGGGCGCCGAGGAACACGGCGGCCAGGGCGATGTAGCCGCGGCCCGCGGTCATGCCGGTGACGAAGAAGGACACCGCGCCCATGCTCAGGAACACCCCGGCCGCCCCGGCCAGCGCACCGCTGAGCGCGAGGGCGCGGAACTGGACCCGGTGCACATGGATGCCGACCGAGCGGGCCGCCTCGGGATGCTCGCCCACCGCGCGCAGATGGAAGCCGAACCGGGCCCGGTACAGCAGCCAGGCCACCGCGGGGGCCGCGGCGAGGGCGGCCCAGGTCAGTACGTTCTGCCCGCTGAGCACCGCGCCGAGACCGGGGACGTCCTCGATCAGGGGGAGGCGTACCGAGGGCAGCGCGCCGCTGTGGAGCCTGCTGGTCCCGCCCTTGTCGCCGAGGAGCGCGTACACGGTGTACGCGGTCGCGCCCGCCGCGAGGAGGTTGAGGCCGATGCCCGCGATGATGGCGTCCGCGCCGAGGTACAGGTGCAGTACGCCGAGCAGCAGCGCGAGCAGCGCGCCCCCGGCGATCCCGCAGACTGCCCCCGCCCACACCGAGCCGCTGTATCCGGCGACCAGCGCACCCGTGCAGGCCGCGGTCAGCATCGAGCCCTCCAGGGCGATGTTGGGCACACCGGCCCGCTCGGCCAGCAGACCACCGAGGGCGGCGAGGACGTACGGCGTGGACACCCCGAGGATCGCCGCGAGGAATCCGGTGCTGAGCACGACGTCGAGGACCGGGCCCATCAGCGGGCCTCCCTTCGGGCGAGGTACCGCTTGACGAGTTCGGGCAGCGCCCGCGCGGTCACGAGCAGCACGATGACCGCCTGGATGATGGTCACGGCCTCGGAGCCGACGTCGGTCTGCTGCTCCATCACATCGCCGCCGACGCGCAGATACGAGTAGAGGAGCGCGGCGGCGACCACGCCGACCGGGTTGTTGCGGCCCAGCAGGGCGACGACGATGCCCTCGAAGGCCAGGCCGCCGGCCATGTCGGGCTGGAGCCCGCCGTAGACGCCGAGGGCCAGGTGCGCCCCCGCCAGACCGGCCAGCGCGCCGCCGATGACGAAGCTCCACTCGATGGTGCGCGGCACGTCGAGGCCGCCGTAGCGGGCGAAGTCCGGGTTGGAGCCGGTGATCCGGATGCGGTAGCCGAGCGGGGTCCTCGCGAGCAGGAACCAGACGGCCGCGGCCACCGCGAGCATCCCGAACAGGCCGATGTTCGCCTGGTCCAGGGGCACGCCGAAGAAGTCCGAGAGCAGCGGCAACGCCGAGTCGGGCCGCACGGGGGCGGACTGCACGGCGCTGCTGTCGGGCGCCTTGATGTGGTCGGTGAGGAGATAGTCGAAGACGCGTACGACGACGGCGTTCAGCATCAGGGTGGCCACGATCTCGTTGGCGCCGAGGCGGGCCTTCATCACCCCCGGGACCGCGCCCAGCGCGCCCCCGGCGAGGGCGGCGACGGCGAGCGGCACCACGATGGCGGCGACCGGCGGCAGGTGCAGGTGGATCGCCACCAGCGCGCTCGCGAGCGCGCCGGCGTACACCTGGCCCTCCGCGCCGAGGCTGATCTGCCGGGCCCGGAAGGGGATCGAGACGGACAGACCGAGCAGCGCCAGGGTGGTGGCGTCGGCGAGCCAGCGGCCGATCCGGGGTGTGCGCTCCAACGGGCCGGTGAGCAGGGCGTTCAGCGCGCCGGTGGCGTCCTTGCCGGTGGCCAGGACGACCAGGAAGGCGATGAGGACGGCGACGGCGACGGTGAGCACGGTCATCGTCAGCTCGACGACCACCGTACGGCGCCGGGTGGCCAGGAAGTCCCGGCGGCCCTGCCGTTCCTCCGTTGTTCCGGGTTCCAGGATCGAGGTCATCGGACACCTTCCGTGATCCGCTCGTCCGGATGCCGCTCCACACCGAGCATGTACAGGCCGGTGGCCTCCTCGGTGAGCCCGGTCGGGTCGTCGAAGCGGGCGACGAGACGGCCGTCCTTGATGACCAGCAACCGGTCGGAGAGCGCGAGCAGTTCACCGAGGTCGGCGGAGACCAGCAGCACCGCCGCGCCCTCGTCCCGGGCCTCGATCAGCCGCTCGTACATGAAGTGCATGGCGCCGATGTCGACACCCCGGGTCAGCTGGGCGGCGAGCAACAGGCGTGGCCGGGCGGAGAGTTCGCGGGCGACAACGACCTTCTGCAGGTTGCCGCCGGACAGGGAACCGGCCGCCGCGTCGGGATGCGGGGCGCGGATCGCGTACCGGCCGATCAGGTCCTCGGCCAGCTCACGGATGCGGCGGGTGCGCAGGACGCCGCGACGGGCGACGGGGGGCCGGTCGTGGCGGTCGACGATCAGGTTGTCGGCGAGGGAGCGGTCCAGGGCCGCCCCGTTCGACAGCCGGTCCTCGGGCACGTGGGCGACCCCGGCCCGGCGGTGGCCCGCCGCGTCGAGGTGGGTGACGTCGGCGCCGTCCACGGTGACCGATCCGGCGGTGGGCCGGCGCAGTCCGGCGAGCAGTTCGACGAGTTCGGTCTGGCCGTTGCCCTCGACGCCCGCGAGGCCGACGATCTCCCCGGCCGCGATGTCGAGGGAGACGTCGTGCACCGAGGGGCCGGAGAGCCCCCGCACCCGCAGCACTCCCGCTCCGGGCCGCGCCGGGGGCTTCGGCACGTCGAGGGACA
This sequence comes from Streptomyces sp. NPDC001668, assembly GCF_042893155.1. Classification (NCBI taxonomy): domain Bacteria; kingdom Bacillati; phylum Actinomycetota; class Actinomycetes; order Kitasatosporales; family Streptomycetaceae; genus Streptomyces; species Streptomyces sp. NPDC001668. The sequence goes on from NZ_JBIAUQ010000001.1 coordinate 789,978, forward strand.
TCTCCCGGCCGACCATCAGGGACGCCAGCTGCGCCGGGGTCGCCTCCTCGGTGCGTACGGTCGCGATCATCGAACCGGCGCGCATGACGGTGACCCGGTCGCTGATCTCCCGTACCTCCTTGAGCTTGTGCGAGATGAACAGCACGGTCATGCCCGAGTCGCGCAGCCTGCGGACCGCGCCGAACAGGTCGGTGGTCTCCTGGGGGGTGAGCACGGCGGTGGGCTCGTCGAGGATCAGGATGCGGGCGCCGCGGTGCAGGGCCTTGAGGATCTCGGCGCGTTGGCGCATCCCCACCGAGACCGCGTCGACCCTGGCCTCCGGGTCGACGGCGAGGCCGGCCTCCTCGGCCAGCGCGGCGGTGCGTTCGGCGGCGGCCACGCGGTCGACGCGGCCCGCCCGGCCCGGTTCCACGCCGAGGACGACGTTCTCGGCGATGGTGAACGACGGCACCAGCATGAGGTTCTGGTGGACCATGCCCACCCCGAGGGCGATGGCGTCCTGCGGCCGGGAGAGCCTGACCGGCCTGCCGTGCACGCTGAGTTGGCCGGCCGACGGCTGTTCCAGCCCGTACAGCAGCTTCATCAGGGTGGACTTGCCGGCGCCGTTCTGCCCGACGATCGCCCTGATCTCGCCGACGGGCACCGACAGGTCGACGTCGATCACGGCACGGGTGCCGTTGGGGTAGGTCTTGCCCAGGCCCGTGGCCGCAAGGGCGGCAGGGGGCTTCTCCGCGACGCCGTGCACGGTCGCGTCGGTTTCCTCGATGGGTTCCACCAGTGTTCCTCGGAGGTCAGAAGGCCGAAGGGACCTTGACGGCACCGGACTTGACCTTCGCGGCCTGCGCCTCGAGTTCGGCGCGTACGGCGGCGGGGACGAGCTTGTCGAAGTGGGCGTTGTCCACGTAGCCCACGCCGTCCTCGGCCAGGCCCACGGCGGCGGGCTTCCCGTAGGCGAGCGTGCCGGCCTTGTTCGCCTTGGCCGCCAGGTAGAGGGCGTTGCCGGCGTTCTTGAGGATGGAGGTGACGACGGTGTCCCGCTGAGCGGGGTCGGTGAGCGTCTTGTACTGGTCGGAGTCGACGCCGAAGGCGTACCGCTTGGCGGCGACGGCCGACTCGAACACGCCGAGCCCGGAGGATCCGGCGACGGGCCACACCAGTTCGGCGCCCTGGCCGTACATCGCCGAGGCGATCTGCTTGCCCTTCGCCGGGTCGCCGAACGGGTTGTCGCCGCCGACGTACTGCACGAGGACACCGGAGGACGGATTTCCGCCCGCCGCCTTGAAGCCTGCCTTGAATCCGACGACGAAGTCCTCGATCACCGGGATCTGCACTCCGCCGATCACGCCCACCTTCCCGTTTCCGGAACTGCCGGGAAGGGCCTTGGCGGCGACGAGTTTGTCCGCGAGGAATCCGGCGAGATAAGCGGCCTCGTTCTGCTTGAAGGTCACGGAGTAGACGTTCGCGCACTTGTTGGAACAGCCGCTCTTGCCCGTGTAGTCGACGGATCCGTCGAAGAGCCAGAACTTCTTGTCCGGGTATTCCGGGGCCAGTTTGGAGACGAAGCCGACGGTGTCGACGGTGCCCGCGGCGAGCACGTCGTAGTCGTCACCGGCGGCGGCGTCCTCGAAGCCGGAGGCCCACTTCGTGCGGTCGCTGCCCAACTCGACGACCTTCAGGCTGTAACCGAGGTCTTTCTCGGTCTTCTTCAGGCCCGCGTACGCGGAGTCGAAGAAGGAGCGGTCGCCGAGGTTTCCGTTGATGACGAACTTGATGCGCGGCTTTCCGGATGTCCCGGACTGGGAAGATCCGGAGTCCGTCGAGGCACCGCAAGCGGCGAGGGTGAGGGAGAGCGCCGCGACGCCTCCCAGAATTCTGATCTTGTCCACCGTCCGGATTGCCTTTCTCTACGAGTCTCTACGAGGGTTGTTCTCGGCTATTGGCCGAAAGCTATGCAATGCAAAACGTTTTGGCTATGGGTGTCCGTGTGCTCTCGCGTTAGGACTTTGTTTCCGGGAGCAGTGCGGTGGCCGCGATGGCGACGGCCCTGTCGAAGTCCGTCTCGCGCTCGGCCGGGGTGAGCGCCTCCGGGTGGCGCACGTGGTCGCTGATCGTCAGGACGGCGAGCGCCTGGCCGCCTTCTGCGGCGGCGGTCGCGTACAGGCCGGCGGCTTCCATCTCGACGGCCAGGGTCCCGTGGGCCTCCAGCCGCTCGAAGAGCTCCGGACGCTCCAGATAGAAGTGGTCGGTGGTGAACACCGGCCCGATGTGCGTGCGCGGTCCCCCTCCGTCCTCGTCCCCGGCTTCGGCGGCCTGCGCGGCCGCCGCGACGAGGCCGAAGGAGGCGGTGTGACTGAGGTGCACTCCGTCGATACGGCGGCTGCCCATCGCCGAGTCGGTGTGGGCGGCGGTGGCCACGACGACGTCCCGCAAGCCCACGGCGGCGGGGAGGGCGCCCGCGGTGCCGACCCGCACGATGCGGCGTACGCCGTAGAAGCGGAAGAGCTCGGTGGCGTAGATCGTGACGGACGGCATGCCCATACCCGAGGCCAGCACGGACAGGGGCGCCCCTCGGTACGTGCCGGTGTAGCCCTCGATGCCGCGCACGTCCGTGACCAGTCGGGCGTCCTGAAGGATCGTTTCCGCGATACGGCGGGCCCGGCGCGGGTCGCCGGGCATCAGCACGTCCGGAGCGAAGTCGCCGGGGGCGGCCGAGATGTGGGCGGTGACCATCAGGCCTCCTCCTCTGCCTCTGCCGCTGCCGCTGTCTCCGACTCTGCCGTTGCCGGGGCGCCGGTCAGCCAGCGGACCAGCCGGTCCCACAGCTCGGGGTAGCCCTCCCACTCCAGGAAGGCGGGCGGGGCCCAGTGCGGCGCCAGGTCGGACGTGAAGGCCGCCGACCTGCCCGCGCCGTAGCCGCCCACCGCGAGCAGCGGATGCCCCGCACACTCGACGAGCAGCTCCGCGCCGTCCCGTACCGCCACCTCGTTCAGGCCGAGCAGCTCCGGCCAGGTCGTGTCGAGCCCGTCGACCACCGGGTGCCCGGCGAGGACGCGTGGTGCCGCCCCGGCGGGCAGCTCCACCCGGTCGTCCCGGTCGTACAGGGTGACCGGCAGCGCGGCGGCCAGCGGGGTGCGGCCCCAGCGGGCCTTGGCGTCGATGCCGGTGAAGGTGAGGTAGCCCCCGACCATCAGCAGGCCGCCGCCGCGCTCGACGTATTCCCGGAGCAGTTCCGTGCGGTCCGGCGCGGGGAGGGAGTGGGCGAAGGTCTGCGGGGTGAGCTGGAAGCTGTTGGCCCCGACGTCGCTGATCACGACGGCGTCGTAGGCGTCCAGTCCCTCGGCGGTGGCGGGCACTCTGCTCGCAATCTCGTGCGCCGGGACGTACGTCACCGTGTGGCCGCGGTCGCGCAGCGCGTCGAGGAAGACCTGGGCGCCTTCGACGTACTCGGAGGTGAAGAAGGAGTCGAACCCCTTCTGGTGGACGGAGTGGGTGAACCAGGACTCACCCACGACGAGGACATGGGGCATCGCTGTACGGCCTTTCATAAGAGGTGTGTGGTGGGGCGGCGGTGCCCCGGTCAGCGGGCCGGGCGCACGGGCGCCGTGCTGGCGCGGACCTTCAGCCGGACCGGCAGGATGTGCCGGGACGCGGGGGGCACCTCGTCGCGGTGGACGTAGCTGAGGAGCTGGGCGCCGGCGGTGCGGCCGACGTCGTAGGCGGGCTGGTGGACGGTGGTGAGGCGGGGGTGGACCCGGGAGGCGAGCATGATGTCGTCGAAGCCCGCCACCGAGACGTCGTCGGGGACGCGCAGGCCCGCGTCCTCCAGCGCGGCGATCGCGCCGAGCGCCATCAGGTCGTTGGCGGCGAACACCGCGGTGAAGCGACGCGGACCGCCGCCCTCCAGGGCCGTGGCGACCAGGTCGTAGCCGGACCGTTCGACGAACGCGCCCTCGACCTCGGTGACGCCCGCGTCGCCGAACGCCTCCCGGAAACCGGCGATCCGCTCCAGGCTGCTGACCAGGTCGACCGGCCCGCTGATCGCCAGCACCCGGCGGTGGCCCAGCTCACGCAGGTGCTGTCCGATCAGCCGGCCGCCCGCGCGGTGGTCGGCGGTGACCAGGATGGTCTGCTCCAGCAGCCCGGGGACGACCTCGTCGGCCAGGGCGATGGGGAACCGCCCGAGCAGCGAGGCCAGCCGGTTGCGGGAGGGCGGCGAGCCGGAGGCGTACACCATGCCGTCGATGAACCGGCCGCGGAGCATCTCCAGATAGCGGTCCTCCCGGTCGGGGTCGAACTCGGTGTTGCAGAGGATGACCCCGTAGCCCAGGTCGTGGGCGGCGTCGTCGACACCTTTGGCGAGTTCGGCGAAGAACTGGTTGGTGATGTCGGGCACCAGCAGCCCTATGACGTTGGTCGAACCGGCCTGGAGGTTGCGGGCCGTGGACGCGGGGACGTAGCCGAGCCTGCTGACGACCGAGCGGACCCGCTCGGCGGTCTCCTCCGCGACCGGCCGGTTGCCGCTGAGCACATGGGACACCGTGGTCGGGCTGACACGGGCGGCGGCCGCCACGTCCTTGATCGACGCGGGCCGCCGCAGCCGGCGGCGCCCCGGTTCCTCGTCCCGCTCACGGGTCATAGTGCTGCACCGCCCTGCCGTGCGAGGTGTCGAGCAGCGCGGGTACGCGGGCCTCGATCTCGGCCAGCAGCCCCGGCAGGTCCACCGTCAGCAGTCGGCCGTCGCGCACCACGACCCGACCGTCCACCACGACCGTGCGCACATCGCTGGCACGGGCGCTGTAGACCAGGGCCGCCACCGGGTCGTGCACCGGCCGGCAGTGCGCTCCGCCCAGGTCGACCAGCACGATGTCCGCGGCGCGGCCCGGCTCAAGGGCGCCGATCCGGTCGCCGAGCCCGAGTGCCCGGGCGCCGCCGCGCGTGGCCAGCCGGACGGTGTCGGACACCGTCATCCAGGTGGCGTCCCGTTCGGCCTGCTTCTGGGTCAGCGCGATCAGCCGCATCGCCTCCCACACGTCCAGCGTGTTGTGCCCGGCGGCCCCGTCCGTCCCGGCCCCGACGGCGACACCGGCGTCCAGCAGGCCCCGTACCGGGGTGAGCGGACGCAGGGCGTGCTTCAGATACACCTTCGGGCAGCAGGCCACGCCGGTACGGTCCCGGTGCGCCGCCAGCGTCGGCAGGTCGTCCGGGACGATGCCGCACCCGTGCGCGATCAGCGCGCCCGCGTCCAGCACACCGGTCCGCTCCAGCACCGTGATCGGGGTGACTCCGCGCCGGGCGAGACTCGACTCGGTCTGCTCCAGGTGCTCGGCCGCGTGGATGTGGATGCGCAGGCCCGCCTCCCGGGCCAGCTCCGCGAGGCGGACCAGGTCGGCGTCCTCGACGGTGTAAGGCGCGTGCGGGCCCAGCGACGCGGTGACCCGCCCGTCGCCCGTCCCGTGCAGGGCTACGGCGGTCTCGGCGCTCTCCTCCAGGGCCGCGCGGCCCCGGCTGCTGAAGAAGGTCGGCGCGATGTCGGCCCGGATTCCGGTGCGTACGACGGCGTCGGCGATCCGCTCGGCGTGGAAGTAGTGGTCCGCGAACGTGGTCACCCCGCTGAGCAGCATCTCGGCACAGGCCAGCTGCGCACCGAGGCCGACGTCGGCGGGGGTGAGGTTGACCTCCATGGGCCACACCCGCTCGTTGAACCAGGCCTCCACGCTCACGTCCTCGGCGGCGCCGCGCATCAGCGTCATCGGGCCGTGCGTGTGGGCGTTCACGAGTCCGGGTACGGCGACGAGTCCCGTGCCGTCCACGGTCTCCGCCCCGGCTGCCTCCGCCCCGGCCGCATCCGCCCCGGCTGCCTCCGCCCCGGCCGCATCCGGGCCTGAGCCCGCCGGGCCCAGCCAGGCGATCACTCCGTCCTCCACCAGGATGTCCTGGTCCGTCTCCACTCGGCAGGGGCCCTGCTCGGGCACGACGAGCACCGAGCAGGAGGTCACGATCAGTCGGCGCGTCATGTGGATCCTTCCGTTCGAACCGGACGTTAAGGATCCAAAACGTTTTGCACAAGCCCTCGCCGAAGGGCCGCGGTGAGGTCCTGTCCCGCGCTTCAGTCGGCGTCGGCGACCACGGACCCCACGCGTTCGGCCAGGGTCGGGTCGCGGCGGACCAGGAGGGCCGCGTAGCCGACGGCGGCGACGAGGGCGGCCAGTGCCGCGTAGGGGAACCAGTTGTACGGGGCGGGCTGGCCCGGCTTGGCGAGGTAGTACAGCGGGACCAGGATGGCCAGGGTGCCGAGTGCGGGCAGCACCAGGTGCCGGACCAGCCGGAACTCCTGCGGCCGGTATCTGCGGTAGTACAGCGGCAGGGCGATGTTGGAGGCGAGGTAGACCAGCAGGATCAGGATGGTGCCGAGGGTCGAGGACTCGGTGAAGAAGACCACCGGGTTCATCGGGCCGCCGCCGGACCCCAGCAGGTGGCCCAGGCCCCAGCCGCCGATGATCAGCAGGGCGGTGACGGCGAAGGTGACGATCGCGTTGTTCGGCGTACGACGGGTGGGGTGCACATAGCCGAAGAAGGACGGGAGCAGGCCCTCGCGTCCGGCGTTGAACACCAGGCGGGCCTGGGAGTTGATGCCGGCGACCAGCACACCGAGCGTGGAGGTCAGACCGCCCAGGTAGGTGAGGAACGCCAGTGCGCCGAGGGTGTGCTGGGCCACCTCGATGAAGGGGATCGGGGAGGCCCCGAGGCTGTTCACGTCGTAGCCGAAGCCGGTCACCGTGGCGTAGGCGAAGAGCACATAGCTCACTGTCATGATCGCGATGGAGGAGAACACCGCGCGGCCGACGTTGCGCCGCGGGTTCTCCGTCTCCTCGGCGAGCGCGGCCGAGTTCTCCCAGCCGACGAACAGGTACACCGCCAGGGGGAAACCCGCCGCCAGCCCCTTGAAGCCGTGGCTGATGTGGCCGGGCAGGAACGGATCGAGGGAGAGGGAGCCGCGGTGCTCCACGAGCGCCGCGACCGAGACCACGGCCAGGACCAGCATCTCCACGCCGAAGAAGTAGCCGGCCCACTTGGTGGACACCACGATCCCGCGCAGCATCAGGCCCACGGCAAGCCCGGTGAGCAGCAGGGTCCAGATGATCCACGGCAGGTCCACACCGGTGTAGTGGTACAGGGTGATCTGCACGAACCCGCCGGAGATGGCGATGACCGAGGCCATCGCGATGATGTAGCCGAGCCCCGCCAGCAGCGCCGTGGTCACCGCGCTGACGGGCCCGAAGGTCTTGCCCACGAAGGTGGTGAAGCTGCCCGCCGAGGGGTGCGCCCGGGAGAACTCCGCCAGCGTGTTGCCGAGCAGCGCGACCGCGATGCCCGCGGCGACGATGGTCAGGGGTGAGGCCACGCCCGCGGTGGTGGCCAGGAAGGCGAAACCGAAGAAGAAGCTCATGGCCGGGCCGACGTTGGCCATCGTGGCGGCCGCGATGTCCGCCATGCCGAGGACGCCGCCACGCAGCCGCTGCGACCCGTCGCCGACGGGACCCGGCGGGGACAGCGGGCCTGCTCCGGGGTGGGGCATGGCGGCAACTCCTTGTGCGGTGGTGGCCTGATGGGTGCCGCTCCGGCTGCCGGCGCGGGTTCTCGACGGTCGGACCGGCACGAGCGGGCGTCAGCGGTGCCGGAAACGCTGGTGCGCCTTCACCGCCTGTACGGCCGGATCGGTCGCACCCCGGCCCAGTTCGGTGAGCAGGTCGGCGTGGCAGTGGTTCTGGGCCCGTACGGCCTCGGGGTGCGGCGCGGGCAGCAGCAGGCAGAGCCGGCCGAGCAGATCGGCGGCCAACTCGCGCATTCCGGCGCCGCCGAGGGTCTCCGCGAGGTCCAGGTGGAAGCGGGCCTCCAACTCGGCCAGCTGCTCCGGGTCGCCGGCCAGCTCCGTCTCCTCGACCAGCGCCCGGAGCCCCTCCAGCCGCTCGGCCGGGACCTCACCCGAGCTGTGCGCCACGAGGCCGCATTCCAGCAGCAGATGGAAGGCGTCCAGTGCGGCGGCCTCCTCGGCGTCATGCATCACGGCGACGACGGTGTCCCACTCCTGCGCGACGAAGGTGCCGCCCGCCCGTCCGCGTCGGCGGTCGAGCAGGCCGTCCTGGCACATCCCCTCCAGCGCGCGGCGGACGGTGATCTCGCTGATCCCCAGTTCCTCGGCGAGGACCCCGGCATCCGGGAGCCGGTCCCCCGGCCGCACGGAGCGCAGGCGTACCCGCAGCGCGATTCTCGACCGGACGAGATCGGATCCGTTCTGGCCCCCGCCGGGCAGGGCGCGGGCGTGTCCCACGCCGGTGACCGACGCCGCCCGAGCCGGGCCCGGCTGGTTGTACGGCCCGAACTTGCCCGCTGCATTCACCACGACGCCACCCTAACGGCCTGCTGAACGCGGTCCCGGCACCCGGAGGAGGGCTCGCGCGGGTGTGGTGCACAGGGGCTCCCAGGGGCGGGGGACGGCGGCTGGGGAAAAGCGGGGGCGCAGCTGGGGGAAAAATTAGAGCAAGGTGAACAGTTAAACAAGACCTTGCCGCGACCGGTACGGCGGTGAGGGGCAGGGGTGATCCGGCGCTCGGGGCGTCATGGCCCTGAGCTGGGGATTCACCTCCCCGTGGGCGTGTCTGCGGGGTACGTCGACGGGGGAGCGCGCGTGTGCCTGAGGGGGCCGTTTCCCCGGCGGGCGGCGCGCGGATGCCGTCGCTCGGCCGCTTGGGTCTCTTGTTTTTTCTGATCGCCCTGAACTATTTTCCTGAGCGTCACCGGGCGGCCGATGCAGCGGACATCGGCCTCCGGTCGTGGTCCACCATGCCCTCCCCGCGTCCGTGATCACCACCCCCCGACCCGGCACCCCCGCGCGCCCCGCCCGGCGGAATCCGCACGGCCAGCTCCGTCCGATCTCACCGGAATCGTCCCCATTTCCCGCCAGCCCCCTGGATGTCGAGATGACAACACGTCCCCCTGCCCCCGCCCCCGACACGGTCACCACCACCCACGACACCCCAGCCGGATCCGGCCTGCAGGCCGGACTGAAGAACCGCCATCTGTCGATGATCGCGATCGGCGGTGTGATCGGAGCGGGCCTGTTCGTCGGCTCCGGCTCGGGCATCGCCGCCGCGGGACCCGGCATCCTGGTGTCGTACGCCCTCGTGGGCGCCCTGGTCGTACTCGTGATGCGCATGCTGGGGGAGATGGCCGCCGCGAACCCGACCTCCGGCTCGTTCTCCGCCTACGCCGACCGCGCGCTCGGCCGCTGGGCCGGCTTCTCCATCGGCTGGCTGTACTGGTTCTTCTGGGTCGTGGTGCTCGCCGTGGAGGCGACCGCCGGCGCGAAGATCCTGGAGAGCTGGATACCGGGCGTACCGCAGTGGGCCTGGGCCCTGATCGTGATGGTCGTGCTGACCGTCTCCAACCTCGCCTCGGTCTCCTCCTACGGCGAGTTCGAGTTCTGGTTCGCCGGGATCAAGGTCGTCGCGATCGTGGCGTTCATCGGGGTCGGCCTCCTCGCGGTCTTCGGAGTCCTGCCGGGCACGCACAGCGACACCGCGGGGCTGTCCAACCTCACCGCGCACGGCGGCTTCCTGCCCAACGGACCCGGCAAGATCCTCACCGGCGTACTGATGGTGGTCTTCTCGTTCATGGGCAGCGAGATCGTCACCCTGGCGGCGGGGGAGTCCGAGGACCCGCAGCGCGCGGTCACCAAGGCCACCAACAGCGTCATCTGGCGGATCGGCGTGTTCTACCTCGGCTCGATCTTCATCGTGCTGACCCTGCTGCCCTGGAACTCCCCGGCCATCACCAAGGACGGCTCGTACGTCGCCGCCCTGGACTCCCTCGGCATCGCGCACGCCGGGCAGGTCATGAACTTCATCGTGCTCACCTCCGTGCTGTCCTGCCTGAACTCCGGCCTCTACACCGCCTCCCGCATGGCCTTCTCCCTCGGCCGCCGCGGCGACGCCCCCGCCGCCTTCGGCCGCACCAAGCGCCAGGGCGTGCCGCAGGCCGCGATCCTCGCCTCGGTCGTCTTCGGCTTCGTCGCCGTGTTCTTCAACTACGCCTGGCCCGACACCGTCTTCCTCTTCCTGCTCAACTCCTCCGGTGCCATCGCCCTGTTCGTCTGGCTCGTCATCTGCTTCTCGCAACTGCGCATGCGCCGGATCATCCAGGCCGAGGCGCCGGAGAAGCTCGTCGTGCGCATGTGGCTCTTCCCGTACCTGACCTGGGCGACCATCGCGCTGATCGTGTTCGTGCTCGGCTACATGCTCACCGACACCGCCTCCGGCGGCGGCCGGGACCAGGTGGTCCTGTCCACCCTGGTGGCCGCGGGAGTGGTGGCCTTCGCACTGATCCGCGGGCGGCTGTCGTCGCCGAAGGCCCGGCAGGAGACGACCATCCCCTCGTAGGAGACCGGGTCCGCCCAGGGCCGCCCTTCCAGCCGGTGACGCGGCTCTCCCGTCGCGTCACCGGCTTCACGGCTGCGCCCGGCACACGCGGCGGCGCGGTCGTCGTCGCGCGCGTCCCGACACCTCGTCAGCCGACCGACAACGGCCCGCGTAAGGCCGACACGGGTGCGCGTGCCCGGGGCCTCGCTCGCCGCCTGGGCGACTGCGTTGAGGGCCGATGCCAGGACCCAGGGGCCGTGTGTGCAGAGGCTGTACAGGGACCGGACGGGCGCAGACGCGTCCAGGCAGGCCGACGGTGTTCGGCACTGATACCCGTGCGGCGGGTGCGCGGACACGGTGGGGCGACGTCGGAGGGACCCGGGCGGGTCCCAAAAGGTGATTGGGAGGAACCGCTCTGACAGATCGTCGCTTCGGCGTAGGCGTCAGCCCGGGCAGGACACAGGCGGCTCAGTCGGTACCTCCCGTACCAGGGTGGTGATGGTGTCGAGGTATTCCTTGGTCTGCCGGTCGCGGGACAGCCGGTCGTACACCGGCCGAACCGCCTTGCGCAGTGCGGCCAGTTGGGCCGGGCTCGCGGCGGCGAACTTCTGGCCCCGGGCGCAGAGGCTCTCCAGGTCCCTGTTCTCCTCTGCGCGCAAGTCCGCGCCGGCGCCGTGCACCGCCTGCCGCGCCGCCTCCCGCAACAGCTTGCGCCGGTCCTCGCCGAGCCGCTCGACGGCCTTGGTGTTGGCGACCAGGACGATCGGGCGGGGCCACAGAACGACGTTGGCGGTGCCGATCATCCCCGCTTCGTCGTAACGGCTCCCGTTGACAGATCCGATCTGTTGCTCGAACCCGTCGAAACCGGCCACCGAGCCGCCCGCGCCGAACCATTCCGGCTTCGCTCCGAGGGCCCGCATGGTGGAGTCGGCGACCTTGGACTCCTGGATGCCGATCGTGCGTCCCTTGTAGTCCTGCGGACCGAGCAGTGGTGTCCCGGCGCCGAAGGGGCGGCGCAGGCTGCCCGGGAGCAGACCCACGCCGGTGAGGCCGCCGCCGTCGACCTCGCGGATCATCTGCTGGGCTACGGGTGCGCCGAGGACCTTCTCCTCGGCGTCGAAGCTGTTGATCAGCAGGGGTGCGGTCAGGGCGCCCAGGGCAGGGGCCCGGTGGATGTCGAAGACCCGACTGCCGAGGGCGGCCAGATCGACCCGCCCGGCCTGCACGTCATTGAGCAGTTGCTCCTCGAAGTCCGGCCCCTCCTCATGGTGGGCGTCGAACTCGGCGGAGATCCGGATCGAGCCGTGGGACAGCGTCCTCACGTTCCGCAGGAAGGCGTCGAACTCCTCACTCGCGCCCATCGGTGTCGCCAGCGACAGGACGACCGGCTTGTCCGTGCCGCCGCCGCTGCTCTGCGTGCTCTTGGCGGGTTTCTCCCCGCTCGTGGTGCTGGAGCAGCCGACGGCGAGCAGAACCAGCGCAACGGCCGCGCTCAGGGCGGCACCTGCCGTCGTACGTCGGGAATGGGAACGGGGACGGGAACGGGAACGGGAACGCATGGACAGTCCTCCTGCTTCGACGGTACGGACCGGGAGCCTCCCTCGCATCCGTATGGCCTGTAACGTCCCGCTAAGGGGTGACCGCGTCCCGGGTGTCGGCGGTGACCTCGACGACGGTTCAGAAGATGTGGGCCGTCGCATCGCCGTGGGTGAGAGGGAGTGGCAGATCCGGATGCGGGCCCCTCAGCTCCGCTTCCGCGTCCTTGCAGCTCTCCGCTACGGAGCGCCGGACGGCCAGCGATTGGTACAACTGCCTCGCGAAGGTCCGGGCCTGCCCGTCGTCCACGGCGTGCGGCCAGCTGATCACTGTCGTCACGGCCAGCGCCATCTCGTCGGCCAGCGCGGTGGAGCCGCAGAAGTTCAGCACGGCGAGGCGGGGCGGGTGGCGGACACGGGAGATCTCCGCGCACAAGGTCTCGTACGCGATGCAGAGGTCTCCGCTGTCGCTGTCCTGGGTGAGGTGGATCCCTCCGAACGAGCTGTGCGCCGCGATGTGCAGAACGGTAGGTCTGTATCTGTCCAAGGCGGGGCAGATTTCGGCGAGTCTGACCGATGCCATCTCGGTCAGTTGCATGTAACTCGCCCCGACCACCTGCCGGATGCATGCCGCCTCGGCGCCGAAGTCGTTGCGTCCAGGGCGTGGATCACCGGAGATGAACAGCACTCTCGGGGCGGCGCCCCCTGGGGGGATGAGTCCCACATCGTGGTCTTGCGGGTGGATGGTGGCGGAGAAGAGCGAGTTCTGCGACGAGTGGGCGGAGATCGAGGGGGACCATGCCTGACTCAGCAGTTCCAACGGGGGCGGTCGCGTGTGACCGGTCGGAGGGCGTAGTGGGTCCCGGAGGAGGCGGTCGCCGATCACGGTCGTTGTGACAGACGGGGGAGGTGTCGGGCGCGGTTTGTCGGTCGTCTCCCGCATGCGGTGCAGGAGTTCTTCCTGTGGGATGCCGAGGGCACGAGTGAGGTCCGGCCAGCTCACGCCGTCGGCACGGTGTCGCCGTACGGCTTTGAGGGCCGCGTCGAGAGCGTCTTGCATGGCTTGGTAGCCGGGTGCTGAGTGGAAGAGCCGACCCATGTTGCTGAGGTACGTGATCTCTTCCACCGTGAGTTTGCGCGGTGACCCGGAGGGTGGGAGCTGTTGTTCCTCATTCGGCATCGGAGGCGGTTTCGCTCTGAGAGGCCGGCGTCGGCGCGGCTGTGGTGAGGGCGGTGGCCAGCTGGAGCAGCGTGGTCGCGTGGTCCGGGCGGCGCTGGGCAAGCCGGCGGAGACGGGCCGCGCCGGCCCCTCGCTGTACCTCGGAGCCCTGCGCTGCGGCTTCCCTGCTGAGGTCGGCGGGGGACGGGCTGTCGGTGCCCGGGGCCGAGAACACGGTGTACACGGAAAGCAGGTACGGACTGACGAACGGCATCTGCGTGAGGGTTGGGGATGCGAGGAAGAGCGGGAGGAGTGCGTCCGGTCGTCCTTGCTCGATGAACTCCATGGCCGTGTCGACCGCCGTCGTGGGATCGGTGATCGCGTCGTAGACGTCGGGTGCGGGAAGGTGGTCGGTGAGCTGGAGAATGCCCAGGTGTTGGCTTGACGCCGGGTCACCCCATTGTGAGGTGAGCAGTTCCCGTACGGCGGGGTCGTCGGCCAGTTGCGGGTGGCTCCTGAGGAATTCCAGATCTTCCGGCCAGGTAGGGGTGGCGAGCCATTCGGAGACCAGAGCGGACCTGGCGTTGGTCTCTCGGAGTTCTTCGAGTACCTGGTCAAGGCCTCGTTCTTGTGCGGCGTCGAGTATGGCCGCGAGGTAGTTGAGGCCTGTGGCTTCCGGGTACAGCGCACGGGTGAGGTCGAGAGCAGCTCGTCCTTCCGGCGCCGCAAGGAGCGGATAGGACTGCTGAATGAAGCTCTCCTGCTCAGGCCAACTGCGGGCGGAAAGCCAGCCATTGATACGGCTGATGGTCTCGGGTGGGAGTTCGTCCTTCGACCAGGTGGGCAGGTCGGGGAGCTTTGGCTCCAGCGCTTGTCGGGCGAGTACGTGTCGCCCCAGTTCTTCGGTGAGTTGGCGGACGGCACGGCGGGAACGGCCGGTCCAGGCGGATTCCGTTGTTTCGTCCGCGCGGTGCGCTGCTGAGAGGAGATCTGACGCCGCACCGGTGTGATCGTCACGGAGGTGGCGCCACCGGGCACGCGCAACGAGGAGTTCGGCTTGGGGGCCGGAGGGGAGTTCCGAGATCACCTGGTCGTAGGTGCGCGAGGCATCGTCGTGGTCGCCTACTTCGCTCTGCTGGTTGGAGAGGTTGTTGAGGGACATGGCGAGGTTGGGGAGGAAGGCGGCGGGGTTGGTCTGGGTGAGGCTGCGGTAGATGCCGACGGCTTCGGTGATGGAGGTGAGTGCTGCGGCGCGGTCCCCGGTGCCGCTCTGCTGGTTGGAGAGGTTGTTGAGGGACATGGCGAGGTCGGGGAGGAAGGCGGCGGGGTTGGTCTGGGCGAGGGTGCGGTAGATGCCGACGGCTTCGGTGATGGAGGTGAGTGCTGCCTCGCGGTCGCCTACTTCGCTCTGCTGGACTGAGAGGTTGTTGAGGGATCCGGCGAGGTTGGGGAGGAAGGCGGCGGGGTTGGTCTGGGCGAGGGTGCGGCGGATGTCGACGGCTTCGGTGATGGAGGTGAGTGCTGCGTCGCGGTTGCCTACTTCGTTCTGTTGGACTGAGAGGTTGTTGAGGGACATGGCGAGGTGGGGGAGGAAGGCGGCGGGGTTGGTCTGGGCGAGGGTGCGGTAGAGCTCGGTGGCTTCGGTGATGGAGGTGAGTGCTGCGTCGCGGTCGCCTACCTCGCTCTGACGGACAGACAGGTTGTTGAGCCACGATGCCCGGGCCGCTTTTACTTCCTCAGACATATCGCCAGCGTCATCGGGCGCAGAGCGTGTCGCGGCGATAAGCGCGAGGCCGCGCAGTGTGCTGTGGCCAGTGGGCACCGTCGAAGCCAGCTCGGCCAACGGCAATGGCGTTCCCTCCGCCTCGGCGAACCGCTCCAAAGCCCTGACGAAGACGCCCCCCTGCGTCGCCGCCACCGAGAGTGCCGGCTGCCACAAGCCGGGGGCGGCTTCCAGGGCGGCCTGAGCGATGTCCGCCATGGTGGATTCGTCGTGTGACGACGCGAACCGTGAGACGCCGACACACGCGTTCAACTGCTCGTCCTCGTCTGCTTCCTTCAAGCACGCCCGAAGCAGCGCCCGATCCGTGCTGAACACGCTGGATGCGAGATGGGTGCCCAGCGGGTCCGGCCGGACCGCCAGCGTGCCGTCTTCGGGAGCGGCCGGCAGAAGGTCCGCGAGCAGGGCGGCTATCTCGTCGCGCCGCGTGCCGTCGTTGGCCAGTCCTCTGACGGCTTTGAGGGTGTGGTCGAGCCGTTCCTCCTGCGGCGCCAGAAGACTCAGGCAGGCTCCGGCCTCGCGCAGCATCGCTTTCGTTCGCTTCGACGGCATGCCGACCCGGGCCTTGTACGCCCGTACCCAGTAGCCCAGTTCGTGGTCGAGGATCTTCTCGTACAGGTCCTTTTCCGAGGTAGGAGTCGAGGGGGGAGCCGAGGGAGGAGCCGCCCCGGTGCCGTCCGCCCGGGCGGCGAGCCAGGCGAGCATCACCAGATCCAGCGTGGTCCACCTGCCGGAGTCGGGGTCGGGAGGCGGGGCGCTGCCCATGGCGACGAGTTCAGATCCGCCGAAGGAGCGCACCGCCGCCCGGTAGACGCCCGTCTGGCGGGGGTGACGGGCCGCCAGAGCGCTGTCGTGCAGGGCGTAGGGATGGCCGTCCTCCTTCAGGGCCACCGCGATCTCCTCCTCCCACCAGCCGCTGACTGTTCGCGCGGTCAACAGCAGACAGGTGGGAGCTTCGCGCTCCCGCAGGGTGCGCAGTACGTTGATGACGTCGCCGGACTTGCGGTCCTCGACGTAGTCGACGACGACCAGCAGCGGGGAGGCGACGTCGCTCAGCCAGGCCCGGTCCTGGGGGTCGGGGTCGCGGACGAGGAAACCGGTGTACCAGCCGGTGGCGGAGAGCCGGTGGGCGAGTTCCGCGGCCAGGCGGGTCTTTCCCGCTCCGCCGACGCCGTGCAGCAGGACGATCCGGGTGCGCGGTCCCAGCGGGTCGGGGGCCTGGAACCAGTCCTGGAGGAAGTCGAGTTCGTCCCGTGGATGGAAGCGGATGGCGTCATGGCGGGCCCACAGGAACTTGAGCGGGCCGCTGTTGCCCTCGTCCGCCGCCAGCGTCGCCGGTACCGGCAGATAGGGCGGTGCGAGGACATCGGTGCTCGGCTGGTAGGGCAGCGGGTGTGGTTCGCAGTGCTCGTAGCCGAGACCGACGTCGATCGTCACGCTCCAGCGGTCCTCGGCCGCCTCCCGCAGGAGCGCGGCGCCATGGGCGACCGACTCGGCCCAGGGCTGCGGTTCCCGCCTGCGCGGGTCGGCCGCGTCGGCACGGGAGGCGACGCCGGTGATGTCGACGGCGAGGAACGCGCCGGGGGAGTCCTCGTTCTCGGCGAGCTCGTCGATGAAGTCCGGTGGCAGAGTCCGCCAGTCGGGTTCCTCTTCGTCCCAGCGGTAGTCCCGGTGCGCGCGGTTGGACCAGTTGCCGTCGAGCCGGACGGCGACCAGCGCATGCGCCGGATCGCCCGCCTTGGCACCGGCCAGGACGATGATCAGCGGATGGAGCCCGGCGTCCAGGCACGCTCCGGCGAAGGTGACCGCGAGATCCAGGCAGGTGCCGTGGCGTGGACGGCGGAGCACCTGGTCGGGTGGCCGGATGGTCTGTCGGCCGGGATCACTGGTGGTCGGCTCATCGGCGTACTGGATGTGGAGAGCGGCGAAGGCCTCGTACAGGGCGCGTGCGCGAGCGGCGGGAGGGCCGTCCCCGGGGGCGGGCAGAGCGGTGCCGAGGAGGTCGGCCGGAGCCCCGCTCTTGCGCTCGCCCGGACGACCGCGCTGGACGTACTCGATCAGAGCGCCGGGATCGCTGCTCGCCCATCGGCGCCACGCCGTACTCACGAGCCCGCTCCCTCATACCCCGCGTCCACCACGCCCAGGACGTCCCCGGCCTGAAGACGGTCCACCACCGGCACACCCGTGGCCGCGACCTCCACCGTGTATGTCCCGGCACCCGGCGGCAGGAGATCCGCCCGCCACTGGTCGTCGCCAGACCTGGTGCACGGCAGCCATGCTGTGGCGCCCTTCTGCCGGCTGTCGCGTGCGCGGAGTCGTATCCGTACGTGCGTCCGTTCGTCGGCCTGTACGCCGTGGAGGGTCACGCCGACCGCGACCGGGTCGCCGGACAGGGCGGTGTCGTCCAGGTCGAGCCCGAGCCAGGGGCGGTCGGGCTCGTCGCCGCGTACGGACTCGAGTGATGCACCGGCGTACTCCGTCAGCATGTCGACCACCACCGACGAGGAGGCGAGTGCCATATGACGCTCCGGCACTGCCCTGCGGGCGCGCATGTCCCGCTGCTCGATGGGGATGGCGGAGATCGCGGGGACAGTGCCGTCGCCGAGCCAGTCGGGGTTGGGCAGCCAGCTCGGTGCGCCCTTCGTCACCGACAGCCCGGCAGGCGAGAGCAGGGCTTGTTGAAGGGTGGCGTGTCCGCGGCCGAACGCGGCTGTCACCTCAGGGCAGTCGGGGCTGCCCAGCAGCTCGGTCCAGGCCGCCTCGATGTCCTGGTGAACGCCGAAGGCGGTTTTCGCTCGCGAGACGAACGACGCGTCGACAAGGGCATCTGGCCCCGTGCCGTCTGCCCCCGTGCCCTCCTCCAACTCGTAGGGCCTGAGCGGCTCTACGCCGTCCGGCCGCGCCACCGTCTGATAGCGCGGCAGGAGTTCGTACGCCGACGGCCACTGGCGCAGTACCTCGGTGAGTCCGGCCAGCCGTTTGGGGCCCACCTTCAGCCCGTTCGCCAGGACATCCAGCGCCTTGGGGGCGCCGCGGTGCGGCGTGCCGAGGGTGATCAGCGCGGCACAGTGGGCCGCGCCGCCCAGGGGGCCCAGCCAGTAGCGGGCGACCAGTCCACCCATGGAGTGCGCGACCACGATCACGCGCCGTCGGCGTGCTCCGGAGTGCTCGCCGCTCAGACGGGCAGCCACATCGGCGGCCAGGCGCTCGGCCGCGTGCCGGATGCTGTGCCGGAAGTCGTACGGGAAGAGGACCAGGTCGGCGCGGTGGTCCGGTTCGCGCCCAGGCAGAGAGACATCCACCTGGACGTCATCGAAGCGGTTGCGGATCTTGCGCACCAAGCCGTCGTAGCCGGGGACGACGAAAGGGCCGACCAGCGTGATGTCCGGCATCAGCCCGACCGGGACCAGGTCCGGATGCGTATCCAGGCCCAGCCGGTGCGGCCGGGTGACCGCGGCGGCGAACCGCCGGCGGTGCTCGTCCCAGCGGGCGGCCCCCTCCGCCGTCTGCAGGACACTCCCCCCGATTCCGGGCACCACGACGACAAGATGCTTGAGTGAAGCCACCACTGTTCCCCCGTTCGCACTCGCCACCAAGGCGCTGAACCCGGGTGACGACCACTCAGAAGAATGAAGATAGCGCCGGGTCGCACCTGTTCGGCGGGGTTTCACCGCATTGAGAATCGGAACGGATGCCGTTCGGCGAGGGGTCGCCTCTTGGCGTGCGGATGTCCGATCTCGCCCGAGGCCGCAGAATTGGAGTTATGTCCTGTTTTGCGGATCGGAGGCACCCGTGAAGGATCTCAAATTCGAGCAGAAGAGTTCGCTGTCGCGCATCGAGGCGGCCGACCGGCTCACCGCGCTCGCCGCCGCGCTGAGAGACGGCGGGGAGGCCGAACTGGAACTCGGCCCCGGAACGCTGAGCCTGCGGATTCCCGACGACCTCCGCAGCGAGATGGAAGTGGAGGTAGGGGACGGGGAGATCGAGCTGGAGATCGAGTTCAAGTGGTCCACCGCACCGGCCCGGCCCACGTCGTCGCAGGCGTCGCCGAAGGCGTCCTCGCAAGCGTCGGCGAAGGCTTCCGCGGGCGCGCAGAAGGCCACGCGCAGGAAGACCGCACCCGCCAAGCCCAGTCGCGGCGGCACGGGCGCCGGCCGGGGCAAGAGCGGTCGGTGAGGAACAGCCGACCCGTCGGTCACGCAGGTTCCGGGACGAAGGGATGGAGGTCGTCCGCCCCGTCCTGTATGACGCTGTAGCTGCTCTCCGGTACCTCGTTCCAGGCGCCGGGCAGGTCGCCGAGAGGCTCGGAGACGATGAGGCGGGTGTCGTCGGACACCTCCCGCAGGAACGCCGCATCGGGGTGCAGTTTGCGCAGTGCGTCCACCCGGGTGCTGTAGAACAGGGACCGGGACGCGCCCTCGCTCGAGTAGCGGAAGGCCCACACGCGTTCGCCGTCGGTCACGCCGACCGTCATCTGCAGCGGGAACTCCACGCCGTGGCCGCGGCCGATGCGCTCCACCGCACCCACCATCCGGGACACCGCGCCCGGCGGATCCTGGTCCAGGCCGAAGGTGAGGGCCAGGTAGAACATCAGCTCCGAGTCCGTGGTCCCTTCGATGTCGGAGTACAGCCCGGGGGCGACGAGCAGGGACAGGTCGCGGCGCACGAGGTGGAAATCCGCGATGGCGCCGTTGTGCATCCACATCCAGCGGCCGTGCCGGAACGGGTGGCAGTTCGTCTGCTGCACCGCGGTGCCGGTCGTCGCCCGGATATGGGCGAAGAACAACGGGGAGCGCACATGATCCGCGAGCTCCCGCAGGTTGCGGTTGTTCCAGGCGGGGCCGACGTCCGTGAACAGGGCCGGGGTGCCGATGCTCTCCTGTGCGTACCATCCGACGCCGAAACCGTCGCCGTTCGTCGTCTCGACACCCAGTCGCGAGTGGAGGCTCTGATCGATCAGCGAGTGGGCCGGTCTGTAGAGGATGGTGTCGAGAAGCAGGGGTGTTCCCGAGTAGGCGAGCCATCGGCACATGAACGATCACCTGTGTTCCTGCCCGCACCCGCGGGAGTGCCCTGACTCTCCCGCTCGCGGCGTCCGGAGTCTTCGACGAGTCCGCCGGTCACCTGTCCGGTGACCGGCTGGCTCCTGTTCCGTTCCCATTTTCGCCTCCCTCGCGGCGCGTCGCCATAGGGGCGAGGATCGGGCCACCGTGGAGAGAGTGGAGAGATCGGGCCACCGTGGAGACAAAACCTCTCGTTCCCCCACGTATGTGCGGTGAGGCGCGTGGTTCGGTGGCCCCACTTCGGGTCCCGCGGGATTCCGGCGTGTTTCGGAAGCGTCACGGGTCTTGTCACCGGCGCGCGCGTCGTGCGAGTGTCCGGGCCATGGTTACGTAACCATGGCCGGTTTACGCAGGTCTACGCAGGGTCTGGGACATCTGGACCAGACCGTGTTCTCATCCGTGGCTCGGCTCAGGTGACGAACCCGCACTCCGCCCTCCACGTTTTCCCGTCACTGGAGACGACATGACCAAGACCCCGACGAGGTCGCGAAGACTGGCCAGTGTGCTCATGGCCGGCTTCGGCGCGACGCTCCTGTTGCTGACCGCCCCCGGGCCCGCCCTCGCCCAGCAGGACTCCGCGAAGGCGGCCGCCTCGTACGCTCCGGTGAAACCCGCGCCGAAGGGCGGCACCAGTGACTTCCGCGGGGTGAACTGGGCCGACCCGCGCGACAACTACGCCAGTGACGCCGTCGTGCCGAGCGGGCTGAAGGTGACCGACAGCTACCGCACCGTGTACCGCACCACGCAGAAGATGGTGAGCGGGTTCAGGAAGAACCTGGGCGCCAACACGCTGCGGCTGCCGATCAACCCGGCGAGCGTGGGCACCACCTGGTGGAAGTCGTACCGGGCGACGATCGACGCGGCCACGGCCTCCGGTGACAAGGTCATCGTCAGCTACTGGGAGGCCGACTCCAGCAAGGACGGGTTCGTCGACGACACGGCGGCCTGGACGACGATGTGGGACACCGTGGTGCGGGAGTACAAGTACAACCCGCGGGTCTACTTCGAGCCCATGAACGAGCCGCACGGCTACACCCTGGACCAGTGGGTGTCCGTCACCAGCGGCTGGCTGGCCCGGCACAAGGACGTCCCGCGCGGCCGGGTCGTGATCAGCGGCACCGGCTACAACGACAACGTCACCGGCGTCGGCGCGGCCCCCGAACTGCGCGGAACCCTGCTGTCGTTGCACTTCTACGGCTTCTGGAACAGCTACACCAAGCAGTCGGACTGGACCGCCGACCTTGAAGCCCGCCTCGGCAAGTACACCGGCCGCACCATCATCGACGAGGCCGGCTCCCCGATGACCATCGGCCTCAACTACGGCGCCTGGAACGGCAACATCTACACCTCGTACCTCGCGTCCGTGGCCAACACCGCCCGCAGCAAGGGGATGGGGCTGGTGTACTGGCCGGGGCTGCGCTTCGGTGACTCCTACTCGATCGAGTCGCTGGACGCCGACGGCAACCTGGTGGACAACAGCGCCACCGGAGTCGCCCTGCTGCGCTGGGGCTACGGCTTCGGCAAGACCCCGCCCGTCAACGACCAGCCGCCCGCCCCTCCCGGCGAGGTCCTGCGGGGAGTGGCCTCGAACCGCTGCGTCGACGTGCCCGGCTTCAGCACGACCAACGGCACCCAGCTCGACCTCTGGGACTGCAACGCCGGCGGCAACCAGACCTGGAACTGGAACGCGGACAAGCAGCTCACCGTCTACGGCAACAAGTGCATGACCGTGGGAGGCAGCGGAGCCACGGCGGGGGACCCCGTGGTCATCACCGACTGCACCGGCACGGCGGCACAGCAGTGGAACGTGAACGCGGACCTCTCCGTGACCAGCGCCGCGAACCCGGCGCTCTGCCTGGACGCGGCCGGAGCGGGCACCGGCAACGGCACGTCGGTCGACGTCTGGTACTGCAACGGCGGCAGCAACCAGCAGTGGACCAGGAGCTGACACCCGGAGCCTGATCCGAACCACCGGCGCCGTCGCGCTTCGCCCTGTGGCGAGGCCGGCGGCGCGTTCGGTGGTACGGCCGCTTCAGATGACCGGGACGGCGTCGAACACCGCGTGGTGCACGCGGACTCGAGCCGATCCCGCGAGGCGTCCGATCAACGCCCGGTACCGGTCCAGGACGTACGCCTGGCGGACCTCTTCGTGCGCCGCGGCGAACGACCGGTGCGGGAAGTCGCCGCGGTGGGCGGAGAAGTAGGAGCGAAGGGCGCTGTCCGGCGTGGTGATGGCCCGGGTGTCCGTGAGCCTGTCCCGGAGGGCGGCGGCGAGGTTGTTCAGGACGTAGGTGAAGTAGTTCGACTCGGTGTACTGCACCGGGCCGTAGATGACCTGGTGGGTGGTGACGGCGGTGCGGCGACGGGCGTTCTCCGCCTGCCAGTTGCGCAGGAAGGCGTCGTATCCGGAGTCCGCCAGGAGACCCTGGCGGTGGGCCAGGTTCAGCTCGACGGTGACCCGGGTGACGTCGGCGAGGGCCCGCTCGCGGAGATAAGCGGCGGGTGTCTGGCCGTCGTGCTCGGTGGTCCAGAACTCGGGGCCGTCCTCGGCGCCGAACTTCTGGCGGAAGTGGGTGAAGGTCGCCGATCGCTCCTGGGCGAGGTAGAGGACGAGTTCGCGTACCGGGATGTCCTGGCCGTCGATCGTCGCCGCCACGGCCGTGACCGGGGGAGCCGGTGCGGCGGCCGGTGGCCGGCTGTGCCGCGGGCCGGGCAGCAGAGCGGCCACCGCGATGACCGCCGCGGCCACCAGCGCGGTGATGGCTATCACCCAGAGCGGCACGTTGCCGCGCGCCCGGTTCTTCGCCGGTGTCCGGGGCCGGTGCCGCGTCGACGTGCTCATCGCCGACTCCTCTCTTGTCTCTTGTGGGGCCGTCCGAAGGGGGACGGGCGCCCGGCCCGGAGCACCCTCATGCCCCGGGTGGGCACCCGTCCCGTCCCGCCGCCGGGTCAGCCGGCGGCGAGCGTCTGGATCTCAGCGGTGCTGAGAACCCGGTTGTAGAAGTGGACGTCGTCGATCTGGCCGTTGGTGAAGTCCACCGGTCCCTGGTTGTACGTGCCGGCGCCGATGAGAGTGGCGCCGACCGCCTTCCAGGGGGAGGTGAACGACGTGCTGCCCTGGAGGGTGCCGTTGACGTACAGGGAGATCGTCTGGGCGCCGCTGTCGTACACGCCGAGGACGTGGTACCAGGTGCCCGTGGTCGCCGCCGAG
The DNA here is from genome assembly GCF_042893155.1 of Streptomyces sp. NPDC001668. Classification (NCBI taxonomy): domain Bacteria; kingdom Bacillati; phylum Actinomycetota; class Actinomycetes; order Kitasatosporales; family Streptomycetaceae; genus Streptomyces; species Streptomyces sp. NPDC001668. Next base: position 813,141 of record NZ_JBIAUQ010000001.1, read on the forward strand.
CCGGCCGTCACCGTCGTGGCCGCGGACGCGTTCGCGTCGGAGGCCCGGGTGACGAAGGTGAACTTGCCTCCTGACAGTTGCAGGTAGAAGGGGCTGACCTTGCCGCCGACGAGGCTGGCGAAGGTCTGGTTGTTGCCGCTGACGGAGTTCAGCTTCACCCAGGCACCGACCGTGTAGCTCTGGCTGGTGTCGATCACCGAGGACGGGACGACCGCCATGGTGACGGCGGTGCCGTCGAGGCTGAGCGAGTCGCTGCCGACCTTGCCGCCGCCCGCCCAGGTGGCGTTGCCCTCGGTGTAGCCGTCGTCGGTGTTGCCGAGCAGGTTGGTGACGGTGGGGCCGCTGCCCTCGTCGAGCTGGTAGTAGCCGGCGGCGCCGGTCCCGAGGGCGTACGCCTCGCGGGCGGTGAGGGCCCGGGGGATCATGCGTACGTCGTCGATGGCCCCGTTGGCGAAGTCGACGTTCCCGCCGTTCCACTTGGCCCGGCCGATCGTGGTGTGACCGGTGGCCTTCCACGGTGACGAGAACGCCGTGGTGCCCTGGAGCTGGCCGTTCACGTACAGCGCGATGGTGTGCGCGCTGTTGTCGTACACGCCGGTCAGGTGGTACCAGGTGCCGGTGGCGGGGCTGCCGCCGGTGACCTGCTTGAACGTGGCGCCGGTCGAGTCGGCGCTGCGGACGGTGAAGGCGAAGGTGCCGCCCGTCAGCTGGAGGTAGAAGGGGCTGATGGCCGAGCCGTCGATGCTCGCGTAGGTCTGGTTGCCGGTGAGGCTGTTCGGCTTCACCCAGGCGGAGACCGTGTAGCTGCCGCTGGTGTCGAGGGCGGTGGTGGGGACGTCCACCCAGGAGTTGCTCGCGCCGGTCAGGTTGACGGCGCCCGCGCCCACCTTGCCGGTCGTCCAGGAGGCCCCTGCTTGCAGGGTGCCGTTGTTGGCGCCGCCGGTCAGGTCGGCGGTGGCGGTGCCGGAACCTTCCTCCAGCGGCCAGTACGCGCCCGTGTGAGCGGTGGGGCCGGAGACGGCCGGGCCGTTGTAGGCGCCGATGTTGGGCGCGGCGGTGGCGGAGACGGTGTTGCCGAAGTAGTCCTGGCCGCCGTTGGACGAGATGACCGCGCCCGCGCCGAGGGCGGGGGAGCCGCCGCGCAGTTTGTATACGGCGGCCGAGGCCCGGCCCGTTCCGCCGGCGCCCGGGTTCACGAACAGCGGGTCCGCGGTGATCTTCGCCGAGTCGGCCGGTTCGCTGGCGGGGTGGTTGCCGTAGAACAGGTTGTGGGTCCACGTCGTTCTGGTGGTGGAGTAGCCGCCGGTCCCCAGCTTGTAGACGATGTTGTTCGAGAAGGCGACCGTGCTGTTCGGGGTGCCGCCGGTCACGCCGCCGTTGTCGCCCTCGCCCATGTAGATGGTGTTGTTGTACACCTGGGCGGTGGTGTTGCTGTCGACGCCGCCCATGCCGGGGAAGACCGCGTTGGAAGCGCCGTCGTTCTGGCTGATGTTGTAGCGGATCACCGAGGACTTGGCGCCGAAGCCGCTGCGGCAGCACCACTCCGTGAAGCCGAACGGGTTGTCGTGGCTCCAGTTGTACTGGATGACGGTGCCGGAGTTGTTGTTGTCGATGTCGAAGGCCTGGCCGTCGACGAAGTTGCGGTACTGGCGGGAGACCTCGTTGTTCTGGAAGACCGCGTTGGTGGTCCAGCCGTTCCACAGGCCGGCGCCGGAGTAGCGGTAGCCGTTGTCGGTGGCGACGTTGTTCTGGATGACCGGTGAGGCGCAGAAGACACAGACGATGTCGTTGCCGCCCATGTCGGTGAGCGTGTTGCCGTCGATGACGACGTTGGTGGTGTTGATGTCGTGGTTCAGGCCCACCAGCGAGCCGATGTAGATGCCGCCGGCGTCGTCGCGCGTCAGCGTGTTGTTGCTGATCTGGACGTCGTCCCAGCCGCTGGTGGTGTTGTTGTCCGTGACGTCGAAGGCGATGCCGGAGGACTGGCTCGGCTGGACCGGGTTCTGGACGTTCGCCCAGTAGCCCTTCACGTCGTGGATGTTGTTGTTCAGGATGTGGATCCCGGCGAGGATGCCGGTGGTGTCGTTCTCCAGCTGGATGCCGCTGCGCACCGCCGCGCTGGAGGCCGGGTTGGTGATCTCCAGGTTCTGGATCGTCCAGTACTGCTGGTCCTTGAGGTAGATGGTGGCCGCGGCGCCCCCTCCGTTGAGGATGGGAGCGGCACCGGAGCCGTAGCTCGCGATCACGACCGGGTTGCCGGAGGCGCCGGATCCCTGTGGCTGGAGTTCGCCGGTCCAGGAACCGCCGGCCTGGAACAGGATCTGGTTGCCGGCCGTGAACGTCGTCGCGTTGACGTTCGTGAGCGTCTTCCACGGGGTGCCGGTGCTGCATCCGTCGTTGCTGTCGCTGCCGGACGACGACGAGATGTAGTACGTGGTGCAGGTCGCCGCGTGGGCAGCCGTGCTGGGGACGAGCACGAGTCCCAGCGTGGCTGCCGCGCTGCCCAGGGCCGCCAGGAGGCGGCGTGGCCATCTTCGCATTGCGTTCCTCTTCGAACGGAGCGGATGAGTGGGGTGGAGCAGACCGGTGCGCGCGCCGTGCCGGGTGATACGGGGAGGAGGGCGCGCCGAACGCACCGGTCGGTCGGGGAGGTGCGGTTCAGCCCTTGACGGCGCCGCTGAGCAGGCCGGACACGATGTGCCGCTGGACCGCGACGAAGAAGACCACCATGGGTACCAGGGCCATGACACTCAGGGTCAGGAAGGCCGGCCAGTCGACCTGGAACTGCCCGACCGAGGTGTAGACCTCCAGCACGATCGTGCTCTTGCCCGGGTCGCTGAGGTACACGTTGGGGGTGAAGAAGTCGTTCCAGACCCACATCGTCTGGAACACCGCGACGGTGGCCAGGATGGGCCGGATCAACGGCAGCACGATCCGCCAGAAGACCTGCCAGGGACCGCAGCCGTCCAGCCGGGCGGCCTCGATGACCTCGAACGGCAGGGTGGCCATGTAGCCCTGGATGACGAACCAGCAGAAGATCGAGCCGGCGCTGTAGACCAGGACCAGGCCGTTCAGGCTGTTGACCAGGCCCAGTTTGACGAAGATCTGGTACACGGGGATCAGGGTCGACTGGGTGGGCACGACGAACGCGAGCAGCAGGAGCTTGCCGAAGCGCTTGTTGAACCTGGTGGGGCGGATCGTCAGGGCGTAGGCCGCCATGGCGCCGATCAGCACCATGAGGGCGACCGAGACCACCGTGACGTAGAGGGTGTTCGCGAACGCCGCCGCGACGGGGACCTGGTCGAGGACCCGGCGGTAGGTGGAGAAGTCCGGCGAGGTGGGCAGTGCCAGCGGTGAACCGGTGGTCTGCGCCTGCGACTTGAGGGTGTTGACGAGGACGTAGTAGAAGGGCAGCGCCATGACCGCCGAGACGGGCAGCATGTAGGCGCTGGTGAGCCAGCCCCGGGTACGCAGCCGGGAGAGGATCGCCGTCACCGGAACCTCCTTTCCAGCCTGCGGGTCACCGAGAGCTGGAGCGACAGCACGGCGGCGACCGCGATCAGGAAGATCACGCCCAGGGCGGCGCCGAGCCCGTAGTCGCCCTCGGCGATACCGCGTTGTACGAGGATCTGGGTGATGGTGTAGGTGTCGTAGCCGGGGCCGCCGGCGGTGAGGGTGAACGGCAGGTCGTACACCCTGAGGCCGTTGATGAGCAGCAGGAACTGGCTGACCGTCATGGCCGGCGCGAGCAGCGGCAGGGTGATGCGGAAGAACTGCTGGCGCGGTGTGGCCCCGTCGATGGTGGCGGCCTCGTAGTAGTCCCGGGGGACGGACTGCAGGTAGGCGAGGTAGAGGACGGCGTGCCAGCCGGTCTGCGCCCAGACCCCGACCACGATCACCGAGACCTTCGCCAGGGTGTTGTCCGACAGCCACGGCACCGGGCCGACTCCGAAGAGGCCACCCAGGACGGAGTTGATCACCCCGGAGGACAGCGGCGACAGGACGAACGTCCACACCAGGCCGAGGATCGCCATGCTGGGCACGGCGGGGAAGAAGAACGCCGCGCGGACCAGACTCCGGCCGGGGAAGCGGCGGTTGAGGATCACCGCGAGCGGGATGGCCAGGACGGTCACGATCAGCGTGGTCGCCACCGCGTACAGCAGGGTGAAGCCCAGGCCGGTCAGCACCGAGGGGTCGGTGAAGATGTGCCGGTAGTTCCGCAGCCCGACCAGGTGCCTGGTCGGTGAGGAGCCGCTGTAGTCGGTGAAGCTGTAGTACACCGACTCGGCGATCGGCACCAGGAACAGCACCACCAGCACGAGGGCGATCGGCACCAGGAACGCCTGTGTGGTCAGGAACGCCTGTGTGGTCAGCTGCTCGCGCAGCCGTCGGCGGGCGGGGCGGGTTCCGCCGGACGCGCCGCCGGGCGTGGTGCCGGCGCGGGCCCGGGTGGACAGGTCGGGGGTCTGTATGGCCATGAGGGCTGTCGCTTCCCGCCTACTTCGCGTCGAGCTGCTTGAGCTTCTTGTCCAGCGCGGCGGGGATGTCCTTGGGCTTGACCGACCCCTGGATCATCTGCTGCATCTGGGTGTTGAGCTCCTGGCTGAGCTCGTTGGAGTGGCGCGGCCAGGCGACGACGGGGAGGTAGATCTTGCCGGAGCGGGCGCCGAGGGCCTGGTTGGTGATGCTGTCGGCGAAGCTCGGCGTGTAGGTGCTGGTGGTGGTGATCGCGCCGCTGGACTTGCCGTACGCCTTCACGGCGTCGGGGCTCGCCAGGAACTCGAGGAACTTCAGGGCGGCTTCGGGGTTCTTGGCCTTGGCGTTGATGGCGTAGCCGGGGCTGGCGGCACCGGTCCAGTAGCTGGTGCCGGGGGTGATGCCGGGGATCGCCTCGGTCTGGAAGGACAGGTGGGGGGCGCTCTTCTGGACCGTGGGAACGTTCCAGGTGCCGGCGCCGAACATGGCCACGCGGCCGTTGGCGAACTCGCTGACCACCTGGTCTCCGGTCAGGCCCAGCACCGCCTTGGGCGTCAGCTTCTCGGTGTACAGCTTGCAGTAGGCGACCAGCGGTTCGGTCCAGGTGTCGGCGAACGTGGCCTTGCCCGCGAAGATGTCGGCGTCGGGGAAGGAGCTCTGGGTGGCGAAGTACCCGCCGAGCAGGCCCCACAGCGCCATGAAGTTGCCCTCGTGCGCGGCGTCGTAATAGGGGGTGATCCCCTTGTCCTTGAGCTTGGCGCACAGCTTCAGGAAGCCGTCCCAGCTGTCCGGCAGCTTGTCCGCCCCGACCTTGGCGAGCAGGTCCTTGTTGTACATGATCCCGCCGGCCCAGGAGGAGATCGACAGGCCGTACACCTTGCCGTCGACCGTCATGAACTCCTTGTTGGCGGAGTTCATCGGCTCCAGGAACTTCTGGCCGGTCAGGTCCTTCACGAAGCCGCCGCCGACCAGCTGCTTGTCCTCGGCGGTGAGGATGAAGACGTCGGCGCCGGTGTGGGCCTGGAGGCGGGTCTGCAGGGTGGAGACGTACTGCGGCACGGGCGGGGCGTAGGAGAAGGAGACGGAGGTGCCCGTCTGCTTGGTGAACAGGTCCAGCACCGGCTTCATGATGGTCTGGGTGTCCCAGGAGAAGAAGGACACGGAGCCCTTGCCGCCACCGCCGCCGCTCACCGCGGTGCTGGTGGAGCAGGCGGAGGCACCCAGTGCGGTGCCACCGAGCACGGCGGCCATGAGGCTGCCCTGCACGAAGCGTCGTCTGCTGAGCTGGGGGGTGTCGGTGGCGGTGTGGTCGATGGTCATGGTGGTTCCTCTCGGGGGTGCGCGCGGGGCGGGCGGGTGGAGGGGGCGGATCAGGACAGGGGGGTAGGCGGGAGCAGGGCCGGAGGCCGGGTGGAGGTGTCAGGGCCGGGGGAGTGGAGATCCAGAACCCGAAGCGGAGAAGCGCCGGGTGTCACGGCCGGGGCAGCCCGTGGAACGGGACCGTGTCGCGGTCGAGGAGCAGGCGGTCGCCCTGGGTGGTGAGGCGGGCCAGCTGCACCACGGAGCGGCGTTGTGCCGGTCCGCCGGTGTCCGGGGACTCCGGGTCCCGGTCGGGGTGGGTGAAGTAGAAGATCCAGGCCGCGTCGGGTCCGGCGACGACGTCGGCGTGGTGTCCGACGCCCCGGTCGTCCGGGCGGGTTCCGGAGATGTCGAGGATGCGGCCCGCCGGGGTCCAGTCGTCGAGGTCGGCGGAGCGGAACACGTCCTGGCCGTCCCAGCAGTCCACGACCATCCAGTACCGGCCGTCCAGCGCGAAGACGTTGGGCCCCTCGTGCGGCCGGTGCTCCAGCACCGGGCCCCGGACCCGCCAGTCGTACAGGTCGGTCGAGTCGGCGGCCCAGGTGTGCGAACCGTGGGCCTCGTCCTTGTACCACATGCGCCAGCCCGAGCCGTCGGGCAGCGGGTGGACACAGGCGTCGATGACCTGGGACGAGCTGAGCGACACCGGTCCGGCGTGCACCCAGTGCCACAGGTCGCCGCTGGTGTAGTGCAGGATCCGCCGGTCGTGTCCCTCCCAGCGGTCCGGCACCCCGCGGATGTAGCTGACGTACATGTGGAACACCCCGTCGGGCGCCCGCACGATCTCCGGGGCCCAGAAGGTGTTGGTGCCGGGCTCGAACGGGAGGCTGTCCAGCACCCCGCGGTAGAGCCAGTCGCGGCCGTCCGTACTGGTCGCGACGCCGATCGCGGTGCCGTGCACCCAGGCGACGCCGGGCGCGGCCACGTCAGAGCGGCGCTGTGTGTAGAACATCCACCACTGTCGGCCGTCGTACTGCACGACGGGATCGGTCGGGCCCGAGTGGACGGGGTCCTCGTACAGGGGCGCCGGGGCGGGAGCAAGGGAGGCCATGACGACCTTCTTCTGCCGGCGACAGCCGGCTTCGTCGGGAGGGCTGGCCGTACGAACCGGATGAACCGGGTGTTACGGCTGGGTGAAGCGGGATCAGGATGGCCGCCAGGTACATCGTCGTCAACCCTCTTCCGTCGCTCTTTTTCCAGACCGACATCAAACGGCGCCCCCGAGCATCCCCGTCGACTTCATTACCTTCGCAGGTCAAAGCCGTTCGCTTTGTCGCATCCTCCATCTCCGGAGCATCCCGCAAGGAGACCGCTGTGTGACTTCGGGCCTTCCATCCTTTGACAACGATGAATCTGCGGTGGGAAGCTCACTCCACCCCACCCCCGCAGACGAGGAGACAGGCCCCGTGCCTCAGAGCGCCCCCCGCGACCACCGAGCCGAACGGCCCGTCGGCCATCTGTTCGCCTACTTCGCCGGCGAACAGCGCCCCGACGGCGAGCGGATCCGCTTCGCGCTCTGCGACAACCCCCGCCTGGACCGCTGGACGGAGCTCACCGGCATTCCTCCGCTCGCCCCCGCGGGCGGCGGTGCGCGGGATCCGTTCCTGGTGCGGGCCGCGGACGGCGGCGGGTTCCATCTGCTCGCCACCGACCTGCGCATCCATGGCGGCCAGGGCTGGGAACACGCCGTCGCCCACGGCAGCCGCGACCTGCTGGTGTGGCACTCGGCCGACCTGCGCGCGTGGGACGGGCCGCACCGGGTCGAGGTCATGCCGGAGCAGGCCGGATGCGTCTGGGCGCCCGAGGCGGTCTACGACCCGGAGCGCGAGGAGTACCTGGTGTTCTGGGCCTCCACCGTCTACCCGGACGACGACCCGGGGCACGAAACGCCTTCGTACCAGCGCATGTACTGCACGACCACCAAGGACTTCCGCACCTTCGGCGATCCCCGGGTGTGGGTGGACAACGGGTATCCCGTCATCGACTCCACCGTCGTGGAGCACGACGGCTGGTTCTACCGGTTCACCAAGGACGAGCGCCTGCCCGGCACCCCGGACGCTCCCGACGCCAAGTTCGTCTTCGTCGAGCGCTCCCGGGACCTGTCGGCCACGGAGTACGAGCCCGTCGCGCAGGGCGTGGGCCGCGGCACCGGGGAACTGCCCGGACTGGCCCACGCCGAGGGGCCGATCGTGTTTCCGGCACCCGACGGGCGGGGCTGGCTGCTTCTGCTGGACGAGTTCCTCGGCCGCGGCTACGTGCCGTTCCGGGCCGACCGCCTGGACAGCGCCGTGTGGCTTCCCGTGGCCGATCCGGAGTTCTGCGTCCTGCCGCCGGGGCTCCGCCACGGGTCGGTGCTGCCGCTCACCGAGGCCGAGTGCGCGCAGCTGCGCGGTTCCGCCCCGGCAGGGACCTAGGGTTCGGTCATGTCCACGATGCATGACGTGGCCCAGCGGGCCGGGGTGTCACTGAAGACGGTCTCCCGTGTGGTCAACGGCGAGCCCAACGTCAGCGAGCAGACCCGGCGGAAGGTGGACGCCGCGATAGCCGAGCTGGACTTCCGGCCCAACTCGGTCGCCCGCAACCTGCGCACCGGCCGGATCGACCTCGTCGGACTCGCCCTGCCGCACCTGTCCCAGCCGTACTTCTCCTCGCTCGCCGAGGAGATCATGCGGGAGGCGGAGCGGCACGGGCTCACCGTGCTGATCGAGCTCACGGAGGGAGACGCCGAGGCCGAACTCGCGCTGGTCCGGGAGCACGGTCCGCACCTGGGCGGGCTGCTGATGTACCCGGTGGGACTGTCCGACGCACAGGCCCTGACCGTGGCACGGACGGTGCCGACGGTGTTCATCTCCGAACGTGCCTACGACGCGCCCGTGGACCGGGTCGCCATGGCCAACCAGGAAGGCGTCCGTGCCCTCGTCGGGCACATGGCGTCGCTGGGATACACCCGGATCGCGGCTCTGGGCGCCGACCACACCGGCCGGCCCGAGCGGGCCGCTGCCCACCTGCGCCTTGCGGGCTACCGGGACGGACTGCGCGACGCCGGCCTGCCCTACCGCCCCGAGCTGGTCGTCGAAGTGGGCACCCCCCACTGGAACCGCCAGGAGGGAGCCACCGGGATGCGCCGGCTGATCGAAGCGGGCGTGCCCTTCGACGCCGTGGTCGCCTTCGCGGACGCGCTGGCGCTGGGCGCCCTGCACACCCTGCAGGAAGCGGGGGTGAGGGTCCCGGCCGAGGTGGCCGTCGCCGGGTTCGACGACACGGACGACGCCCGGTACGCCCACCCGACGCTCACCTCCCTCGCCCCCGGCAGGGCCCAGATCGCACGGGAGGCCCTGGCCCTGCTGAATGACCGTATGAACGGTACGGTCGAGCCGGAATCCGGGCGGCTCGTCGTCGCCGACCACCAACTGACCGTCCGTGAATCGACGTTGGGAGGGATGGCCGCATGGGGCGGAGCGTGACCATGCGTACCGTGGCCGAGAAGGCGGGCGTGTCGACCAAGACCGTCTCCAACGTCATCAACGGCACCGGCTCCTTCAGCCCGGAGACGGAACACCGCGTCCGCGCGGCCGTCGAGGAACTCGGCTACCGGATAAACCCCTTCGCCCGCGGCCTGCGCTCGCAGCGCACCGGCACCATCGCGCTGGTCCTCCCGAACGTCTACCAGCCGTTCAACGCGGAGCTGGCCGAACAGGTCATCCGGGCCCCGGAGACCCAGGGACTGAAGGTGGTCGTCGAGACCACGCGCGGAGACGCCGAGCGGGAACGAGCCGTTCTGTCCGCATCGCGCAAGGAACTCGTGGACGGGGTCGTCTACGTGCCGCAGGCCCTCACTCCCGAGGAGTACCTGCCCCTGCCCCTCACCCAGCCCACCGTCGTCCTCGGCGAACGCCCCGACCGGGCGGCCGGGATGCATCTGGACTACGTGGAGATCGCCGACGAACAGGGCACGCACGCGGCGGTCAGCCATCTGCTCGCCCAGGGCCGACGCCGTATCGCCGCCCTGTGCGAACAGGCGGTGCCACGCGCCGGCGGCCGACGTCTGCACGGTTACCGCAGGGCTCTCGAGGACGCCGGGGTCGCCTACGACGACTCGCTGGTGATCGGTGTGGACAACGCCGACCTGTGGTCCTCCGGCGCGGGTGCGGTGGCCCGCCTGCTGCGCACCCGCGTCCGCTTCGACGCACTGTTCTGCTACAACGACGTGGTCGCCATCGGCGCGCTGTCGGTCCTGGCCCGCAGCGGCGTCCGTGTCCCGGACGACGTGGCCCTGGCGGGCTTCGACGACATCGAGGCGGCCCGCTTCGCCTCACCGCCGCTGACCACCGTCGACCCGCGGCGCGAGTCGATCGCCCGCCGGGCGGTGTCGCTCCTGCGCTCCCGCATGGACCTGGAGGACTTCCGGGATCTCCCCGGCCGCTGCGAGAGCGCCGGGTTCGTCCTGCGGGTGCGCCGGTCGTCCTCGACGTCCCCGGATCCGTCCGGGGCCGGCTGAGCGGTCGGCGCACCTACTGAAGCGCGTGCACGGCGGCCGAGAACAGCGGGGGCAGCCGGGAGGCCGTGGGGACGACGAGGCGGGCGGTGCCCGGCCGGTGGGCGGCGGCCAACAGGGCCCCGGTCAGCAGCCGGTGACGGCGGGTCAGCCGGGCCCAGGCCCGCTCGTACGCGGCCGGCCGTCCGGTGGCCAGGCAGCGGACGGCGGCCCCGGCCGTGGCCAGCGCGAGGGCGACGCCCTCGCCGGTGAGGGCGTCCAGGTAGCCCGCGGCGTCGCCGACCAGCAGGACACGTCCTGCGACCCTGCGCCGCACCCGCTGCCGCAGGGGGCCGGCGCCGCGTACCGCCGTCGTCGCCGGCCCGTGCAGCGACGCGGCGAGGGCCGGGAAGGCGGCCAGGTGGTCGTCGTACCCGCGACGGCTGCGGCTGAGGATCGCGACGCCCACCAGGTCGTCGCCGACCGGTGTCACATAGGCCTCGCCGTGCCGGGACCAGTGGACCTCCACGAAGTCCGTCCACGGTGCGACGCGGTAGTGGCGGCGCAGCCCGTAGCGGCCGTGGGGGCGGCCCGGCAGGTCAAGACCCAGGCTCCGGCGCACCGGGGAGTGCAGGCCGTCGGCGGCGATCAGCCAGCGGGCCGTGGTTCCGGCGGCGGTGACCGTGTCCCCGTTCTGGCGCACCTCGCCGACCGTCCCCTCCAGCACGCGCACGCCGAGACCGAGGGCGCGCTCGTACAGGGCGGAGTGCAGCGTCGTACGGCGCACTCCCAGCCCGCCGTCGCCGCGGAAGGGTGCCTCGGCGTGGGTGGTGCCGTCCAGGTAGCGGATGCCGCGCAGCGCGTGGCCGGTGACCCCCTCGACGCCCAGGGCCCGCAGCGCGGTGACGCCACTGGGCATGAGGCCTTCCCCGCAGGCCTTGTCCACGGGCGCGGTGCGGGGTTCGACGACGACGGCCTCCAGGCCGGCGAGGGCGGCGTGGATGGCGGCGGCCAGGCCCGCCGGTCCGCCACCGGCCACGAGTACGTCGATCACGCCGGAGCCGACGTGCTCGGCGCGGTCGGCCCGGTCGCCGCGGTGAGCGCCCGGTTCTCGCAGCGGACGCGGACGGTGAGCAGGGCGGCGTCGAGCACCGTGAACACCACGGCGGTGACCCAGGCGGTGTGGACCAGGGGCAGGGCCACGCCCTCGGCGACGACGGCCACGTAGTTGGGATGCCGCAGCCACCGCCACCGGTAGGGGCCGCCCGTCACCAGCGGCAGACCGGGGACGACGATCACCCGGGTGTTCCAACGGGGCCCCAGGGTGTGGATGCACCACCACCGCAGCGCCTGGGCGGCCACCAGTACGGCCAGCATCGGCCAGGCCAGGGCGGGCACGAAGGGCCGGCCGGCGAGCCACACCTCGGCCGGACAGGCGAGCAGCAGGCCGGTGTGGAGGGCGACCATCGCCGGGTAGTGGCCCTGCCCGCTCACCATCGCGCCGCGGGCGGTGCTCCAGCGTTCGTTGCGGCGGGCGACGACGAGTTCGGCGACGCGCTCGCCCGCGACGGCGGCCACCAGCAGTGCGTACCAGATCATGTGTCGTGTGTCCTCGTGTCCGTTCTCGTGTCCGTCCTCGGGTCCGGACTACCAGCGCAGCAGGACGAGTTCGCAGGCGAAGCCGGGCCCCATGGCCAGCAGCACACCCGGTGTGCCGGGCGGCGGGCGGCGCTCGGCCAGGGTGTCGCGCAGTACGTGGAGCACCGACGACGAGGAGAGGTTGCCCACGTCGGCCAGGTGACGCCAGGTCACGTCGAGCGCGCCCTCGGGCAGGTCGAGGGTCTCGGTGACGGCCCGGAGGACTTTGGGGCCGCCCGGGTGGCACACCCAGGCGGTCACGTCCTTCGGCTTCAGGCCGTGGTCACCGAGGAACCCCTCGACGTCGTCCGCGAGATACCGGCGCACCACGTCGGGGACCCGCGGATCGAGGACGACCCGGAAGCCGGAGTCCCCGATGTCCCAGCCCATGACGCGCCCGGTGTCCGGATACAGGTGGCTGCGGGTGTCCACGACCGTCGGGCCGGACGTCTCGGCGGAGCGGTCCGCGCCGTACGCGACGACCGCGGCGGCGCCGTCCCCGAACAGTCCGGTGGCGACCAGGTTGGCCAGGGAGGCGTCGTTGCGCTGGAAGGTGAGCGAACACAGTTCGACCGAAAGGAGCACCGCCACGTGGTCGGGCCGGCCCAGCAGGTAGTCGTGCAGACGGGACAGACCGGCGGCGCCACCGGCACAGCCCAGGCCGAACAGGGGCATCCGTCTGACGTCCGGACGCAGCCCGAGGCGGCCGACCAGCCCCGCGTCGATCGAGGGCGTGGCGATGCCCGTGACGGAGGTGAAGACCAGCAGGTCCACGTCGGCGGCGGACAGACCGGCCGTGTGCAGGGCGCCGCGGACGGCCTTGGCGCCCAAGTCGGTGGCGGCGGCGATGAAGACGTCGTTGGAGGCACCGAACCCGTCCAGCTCCCCGTACCGTTCGAGCGGCAGCGTCATGTGGCGCGAGCCGACCATCGCCCGGTGGTGCAGCCGGTCCAGGACCCGCCGGTCGGTACCCTCCGGCAGGCAGGTGCGGGCCACTATGTCCGTGATCTCGCGCTGGGTGCGGCGGTGCGGTGCGAGGGCGCCGTGAACGGCGGCGATCCGCGTCATGTGGTTCCCGTCCGATGACCGACTGCGTGGGCTGCTGGTGAGCTGCTGGTGGGCTGCTGTGGACTGCTTCCCAGGTTTTCCCCGGGCCGGGACTTCGCCACCAGGGATCGCCCGTCCGGCCGTTCCGACCGGGGGCGTGTGCACCGGCCGGGCGGGGCCTGGGCGCCTACGATCGACCGGGTGGGCACTCCCGAGCAGTCGACGGCCGGCGTCCCGGCCGCGAGGTGGACCGGCCGGGTGCGGGGGCTGGCCGGGGCGTGCCATCCCGGGCCGGTCGTGGCGGTCACCGCGCTGACGGCCGCGCTGGCCGTGACCGCGGGCCAGGGCGCCGCGCGCTCCACCCTGACCACCGCCGCCGTCCTGACCGGGCAGTTGTCCGTCGGCTGGTGCAACGACGCCTTCGACGCCGGCCGGGACATCGCGGCCGGCCGCCGGGACAAACCCGTCGTCGACGGCACGGTCGGCGTGCGAGAGGTCTGGGTGGCCGCCTGCACCGCGCTGGCGCTGTGCGTGCCGCTGTCGCTCGCGTGTGGCCTGTGGGCGGGCGCCGTTCACCTGACCGGGGTGGCGGCGGCGTGGGCGTACGACCTCAGGCTCAAGGCGACGGCGTGGTCCTGGGCGCCGTACGCGGTGGGCTTCGCCGCGCTCCCCGCGTTCGTGGCGCTGGGGCTGCCGGGGCGGCCGTGGCCGGCCTGGTGGGTCGTCACCGCCGGGGCGCTGCTCGGGGTCGGCGCCCATCTCGGTGACGTGCTGCCGGACATCCGGGGGGATCTGGCGACGGGCGTACGCGGTTGGCCACAGCGGCTGGGACCGGACGGCGTGCGGCGGTTGCTGCCGGTGCCGTTGGTGGGCGCGTCCGCGGTTCTGGTACTGGGTCCCGCCGGGCCACCCGACAGCTGGGGCGTGGCGGCGCTCGCGGGGGCCGTCCTGGTCGCGGTGGCCGGCGCGGTGCTGGGCCGCCGCTGGGCGCGGTCGGCGTTCGCGGCGGCGGTCTGTGTGGCGGTGGTGGACGTGACGCTGCTGCTGCACGGCACCGGGATCGCCTGACCGCGTCGGCCGGGCCCCGGCGCGCTGAGCACGCCGGCTCGCGGACGCGTCGTCAGCGCACCGGGCGCCGGCGCCGGCCGAGGCGCATGCCCAGGTACACCAGGGCCACCAGGAACACCGCGATGCCGATGACCAGCAGGTAGATCAGCCCCTTGACGGCGACGCCGACGATGCCGAGCACGATCGCCGCGAGGACGAGGAGCAGGAAGAGCGTCATGACGTGGAGCACCTCCTCGACAGGGCCGGTCAGCGGCGCGCGAGCTGGCGCTCGCCGTTGGCGCCGGGCTGGTAGGGCAGGCCGTAGTGCGCGAACACCGCGGCCTCGTCCTCGGCGGGCAGCACGTCGTCCGTGCCGATCGCCGGGCCCTTCTTCACCAGCGACCGGTCGTAGCCGACCTTGACGTAGCCCGGACCCACGACCGCGTCGTGCAGGGGGACGAACACGAGCTGACGGCGGGTGGGCAGACCCACCTGGACCGTGCCCATGGCGGGCTCGTCGGTCCTGGTGTCCACGTAGACGGCCTCCAACGTGCCGATCTTGTGACCGCTCGCGTCGACGACGTCGTGAGTGCGCCACTCACGGATATCCGCACTCTGGATCATCCTTGGGTCCCTTCGCGCCTCGGTGTACCCGGAGAAGGCACTTTCCGCGTTCCCGTATCGGCCCTGGTGACACCCGGCGAAAGGGGCGGGTCGGCAAGGACGGGCCGGTGGCACGCCGTCAGGGCTCACCGCAGGGCCGCGGTCACCGCTCCGCGGCGGCCGCGGCCCTGCGGGTCGGCGCGCCCAGGGCCCAGAACAGGACGCCGAGGAGCATGAAGCCGAGGAGGGGGAGGGCCTCGGTCAGCAGGTACTTCACCCGCTCGTGCCGGTGCCAGCCGTCCGGGGCGTAGGCCTTGCTGAACCAGTGGTCGCCGAGTCCCGGTGCGACCAGCTGCACGGTCGCGAAGAGGACGAGCGCGGTGAGGACCACGCTGATGGCGAGGGGCGCGGGTGCCTTGTAGGGGCGGGGCACGTCCGGAGCCTTGTGGCGCAGTACGGCGAGCGCCGGGAAGATGCCCAGATAGCTGACCAGGGTGGTGGAGACGGCCAGGCCGAGGACCGCCCCGAAGAGCTTCGCCGCGCTGCCGCCGGTGAGTTCGTGGGCCAGGACCAGGACGGCCGTGGAGACAAGGCCGCTGAGGATGTTGACGCGGACCGGGGTGCCGAAGCGGCTGGAGATGACGCCGAGGAAGCGGGGGGCCGCGCCGTCGTAGCCGGAGACGGCGAGGGCGCGGTCGGAGCCCATCACCCACGTGACGCCCGACGAGAGCACCGTGAGGATGAACAGGATCGCGGCCAGATCGCCGAGCGCGCTGCCCGCGCCGCTCAGGGTCGCGGTGCCGTCGCCGGCGACATGGCCGCCGTAGACCGTGAACACCTGGCGGATCGCGTCGATGAAGCCGCCGAGGCCGGTGATGGCCTTGACCGGCAGGACCAGCAGGATGCCGAGGATCGGCAGGGCGTACAGGAGTACGGAGAGGGCGGCGCTGCGGAAGACGGCGTACGGCACGTCCTTCTGGGCGTCGGTCATCTCGTCGCCGGCCGTGCTGGGCAGTTCGAAGCCGACGTAGTTGAACATCAGGACGGGCACCAGGCCGACGAAGCCCGCGTAGGTCGGGGAGAAGTCACCGAGGCCGAAGCCGTGCAGGCCGTGCCGGGCGCCGTAGATCACGACGGTGACGGTGAACAGGCCGAGCAGGAGGAAGCGGCTCCACGCGCCGATCGTCGGGATCCACTTGCCGACGTCGAAGGAGAGGATCGCGGCGAGCACGCCGATCCAGACGAACAGCAGGGTGAAGACGTAGAAGGCGGGGGTGCTCAGGTCCTTGCCGTCGTGGAAGAAGGTCGTGTACGCCGTGACGGCGGAGACGGACAGGGTGCCGCCGAGCCACACCGGATTGGTGATCCAGTAGAGGAAGTTGTTGACCGCGCCGGCCAGGCGGCCGAAGGCGCGGCTGGTCCAGATGTAGGGGCCGCCCTCGTCGGGGAACGCGGCGCCGAGTTCGGCGGTCAGCAGCGCCGAGGGGACGAAGAACACGACGGCCAGCACGATGAGCCAGGTGAACGCCTCCGCGCCGGAGGAGGCCACCGTGCCGATGGTGTCCACCCCGACGATCGTGCACAGCAGGAAGAACAGGATGTCGAAGCGGCCGAAGTGCTTGCGCAGCTTCTCGCGTTCCGAAAGGGCCGCAGGCGGCGCGTCGGCCGGCTCTGTGGTCGTGGGGCCAGCGGTCACCGGGAGCTCCAGCGGATGAGCGGGACAGGCGGGATTCGGCCATGATCAGGGCCGCCGCCCACGCTCACAAGCGTTCATTGGGAACTCTTGACCGGGTATTGCCGGAATCGACACATGGAGGGTCCAGCTCCGCGCGCAGGGAGTCGCGCAGCCTGCGCAGGTCGTCCGCGGGGCGGCCCAGGCCGTTGAGGCGCAGGCGGGCCGCCTCGGTGCGGTCGACGGGGCGGGTGGTGAAGGCCAGGTTCATCGAGGCGCGCAGCATCCACAGGTCGTAGGCGAGCAGCCGGGCCGCGCGGGCCTGCGCCGCGACCAGGTCCGGGTCGGTGGCCCCCACGTCCTGGAGCCGGGTGCGCAGCCGGTGCAGCGCGATGCTCTGCTGCCCGCAGTCCCGTGCCGCCCCGCGTGACACCGGACCGGGCTCGCCGCACGCGGCCACCGCCTCGTCGGCCGCCGTCTGCGCGGCCACCGCCTCGTC
Source organism: Streptomyces sp. NPDC001668 (assembly GCF_042893155.1). Lineage (NCBI taxonomy): Bacteria > Bacillati > Actinomycetota > Actinomycetes > Kitasatosporales > Streptomycetaceae > Streptomyces > Streptomyces sp. NPDC001668. The sequence goes on from NZ_JBIAUQ010000001.1 coordinate 829,956, forward strand.
CAGGACCGCGAGGAGCGCCCGCAGTTGGGCAGGGCGCGAGGGGCGGACGGGGGCCGGGCGGGGGCGGGGGCGTGCGGCACTCGGCAGGCGCAGGAGGAGGCGTACGGCAGTCAGCCACCCCTGCGCTGCGCCTGTGCGCATGGCCCCTCCTGGCGTCCGTGACGAACCGGGCCACGGCGTCTCACGGTCGCGGTGACCGGGCCTGCGGCCGTCGTGCTCCTCCAGTGTGCGCCCGCGCGCGGTCGGGTGTTCCTGTGCGTCCGGTCGGGTGAGGCTTGATCGGGCGTTCTCGGGGGTAGTTCTCCTCCCCCGGGAGTAGCGGAAGGCGGTGCGGTCGTCCCGGGGAGGCAGGGCAGGTGCCTCCGTGGGCACGATGTGCGGGCGGGTCTCGGGGGCGAGGCTGGTCCGTGTCGGGGAACAGCAGTCCAAGCCCTGGGAGGGCGCCATGAACCGCCAGATCCGCGTTCGCGTCACCCGTCGGCCCTCGTCCTCACGTGACACCCGGCAGCCCGAGATCGACCGCAGGACACCCTCGGGACGCCTGCTGCCGTACTGACACCGGCCCGGCCGGGGCGGTCAGTTCAGACAACGGGCTATCGCCGTCCGTAGTGCCCGCCGGAGCTCCGGCGACGGCAGCGGGCCATCGCCGCCCGCACCCGCCGTGACCACCGCGGCGACCTTGCGCAGCTTGGTGTTGGAGAGCTGGGAGGCCTCCCGCAGGACGTTCCACGCCTCGTCGGAGGAACAGGCGTGGGTGGCCATCAGCACCCCGCGCGCCTGGTCGATGACCGGGCGGGTGACCATCGCCCGCCGGAGCTGTTCGACCTCCGTGCGCAGCAGGTCCAGCTGCTGGGTGCGCTCCAGGACCACCACGGAGGGCACGGGCTCGCGGCGGGTCCCGGGTCCGTTCAGCGGATCGTCCGGATCGAGACCTGCCATCTCCAGGATGCGGCGCGGCTGGTCGCACCACCCGGTCGCCGCCACCCGTACCCGACGGCGGCGGCCGTAGGTGTCCAGGACCTCGAGGAACCGCAGTCCCGCCGTGTCCATGAAGGCGACGCCCCTCATGTCCAGATCGACCCGGACGATGCCGTCCGGCAGCCGTGCCAGGGTCCTGGCCAGGGTGTCCGCACAGCCGTGCATCAGGTCGCCGCAGGCGACGAGCAGGGCCCTGCCCCCGTCCATACCGCTGTCGATGGTCAGAGTGTCCAGCCGCCCCGCGAACGAGGTGTGTGTCGCTGAGCTCATGTCCGTCTCGCTGCTCCCCACAGTCGTCACGACGTTGAGTCACCGATCGCCGCGGGATTCCGGCTCCGGCCGGGGGTGTGGCGGGGTGCGGGATCCGGCGGTGCTGGGATGCGCCTGCCCGGCCCGTGGGGGAGTACACCCGGCCAGTGGGGGGCATGGCGGGCGCACTCCGGGGGTAAACGCGGTCTCGTCCAGGTATTCACGGGAAACGTGTCAGGAGGGGAGACGTATCGGAAGGGACAGAGTCCGGTCGGCGGCCAGGAAACAGTGGGGAAATCGGTGTGGAGATCCGGCACGAGGCGCCAAGGCGCAGTTCTCGGGCGCGCGTGTACGCGGTGACGCCGTGGTGACCGCCCTGGCCGAAACCGCGGACCCGTTCGTCCATCCCGCGCTCTTCTACCGCGACGAGCAGGAGTACCTGGCCGGAGTGGTGCCGTTCGTCCGCAAGGCGCTCGCCGACGGCGAACCGGTGGCCGTGGCCGTACCCACCGAGAACCTGCGGCTGCTGAAGTCGGAGTTCGGCGCCGAGGAGGCCGTACGGTTCTTCGACATGCGGGAGGCCGGCCGCAACCCCGGCCGGATCATCCCGGGGGTGCTGCGCGCCTTCGCCGACGCCCAGCCGCCCGGCACCCGGGTGCGGATCGTCGGCGAACCGATCTGGGCCGGCCGCTCGGCCACCGAGTACCCCGCGTGCGTCCAGCACGAGGCGCTGATCAACGCCGCCTTCCAGGGCCGTACGGTCACCATCCTGTGCCCGTACGACACCCGCCGCCTCGCCCCGCAGGTCGTCGCCGACGCCTACGCCACCCACCCCGTGGTCGTCGACGCCGGTTCCGGGCGGGAGGAGGAGAGCGGACGGTACGACTTCGAGGCCGTGCACGCCCGCTACAACGCCCCGCTGCCCCCGGCCCCGGACGTGCCGGCCCACGCCTTCGTCGCCGATGTGCTCGGCGAGATCCGGCACTTCGCCTCCGGCGCGGCCGCGCGGTTCGGGCTCGAGCGGCCCCGGCTGGACGACCTGGCGCTGGCCGTCGCCGAGCTGACCACCAACAGCGTGGTGCACGGCGGCGGTTCGGGCCTGCTGCGGGTGTGGGCCGAGGACGGGCACGTGGTGTGCGAGGTCCGCGACAAGGGACGGCTCACCGACCTGCTGGCCGGGCGCCGGCCACCCGCCCGGGACCAGTCCGGCGGCCGCGGCCTCCTCATGGTCAACCTCGTCGCCGACCTCGTACGGGTGCACACCGGGCCGGACGGCACCACGGTCCGCTTCTGGTTCGCCCTCTGACGGGGGTGACCCGCGCGCCGGGATCGCCGCCCCCCCGTGCGCTCAGCCCAGCCGCACCCGACTCCCGCTGCGCGCCGACGACTTGACCGCGTCCAGCAGCCGGTGCACCCGGACGGCGGTCGTGAAGTCCGGACCGAAGTCGTCGCCGGTGCGGATCGCGCGGGCCAGGTCCGTGTACACCTGGGCGACGTTGCTGACCGGGGAGGGGCTGCCGAGCAGGGGGCGGTGTGCGTCGGGGACGGTGAGCCGCTGAGCCGGGGAGCCGTCGGCCGGTGAGTGGGTCAGGGTGAAGCGGGGACCCACCAGCGAGTCGTCGGACGACACCAGGACCAGCCGGCCCGACCGCCCGTGCACCTCGATCCGGAAGCCGTCGCCGCGCGGGCCGCCCGTCATGAAGTGCGCCGAGGCCGCCGCGCCCGACTCCAGCAGGCCGCCCAGCACGATCTGGTCAGGGGAGGTCACCTCGATCGGCTCGCCGGTCTCCTCCATGGTGATCCGGTCGATCCGGGTGGCCAGGGTCGCCGAGATCTCGGTGAAGTCCCCGACGGCGTACTGGAACATGTCCAGCGAGTGCCCGCCCACCACGGCGAGATGGTTGACGCCCTTCGTCTCGTCGAACAGCGCCGCGTACCGCGTGGACCACACCTCGGGCGTGGCCAGCGAGTACAGCAGGGACGCCGACAGCACCTCGCCGATCAGCCCCTGCGCCAGCACCTCCCGCAGCAGCCGCACTTCGGGGTGGTGCCGGCTCTGCAGCCCCACCGCGTGCCGTACGCCCGCCGCCCGCGCCGCCGACGCGAAGCGCTCGGCGGTGCGCGCGTCCTGGGCCAGCGGCCACTCGCTGTACACGTGCTTGCCCGCGGCGATCGCCGCCTCCACCAGCCCGTCCCGGGAGGGGAGCTGGACCGCGACGGTGACCAGGTCGACGTCCGGGTCGGCCATCAGGGCCCGGGCGTCGTCGTACGACGTCCGCGCGCCCCACACCTCGGCGGCGGCCCGCGCCGACGCGGAGCTCGTCCCGGCCACGGCCGTGACCTCGAAGTCGTTTAGCGCCCCGAGCGCCGGGAGATGGATGTGGCGACCCCATCCCCGCTCCGCATGCGCGCCGACGACACCCACCCGGATCCTGTCCGCCATGTGAACTCCCCTCGTCTGCCTGGGTGTTTCCCCGGTCCGCCGAGAAAAGTACCAGTCGGTTGGTTTTTTTGTCGGCCGGGAAGGCAGACTGCTCCCGAGAGCTCGTCGCGACACAGGCAGGGGTTGGACGCATGGTCAGGCAGGAACGCGCGGAGGTCACCCGGTCGGCCATCCTCGACGGGGCCGCCCGCGCCTTCGACGCCGAGGGCTACCACGGGACGTCTCTCGGGGACATCGTCAAGGAGGCCGGGGTGACCAAGGGCGCGCTGTACTTCCACTTCGGTTCGAAGGAGGAGCTCGCGCAGGCCCTCGTCGACGAGCAGTTCTCCGCCCTGGAGCCGGTCACCAGCACCGGGAAGCCCGGAGTGCAGACCGTCATCGACATCGTGCACGCCATGGCCCGGCGGCTGGTGGCGGACGTCCGGGTGCGGGCCGGCATCCGCCTGGTCATCGACCAGAGCTCCAAGACGGGCATCGTCAGCGAGCCCTACACCCGGTGGATCGAGCTCTTCCGGGAGTGCCTGGTCCAGGCGCAGCAGCGCGGGGACGTCAAGGCCGACCTCGACCCCGGGCGGGTGGCCCGGCTGATCGTGGGCTCCTGGACCGGACTGCAGCTCAGCTCCCAAGTGCTCAGCGGACGCGCCGACCTGACCGAGGAGACCACCCTCATGTGGGAGATGCTGCTGCCGAGCATCGTGCCGCCGCGGCGGCTGGAACGGTTCCATCCCGAGGGGACGGCCCTGGTGCCGGAGATGGTCTGACGGGGGCTCCTGGAGGTGGCTGCCGGGTCGGCGCCCGCCGTGTCTCAGGTGGCCAGCGGGTCGAGGGACAGCGGCTCGATCTGGCCCTCCAGCATGTACCCCAGTCCCTGTACGGCGCAGACGTCGGGCCGCTCGGCGATGTGCACCGGCATCCCGGTGGCGTGCCGCAGCATCTGGTCGAGCCCGGGGAGCAGCGCGGAACCGCCGACCATCATGATCCCGCGGTCGGCGAGGTCGGCCACCAGGTCGGGCGGGCAGTTGCGCAGCACCCGGCCGATGCCGTCGAGCACGGCGGTCAGCGGCGTCTCGATGGCGTCCCGGACGGCGGCGGTGTCGACCTGCACGGAACGGGCGAGACCGGTGGCCACGTCCCGCCCGTGGATCTCGGTGGAGGCCGGGCCCTGCGACGTGAGGCCGTTGCCGGAGAGGGCGAGCTGCAGTGGCCGTACGGACTGACTGGGCAGCATCAGCTCGTGCTCGTGCCGCAGGTGCTGGACGATCGCGTGGTCGACGGCCTCACCGCCCACCGGGATGCGCTCGGCGGTCACGATCGAACCGAGGGAGAGCACGGCGACCTGGGTGGCGGCGGCCCCGCACACCATGATCATGGTGGCCTCGGGGCGTTCGACGGGCAGTCCGCAGCCGACGGCCGCGGCGATGAGGGTGTCCACGAGCTCCACGCGCCGCGCCCCGAGCCCCACGAGGGTCTCGATCGCCGCGCGCTGGGCCAGCGGGTCGGCGTCGTGCGGGGTGCAGGCGGCGGCCCTCAGGCGGGGCTTGCGGCGCAGGTTGCGGCGGATCTTGTCGCCGAGCAGGTGCCGCAGCATGCGCTGGGCCATCTCGATGTCGACGACGGTCCCGCCGGAGACGGGCCGTACGACCCGGATGTAGTCGGGCGTACGGCCCGTCATCTTCTCGGCGAACTCGCCGACCGCGATCAGCGCGCCGGTCTTGGTGTTCACGGCGGCGGCCGACGGCTGGTCGACGACGAGCCCGGCCCCCTTCACGTACACCCGCGTCCTCGCCGCGCCCAGGTCGACGGCGAAGTGGCAGCGGCGCAGCTGCTCCAGACTGGCGGTCATGGCAGGTCCTCCCGAGAGCACAGACCGTGGGCCGCGCCGGGTGGCGGGCCTAGTGGCATCGTGCGCGGGTGGGGGAGGGGACGCCTTTATTAGGGGGCCGGGCGGGGGGCCGCTGAATGGGGGGTTTTGTCGCTTATGTCCTATGTAAGTGTCTTGTAAGGTCGCATGATGCGGCATCAGCATGCGGCATCAGCATGCGGCGTCAGGAGACGGCGTCAGGGAGTCCCCCCGGCGGCTCACGGTCGCGGACGCTCCTCCCCGCGGGCGATCACCCCCAGCTCCACCAGGTCCTGCGGCCGGATGCGGAGCTGGTCCGCCGTCGGCTCGGTCTCCTCAGGGGGGCGTTTCAGGATCGCCGTGGCCAGTTCCGCTGCGATCACGGAGAAGTAGCTGTCCGGTGTGGCATAGGTGGCGCCGGGCGCCGCCAGGGCCAGCGCGCCGCCGGAGCCGCCCTCGCCGATCAGGAGGGTGGTGATCGGCGTGCGGGCGGCGGCGACCGTGGTGAACAGCTCGGCGATGGCCGCGCCCGCGCCCGCGCGCTCGGCCTCCGCGTCGTTGGCCGCCCCCGGGGTGTCCACCAGGGTCAGCACCGGGATGCCGAGACGGTCCGCGAGGCGGATCAGACGGGTGGCGGTGCGGTAGCCGGCGGGCCGGGTCGCCGTGCCGGTCTGGGCGGCGTACGCGAGGGTGCGGCCCCCGTGCTCACCGAAGCCGCACAGCATCCCCGGGTCGGTGCCGCCGCAGCGGTCGCCGGAGATCGCCACACGGCGGGTGAAGTAGGCGTCCAGGTAGGCGCCCGCGCGCGGACGTTCGGGGGAACGGGCGCGCCGGACGGCGTCCCAGCCGGTGGCGGGCAGGTCGCTGGTGCCGAGCGGGGGCGGGACGGGGGCGGGTGCCGCGTCGGCGGTACGGCCGTCCGGGGCCGCGGCGTCGGCCGTTCCCGCTCCTCTCGCCAGCAGCCGCAGCCACGTCCCCAGCGTCTCGCGCAGTTCCTCCGGCCGTACGACCAGGTCCGCCGCGCCCGCCGCGACCTGCGCCTCCGCCGTGTACGCCGACGGGTCCGCGTCCGGGGGGCGGACCCGGGAACCCGCGAAACCGACCTGGGCGCCCGGGAGGGCGAGGACCACGTCGGCGCCGGCGCCCAGGGTGGCCCAGCCGCCGCCCGTGGTGGGGTCGCGCAGTACCGCGATCTGGGGGAGCCCGGCCGCCCGGGTGAGGGCCGACTGGCGTGCCACGCGCTGGAGTTGGGTCAGGGCGAGCATGCCCTCCTGCATACGGCTGCCGCCCGTGGCCACCAACGGGACCACGGGCAGGCGGTGTTCACGGGCGTACGTGTAGGCGGCCTCCAGGCGGTCGCCGGTGCGTTCGCCCAGCGAGCCGCCGAGGAAGCCGAACTCGAAGGCGATCAGAACGGCTTGCGTGCCCTCGACGTGCGCGGTGCCGCAGACGACCGACTCCTGCTCGCCGGTGCGTTCGGCGGCGCGGGCGCGCGAGGCGTCGTAGCCCTGCCAGGCGAGGGGGCCGTCAGGCTTCGACTGCCGTTCGGGGTACGGCATTTCGGCGAAGTCGTCGGCGACCAGCGCGACCACCTCGCGTGCGGACAGGCGCTCAGTCATGCAGGGCCCGCTTCAGGATCTTCCCCATGTCGTTGCGGGGCAGGGCGGTGAGGTGGTGGACGACCCGCGGGCGCTTGTGGGGGGCCAGGCGGCCCGCCACATGGTCCGCCAACTCGGCGAGCGACGGCGGCGATTGAGGGTCCTGCGCGACGATCCACGCCACGATCCGCTCACCCAGGTCCGGGTCCGGCTCCCCGGTCACCGCCGCCTCCCGCACCCCGGGGTGCTCAAGGAGCACGTTCTCGATCTCGCCCGCCCCGATCTTGTAACCCCCGCTCTTGATCAGATCGGTGGCCTTGCGGCCGACGATCCGGACGTAGCCGTCCGCGTCCCGCACCGCCATGTCCCCCGTACGGAACCACCCGTCCGCCGTGAACGCGGCCGCCGTCGCGTCCGGCCGGTTGAGGTACTCGGTGAACAGGTTGGGCCCGCGCACCTGGATCTCGCCCACCGTCTCGCCGTCGTACGACGTGATGGGCGACCCGTCCTCCTCCACCAGCCGCAGCTCCACGCCCGGCAGCGGTACGCCCACGGTCCCGGCGCGCGGCTCGCCGTCGGCGCGCACGCCGGGCCGGGGGTCCGGGGGTGTCCACCGGGACGAGCACAGCATGAGGGTCTCCGTCATGCCGTAGCGCTCGATGACCCGGCGGCCGGTCGCGGCCGCGATGCGCTCGTGGTCGTGCACGGGGAGCGCCGCCGAACCGGAGACGAGCAGGCGGGCCCCGCTCAGGGCCTTCACCAACTCCGGGTCGTCCGCGAGGGTTTCGGCGATGCGGTGGTACATCGTGGGGACCCCGAAGAGCATGGTCGCGCCGTCGTTCAGCTCGCGGGCCACGCCGTCCGTGCTGAAGCGGCCGAGGTGACGGACCGAGCCGCCGCGGCGGAGCGGGCCGAGGATCCCGAGGACCAGGCCGTGCACGTGGAAGAGGGGCAGACCGTGCACGAGGACGTCGTCCGGCGTCCACTGCCAGGCGTCGGCGAGGGCGTCCAGCGTGGTGGCGACGGCCCGGCGGGGGATCACGGCGCCCTTCGGCGGGCCGGTGGTGCCGGAGGTGTAGACGACCAGGGCGGGGTCACCGTCCTGGGCCCGGGGTTCGGGGGCGGGGCCGCCGGTGGTGTGCACGTCGATGTCGACGCGCTCCAAGTCGCCTACGGCTGCCGGGAGTTCCACGCCCGGTGCGGCGAGCAGCAGGCCCGGCGTGCTGTCGTTGAGGATGTGCCCGAGTTCCTTCTCGCCGGACTTCGGGTTGAGCGGCACCGCGGCGACACCGGCCTCCAGCGCCGCCACCACGGCCACCGCGGTCTCCAGTTCCGCGGTCGCCCAGACGGCCACGCGGTCGTAGCGCGCGAGGCGGTCGGCCAGCGCGCCGGTCGCGGCCGCGAGTTGCGCGTAGGTGAGCGAGCGGTCGCCGAACCGCAGGGCGGGACGGTCCGCCGGGGCGCCCCTGAGGGCCGGGAAGAGAGAGGTCACGCTTCAGCACTCCTGACTTGTCGTCGTCTGCCGGTCCTACCCGAATCCCGGGACGACCAGCACCAGCCACACCACCGCGGGGACCACCGCCACCACGATGCCCCCGTAGATCATCAACTGCCGGAAGAAACGCTCGCGGTCCACGTCCGGTGCCGCGGCCAGCACCAGCGCGCCGTTCGTCGAGAACGGGCTCACGTCCACCACCGTCGCCGACACCGCCAGCGCCGCCACCATCCCGACCGCCCCGATCTCACCCTGCGCGAGGAACGGCACGGCGAGCGGGATCAGCGCCCCCATGATCCCCACGGACGAGGCGAACGCGGAGACGAGCGCGCCGATGTAGCACAGCAGTACGGCGGCCAGCAGCGGGACGCCGATGCCGCCGACGCCCTCACCGGCCCACTTGATGGTGCCCATCTGGTCCAGCACACCGACGTAGGTGAGGACACCGCAGATCAGCAGCACCGTGGTCCAGGCGATCTGGCCGACCGCCTTGCGGCTGTCGTCCGGCCACACGGCGCTCAGGATCACCGCGAGGGTGATCGACGTGAGCCCGGCGTCCAGGTCGAAGACGAGCACGGCGACGACCAGGGCGACCAGGGCGGTGAGGGTGGCGGTGCGGGCGGGGGTGAGGCGGGTGGTGCCGGGGGCCTCGGGACGGGTGGCCACGGCGGTGGTGGTGCCGGAGGTGTCGTGGCCGGCGGTGTCGTGGCCGGAAGTGTCGTGGCCGGGGGTGACGCCGCCGCTCTCCGGGTGGTCGCCCTTCGCGGGAGTGCCCGGACCTCCGTCGGTCTCGTCCACCGCTACCGCCCCCCGCGCCCACAGCTTCGGCCCGCCGAACAGCACGAACACCACGCCCGCGATGACCAGGTTGACGATGAGCGAGGCCAGGAAGAGGAACACCTCGTTGCCCGGGAGGTGCTCGCGCTCGACGATGCCGTTGACGATCGTGCCGTAGATGCTGATCGGCGAGAAGCCGCCGCCCTGGGCACCGTGCACCACCATCGCGCCCATCAGCAGCGGGCTGATCCCGTACCGCGCGGCGAAGCTCAGCGCGATCGGCGCGACGATCGCGACCGCGGCCGGGCTGACCGCGCCGATCGCCGTGAGCGCGCCGGTGAGCGCGAACATCACCCAGGGGATCAGGGCCACCCGCCCGCGCACCAGCCGGATGGAGGCGTGGACGAGCCAGTCCGTGGTGCCGTTGGCGCGCGCGATCGCGAACAGGTACGTGACGCCGACGAGGACGACGAACAGGTCGCCGGGGAAGCCGGCGAAGATGCCGTCCGCGTCGAGGTCGGCGACCAGCTCGCCCACGGCGAAGGCGGCGGCGAAGGCGAGGGCGCCCATGTTGACGGAACGGGTGGTGGCGATGACGAACACCACGACGAGGACGAGGATCGAGATGAGTTCGGGGGACATACGGGCTCCCGTCGTTGGGCCCCGGAGCGAGTGGCCAATTGGCTGAGCCACTTAGCCACTCAGCCACATGGGGGACGGCTGGTTAGCGTGGTGAAGCTCGGGCCGGACGTCAAGAGGGCGAGCGGAATCGGCTCAGCCACTCGACCACTCAGCCACTCGACCGCTTGGCCACTCGGACACTCGGCCTGCGGCCAATTGGCCACCTATGGGGGCGTTACGGGGTGTTACTCTCCCGACGAACGAGAGGGGGACCCGTGACCGACGCCCTGCGCCCCATGACCAAGCCACGCCTCTACGAGCAGGTGCTCGACCGGCTGCGCCAGTACGTCACCGAGGCCGGGCTCCAGGCCGGCGACCGGCTCCCGCCCGAGCGCGACCTGGCCACCCGCCTGGGCGTCAGCAGGGCCTCCGTGAAACAGGCCATCGTCGTGCTGGAGGTCCAGGGCCTGGTCGAGGCGCGGCACGGCGGCGGCACCTATCTCGTCCGGGACAGCCTCGACGTCGAGCCCGTCGAGAGGATGGTCGAGCGGCGCCGGCGCCTGCCCGACGTCCTCGACGCCCGCGAGGCACTGGAGACCAAGCTCGCCGAACTGGCCGCCGAGCGCCGCACCGACGAGGACCTGGTCGCCATGCGGACGGCCCTCGCCAGGATGGCAGGCGAGATCGAGGACGGCGGTCACGGCGTCGAGGGTGACCGCCTGTTCCACGCGGCGGTCACCGCGGCCGCGCACAGCGCCCTGCTCGCGGAGTTCATGCGCTCCATCGCCGACCAGATCGCCGAGAGCCGCACCGAGTCCCTGCGCCAGCCGCACCGCCCCGAACGCTCCCTCGCCCAGCACCGCGCGATCCTCGAGGCGATCGCCCTCCAGCGCCCGGGCCAGGCGGCCTCGGCGATGCGCCGCCATGTCCGTACGGTGGCCAAGGTACGGCTGCTGGACTGGGAGCCGGAGGAGGCGGAGTAGCGGCAACCGCCGTGCGCGGAGGCCGGGCGCGGAAGCCGTGCGCAGAAGGTGACGTGGGCTCGCGCTACCGCCCTGCGGCCCGCAGCACCGCCTCCACCACCGGCGTCAGCGACTCCGGATGCAGGAACAGGAAGAGGTTCGGTTCGACCAGCTCCAGTTCCATCACCCGCGGCTGACCGTCCTCCCCGTCGACGAGGTCCACCCGCGCGTACAGCAGCTCCGGCGCGTCCGGTACGGCGGCCAACGCGCGCTCCGCGACGGAGAGTTCGGCCGGGGTCGGCGTCCAGGGCTCCAGGCCCGGGTGGGCGACCTTGTCGGCGTCGAAGGCCGTACCGGGTGCGAGGACGGCCCGCTTGCGGCTGGCGTGCAGCAGCCGGCCCCCGAAGAACTGCAGCGCCCGCTCGCCGCCCGCGTCGATGCCCCGCATGTAGGGCTGCACCATCGCGGTCAGCCCCTCCGCGTGCATGTGCTCCAGTTGCCGTACGGCGCTCCCGTGCTGCTCGGGCGTGTAGCGCGCCGCGTACCGGGCTCCCGCCCCTGAGGTCGGCTTGACGACGTACTCGTGGTCGTCGGGCAGGTCGGCCGGGTCGCCGGGCGCGAGATAGCGGGTCGGCACCACCGGCACCCCCGCTGCCGCGAGTTGCCCGAGGTAGCGCTTGTCGGTGTTCCAGCGCACGACCTCCGCGGGATTGGCCAGCCGCGTCACCTTGCCGCACCGCTTCGCCCACGCCGTGAACTCGTCCGCCCGCCAGCTGTAGTCCCAGGTGGAGCGGATGACGGCCAGGTCGTAGCCGGCCCAGTCGACGTCACCGTCGTCCCAGAACTCGGCCCGCGCGTCGGCCCCGGCCTCGCGCAGCGCCGCCACCAGCACGGGCAGGTCGGCGTCCTTGCTGGGCTCCGGCCGGGGGTCGTAGGTGACGAGGGCGATTCGGGGCACGGCGGGTTCCTTCCCCCTGCGGATCGGTTCCTGTACGGATCGGTTCCTGTGCGGATCGACCAGCAGGCTAACCACGGCGGACGCGACCACCGCAACCAGGGCGGGGGCGCGGGACCGAGGGGCTCCCCGGGGTGATCAGCGCAGCGTCAGTCGCTGCAGCAGGCCCCACGTGAACTCGGCGACCACCTCGCGCCGGACCCCCTCCCCGTCCGGTGCCGTGAAGGTCAGGCCCCAGCGGGTCGGGGCCGTGCCCTCCAGGGGGCGGGCGGGGGCGAAGGCGCGGGCCGCCTCGTCGACCGTGCAGGACCAGGGGGTGAGGTCGGCGAGGGTGCGCAGGGCGGGGCCTTCGGCTTCCGGGGCCCTGACCAGCCACTCGTTCCACACCGTCGAGCCGTTCGGCGCCAGGAGTGCCTCGAAGCGGAGGTCGGGCCAGAGCGGGACGGGCCAGAGCCAGGCCTCGCACTCCAGGTCGCCGACCGTGCGGGTGAGGACCGTCTCCGGGGCGCCGAGGACCGAGCGGTACCGGGACGCGGCGGCGCGGGCCCGCGGGGAGCGGACCATCGCCTGCCAGCGCCTGTTGGCCTCCCGCATGTCCGCGATCGAGACGCCCAGCGCGTGCCGGGCGTCCTCCACCAGGCCGGGGTTGTGGTCGGCCATGCGGCGCAGCAGGACCAGCTGGAAGTCGAGCGGGGTGAAGGGCGCGCTAGCCGCCTGCTTTCCGGAGGGCATGCTCCCCATCGTCCCCCACCGCACTGACACCGGGACGGCGCCCGTCGGGGAGGAAGAGCACCGAGTTGATGTAACGCGGGCGGCGGAGGAAGGGCAGGACGCGACGCAGAAGGCCCTGTTCGACGACGTACGAGGCCGTCTCCTGGTGGGCCTCCAGCGGGAAGCCGGACAGCGGGACCCAGGTGGCGCGGGGCAGCACCCAGCCGTCGTAGCCGAGGAGGGCGAGGTAGGTCACCACGGGGGCGATCGGCTGGATCCGGGACTCCAGTTCGACGAAGAGCGCGGGCCGGTCGCGGGCGAGGATCCCCGTCGCCCCGCGCAGCACCGCCAGCTCGCTCCCGTCCACGTCGATCTTGATGAAACCGACGTCCCTCAGGCCCAGCTCGTCCAGCGTGACACAGCGGACGTCCACCGCCCGGCCGTGGATGTCGCGCCGGACCAGCGAGGACACCCCGCGGTCGCCCTCGTCGCCGGGCGGCAGCCACAGCCGGGCGGTGCCCGGGGTGTCGGTGGCCGCGGCCTGGACGACCTGGACGTTCGCCGGGGCGGCCGAGGTCAGCAGCCGGGCCAGATGGGGCACCGGCTCGACGGTCACCACCCGCCGCGCCCGCCCGGCCAGCCGGCGCGTCCACGGCCCGTACCAGCCGCCCACGTCCACCGCCGTCCCGCAGTCCGCCGGGCACAGGTCGGCGAGGCGCGCCAACTCCGGTTCGAAACGCGGGTACACGGCGCGGGCGGCCGCCGCGACCAGACGGGTGGGCAGGAGGGGGGCGACCCGGGCCGCCCAGGTGCGTGCGGGAACGCTCATGGCACCATCCGCTTCAGCAGGTCCTCGTGTTCGTCGTCCGTCACCTGTTCACCGGAGGCCGGGAGCAACTGCGGGATGCCGTCGACGATCGGATAGCGGCGGCGCAGCCGCGGGTTGTACAGCGCCTCGTCCGGCGGTACGAGGTGCAGGGGCCCCTTGTCGAGCGGGCAGGCCAGGATCCGCAACAGCGGGTCTTCGGGGTTCATGGGGGCGTCAACTCCTTGGCACCGATGGGTGGTTGGGGCGCCGGATCGTGCTTGGGCATGCTCAGCAGTACGCCGACGGCCAGCACCGTGCCCGCGAGGCGCAGGGCGAGCCGCAGCGGGTCGTGGGGCAGCGACTCGCCGAACGAGAGCGTGCCGAGCACCGCCGTGTACAGACAGGTCACCGTCGTGCACACCGGCACGATCAGCGAGGCCCGGCAGCGCTGGAGCGCCGCCTGCGACATCACCAGACCGAACACCCCGGTGAACAACAGCAGATACGGATACGGGGAGGCCAACAGCTCAACTACCGCGCTGCCGAGCCCACTTGACGTGAGAGAGCTCGACACGCCCTTGATCGCCAGCGAGCTGACGCCGTACAGCAGGCCCACCGCCACGCCGTACTCGACGCCGGTCGTCGGCATGCGGTGCCGGTGCCTGGTGCGCCGCTCGGCGGACCCGTACAGCCACACGCCCGCCGCCAGCGACGGCACGCACACCAGCAGGATCAGCTGGTAGGGGGCGTCCCGGCTGACCTGGTCCGAACCCTGCTTCAGGGACAGCACGACCATGAGCAGCGCGAGGAGGATGGCGCCCAGCGCGTACCGCTCCCGCCCGGTCGTCTCCTCGCCGAGCAGCCGCGCCGACAGCAGCACAAGGAGCACCAGACCGGAGACGAAGATGCCCTGCGCGGCCGCGATCGGCAGCGTCCGGTACACCGCGAGCTGGGCCGCGAAACCGGCCGCCAGCGAGAGCGATCCGCCGATCCAGAGCGGGCTTCTGATCACCAGCCCCAGCAGCCGCGCCGGTTGACGGATCGTCACCTCCGGCAGGGAGGTGAGCGCCCGCTTCTCCAGCACGAATCCGAGGCTGTACAGGGTGTTCGCCAACAGGGCCGCAGCCACTCCCCACCACATGGTCCACGCCCCTCTAGGTCTTGCGCGCGTGCAGCAGCAGGATCGACGCGAGCGACGGTCTGGCACACGCCAGCCGGTCCAGCGCGCGCAGCGGGCGCGGCACACCGTGGAAGGGCGCCCCCTCAAGGCGTACGACCTCGAAGCCGGACGCTGCCACGAACTCCCGCAACGCACGCGCCGTGTAGAGCCGCAGATGCCCTACGACCTCCCGCCCCGGCCGCCCGTGGATCGCCCGCAGACTCACCTCCGAGAACACGGGCTGGACTCCGGCCAGCAGCAGCCCGCGGTTGTACCAGGCGGCCAGGTTCGGGGTGGACAGCATGAGATGACCTCCGGGGCGCAGGACGCGGCGGATCTCGTCCAGCGCGGCATCCGGGTCGACGAGATGCTCGACGACCTCGCTGAACAGCACGGCGTCCACGGAGGAGTCCTTGAACGGCAGCCCCTCACCGGTCAGTTCACCGCGCACGGCGTACGGCAACCTGGCGTGGGCGCGTTTGAGGGCGTCCTGGGACCAGTCGACGCCGACGATCCGGTGGCCGGTCAGCAGCGGGGCGGCGGTGGCGGCCGCGCTGCCGTCGCCGCAGCCGATGTCGAGGACGGTGCGCCCGGTCCTTCCCGCGGTCCCGAGGGCCGCGGCCAGCATGCGGGCCTGGCGCAGGGAGCGGGGGGTGCCGGAGGCGACCGGGACCGCCGGGTCCTCGTAGAAGTCCCTGAGGCCGCCGCGGCGCGGGGGAGCGGTGGTGTTCACGGGGCCACCTCCGTGGTGTGCAGGTAGTGCTCGAACAGGTCCCGCAGATGGGCGCCGTCGCCGTGACTGAGCAGGGCCCGTGACCAGCGCAGCGCGAGGTGCAGGCGGCCCGCGGTCGAGGCGGTCGTGACGGTGAGGCCCCGGGGCATCCTGGCGGGCGCCGAGAACCACACGGCGTGCGCGCGGCCGGCCTCCTCGCCGAAGTCCAGCGGGTACGGGATGCGGCCGATGTTGCTGAGCAGGGTGGTGGAGGTCCAGGGGGCGGCGGCCGTGCGCAGGCCCCTGGTGAGGGCCGCCCGCCAGGTCACCGGGGTGACCGGGGCGGTGAGCAGGCCGGCGCCGTGGCCGAGTTGGGGGCGGGAGAGGGACTTGAGGGCGCGGGTCCGCTGGGCCGTGCGGCGCAGGAAGCCGGGCATCTCGTTCGGGTCGTGCGTCAACTCCTGCGGGGAGAACGGCACTTCGACCAGGCGGGTGCCGTTGCCTATCGGCATCGTCGTGTCCCTCGGGCGGTCGTCCACGGGCATGGTGATGCGCAGGGGGCGGGGGGCCTGTCCGTGTTCTCTGTTCCAGTGGGCGATCGTCAGGGCGGTGGTGACCATGAGCTGGTCGTTGACCGTGTACGGGGCGCCCTTGGGGCGGTGGGGGAGGGGGAGTTCGGTGACGAGGAGGCCGTTGCCGGGGGAGTTCTCCGGGGTGCCGGGCGCTACGCGGGCCGGGCGGGTCCAGTTGGAGGGGGTGTCCGGGGGGTTCTGTGGGGCTTCCGGTGGGCGGGTGGGGGCCGGGGCGGGGGAGTTGTCCTTGCCGCCGTAGATTTCTGCCACCGTGGCGAGGATGCGGAGGCAGGCGGGGCCGTCCAGGGCTGTGTGGTTGATGGTGAGGAAGAGGACGGTTGTGTTCTGGGTGCGGCTCGGTGGGGGCTGGTCGCGCAGTTCCCCGCGCCCCCTGACAGGTGGGTGCAGGCCCACTATGTCCGTGGCCTCGCTGCCTTCCGCTGGGCCCGCTCCCTCCACCACCTCCAGTCGTATCGGTGGGGACTGTGAGAGTGGGGGTGCCTCCATCAGTGCTCGCGTGCGCGCGTCCCGCAACGCATCTCTTCCAGGCTCCGAAAAGCTCACCACCTCCACATCCGGTTCTGCCGTCAGCTCCCATTCGTAGCGGCGGCGGAACCGGCCCCCCGGGGCCTCCCGCATCAGGATCCGTGGATGCCGGTGCAGAGCTTCCGTGAACGCCTTCCTCAGGCGCGCGGGGTCGAGTCGGCCCGGCAGGTGCACCTCGATGTGGACCGTCTCCGGTTCCTCCTCCTGGAGGCAGTGGCGGGAGACCTCGTCGACCACTGGGAACGGGATGCGCGTCGATGGGGTCATTCCGGTTCAGTCCTCCTCTTGCTCGCCTCGGGCTCACGCACGCTCACCAGCGCCGCGAACAAGCCGATCAGCGCCAGCAGTTGGGCCACGTGGCCGAAGGCTCCGTGCGACGCTCCCACCGGTTCGCCCGCACCCACGGCCGCGGCGATCCCCGCTCCCGTCAGCCCCACGAAGGCGATCGGTACCAGGAGGTCATGCCGCCTGGACGCGAGCAGGGCCAGCGCCGGGACCAGCAGGGCGAACCAGCCGGCGATCACCACGCCCACCAGCGTGAGCGCCACCACCCCGAGCCACAGCCCGGGCGCCGGGGGCACCGGTTGCGGCTCGTCGGGGTTCGGGGAGCGCCGGCGCCACAGCACCAGGCCCACCAGCACCGCGAGTGCGACCGCGCTGCCGATCAGCGCGCCGTCGTACGTCGTCGCGGGCTCGTACGACAGCTTCACGGTGCCGCCCTCACCCGCAGGGATCCGCCAGCCCTGCTGCCAGCCGTCGAGCCGCAGCGGGGTGAGGAACTTGCCGTTCAGGGTGGCCTTCCAGCCGTCGTTGTAGTTCTCGTACGTCGTGAGGTAGGAGGCGGCGCCCGATCCCACGGTCACCTCGCGCTTGTCGCCGAGCCAGTCCCGTATCCGCAACTCCCGGGTCAGGGAGGTCGGTTCGGCGACCGTGCCGCGGGTCAGGGTGACGCCGGTCAGGGCCAGCGGGCCGGCGTCCCCGCCCTCGACGACGTGCTCGCCGGACGCGAGGGACAACTCGGCGTCCGAACGTCCCTGCTGACAGAGCGTCACCTTGAGGTCGCGGCGGTCGGTCAGGTCGCGGATCCGGCCCGACACGCCTGTCTGGTAGAGCTTTCCGTCGATGGCCAGGACCGGTCCCTTGCCGCAGGGCAGGGAGAACGTCCGGGTGGCCTTCGGCTGCGGGGTCCGGTACTGGTCGAGGGCCGGGAGGTAGGCCTCCGTCAGTCCCACCGGCAGCTGGAGGTCCTCGTCGGCGACCGGGTTGTGCAGGACCAGCGGGGCCGTCCTGGTGATCGTGATGTCGAGCCGGTCGGTCGTGATGGCGGGGAAGCGCACCGCGCCGTTCTCGTCGACCCCGGCGACGGTCGCGCCGTCGGGCGAGGTGATGTCCACCTCGGTGGGCCGGGTGGAGAGGCCGCCCGCGGGTGCCAGGACCACCTCCGAGATGGGCTGTTTGCCGGTCCAGCTGAGGTGGATGGTGGGGCGGTCGCCCGCGATCCAGGCGGTCGTGAGGTCGCCGTCGGTGAGGTTGCGGGCGGACAGGCCGGTGCCGAGGCTCGCCGTGGAGTCGGCGGTGGCGGTGATGCGATTGCGCTGGTCGGGGGCGACCTCGTACAGCAGCTTGTCGAGCTCCTCCCCGGTCACCGGCACCGCGCTCGCCTTCACCGAGTACGTGCCGGAGGCGTCCGTGGCGAAGCGGCGGTGCAGGCCGGCCTCGGTGCCGGTCGGGGAGATCCCGGCCGGGTCGGGGACGCGGTGCAGGGAGACCGTCTCGGCGGCGGAGTCCGTACCGTCGGCGTCGGTCGGCAGCCGCAGCAGCCGGGTCACCTGCACGTGCGGCAGGTCGATCTCGGAGAACCCGGCCCCGGCGAGACCGGACCGGCGGGCGACCGAGTCGACGATCGTCAGCTTCATCCAACCCGTGGCCCCCGGCGGGGCCTTGACGCTCTGCGTCGACCCGTCGGCCCGCAGGAAGCTGGTCCGCGATCCCCGCTCCGTCTCCACCCGCACCTTGGTCGCCGCCGACCGCACGCTCTCCTGCGGCAGCGGTGTGACCTTGAACGAAGACGGCATGTCGTACGCGGGATCGGAGAGGCCGATCCGCAGCCACTGCCCGTCGGGCGAGCCCGCGACGCCCTCCGCCCACGCGGTGTCCGGGTTGCCGTCGAAGGCGTTGACCGGGTCGAACTGCGGGAGGTGGAAGAGCCAGTTGCCGTACGAGGACGCCGTCACCGAGCGGGCGCCGCGCAGTTCCGCCACCGTCTGGTGGTCGAGGCCCTTCGTCGGCAGGATCTGGTGCGGCTTCTCGCCGGCGTCCTGGGCGGCCCCGGAGGCGTTGCGCTCGTCGCTGGTGTACGTGTACGACGTGTTGGCGTTGACGAGTCCGAAGCGGGTGTCGGCGCGCCGCAGTCCGTCGCCGACGATCTGGAGCGCCGGGGTGCCGAGCCCGGGATGGTTGTCGCCGGTCAACACCGTGGCCCGGCCGCGCAGTTGGGTGGCAAGCGGCAGCAGTGACTCGGGGCCGCCGGACACCTGGGCCGTGTCGGCGACCGGCAGCAGGCCGGCCTGTCCGGGGCGCGGCACCCCCGAGGACTCCACCGGCCGGTAGATCTCCACCGCCCGCTGCCTCGGGTACAGGCCCTCGATCTGGAGCGGGGTGTCGTTCGCGATCTGCCCGCCGGTCATGAGGGGCCCGAGGCCCGTCACCCGCTCGTAGCCGGACTGTTCGAGGGCCCGCTTGACGACCGAGGACGACACCGTGCCGATCTGGTCGGGGTCGAGGTCGTTGCGGACGACGACGTAGTAGACGCCGGCCCGGCTCAGATAGTCGGCCAGTCCCGGGATCTCGCCGCCGGTCATCAGTGCCTGCTCGACGGCGTCCGTCATGCGCCGGTTGCCGGGGGTGCCGAAGGGGACGTAGTCCCGTTGCGCCCAACGGGACTCGGCGAGGACGTCGAGGGGCTGGTCGATGGGGGAGCCCCAGGTGTAGATGCCGTGCGCGGTCGCGGGGACGACGAGGGCGCGTGAGTCGGGGGAGTACTTGTCCAGCCAGTCGGCCGTGGCGTGCCAGTACTTGGGGAGCTCCTGGAAGGAACCCGGGTTCAGGATCGAGCCGTTGAGGTACGGCCACATCAGGCCGGGCAGGACGAGGACCGCCGCGACCAGCGGGGCGTACCGGCGGCCCCTGATCTCTCTCGCCCCGCGCGACTCGGCGGCCACCCCCACCAGATGGGCGAGGCCCAGCACCAGGGCGAGCGCGAGGCCCGGCTGGAACTTGTAGATGTTGCGGAAGGGGGCGAGGCCGCCGTTCAGCCAGTCCTGCACCAGCCCGTGGAAGGGGGCGCCGAACGCGCCGCCGTACCCCGCGAGCAGCACCAGGACGGCCGTCAGCGCGGTCAGCACCAGCCACCGCCGCTCCGGCATGTCCCGCCGCGCCAGGCCCGCGAGGCCGAGCCCGGCCGCGAACGCCGAGCAGAGGATCACGATCACCGAGGAGGCCACGGTCCAGCCGGCCGGCAGCCACGCCTGCCCCAGGTGCAGATAGGCGACCCAGTTGCCGGCCCCGCGCAGGGCCTCCGTCGCCGACATCGTCTCGGTCGTGGTGTGCGCGCTCTCGACGTACGGCAGGAAGTTCTCGCCGTAGAGGCCGAGCAGCAGCAGCGGGATCACCCACCAGGCCGTCGCCAGGATCACCCCGGGCACCCACCAGGCGATCAGCTTGCGCTGCCGCGGACCGGGCGGCCGGGACAGCAGATACAGGCCGACCGGGAGCAGACAGGCCAGGGTGGAGGCCGCGTTCACCCCGCCCATGAACGGGACGATCAGCGCGGAGCGCAGGGCGGCGATCCGGGCGCTGTACCGCTCGTTCGTCAGCGGCAGCAGCACCCAGGGCAGGAAGGCGCCGGGCAGGGCTGCGGCCGAGGTCGAGCCGATGACGATGGTGAAGGTCGGCCACAGCGCGTACGCGACGGCGGCGAGCAGTCTGCCCGTTCCGTTGCCGACGCGCAGCCGCTCGGCCAGTCTGAGCGCACCCCAGAAGGCCACCGACACGATCAGCGACAGCCACAGCCGTTCAACCAGCCACACCGGCAACTGGAGGGCGTGGCCCAGCCAGTAGAACGGCAGCATCGGCCACAGATAACCGACGTACTGGTCCTGGATCCCGCCGAACGACCCCTGGTCGTGCCAGAGCTGCCCGAGGTCGGCGAGGAACCGCCCGGGGTCCGTGGTGACGCCCAGCTTGGTGTCGAAGGTCTGCCGGCCCGGGTGCACCACGAGGAACAGCACGAACACCACGGCCCAGAACCCCAGCAGCCAGCTCCGCGACCTCGGGCCCTCCGGAGGACCCGACATGATCGCGGTACTGGGGACGGCTGCCGGAGGAGGGGCCTGGACCGTGGACGTCGTCATGGTGGACACCGCCGGAGGATGAGGAGGAGGTTCCAGGTGGCGACCTCGCGGATGCCGGGAGCCCGTACGACGGTCTCCGCGAGGAAGGGCCAGTAGCGGGAGCGCGCCGAGACGACCGTCACGTCGTCGCGGGCACGCACCTGCCGCAGGGTCGGGCCGATGTGCACGGCGAACAGGTTCTCGCCGAGCGTGTGCTTGGCGGACTTTCCGGTACGGCGCCGATAGCGGGCGCGGGCCCGCTCGGCACCCAGGTAGTGCCAGGGCGCCCACTCGTGACCGCCCCACGGGGACAGCCAGTTGGTGAACGACACATAGATCAGCCCACCGGGCCGGGTGACCCGCACGAGCTCACTGAGGAAGGTCTCCGGATCGGCCACGTGCTCAAGGACGTTGGAGGAGAAGGTGACGTCGGCGGCCGCGTCCCGCAGGGGGAGCAGATAGCCGTCGGCGATCACGGAGGAGTCGGGCGGCTTCGCTCCCAGTTCGGCGGGATCGGGCTCGAAGAGGAACGCGTCGGCACCACGTCTGCGGAACTCCTCGGTGAAGTACCCGCTCCCGCCGCCGACGTCGACGACGGTACGACCCGCGACGGGACCGTCGTACGCCTCGACCTGGTCGACGGCGTCGCGGGCCAGGAGCGCGTAGCAGGACTCGGGGTCGTCCTGCTCGTGCATGAAGGCCCGGAAGAGAGCGAGGGAACGCCGAAAGGAGGGATCCTTCGTCCGCACCCGCGTCACGGCCCCCAGCCCCTCACCGCCTCGGCGGCAACGGCCCGGAACTGTCTGACGGTCCGGTGCCAGCGATACCGGGCCGCCCGGTCCCGGGCCGCCTTGCCCATCAGCTCACGGCGATGTCCCGACAGGGCGAGCGTGCACCAGGCGGCGGCGAACGAGGACTCCCCCTGCGCCAGGACCCCGGTCTCCCCGTCCACGACGGAATCCCGCAGCCCGGGCACATCGAAGGCGACGGTCGGCGTCTCCCGGGTCGCGGCCTCGGTGACGACCAGCCCCCACCCCTCCACGGCGGACGGATGCAGCAGCAGCCATGCCTCACACAGCAGCCGGTGCTTCTCGGCCTCGGAGACATGGCCGGTGAACTCCACGCCAGGACCGGCGAGTTGCTCCAGACGGGACCGTTCGGGACCGTCCCCGACGATCACCAGCCGGCCGCCGGTCACCGGCCGCACCCGCTCCCAGAGCCTCAGCAGCAGATCGATCCGCTTGTACTCGACCAGCCGGCCCACGGCCACGAACAGTGGTTCCGGCGAGCGGCGGACCAGGGGTTCGGGCTCCTCGACCCCGTTGTGGACGACCCGGATACGGTCCCGCTCGACCCCGATCGCGCGCAGCGCGTGCGCGGTCGACGGGGACACGGCGACCAGCAGACTCCGGTGCCGGGCCGCCGCACCGGCCAGCGCCCAGTGTTCGAGTCTTCGGCCGATCCGGGCGGCCGGGGCCAGGGGGCCGCCGAACCGCATCTTCCACAGGTCGGTGTGCACATGGTTGACCAGGCACAGGGTGGGGCCGCGGTGCCACAGGGGCGCGAGGTACGGCATGCCGTTGCAGAC
Source organism: Streptomyces sp. NPDC001668 (assembly GCF_042893155.1). Classification (NCBI taxonomy): domain Bacteria; kingdom Bacillati; phylum Actinomycetota; class Actinomycetes; order Kitasatosporales; family Streptomycetaceae; genus Streptomyces; species Streptomyces sp. NPDC001668. The sequence continues at coordinate 852,361 of NZ_JBIAUQ010000001.1, forward strand.
CTCGACCAGCAGGTCGGTCTCGCCGACCTGGCGGGCGAAGGCCGTACGGGCGCGCAGGTAGTGGCCGAACTCGCCGCCCGCCGACACGACCCGGTAGTCCCGGTAGGAGGCGGGCCCGCCGCACAGCAGGGTCACCTGGTGGCCGAGGTGGGTCAGTCCGTCGGCGAGCCGGTCGACGAGGAGCTCGGAGCCGCCGGCGGCCGGATTGCCGAGGTCACGGTGGGCGAGGAAAACGATTCGGCGCGGAGGTGGGGGGAGCGCCGAGGGGTGGTGCGAGGTGTGCGATGAGGGTTGCGGCTGCGACGCCTGGGGAGGCGCGGTGTGCAGCCGGTGGGGCACGTGCTGGGGCATGGGTGCTCCAACTCGTCTCAGGGTGCGGAACTCAGCAGTGTCTTTCAGGCTGGTTGTGGGGGGACTGAGCGTTTCCCAGGAGGGGGGTGTGGACGGGTTGTGCTCGGGTGGGGTGGCACAGTTTTCGCCCACCCGTACGCCGTGGCTACTCACCTGCGTGACAATTTCCGGGCTTATTAGAGCTGACGTCCAGTCACATCGTGAGGGCGGGCTCGGGCGTTTCGCTCATACCGGTGGACTCGGGGCGCCTGCGTCCCCGTACCACCAAAACGCCCCCCACGGCAGCCAGTACGAATCCAGCCACAGCCGCCCCGATGGGCAACGTCACACCCACCGCGCGCAGTTGGTCGCTGTCCCGCTTGGCCAGCCGCACCGCGTCCTTCTGGGTCGCGGTGGTGAACGCGATCTTCCGGCTGTCCAGCAGGACCACGGCGTCCTTCTTCGCGCCGGGTGCCCGCAGGGTGCGCTTGGGACCCACCTGTGCGTAGACCACCCGGCCGGTGCGCTGGTCGACGACCAGCTCGATGCCGTGGTTGGAGTACCACTCCTCGGCCAGCACCTGCGGCCGCCCGGGCTGGTCCACGATCGTGCCCGGCACGAGCCGTGTCCCGACCTTCGCCGGGGCGACCGTGCCGGTGAACCGGTAACCCGTGTACCCCTGAACCTTCTTCGTACCCCGGTAGTGCAACGTCACCGTCGAACCCAGGGAGTTGTCCCACCACTGGTAGGAGCGTCGCTGCACGTCGAAGGGGAACTTCAGGTAGGCCTCGCCCTCGATGTACGGCTTCTCGCCGCAGCAGTGCACCGGCTTCGTGGTCCTGCGGTCCATGACCCAGCGGTGCGGGACGAACTCCAGGGCGTCGTGCGGGTCGGCGGCCGGCAGCGACTTGTCGGTGTCGACGGTGGTGGTCACGTCCCACACCGCGGCCCGGCCGCTGCGCTCACTGTCCTCGACGTCTCCGCGCACCCGCTGGGTGACGGTGATCCGCTGGTCGGGGACGGTCCTCACCCGGTCGGTGTCGAAGACGCTGCCCGTTCCGCGGTAGACAGCGGTCTGGTCGATGTTGATCGGGTTCACGGCCGCGCGTGGGGTCACGTACCAGGCGAGCAGTGGCGCCAGTACCAGCAGAAAAGTGCCGAGTCCCAGCAGAATCAGGGAGATTGGAGAGGCTGTACGGCGCATCCGGACACTCCTGGGGCGTGAGATGACGGAGTTCGGGCCGCTCTATGGGCCGGAGACCGTAGGCGTTCATTGACGGAGTGTCAACGTCTTGACGGGGCATCAGTGTCATGTCGAGACTGGGCCGACAGGCAGGGTGGGTACCGGGCCGGGGTCCCGATGGATTCCACGTTCCGGGTGGGGACGTACGCCGGATCGAGCCGCTCGAGAGAGGCTGCCCCTGCGATGTCCAGACTGCTCGCCGCCGCACTGACCGTCGTGGTTTCCGCCCTGCTCGCCCTCGGTGCCGCGCTCGGTATCGTCGCGCTGCTCGAGGCGACGCCCGAGCAGCCCAACACCCCCCTGATCACCTACGAGCAGACGGACCAGGGGAGTTGACCTATGGCCGCCCGCCCGGCAGCCGTGAACTCCCGCTCGGCCTGGCACGACGTCCCCCGTCTCCAGGTCCGCCGCTTCGCGGCCATCGCCATGGCCGAGGCGCCGGCCCTCGCGGAGGAGATCCTGCGCGAGATCCGCCGCGAGTACCCCCATCTGCCGGTGGTCCTCGACGAGTCCGGTGAACCGATGGCCCTGGTCGGCATCCGCCGCGCGATCGAGGTCTTCGTCCAGCACCTGGAGACGGCGGAGGGCCGTCCGACGGTCCCGCCTGGCGTCTTCCAGGAGTTCGGCAGGGGCGAGGGCCTGAACGGCCGCAGTCTCGACTCCCTCCAGGCGATCTACCGCATGGGGGTACGCCTGGCGTGGCGCCGTTTCGCCGACATCGGCCAGCGCGTGGACATCCCGCCGCCGGCGATGTACGAGCTGGTCGACGCGGGCTACGAGTACCTGGACGGCCTGGTCGACCAGTCGGTGCGCGGCTACGCCGAGGCCGCGGCGCGCCAGGCGGGGGAGCGGCTGCGTCTCCAGCGCCGCCTGATGGAGTTACTGCTCGCCGAACGCCACCGGGGCGATCCGGCGGACGCGCTGACGGAACGCGCGGCCCGCGTCGGCTGGCCCCTCCCGAAGAAGGTGGCGGTCGGCGTCCTCCTGCGCCCGGCCCGTGAGGCGGTGCCCCCCGCGGTCGGCCAGGGCGTCCTGCTCGACATGGACTACGAACAGCCCCGCATGGTCGTCCCGGAACCGGACGCCGGGGGCCGCCCCGAACTCCTGCACCGGGCCCTGACCGGCTGGGCGGGCGCGATCGGGCCCCCCGTCCCGCTCGCCGACGCGGCCAAGTCCCTGCGCTGGGCCGAGGCCGCCGTACGGCTCATGGAACGCGACCTGCTCCCCGCCGGGGAGGTCCTGTACTGCACCGAGCACACCGAGGCGCTGGTCCTCCTCCAGCCGGAGGAGCTGATGGACGACCTGGCCCGGCGCTGCCTGGCCCCCCTCCGCCACTGCGGCCCCACCCACGGCCGCCGCCTCGCCGAGACCCTGCTCGCCTGGCTGGAGACGAGGGGCGGCGCCCCGGAGGTCGCGGCCCGCCTGGGCGTCCACCCCCAGACCGTCCGCTACCGCCTCCGCCAGATCCGGGAACTCTGGGGCGACGAGATCGACGACCCGGACCGCCGCTTCGAGATGGAGCTGGTCCTGCGGGCGCGGCGGTTGCGGGGGGAGCTGGCGTGAGGGGTGGACGACCGCCCTCAGGTCATACGCCGGTGCGTTCCCTCACCCCTGTTCGCCGGGGCGTGGGACCATCGAGGTGGACCATCACCGTGGAGTAGAAGCGGTGCACGGCGTCGTCGACGCTCCGGATGAAGCTGGACTCGGCGTTGCCGCGGCTGTTTCCCATGTTCTTGAAGAGGGACAGACGGAAACCGGTGATGGCCGCGCCGCCCTTCGGCAGCATGTCCGCCGGTTCGGGCCGAAGCCGCTCCAGCGTGCCCCGAGGGCCTCCCGTCTGGCCCTCCACCAAGGTCTCGACGTGCAGGTCCGCCGGTGCCTCGGCGAGGCGGCGGACCAGACGCTTGGCCCAGGTCAGGGGGTAGCCCTGCTCGGGCGCGGGAATCTCGATGGAGGTGCGCAGCCGACCGGTGCGCAGATCGGCGCCGATCGTGAGCAGGCCGGGTGCCTGCTCCACACGAAGCTCCGCCTGAAGTCTGCCTTCCGCGCAGAGCCGGTCGGCGAGCTGCATACGGCGGGCCTCGGGGTCGCTGCCGCGTCTGGCGCGCTGGGCGGGCAGCACCTTCTGCCCGAGTTCGCCGCCGAGCCTGAGGCACACCTGGCGGACGAGCCGCTCCCAGCTCTCGACCACTTCGAGGGCGCGCGGGTCGCCCTGGCACAGGGTCTCGTCGCTGATGCCGTTGCGAACCGGCACCCAGGCGGAGCCCATGTTCTGGAAGCCGTGGCAACCGGAGTTCTCGTGCTGGAGATAGTGCAGCAGCTCCTGGAGCAGCCAGGTGCGTGCCGCGTTTCCGACACCCTCGTGCCGGATCAGCAGCTGCGCCTGATGGGCCACTTCGGCCCATGACAAGTGCCAGAGCGCCACCTGGTGCTTGCGCCGCCGGTCGATCTTGACATCGACCAGGGGGCTGCCCTCCAGCGCCACGTCGTTCGACAGCGTGATCACGGCCTCGTAGCCACGCCGGGCGGCGATGTCCATATAGGCCTGGACCTGGTCGGCCCTGAGGGCGTTGCCGTTGGTCTTCGTCTCGACAAGAGCCGTCCACAGCTTGCCGGCCCGCTCGATGCGGATCACTCCGTCGGGACGCCGGGGTGTATCGCCGTGCGGGAGGGAGACTTCGGTGAACGTCTCCATACGGCCGGACGGCGCCCCGAAGGCGGCGGTGAGCCGTCTGCCGAACCGTGGCACCTGGGTCATCACCGACAGCAGTACCGAAGTGGCGCGCATCTCGCGGTCCCGGTCGCTCTTGAGCGCGGACACCGGAAAGAGCCTGGCGGGCTTCCACGAGTCGTTCTCCGCGAGCGACTTCGGCGGTGCGCTCGGCAGTGCGGCCTTCTTCTTGGCCGTGCGGGGCCGGGCAGCCGGTTTGCGTGGTCCGGATTCGTCCGCGGACCGGCGGGGGGCCGGGACGGCTTCCAGCGTGCCGGACGGACCCGGCTCCGGATCCGTGCCCGGCGGCATACCGGTCGGCTGACCCTCTTCAGACGGAGTCGGAGGGGACACGACCGGCACGTCGTCGACGGCCTCCACGGCCGCCTCCGCGTCGTCGTCGACGTCCACCCCGAAGTCCGTCGCCAGCCCGGCCAGCCCCGAGTCGTAGCCCTGGCCGACTGCGCGGAACTTCCAGTCGTCGCCGCGTCGGTACAGCTCGCCGAAGATGATCGCGCTCACTGTTCCGGCGTCGCCGATGGCGAAACGGAGGAGGGTTTCACCGGTCGCGTCGGAGAGGGTGACGCGGAGGTCGTCCAGTTCGCCGAAGTGGGCGCCTTCGTAGCGGCTCGCGGCCACCACGATGCGGTCGACCTCGGGCGGGACCGCGGTCAGGTCGAAGCCGATCCGGTCTTCGTTTCCGTCCTCCGTGGGTGTCTTGTCCAGCAGCTGCACGCTTCCGTCGGCCGCCACCGGGTTGTTGTAGAAGTAGAAGTCCCCGTCGCTGCGGACCTTACCGTCCTGTCCCAGCAGTAAGACGGACACATCCGCGTCGCCGTCCCCCGCCGGGCTGCTCCAGCCCAGGCTCACGATCACCGAACCGGTGTTCTCGCTCAGGGCCGACAGGGCAGTGTTGGACCCCTTGGTCATTTCAAGCACGAGATCCCCCCTGGATCACATCCCCCAGAACACACCACGCACTGTGACGCGTCACACGCGAACACAGTAATACCGGCAGCTCGCACCCGGGTCCTTCCTGCGAAAACAGGACCGACAGGCACTTCATCAACCGCAGGACCATTGCCGGAGGAAACCGCCTGTCGCTAGCCTGTGTTCGTTATGCCGATCGTCTGTTGAAATTTCGAACGCAGACGCCTTAGACGCAAAGGGAGGGGGCCGGTTGTGGGACGCCTCGTACCTGCCGTGACCCGGGCTCTCGACATTCTCGAGCTCTTCCTCGACGGAGACGGGACGCTCTCCGCCCCCGACATCGTGCGCAAGCTCCAGCTGCCGCGCACCACCGTGCACGAGCTGGTGACCACTCTCGCCGCCCGGTCGTACATCGTCCAGGTCCCCGGCCAGCCGGGACGCTACCGGCTCGGGGTGCGGCCGTACCAGCTCGGCAGCCGGTACGCCGAGCAGCTCGACCTCGCCGCCGAGGGCCAGCAGGTCGCCCGGTCCGTCGCCGAGACCTGTGACGAGACCGTGCACGTGGCGATCCTGGAGGGCACCGACGTCATCTACATCGCCAAGGTCGACTCGACCCACGCGGTGCGGATGGTGTCCGCCGCAGGGCGGCGGCTGCCCGCGCACTGCACCTCCGTCGGCAAGATGCTCCTCGCCTCCCTTCCCGAGCCGCAGCTCGCCTCCCGTATCCCGGAGGACGGCGCGCTCGTGGCCATGACGCCCAACAGCATCACCGACCCGGCCGCCCTGCGCGAGGCCCTCGACGAGATCCGGCAGCGCGGGGTCGCCGTGGAGAACCGTGAGTCCAACCCGGACGTCTCCTGCGTGGCCGCCCCGGTCCGCGACCGCACCGGGCAGGTCGTCGCCGCGCTCTCCATCTCCGTACCGATGATCCGCTGGAGCGAGGACCGCCGCGGCGAGCTGGAGCAGCTCGCGGCCAAGGGCGCCGCCGAGCTGTCCGAGCGCCTCGGCCACCGGAGCGTGGGATGAGCCGCTCGACACGGTACGAGGTCGCCGTGCGTGCCGAGGCCACCCTCGGCGAGGGGCCCACCTGGGACGGTGAGCGGCTGCTGTGGATCGACATCCTCGGGGCCCGGCTGCACACCTTCGACCCCGTCTCCGGCCATCGCACGGTCCGCGTCCTCGAGCAGCACATCGGTGCCGTCAAGCCGCGCGCGGGCGGCGGACTCGTCCTCAACCTCCGGGACGGCGTGGCCCTGCTCGACCCCGACGGCTCCTTGCGCTGGCTGCACCACGAGCCCGTCCCCGGCCGCCGGGCCAACGACGCCGCCGTGGCGCCCGACGGTTCGCTGTGGGCCGGCACCATGCGCTACGACGAGGCCCCGGGCGGCGGCACCCTGTCCCGGATCACGGGTGACGGCACACACCGCACCGTCCTCGACGACGTGGCCGTGAGCAACGGCACCGGGTGGAGCCCGGACGGCCGGCTGATGTACTACATCGACTCGCCGACGCGGCGGGTCGACGTCTTCGACCACCATGACGGGCACATCGAGGGCCGTCGGACCTTCGTCGCCGTCGAGGACGGCGCCGGCTTCCCCGACGGCCTCACCGTCGACGCCGACGGGTGTGTCTGGGTCGCCCTGTGGGACGGGGGAGCCGTCCGGCGGTACACGCCCGACGGCGAGCTGGACCGGGTGATCACCCTCCCGGCCCCGCGCGTCACCGCGTGCGCGTTCGGCGGCCCGGACCTGACCGACCTGTACATCACCACGGCCCGGGTGGGACTGGACGCCCCGCACCCGGTGGCGGGCTCCCTGCTGGTGGTGCCGGGCGCCGGGAAGGGCGTACCGCAACAGCCCTTCGCGGGCTGACTACTCCAGCCCCGCCTTCTTCAACTCCTCGGCGGTCAGAGGCGGTTCGGTGAGCGGCGGCTTCAACGGCCCGGCCGCCGCCGCCAGCAGGACAGCCGGCGCCAGCAGCACCTCGGCCCGCCGCTCCAACGACGTGACGTCGGTGACGCGGCGGGCGATCCGCCCGTTGCCGGTCGCCGTGTACATCAGCCGGTCGACGTACGCGGCCACCAGGCGGTCCCGCAGCGTCGGCCCGTCCTCGGTGGCGCCCGGGTAGAACACGTCCTGCCCGATCGCCAGGTCCCACGCGGCCCCGGCCGGCCCGGCGACCGCCTTCTGGATACGGCGGGACAGACCGGGCGAGCCCCAGCCGTGCCGTCGTACCGCCGCCCGCAGCGCCACCGCGCCCTGCGCCGCCACCGACAGGCCGTGCCCGTACACCGGGTTGAACGCGGCGACGGCGTCGCCCAGCACGGCGAAGTTCTCGGGCCAGGCCGGCATCCGCTCGTAGAAGTGGCGGCGGTTGGCCGTCGTGCGGGTGAGGGCCACGTCCGTCAGCGGCTCGGCCTGGTCGAGCAGGTCGGCGATGACGGGGTGGCGCAGCTCCGCACGGGCGTACCGGGCGAAGTCGGCGGTGTCGGCGGCGGGTTCGCCGCCGCGGGTGCCGTACAGCGTCACCAGCCACTGCCCGTCCTCGATCGGCAGCAGCACACCGCCGCGTCCGGGCCGGCCGGAGCGCGCGTCGGGCTGGACGCTGACGACGGGGTAGCCCTCGCGGGCCGGTTCGGGGGCGCGGTAGCGGCGGCTGGCGTAGGTGAGGCCGGAGTCGACGGTGCGGCTGCGGGGGGCGGGCAGGCCGAGTTCGGCCAGCCAGTGCGGGGTGCGGGAGGCGCGGCCCGTCGCGTCGATCACCAGGTCGGCGCGCAGGGTGCGTTCGGCGCCGTCCGTCCGGACCCGGACGCCGGTGACCGCCGCTCCCGTGCCGTCGAGTCCGAGGACCTCGGTGTCCTCCAGCAGTTCGATCCGGTCGTCGGCCAGCACCTGGGCACGCACCGTGGCGTCCAGCAGGTCCCGGCTGGACAGCAGCATGAAGTGCGACTCGGCCCAGCGGCGGAACCAGCCGCGCGGCGACAGCGCCACCATGTCCGTGGTCACCGGCAGCCGGTGCGCCCCGGCCGCCCGCAGCCGTCCCGTGACACCCGGCAGCAGTTCCTCCAGCGCGATCGCCCCGCCGGACCACAGCTGATGGACGTGGCGGGCCTGCGGAAGTCCCTTGCGGGGCGCGGGACCCGAGGGCAGCGCATCGCGTTCCACGACGACCACCCGGTCGGCGAGTCCGGCCAGGGCGGCTGCCGCGAGCATGCCGGTGTGGGACCCCCCGAGGACGACGGCGACTCTGGCGGGGGAGGGGCGTTCAGTCATGCGTGGACATGCTCTCTGCCGGGACGGCCGCGCGGGCGCGCACCGCCGTGATCTCGTCGGGACTGTGCAGGGCCGCGGAGACGGCGTGGATCTCCTGCAGCAGGTATGCGGTGTCGAGAGCCGTCGTGTCGTCGCCGTCCGCCGCGTGCCGTCCGGTCTCCACGGCGTCCAGGATCGTCACGGCGGCGGCGAGGGCCTGGGCGCGGCCGGGTTCGGCACCGAGGGCGCGGGCGGCGTCGTAGGAGCGCCGCCGCAGGCCCTCGTCGAGGTGGCGGGAGAGCTGGAGGAGCGCGTCGCGGATGTAGGTCTCGCGGCGGATCAGGCGGATCTCCGGGGTGGCCTGGAGGGCGAGGGGCTCGCGGCGGCCCGGCACCGCCCGCAGCAGCCGGGCCAGCGGCTTCAGGTTCCGGCGCCGGCGGCGGACCAGCCAGCGCTCCTGGAGGTACTGGCCGGCGTGCGGCACGATGACGCCGGTGGCGACCATGGTGGCGCCGATACAGGCGGCGGACGGCGCGATGTTGGTGTTGAGCCAGTCCAGGTCGTGCCCCGTCCACCGGGCCACGATGGCGGTGAACTTGGCCGCGCTGAACAGGAGGTTGGTGACGTAGCCGACGGTCAGGAACCTCAGGCCCCAGCGCAGCCAGCCGTCGAGTCCCTCGGTGCGGATCCAGGTCCAGATGAGCCGGGCGGTGATCAGACAGGCCGCCGTGTGCACGATCAGATAGAGGAGGATCTCCTCGCGCATGAAGGGTGTGGTGGCGTAGTACGTGTCCAGGTCCCGGATCTGCTCCACCGGTACGTCGGCGAGCGCGAACAGCACCCACAGCGCGACCACCACGGCCGTGTAGACGCAGACCACCCACCGGGTCGCCCGACGTGTCTGCTCGCGCCGGTCGGTGTGACCGTTGCGCCAGTGCACGACCAGCAGCAGCCAGGACGCGGACAGCGCGGTGATCAGGGAGTACACCCAGGGGGCCGCGATGTTGGGGACGCCGGTGACCCGGTTGGTCCAGGCGATGGTGGTCGGGGCCGCGAAGACGAACACCGCGCAGGCGAGCAGCAGCACGCCGCCGACGGCGCGCAGCAGGGGGTCCCGCCACAGCTTGACGATGCTGGGCAGTTTGATCGCCAGGGCCGCGCCCAGGACCAGTCCCGGGAGCCAGAAGGAGATGCGCAGGCCGGTGAGGAACGCGGCCGGCCCCTCGGCCAGTTGCTGAGGTGTCACAGGGCTCCGCCTCCGCGTCCCCGGTAGCCGAGCGACCGCTGTACGGGGTCCGGTCCGCCGCCGGAGCCGGGCGCCTGGACGAACGGCCGGAAGGCGGCCGCCAGCCGGTGCCCGAAGTCGTCGGCCTCGGCCTCGTCGGCTGCCCGGGAGCCGTCGCGGGCGGCGACGGCCAGGGCGACGGAGTCCCAGCCGGGCCGGCCGGCCAGCGCGTCCGCCGCGGCCGCGTGATGGTGGGCGTGGCCCGCGTGCAGGTGCCACAACTCGTGGCCCAGGATGACCAGTTGCTGCATCTTCTCGGCGCGCTCCTCGACGATGACGAGGTCGAAGTCCTGGAACTCCACCCACAGTCCGGTCACCGCGATCTCGTCGGGGAACCGCTCGAAGCGCAGATCGACGGGCCGGCCGCCGCGGCGTGCGCTCATCTCCTGGCACAGGGCCCGGCACAGCTCGGGCACGTCGGCCGGGGGGCGGGGCCTGGCCCGGACCGCGGCGGTCAGGTGGGAGACCAGTTCGCGCATGGCCGGGGTCGCACGGGTGCGTCGTAGCGCCGAGGCGATCCGGGCCGCGCTCCTGCGCGCGCCCGCGATGTCCATCCCACCCCCTGAACTCTCCCGCCGCCGTAGGACGGGCTGTTCGAGACTACGCGCCCCGCCTCATCCCGTCACGCGATCCTTTTTTGCTGCGCACCCCATTGACTGGAAAGCGCTTCCTGCCTACGGTCCCGTTCGAAGTTACGAGCGCAATTCGAGATCTCGAACAGATAGGGCAGGGAATGGGACGACCTGACCTGAGCCGCAGGCAACTTCTCGCCGCGGCGGGCGGATTGACCGTCGCCGCCAGCTTCGGCTTCGCGGCCCTCGGCACCGGCGCCGACGCGCTCGCCTCCGGCGCGGACACCCGGGTGCGCTACTGGAACCTCTTCAGCGGCGGCGACGGCGCGAACATGATCGCGATGCTGGACGCCTTCCGAAAGGCCCACCCGGACATCGACGTCAAGGACTCCACCCTCCAGTGGGGCAACCCCTTCTACACCAAACTCGCCATGGCGGCCGCGGGCAACCGCGCACCCGACCTCGGCGTCATGCACATGGGCCGGGTCACCGGCTTCTCACCGGGCCGCCTCCTCGACCCGTGGGACGTCGACCTGCTCGCCAAGTACGGCGTACGGGAGCAGGATTACAACCCCGCGCTGTGGAAGCGCGGCGTCATCGACGGCAAGCTCTACGCCCTGCCGCTCGACATCCACGTCCAGCTCTGCTTCTACCGCAAGGACGTGCTGAAGAAGGCCGGCCTGCTCGGCGACGACGGCCGGATGATCCCGGTCACCTCCACCGACGAGTGGTTCGACGTCCTGAAGAAGGCCAAGTCCGCCCAGAAGAAGGGCCTCCAGACGATCGGCCTGTGGACCAACGACCAGAACTTCCAGTGGTGGTTCTTCGTCGCCTTCTACACCCAGCTCGGTGGCCAGTGGTTCAACGCCGACAACACCGAGGTCCTCTTCGACCCCGACAAGGCCACCCAGGTACTGGAGTTCCTCCGCAGGCACGTCACCGACGGGTACGTCATCCCCGGCGCCCCGACCGGTGAGCAGTTCATCAACGGCGCCCCCTTCACCTGGGAGGGCAACTGGTCCGTGCCCGTCTTCTCCGGCGCCAAGCTCGACTACGGCGCGACCCCGCTGCCGCCCGTCTTCGGCAAGCAGGCCACCCACGCCGAGTCGCACGCCTTCGTCCTGCCGCACCAGGCGAACCGCGGCGGCGCCACCAACGAGGGCGCCCACCAACTCGCCGCGTACGTCGTCACCCACGCCCTCCAGTGGGCGGCCGGCGGACACATCCCCGCCTACACGCCGACGCTGTCCACGGCCGCGTACAAGAAGCTCACCCCGCAGAACGAGTACGTCAGCGCCATGGACCACCAGGCCACCGAACCGAAGGTGTGGTTCGCGGGCTCCACCGGTGTGCTCGCCCAGGATCTCGGGCCGGTCGTCGTCTCCTCGACGATGGGCTCCGCGAAGCCCGCGTCGGTGGCGCAGACCATGAAGAAGCACCTCACCAAGCTCCTCGCCTCGAAGAACCCGATGGACGGCAGGACCGCCGCGCAGGGAGGTGCGGTCGCATGACGACCAGCGCTCACACCGTTCTCCCTGGCGCACGCGCCAGGACCGCCACCGCGACGGCGACCGTCCGCCGCAAGCAGGGCTTCCAGCACGGGGGTTGGTTCGTCGCCCCGTTCCTCGCGCTCTTCGCGCTGTTCGTGATCTGGCCGCTGCTGCGCGGTGTCTACCTCAGCTTCACCGACGCCAACATCTCCGGCGACGGCGCGAGTTTCGTCGGCCTCGACAACTACCGCGAGGCCCTGCACGACCAGGCGATGTGGGACGCGCTCGGCCACAGCGCGTACTTCACGCTGCTGGTCGTCCCGTGCATCACGGTCCTCGCCTTCCTGCTTGCGATGCTGGCCCACAACATCGAGCGCGGCAAGTGGCTGTGGCGGCTGTGCTTCTTCGTGCCGTTCCTGCTGCCCTCGACGGTGGCCGCCAACATGTTCCAGTGGCTGTTCACCCAGGGCATCGGCCTCATCAACGAGACCTTCGGGCTCGACACGCCCTGGCTGACCGACAAGTCGTACGCGATGCTCGCCATCGTCATCGAGACCCTGTGGTGGACCGTCGGCTTCAGCTTCCTGCTCTACCTCGCCGCCCTCCAGGGCATCCCGGACCACCTCTACGAGGCCGCGAAGCTGGACGGCGCGAACGCCTGGCACCGCATGGTCCACATCACGCTGCCGATGCTGCGGCACATCACCGGGCTGGTGATCGCGCTGCAGATCCTCGCCTCGCTCCAGCTCTTCGACCAGGCCGTCGTGATGATGGACTTCTCGCCGGGACCGGAGCTCAGCACCCGCTCCTTCGTCCAGTACACCCTCGAACAGGGCTTCACCAGTTACCGCGTGGGCTACGCCTCCGCGATGTCCATCATCTTCTTCGTGATCATCGCAGTCGTCGCGCTGGCGCGGATGTGGCTGCTGCGCAACCGTGAGGAGGGCGGCCGATGACCACCACCGCCGTACAGGTCCGCAAGAGTCCCCGCAAGCCGTGGACACCCAGCCAGATCATTCTCACCCTCCTCGGCGTCGCCGTCTCCGCCGTGTTCGTCGCACCGATCGCGGCCGCGCTGTTCACCTCGCTCAAGTCCGAGGCGGAGGCGGCCGAGATCCCGCCGCACTGGCTGCCGAAGGTCTGGACGGGCCAGGCGTGGAAGGCGCTGTGGGAGACCGGCAACATCACCAACTGGTTCATCAACTCGCTGGTGGTGTCGGTCTGCGTCACCTCCGTGGTGCTGACGGTCAGCGCGCTCGCCGGATACGGCTTCGCCCGCACGGAGTTCCGCGGCAAGAGCGTGCTCATGGGCATCGTCATGTCCGGCCTGATGATCTCCCCGGCGGTCCTCGGTGTGCCCCTGTTCACCACGGTCCAGCAGATGGGGATGGTCGACACCTACTGGGGCATGATCCTCCCGCAGTGCGCCCCCGCCGCCATGGTCTACATCCTCTACAAGTTCTTCCAGGGCGTCCCGCGCGAGTTGGAGGAGGCCGCGTTCATCGACGGCGCGGGCCGCTGGCGGGTCTTCTTCACGATCGTCGTCCCCCTGGCCCGCCCCTCCCTGGCGGCGGTCGGCATCTTCACCTTCATCGCCTCCTGGAACAACTTCCTGTGGCCCTACATGGTGACCAACAACCCCGACCTCATGACCATGCCGAACGGCATCGCGACCGTCATGAACTCCTACGGCATCCAGTGGGCCCAGCTCATGGCCGGCGGCCTCATGGCGGGCCTCCCCCTGATCATCGTCTTCGTCTTCTTCCAACGCCAGATCGTGGCGGGAGTGGCCCACACGGGCCTGGCGGGCCAGTGACGGCGCGCTGCGCTCACGGAGCGGGGGCGGTGGGGCGTTGTCCTGGCGGGCGGCGAGGGGGCGTGACCGCTGTTGCCTGCGGCGCCGGTGTGCCGGTGGCTCTGCGGAGGGCGCGTGGAGGGCCCTCGTTTCTTGGCTGCCGCCGAGGGGGCGAGGCCTCTTCGGCTGCCTGGGGCGCCGGTATGCGGATGGTCCGGCGTGACCCGGCGGTGGCTCTGCCGGGAGCGGTGGCGGTGGCGGTGGCGTGGTCGTCGGTCGGCCGTCGCCGGGGGCTCAGGGCTGTGCCGGCCGGCCGCCGCCCCAGCGGGCCCGTGCCCCCGCCGTGGCACGCCTCGGAGCTCGCCGCCGACCGTGACCTGACGACGGTCCTGCCTGGGCCCGTCGCGTCCAGCGCCCGTGGTCGTCTGACGCGGCCCGAGGCCGCCCGTGGTGGTCCCGCCCTACCGGGGCCCGCTCGTGGTGGTCTCGTGCTGCCTGGCTCCGCCTTGTCTGCCGCTCGTGGTGGTCTCGTGCTGCCTGGCTCCGCCTTGTCTGCCGCTCGTGGTGGTCCCGTGCTGCCTGGCTCCGCCTTGTCTGCCGCCTGTGGTGGTCCCGTGCTGCCTGGCTCCGCCTTGTCCGCCGCTCGTGGTGGTCCCGTGCTGGCCGGCTCCGTCCCGTCCGCCGCCCGTGGTCGTCCCGCGCTGGCCGGCCCCGCCCCGTCCACCGCCCGTAGTCGTCCCGCGCCGCCCGCGCCGCCGCGCCGCACCCGGCCCCACCCGGCCCACACCCCCGCAGGGAGCCTCAGTTGAAGTCCCTCAGGCTTGTCACCGTCCTGGCCGCCGCCCTCGTCGCCCTGCTGCCGGGCACGGCGCAGGCGGACACCGCCTACCCCGACCCCCGTCCGATCACCGGGCAGCAGATCATCCACGACCCGACCGTCATCCAGCTCAAGTCCGGCGGCTACGTGGCCTATTCGACCGGCGGTGTCATCGGGGCGCGGCTGTCCGAGGACCTCACGCACTGGAGCGACGCGGGCAACGCCTTCGCCGAGCCGCCGAGTTGGTGGTACGAGTACAACGACACCGGGGATCCCTGGGCGCCCGACATCTCGTACCGCGCGGGGCGTTACTGGCTCTACTACGCCGTCTCGTCCTGGGGCACCAACCACTCCGCGATCGGTGTGGCCACCTCCCCGTCCGGCCTGCCCGGCACCTGGAGCGACCACGGCAAGGTCTTCACCTCCGAGACGACCGACTCCTGGAACGCCATCGACCCGGCGGTCGTCCGGGCGGACGGCAGGCTGTGGATGTCGTTCGGCTCGTACTGGACCGGCATCCGCATGGTCGAGCTGGACCCGAGGACGGGCAGAGCCCGGCCGGGAGCCACCGTCCACCACCTCGCCACCCGCCCCGACGCCCCGTACGCGGTCGAGGGCCCGTCCATCGTGAGGCACGGCCGCTTCTACTACCTCCTCGCCTCCTACGACGCCTGTTGTGCGGGAGTGAACTCCACGTACAAGATCAGAGTCGGAAGGTCCACGACGGTCACGGGCCCGTACGTCGACAGCACGGGCACACCGCTGCTGGAGGGCGGCGGCGACCTGCTGCTGGCGGGACACGGCCGTTTCGTCGGCACGGGAGGCGAGTCGGTCTTCCGCACCCGTGGTCAGGACTGGCTGGCCTACCACTACTACGACGCAGAGGACAACGGCACACCGAAGCTGGGCCTGAACAGGCTCGGCTGGGTGCGCGACTGGCCGGTTGTCAAGTAACTCCGTTTCTGAAAGGTCTCCATGAGCAAGCCCACCGCCCGCTTCACCCTCGACCCCGCCTTCAGGATCGGCGAGGTCAACCCCCGTGTCTTCGGCTCCTTCGTGGAACACCTCGGCCGCTGCGTCTACACCGGCATCTTCGAACCGGACCACCCCGCCGCGGACGAGGACGGCATCCGCACCGACGTCCTGGACCTCGTCCGAGAACTCGGCGTCACCGCCATCCGCTACCCCGGCGGCAACTTCGTCTCCGGATACAAGTGGGAGGACTCCGTCGGCCCCGTCGAGGACCGCCCCCGCCGCCTCGACCTCGCCTGGCGCTCCACCGAGACCAACCGCTTCGGCCTCTCCGAGTACATCGCCTTCCTGAAGAAGGTCGGCCCCCAGGCCGAGCCCATGATGGCCCTCAACCTCGGCACCCGGGGCGTCGCCGAGGCACTCGAACTCCAGGAGTACGCCAACCACCCCGCCGGGACGGCCCTGTCGGACCTCCGTGTCGCGCACGGCGACAAGGACCCCTTCGGCATCAAGCTCTGGTGCCTGGGCAACGAGATGGACGGCCCCTGGCAGACCGGCCACAAGACCGCCCAGGAGTACGGCCGGATCGCGGCCGAGACCGCCCGCGCGATGCGCCAGATCGACCCCGGCGTCGAACTCGTCGCCTGCGGCTCCTCCAGCCAGTCCATGCCGACCTTCGCCGCGTGGGAGGCGACGGTCCTGGAGGAGACGTACGACCTCGTCGACCACATCTCCCTGCACGCCTACTACCAGCCCGAGGACGGTGACCTCGACTCCTTCCTGGCCTCCGCGGTCGACATGGAGTCCTTCATCGAGAACGTGGTCGCCACCGCCGACCACATAGGCGCGAAGCTCAAGTCGAAGAAGAAGATCAACCTCTCCTTCGACGAGTGGAACGTCTGGTACATCTCGGAGTGGCACGAGATCGAGAACTCCGGCGCGCGGGACTGGGCGGAGGCCCCCCGCCTCCTGGAGGACAACTACAGCGTCCTGGACGCGGTCGTCTTCGGTTCCCTGCTCATCGCCCTGCTGCGGCACGCCGACCGCGTCACCGTCGCCTGCCTCGCCCAGCTCGTCAACGTGATCGCCCCGATCATGACCGAGCCCGGCGGCCCGGCCTGGCGCCAGACGACGTTCTTCCCGTTCGCGCAGGCCTCGAAGTACGGCCGCGGCGAGGTCCTCGACGTACGGGTCGACTCACCGACGTACGAGACGAAGAAGTACGGCGAGGCGGACCTCCTGCACGCCACCGCCGTGCGCGCCGAGGACGGCACGGTCACCGTCTTCGCCGTCAACCGCGGCCAGAGCGAGCCGCTGCCGCTCGAAGTCGCCCTGAACGGACTCGACCTGACGAGCGTGGTCGAGCACAGCGTCCTCGCCGACGCCGACCCGGACGCCCGCAACACCCTGGACGCCCCCGACCGGGTCGCCCCGCACGCGGCCGAGGGCACCGTGCTCAAGGACGGCACCCTCACCGCCGTACTGGAGCCGCTGTCCTGGAACGTGATCCGGCTGGGCTGAACAGGGTCCCCGAGGGCGTCAGCAGGTTTCGCGCAGGAACCCGGCGGCGCCCTCGGGCACGACCTCCTCGTCCCGGCGCACCACGCTGAGGGTCCCGCTCCAGGCGGCGCACGCCGTGGCCAGGCCCTTCTTCGTGTACTCGACCACGAGGACGTCGCCGTCGAAGGCGTCGGCGAACGTGCCGCACTCGTCGTACTCCGCGCACTCCTCCACGAGGGCGAAGTCCAGGCCCACCGACGCACGGTCGGAGACGAGCTCCGCGGTGTTCTTCTGTGCGACGGCGAGGCCCTTGGCGTGGGCGTGCGCCGTCAGCAGCTTCATCAGGGCTTCGGCCTGGGCGGCCTTGAGGAAGGACGGGAAGCGGGTGAAGGAGTCGTAGTTGTCGGGCTCGACGGCCCGGAAGCCCTTGGCCGCGCAGGCGTCGATCCAGGTGTCCAGCCGGTCGGCGATGCGCTCGCGCTTGGCGGCCGTACGGATGTCCAGGACGGCCTCGTTCCAGTCCGTGTCGCGGACGACCTTCCCGTCGGCGTCGCGCAGCAGCAGGTCGGCGTCCCAGTCGTGCTCCTCGTCCGACTCCGCCTGGTAGGCGTTGATGTTGCAGATGTTGTAGAGCCCGGGGGCGGGCGCGTCCTCGTAGCTGCGGCTCACCACCCGGACACCGGGCGCCGGAGGGTACGCGCCACCGATCTGGTAGTCCCAGGGCACGTGCTTGGGCGGGAGCGTCACGGAGGCGGCGGGCGCGGAGTCGGTGGGCGGCGGCCCGACCGGTGACGGGGACGCGCTCTCGGTGTCCGACCCGGCCCGCACCGCCGCGATGCCCAGCCCGGTGACGGCGAGGGCGGCGACGAGACCGACGAGACCGACGAGAACGCGCCGCCGGAGCCTGCGGGTCGCCGCGGAACCGGACGGCCCCGGCGTCACCGGGGACTCCGGCGATACCGGGCGCTCCGGCGGCACCGGTACGGCCGTAGCGGCCGGCGCGTCGGTGTCCGGCAACGCCCTGAGCAGTTCGTGCAGTTCGCCGAGTCCCGGCCGGGCTGCCGGGTCCTTGTCCAGGCAGCGTTCGGCGATGGAGCGCAGCGGTTCCGCGACCCCGTCCAGGGCCGGCGGCTCGTACATCACCTGGTACCCCGTCAGATACGGGCTGCTGCCGTCGAAGGGGCGGCTGCCGGTGGCCGCGTAGACCAGCAGGGACCCCAGCGAGAAGACGTCCGAGGCCCCGGTGACCTCGCGCGGCGCGGCGAACTGCTCCGGCGACATGAAGGGCGGCGTGCCGATCAGCCGCCCGGTCATGGTGAGCGCCTCGTTGTCGACGGCGTACGAGATGCCGAAGTCGATGACGCGGGGCCCGTCCTCGGCCATCAGGACGTTGCTCGGCTTCAGGTCGCGGTGCACCATGCCGACCCGGTGGATGTCCCGCAGTGCCTCGACGAGGCCCAGCGCGAGCACCCGCAGCGCGCTGCCGCGCAGCGGTCCGTCCTGGGCCACGATGTCCGCGAGGGTGCGGCCGGGCACGTACAGCGTCGCCATCCACGGCTGCGGGGCGTCCGGGTCCGCGTCCACCACCGGGGCCGTGAACGCCCCGCTCACCCGGCGGGCCGCCGCGACCTCCTGCCGGAAGCGGGTGCGGAACTCCTCGTCCAGCGCGAACGCCGGGTGCACCAGCTTGACCGCGACCTGCCGCCCGGACTCCGAACGGCCGAGGTAGACGACCCCCATGCCGCCGCTGCCGAGCCGGTCGACCAGCGTGTAGCCGCCGATGGACTCCGGATCGCCGGGGCTCAGCGGCATCGCGGGTCACCCTTCCCGAGTACCGGTGGTCGAAAGTTCAAGGACATCAGGCTAGCGGCCGGGGGAGTCCACCGGCGTGACGGGTACACCTCCCGCCGACGTCCCCAGCAGCCTCAGCCGTACGTCCCCGGGCCCCGACTCCGTCGTCCCGTCGGACAGCACCGCCAGCGCCAGGGTGTTGGTGCCCCGCGTGCGCAGGATGCCGTTCGGCAGCACGAAGCTGTGCTGCGGGCCCACGTCGTTGACGTACTGGCCCATGTTCCAGCCGTTGAGGAAGATCTGGACACGGTAGGCGCGCCGGGGGTCGTCGTCGAGGGTGAGGCCGATCGAGGCGTCGATGCCGGAGTCCACGGCGAGGCGGAACGTCGTCCGGTACCAGGTGACCCCCTGGCGCCGGTCGGCGCGCGGCAACTCCGTGTCCTCCCAGTGCTCCTCGGCGAAGCCCGGCAGGTGCCAGCCCTTGCGCTCCCCGTACAGCCCGCCGTTGTTGAGCGGCCCCCGCACCGGGTCCGGGGTCGTCTCGCCCTGGATACGCCAACTCGCCTTCGGAGAACCGCCCTTGAAGGTGACCGCCGTCAACCCCCGGGCCGCCTTGTGGGAGTCGGCGGACCTGCCGTCCATGTCGTGCGCCATCCGCCGCACGAGGACGGACAGGACACGGGGCGAGTGACCGGCCGGCGGCGGCACGTCGAAGGTGGCCGTCGCCGTCCAACTCCCCTTGCGAGCCGTAGACTTGTCCGGCACCGGCATCCGGTGCGTGCCCATCGGCTCACCGTCCAGCCACGCCATCAGCAGCCCCTGCGTGCCCGTGCTGTAGGCCAGGGACACCGACTCCAGCTCCTCCGCGTCCGTCAGACGTGCCCGGTACCAGACGTCGCCGTAGTGGAAGCCGTAGTCGTCGGCGAACAGCACCGGCTGCCCCTTCGGGACCGGGGTGACGCTGTACGAGCTGGTCCGGTCGGCCGTGGTCCAGCCGGAGTCGTCGTAGTCCGGGGCGGCCTCGAAGTTCTCGGTACGGCGCCGCCAGCCGCCCAGCGCGGGCAGCCGCACCTCGCCCACGGCGGGGATCGGGAGCTGTCCGGGAGTGGGCGGCATGTCGGCGCGCAGGCTGCCCATGGGAGTGACGGAGGCGCGCAGCGGGCGGCCGTTCCAGGTGATCCGGCTCATGCCCCGCGGACCCCACACCTCCATGCCCGTGCCCTCGACGGTGTCGCCGGTGAGATGGGCGGTCGCGCCGTCCAGGGTGACCTCGCGCACCAGCGAGGGCCCGTACACGAGCACCGGTCCCGTCGGGGTGTCCACCGGGAACAGCCGCAGCGCGCCCGGGTCGTCGGCGAAGATCAGCAGCAGCGGGGTGTCGCTGCCGCCGCCCTCGATCCGCACCCGGGCCGGGCCGCCGACGCCCATCGGCACGGTGATCCTCAGGACGCCGAGGTCGTAGTTCCACGCGGGTTCCGCGTCGCCCCGGGTGACCAGCGGCTCCTCCGGGCACTCGAGGAGCACCTGTGCCATCTCGCCGTGCGGGGCCGTGAACACGGCGACGTCCATCCGGCCGACCTTCTGGCACATCATGGGCTGCGCGGTGGCGAACTTGAGAGTGCGCCCGCCCAACTGGAGTCCCGCGGTGAGCAGCCGGGCGTCATGGGCGGCGACGGTGAACGCCACGTCGATCCCGGCGTCCGGGATCGTGGTGGTGATCGGCGCGTCGGTGTCGTTGCGCACGACGTACACATGGGAGCCGGTGTCCGGGTTGGTCAGGTGGTACACCTTCAGCCGCTCGTCGGCGGCCCGCACCGCGTCCGCCCGGTCCAGCTTGGCGAAGTCCGGCACGGTCCGCAGCAGATGGCCGAGCTGGTGGGCCGGGGCGAGCTTCGGTGTCTGCCGGCGTGCCTCGTCGATCGCCGCCCCGTAGTCGTACGACGTGTAGACCTGCGGTGCGGGCAGCCAGCCCCACGAGGTGCCGCCGAAGGTCATGTAGACGTTGTGCACGGTGATGCCGTTGGCGAGATTGGTGAGCTGGAAGCGCCGCTCGTAGGCCGCGTCCCGGCTGTACCGCGCCTGCGCGTACCCCTTGCCGTCGAAGGTGGCCCCGCCCCACGGGTCGAACCAGCCACCGCCGAACTCCGGGATGAACCCGGGCGTCCGGGGGCTGGCCGTCGCCCCGCCCTTCAGCCCGCCCACGCCGAAGTCCCCCCAGTCGGGCGGCACTTCGGACGGCTCGGGGTACCCGTCGAAGCCGTAGAGCCAACCGCGCTCCTCACCGCCGGTGTTGAAGGAGCCGGGGGTCCAGTAGCCGTTCCTGCCCTTGTCGTTGTGGAACAACGGCACGTCGATCCCGTCGGCGCGCACCTTCTTGTACAGGTGGGACATGTAGTCCCGGCCGAGGGGCTCGTCGACGAAGGCGTCGTACTCGTTCTCGATCTGGTAGAGCAGGACCGTGCCCCGGCCCTTGGTGAACAGGTGCCGGGCGGCGATCGCGTTGACCTCGGTCAGCCACTCGTCGACGTACGACAGATAGGCCGGGTCGGAGGTGCGGGCCCGGCCCGCGGTCGCCGTGAGCCAGCCGGGGAAACCGCCGCCGTCGACCTCGGCGTTGATGTACGGGCCCGGGCGCAGGATCACGTACAGGCCGGTCTCGGCGGCCGTGCGCAGGAACAGGTCGAGGTCGCGGACGCCGGTGAAGTCGTACTGGCCGGGGCCGGGGGAGTGGTAGTTCCAGGCCACGTAGACGCTCACCGCGTTGAAGCCGTGGGCGCGCATCTTCTGCAGCACGTCCCGCCACAGCGACGGGCTCGGCAGCCGGAACGGGTGCATCTCGCCCGACCACAGCACCAGGCGGCGGCCGTCGACCAGCAGCGAGTACTTGTCGTAGCCGACCTTGTGCCGCACCCGGTCGGCGGCGGGCGCGCCGGGCGCGGGCCCGGTGGGCACGCTGTGGGAGGCGTAGGCCCGGGTGGTCTCCCCACCGCTGCCACTCAGCGCGAAGCCGAGCGCCGTCGTGCCGGCGAGGGCGCTGAATGTACGTCTGCTCAGCTCCAAGGGAGCGCCTCCTGGTCGTGCCGCGCTTGCGCCAGTCCGTCCGTGGGTGTGGTTGGTGTGCCTATTGTGGCGTGGCCATTGTCTCCGTCCGAACGCCCCACAATTGTCGTATGAGGATCTCTGCACGGGCGGACTACGCGGTACGGGCGGTGCTGGAGCTTGCCGTGAGGCCGGAGGCGGGGCCGGTGAAGGCCGAGGCCATCGCCGAGGTCCAGGACATTCCGCACAAGTTCCTGGAGGGGATTCTCGGCGATCTCAGGCGCGGCGGGATCGTCGACAGCAGGCGGGGCGGGGGCGGCGGCTACCGGCTGGCCCGCGAGGCCTCGGCCATCACCGTCGCGGACGTCATCCGCGCGGTGGACGGCCCGATCGTGTCGGTGCGCGGCGAGCGGCCCACCGGTCTGGAGTACACCGGCTCCGCGCAGCCGCTGCTCCCGCTGTGGATCGCCCTGCGGGCCAACGTCCGCAAGATCCTGGAGGGCGTCACCATCGCCGACATCGCGGGCGACGCGCTCCCCGAGCCGGTGCGGCGGCTCGCGGACGAACCGGCCGCGTGGGAGAACCCCTGACCTCGGGGGTCCAACTTCCCCTGTTTACACGTGAGTCAAGCCATCACCGGAATGGCTGGAGTTCGCCCTGGTGGGGCCACAGGGCGCTCCCTACGATTCGATCGCCGCGGTGCTTCACAGAAACCACACAGGTTCTCCACGCTTCAACTTCAGCGCAGAGGAGAGACCCCCCATGGCAAGTGGACTTCTTCTGGGCGGCGCCATCGCCGCTCTCGTCACCGCGGCGGTGCCCGCGCACAACCCGTCCGGCGGGTTCGTCGACCCGCCCCCGGACAAGATCGTCATCAACGTCGCCACGGTGAACGGCTCCGGCTGTCCCGCGGGCACCGCGGCCGTCGCGGTCTCCGAGGACAACACCGCGTTCACGGTCACCTACAGCGACTACCTCGCGCAGGTCGGCGGCAACTCCGACCCCACCGCGTTCCGCAAGAACTGCCAGCTCAACCTGGTCGTGCACGTCCCCTCGGGCTTCACCTACGCCATCGCCGAGGCGGACTACCGGGGCTTCGCCTCGCTCCAGTTGGGTGCGAGCGCCGTGCAGAGAGCCTCGTACTACTTCCAGGGCTCCTCGCAGACGGCCGCCAAGACCCACCCCTTCACGGGCGCCCTCAACGACAACTGGCAGGCGACCGACACCACCGACTGGGCCCAACTGGTGTGGGCCCCCTGTGGAGTTCAGCGCAACTTCAACATCAACACCGAGATCCGCGTCAGCGCGGGCAGCTCGTCGCCGTCCAAGGTCAGCTTCATGACGATGGACTCGACCGACGGTGACATCAGCACCGTGTACCACATGGCGTGGAAGGAGTGCCCGGGCAATTGAACGGGTGTCGCCCGCCGCTCCTGTGGGCGGCGGGCGACGCGTGATCAGCGTTCGACGCCGAGGGTCAGGGTGCCGGAGTAGCCGGCGGAGGGGCTGCTGCCCAGCGCGGTCAGGGTCAGGAGGCCGGACGCGGCGCCTCCGTCGTCGTAGATCCCGTCCTGGGCGAGGGTGGTGCGGGTGACCTTGTTGGCCGAGTACGGCGCGAGCGCGCCGACCTTGGCGGTGATCTTCTCGTCGAAGAAGAGCTGGCCGGTGTGGAGTTCGGTGCCGCCGGTGAAGGAGCCGTCGGCGGTGAGGGTGACGTTCACGTGCACCTTCACGTGGATGTGCACGCAGCGGCCGACGTACCAGCCCGGGTAGACCGTGGTGATGGCGGCGACCCCTCTGGAGTCGGTCAGGACGCCGCCGCGCAGGAAGGTGCCGCTGTCGGGCTCGCTGTGGCCGTTCTTGCCGACGTAGCCGGAGTACTCGCCGAGTGCGTCGCAGTGCCAGATCTCGACGAGGGCGTTGCTGATGGTGGCGCAGGTGTCGTCGTCGACCACGGTGAGGGAGAGCTTGAGCGGGAAGCCGGTCTTGCCTTCGGTGATGTCGGAGCGGACGTACTGGCCGTCGAGGTAGTAGGGGCCTTCGGTCATCTCCTTGGTGAGGGTGCAGACCGCCGCGGCGGCCACGGGGGCCGTGTCGGCGGTGTCGGCGGTGTCGGTCGTCCGCGGCGCGGCGGCGCCGACGGCGAGGGCGGCGGCGGTGGCGCCGGTGGCGACCAGGACGGTGCGTCGGGTGATCGCGTCCCGCGCGGGGAGGCCGGTCGTGGGGGTCTCGTTCTCGTTCATGGGGGTGTCTGTCATGGACACGGCACCCTAGAAGGGGTTGCTGTTGGTGAGCTGTCAGTTCGGCAAAGTGAGGGATCGTCAAGTTTCTTGCGAGACAGCTTGCGGTGTCGGGCGGGGTGGGCGCGGTAGCGTAGCGGGGCGTATGCCGACAAGGAGGGTAAATGGGGCTTACCGTGCGGGTCGAACGGCGCATCGCGGAGGACTTCCCCGGCCGGGAGGGCGAGGTGGTGGGCGATCTCCTCACCGAGCTGGTCAACCACCTCACCGACCGGGGCGACCAGGAGGACAAGGAGCGGATCGCCGCCGCGACACTGCTGTGCGGACAGGGCCGGGTGGACCGCATCCTCGACGCCGTCCAGCTGGCCAAGGAGGACTGGCGGGACGTACTGGTGGGAGCGGGGCTTGCGGACGCCGGGTGGAGGGAGCGGCTGGAGGCGGACTTCGGGCCGGCGGTCGCTTCCGGCTGACGGGCGCCGGACGGCGGGCGTGGCCCCGCGGGGGTGTTCGAGCCTTTGGGCTTCGACGGGCTTGCGGGGCTGCGTGTCTTTTTGGTTCGTGGATCCTCGCTTCGTGACGATCCGCCGCGGTGGGACCCTCACTGATGCGGATCACCATCTCCTCGCCCTCTGGGCGGCAGCCTGCGCGGAGCACGTCCTCGGCCTGTTCGAGTCGGCTCGGCCCGAGGACCCGCGGCCGAGCCAGTCGATCGAGCATGCCCGCGCCTGGGCGCGTGGCGAGGTCAAGATGATGCAGGGCCCGCGTGGCGCTGCACGGCACGCCGCCTAGGGCCCGTCGTTTGGATCATCTGGTAGTTGGCCAAGGCTACTGACTGGAGAGTCGATCGCGGTGCCGATCGCGGCGTACGCGTCGGCGCGGAGGACTTCCGCGAGGGCTCACTGGACCAGTTCGATGTGGGGATGCTCCGGGGATGCAGGGCAGACGTGGAGTTGCAGGCTGTAGGCGCCGGCGATGTCGAGGAGAGTGAAGTTCGAGGGCGGGGTGCCGAGGAGGAGCGGAGTCGGGTTCGTCCGTTCCTCGTCGGGCATCCAGCTCTTGCTGCCGGAGTTCCATTCCAAGGACGCGATGGTGAGGAGCGGGGTCGTCTCGGTGCCGCATTCGGGGCACGGGCGGGGCATGGGGTCGGTGAGGCCCCAGCGGGTCCAGCCGCCGGTCTTCCACCCGGGGGCGTGGCACAGGTTGCGGAAGTAGAACTCCTGCGGGTCCAATGCGCCGGTGCTGTCCCACGCGAATCCGGCTGTCTCCCACAGGTTCACGTCGCCCAACTGCTGCTGCAGTTCCTTGCTCAGCTCCAGGGGGCTGGGGTATTCGGTGATCTGTTCCGGTGCGAGCAAGCACGGTTCCGGCAGGTACCAGTCGAACTGGATCACGGGCGGCTCGGGCGGGGCCTCGAGGACGTCGGTGACGGAGGCGGAGGAACGCCAGAAGAGGGCGGTTCGGGGGTGTGCAAACTCCTCGTGGTCGCAAGGGCACCACAGGACCTGGAGAAGGTCGGCTCCGGGAGGTCTGGCCGGGAGAGGGACGTCGCGGGCGTAGAGCTGGGCCACGGGGATCATGGGAATCGGGCCGTCGAACCACGGGTGGCCCTCGCGGAGCCGCTGCTCGATCTCCCGTTCCTCGGGCGTGATCGCGGGTGCCTGGGGGTCGCGGAGCCGCCGCTCGGCCGCTGCTGCATGGATGCGACGCAGGATCCGGATCTCGTCCGGAGAGTGCATCTCGTCTGCCGCTTCAGTGTCGTGCGGCTCTACGCAGTGGGGCCACGGCTCGTCGGCGGGCCACAGGAGCGGCCCGCCGACGGAACTGTCGTGCACGGTCGGCGACCCCGGCCGCGGGTGCAGCCGGGTCGCCGTGCGCGCCAGCGGGGCCAGTTGAGGGAAGAGCGCGGTGACGTCGAACAGCCGCGGCGGGGTGGTAAAGATGGCGTTCATGGCAGGGATGCTGCCAGCAGCGTCTGACAATGGGCGTACCGATCTATGTCAGCTGACACCGCACAGCTTCCCTATGTCAGCAGGCGGACCAGAGGAAGATGCCAGCGATGTGGAGTCCGGCCAGGTATATGGTCGCGGTCTTCTCGTAGCGTGTGGCGATGCCGCGCCACTGCTTCAGGCGGTTGATGCACCGTTCGACGGTGTTGCGCTGCTTGTAGGTCTCGCGGTCGAACGCTGGCGGTCTCCCGCCCCGGCTGCCCCTCCGCAGCCGATGGCCACGTTGATCTGCCGGCACGGGGATCACCGCGCGGATGCCGCGCTTGCTCAGGTGGGCGCGGATCGCGCGGGAGGAATACGCATTGTCGGCCATGACTACGTCAGGCCTGGTTCGGGGCCGTCCGCGGCGACGCGGTACACGGAGGCTGGCCATGACGTCCATGAAGGTGGGTGCGTCGCCCGCTTGACCGCCGGTCAGGACAAACGCGAGGGGACGACAGCGGCCGTCGGCGGCAAGATGGATCTTCGTTGTAAGTCCCCCGCGCGACCGCCCGATGGCGTGGTCGTGCGGCTCGGCCGCCGGGGCCCCTTTTTGCGGGCCCCGGCGGCGTGCTGATGGGCGCGCACGATTGTGGAGTCCACCGAGACGACCCAGTCAAGCTCCTTGTCGGCGTCGGCCTGGGTCATCAGCGCCGTGAACACCCGTTCCCAAGTGCCATCGACGGCCCACATCCGCAGTCGGTTGTAGACGCCTCGCCAGTTCCCGTACTTCTCCGGCAGATGGACCCACTGGGTTCCCGTCCGGAACTTGAAGGCGATCGCGTCGATCACCTCACGGTGATCCCGCCAACGGCCACCCCTCTTCGGCTTCCGGTCCGGAAGTAACGGCTCGATCCGCGCCCACTGGGCGTCAGTCAACGACATGCCCAGATCAACGTCCCACTGATCCAAACGAAACTGCCTAGGCCGCCGGCCAGGCAGCGGTCGTCGCACACGTCGCCGCGCACGAGCTCGGTGCGGCCGCCTATGCGATCAAGGCCGCACGCGCTGCCGCACCGGATGACGAGGAGACCGCAGGGCGCCTTGAATGCCAGTGGCAGCGCGACCGGCTTCCGCTCGTACTTGACGACCAGCGATTGCGCAACGACGAGGTCACTTCGTGAGGTGGGTGAGGAAGTCCGTCCAGGGGGTGGGGGTGGTGGTGAGGTGGGGGCCCTCGGGGTTCTTGGAGTCGCGGATGTGGATGGTGGTGGGGGTGAGGGCGATCTCTACGCAGTCGCCGTCGCCACCGCTGCTGTAGCTCGACTTGAACCAGTCCAGTTCGCTGCTGCTCATACGTCCCCTCGCATCCGCTGCAACAGGCTCACCGAGTCCGTGAGAGTGAGAGCCTGTGAGCGCATCCTGGCATATCGCCGTTGGAGGACGCTGACCTCTTTCGGGTCGGAGATGAGCAGTCCGGCTCGCTGACCCTCGCAGTAGGCGAACCACTGGGTCTCCGATGTCTCCAGCAGCTGCATGGGGCCGTCCAGTCCGGCGTGGTTCTCCTGCTGGGTCGGCATGATCTGGATCTCGACGTTCCGCAGCTCGGCCACCTTCAGCACGTGGTCGATGAGTTCCGCTGTCACCGCGGGTCCGCCCGTGCGCCGACGGAACAGGTGCTCCTCCAGGATGAAGCCGAAGGCTGTGTTCGGCCTTTCCCGCAGCAGGCGTTGACGCTCCGCTCGCGCGACCCACTGAGCCTCGATCTGCTCGTCGTCCAGCGGGGGGAGCTGGTTCGTGAACAGCGTCCGCGCGTACGCCTCCGGCTGCAACAACCCCGGGATCAACCGGCATTCGTACGTGTACAGAGTGATCGCGTTCGTCTCCAGGCCCGCCCACCTCCGAAACCACGCCGCCAGCCCCGGCTGCCGACCCAGCTTCGGAAACGCCTTCCGCAACGCCCCCGTGTTCCCCAGTACCTCTTCCCCCCGCTCCACCAGCACCAGATCCGGCATCCGGCGCCCCAACTCCACGCTCGCCACCGTGTGCTTGGAGAACCCGACCAGATCCCCGAACTCCTCCCGGCTCAACCCCGAGTGCTCCCGCAGGGCTTGCAGCACCGCCCCGAACGTCCGCATGCTGTCCGACGACTCCGGCTCACCGCCACCATCGACCACAGTCGGTCACCTCCCGCGCCCATGGTCACGGTCCGTCACACGTACTGTCCAGCCCGTGACCGCGTACTCTGCCCCGGCGTACGCGGTGTCGACCTGGAGAAGTCCGCTCCGGGGCGGCAGATTGGGTCCATGACAGCATCTGCCACCCCCCAACCCCCGGTCACCGTACGTATGTTCACCCAGCGACTCAGTGCGACCCCGAGAGGTGCCCGCCTCGCCCGGCACCTCGCCCTGAACCAGTTGCACGACTGGGGTATCCCGCACGACGCCCCGGCCGCCGACTCCGTCGCGGTGATCGTCGCCGAACTCGCCGCGAACGCGGTGACGCACGGCCGGGTGCCCGGGCGTGACTTCGAGCTGCGGCTCTCCCTCGTCCCCGGCAGTGTGCGCGTCGAGGTCACCGACACGCGCACCGAGCCCGTTCCCGCCGTACGGCCATCAGGCCCCCTGGACGACGGCGGCCGCGGTCTCCGTCTCGTCGACGCCCTCGCCGACCGCTGGGAGGTGCTGGACCGGGAGCCGCCGCCGGGCAAGACGGTCCGCGCGGAGGTGGATCTGCCGCGGTGGCCGGCGCCGGCGAGGTGGGCGGGGGCGAGGGACAGCTGACGCCCTCGTCTGCGGCCACCCGGAAACGGTTCCAGGGCCTACAAGCCGCACTGCACGTATGTGTCCTGCCGTGTCGCGTTCAAGCGGCATCTCCGGCCCGGTGGGCACCGGTGTCCCCGCTGCTCCGGACCGATGAGCTGCGTCGGGCCTGGTGGCGGCCGTCCTCGCCGCCAAGGCCGGCCATGAAGCCGTCGGAGGTTTCAGGCCGGGACGAACCGGGTTGTGCCAAGTGTTCCCAAAGTGTCGGCTCGCCCTTTTGGGTGCATGTCATGATCACGCCATGAAGAAGATTCTGCCCTTGGCGGCCACTGCCCTGACCGCCGCGGTCCTTCTGTCCGCATCCCCGACCGCGCAGGCCAGACCCGGTCCGGTCGTACCCAACCCGTTCGACATGCGGGTTCACTGCACGTCGACCGATGCCGACGGGCGCAAGATAGTTACCCGGTACGGCAACTCCGAGCTCGGTTGGAACCACTTCACCCACCGACACAACATCAAAAAATGCGCCATCCTCAACGCGGCCCTCAGGGACAAAGTCGACCGCAATGACGGCCACGGACGGTTGGAGTATGACGGCGTCGCGATCAGGACCGGCGGCAGCCCCGCGCAGGTCAAGTTCGTCGTCATCGTTCAGTACACGCGCAAGACTAAGGATGGCCGGTACGACGCCGGCCGGGGACAGAAGATCGGCGTCATCAACGCCTTCTGCCGCAACCAGCCGAACAACAAGTGCCCCGCATGGATGAACCAGTGATCGATTCCGAAGACCGAGAGCAGCAGGCGGCTGTCAGCCGCCTGCTGCTGTACTACCTCAACGCCCCCATCGCCGAGGGCTGCCGCCTGCGCGGAGTCGTGCCCGCCCCGGGCGCCGTCCGGATCGCCGTCCATGCCGGAGACGACGAGGACGGCGCTACGTTCCTGTACGAGATCCCCCACGACACCGTCGCCCCGTACTACATCCCCGGCATCCTGCGCACCGTCCTGGCCGGCACCCAGCTCTACAGCAGCAGTGACATCAGCGAAGCCATGGGGATGACCGTCATCCGCCTCAGTCCCGAGGAGATCACCCCGGACCCGGAACCCGAACAGGGCCAGGCACTCACCGTCCTGCGCGCCTTGTCGGACCCCGGCGACGAGGAGGACCCCTTCCTGATCGGTTTCCTGCTGCTGGGGCACAGTCTGCTGCGCCTGTACGTGCAACGCCCTGACCGCCCCGGCATCGTCGGCGTGGACATTCGCCTCACCGGTACGCCTACCGCTCTGATCGCCTCCCTTCCCAGCCTCATCGAAGAAGACCAGCACCAGAAGCCGTCTCTCGATGACCCGCACTGCGATCTCATCGTGGACCTGACCGACTGGGAGACCCAGGGCCGGCCATGAAGCCGTCGAGGGTTTCAGACCGGGACGGGAGTCGTTCGAGCCGGTTGCGGACGGGGGCCTCCCGGCGGTCCAGGGCGACCACGGCGAGGTTGGCCAGGCTGCGCTTGACGTGAGCCCACATGCCCGATCCCCGGGCGACCGGCCCGCTTACCTCGCCGGTAATCGACCCCGGTTCGCCCCGCGTGCCAGGCTCGTCGGCGTACGGAGCCCTACCGACCGGGAGGACACCATGACCGCCTACGCCATAGCCCACCTGCGGGAAGCCGCGCCGCATCCCGAGATCGCCGAGTACATCGAGCGCATCACCGCCACCTTCGAACCGTACGGCGGACGCTTCCTCGTGCACGGCGCGCAGC
Organism: Streptomyces sp. NPDC001668; assembly: GCF_042893155.1. Taxonomy (NCBI): domain Bacteria; kingdom Bacillati; phylum Actinomycetota; class Actinomycetes; order Kitasatosporales; family Streptomycetaceae; genus Streptomyces; species Streptomyces sp. NPDC001668. Next base: position 882,770 of record NZ_JBIAUQ010000001.1, read on the forward strand.
ACGAGGTGAGGGAGGGCGGCTGGCCCGGGCACGTCGTGGTGATCGGGTTTCCCGGGATCGCCGAGGCGCGGGCCTGGTGGGACTCCGCCGCGTACCAGGAGATCGCGCCCCTGCGTTCGCGGCACATCGAGGGCGACATCATCCTCGTAGACGGTGTTCCCGAGGGATACGACCCGGCGGTCACCGCGAAGACGATGCGGGACGCGCTCGCCTCCTGACGGGACTGAGGTGGCACGCGGGGTGCTGCGCGGGGGCTGGTCCGGACGCGTGGCGTAACCTGCGGATGCTCACCAGGGACAGCGATCCCGTCAACATCGACATCAAGTGGTGGCCAGATGACCAGCGAGAGCCCGGTGTCGTCCCGTCTGATCGCGACGGTGGACGCGCTGCGGACGGCGCTGGCGGAGAGTCCGGACGTGCTGTCGTTCACGCTCGGCGGGACGATCGACGAGGAGACGGCCGCCGCCGCGGAGGCCGGCGGGGTGCCGCGGCAGTTCCTGGACTTCTGCCGGGTGCTGAACGGCGCGAGCTGCGGGCCGTCAGTGCAGCTCTTCGGCCTGGAGGAGGCCGAGGAGCACCAGTTCTACTGCGGGCCCGTGGTCGACTCCCCACTGGACCTCTCCCCGCAGAAGCTGTTCTGCATCGGCATGCTGAACCAGACGCCGGTCTTCCTCGACCGCTCGGGTGGCAGCGTCCTCGGCATCCCGGACGAGCACTGGGAGTGGGTCGACGCCGAGCGCTTCGATCACCTCGCGCCCGGGGTCGAGGCGTACTTCCTGGAGCGCCTGGCCACGTTCGACGAGTACCAGCGGCTCGCCCTGGTCGACGACGAACTGGTCGAGTACGACGACTGGCTGAAGCTGCTGCGACGAGCGGGTCTGGCCGACTGAGCCGCCGGCATGGCACGACTTCCGACCACCACTGAGGCGTGCGCGAACCATTGACGCGCAAGGTGTTCGATTCTACGGTCCCGTCCGAAGCTCTGATCGGTGATCGACATACCGAACATCCCCCCACTCAAGGAGCGTCAGCGTGCGCCGCACCTCACTTCTGGCAGTTCCCGTGGCTTTCCTGCTGGCCCTGATCCCGGGCACGGCCTCCGCGTACCCCAACCCCGGAACCGTCACCGGCGCCACCACCATCCACGACCCGACGATGATCCGTACCTCGGCGGGCCGTTACCTCCTGTACGGCACCGGCGGCGGCCTCGGGTACCGCACCTCCACCGACCGGACCGCGTTCACGGCCGGCAGCGACGCCTTCTCCACCAAGCCGGCCTGGTGGTCGTCGTACGCCACCGAGGCCTGGGCGCCCGACATCTCCTACCAGGGCGGCAAGTACCTGCTGTACTACGCCGTCTCGACCTTCGGATCCAACAAGTCGGTGATCGGCCTGGCGACGTCGAGCACCGGCCTGCCGGGCTCCTGGAGCGACCAGGGCACCGTGTACACCTCCACCACCTCCAGCGACTACAACGCCATCGACCCGAACCTGTTCGTCGACAGTGACGGCAAGTGGTGGCTGTCCTTCGGGAGTTGGTGGACCGGCCTGAAGATGATCCAGCTCAACCCGTCCACCGGAAAGCAGCTCTCCACCAACACCACCCGCTACTCGATCGCCTCCCGCCCCACCGGGACCAAGGCCGTCGAGGCGCCGTACATCGTGAAGCGCAACGGCTACTACTACCTCTTCGCGTCCTACGACACCTGCTGCGCCGGCACCAGCTCGACCTACAAGGTCAAGGTCGGCCGCGCCACCAGCGTCACCGGGCCGTACGTCGACAAGAACGGCGTCTCGATGATGAACAACGGCGGCACCCCGGTCCTGGAGACGCACGGCCGGTACATCGGCCCCGGCGGCCAGTCGATCATGAACGACTCCGACGGCGACCTGATCGTCTACCACTACTACGACGGCAACGACAACGGCACCCCCAAGCTCGGCATCAACCTTCTGAACTGGAGCAGCGGATGGCCCGTCGCCTACTGATCCTGCTGGCCGCGCTGCTCCTCGCCCTCGGGCTCGGACAGTCCTCCGCGAGCGCGGCCTCGTTCTCGAACCCGGTCAAGGCGCAGAAGGGCGCCGACCCCTGGATCTCCTACTACGCCGGCAACTACTACCTGGTGACGACGAGTTGGACCAACGTCATCACCATGCGCAAGTCGCCGACCCTGGCCGGACTCGCCACCGCGCCGAGCGTGCAGGTGTGGACCGGGGACGCCGCGAGCCGGTGCTGCAACATCTGGGCACCCGAGATCCACCTCATCAACGGCCGCTGGTACCTGTACTACGTCGCCGGGCAGAACATCTCCGACTACAACCCGACCCAGCGCACCCACGTGCTGGAGAGCGCCGGGTCCGACCCCATGGGGCCGTACACCTACAAGAACCAGCTCAACTCCGCCTGGATGCTGGATCCCACCGTCGCCACCATCAACGGCCAGCTCTACCTGTTCGGCAGTGCGAGCGGCGGAACCCAGAACCTCGTCGCGGCCCGGCTGTCCAACCCGTACACCCTCGCCACCGGCTTCTCGACCATCTCCACTCCCACCAACTCCTGGGAGAAGTCGGGCGGTTCGGTCAACGAGGGCCCCGAGATCCTCCAGCGGGGCGGCAAGACCTTCCTGATCTACTCGGCGAGCGGCTGCTGGACCCCCGACTACAAGCTCGGCCAGCTCACCCTCACCGGCTCCGACCCCCTCTCCGCGTCCTCCTGGACGAAGAAGTCCACGGCGGTCTTCCAGCGCAACGACTCCGCCGGCGTCTACGGCCCCGGCCACAACGGCTTCTTCAGCTCGCCCGACGGCACCGAGAACTGGATCGTCTACCACGCCAACGACTCCGCCTCCGACGGCTGCGACAACGGCCGTACGACACGGGCCCAGAAGTTCACGTGGAACTCCGACGGCACCCCGAACCTCGGCACGCCGGTCCGGCTCGGGGCGAGCATGACCGGCCCGTCCGGTGAACCGTCGGCCGCCTCGACGACGTACACCGTCACGAACCGCAACAGCGGCAAATGCCTGGAGGTGGCCGGGGGTTCCGCGGCCGACGGCGCCAACGTCCAGCAGTACACCTGCAACGGCGCCACCAACCAGCGCTGGCGCGTCGAGGACCGGGGCGACGACACCAGCCGCCTCGTCAACGTGGCCAGTGGGAAGGTCCTGGACACGGCGGACTGCTCGACGGCCGACGGCGCGGATCTGCGCCAGTGGTCCTGGCTCGACAACACCTGTCAGCGGTTCAGGTTCCTGGTGACCGACAGCGGCTACGTGCGGATCGTCAACCAGGCCACGGGCAAGGTCGCCGACGTGGCGGACTGCTCGACGGCCGACGCGGCGGACGTACGCCAGTGGTCCTGGCTGTCCAACAACTGCCAGCAGTGGAGGCTGAACCCGGTGTAGCCGAAGCGCCTCAGCCGGCCTGGCCCATCCCCGCCGCGTTGGGCCAGCTCTGCGCGTTGGGCCACCCGGTGGCCGGGGCCTGGGACAGTTCCTGCGGGGCACCCGGCGCCGGGGCGGTCATCCCGCGGACCTGTGCGGCCGTGAGTCCGCCGCGGGCCGGCACTCCCGGTGGGGTCGGGCCGCTGGGCGGCGGGAAGGAGGCCGGGGCCGGCGGGGCGGGGGGCATGGGCACAGGGGCCGGCATCGGGGCGGGCGTCGGCATCGGAGCCGGAGCGGGCATCTGGGCCGGCATCGGCATCCCCGCCCCCATCGAGCCAGTCCCTCCCATCGAGCCAGTCCCTCCCATGGAGGCAGCCGCTCCCATGGAGCCGGCCGTGCCCATCGAGGCCGCCGTCCCCATGGGCGGCGCCGCGGCCACCGCCACCGGCTGGGGGGCCGGCATCGGCATGCCGGCGCTCATCCCTCCGCCCCCGCCGACGGCCATCGCCGCGAGGTCCTGGAGGCCGGCTCCGTTGGTCTGGCCGACGAGACGGTCCACTGCCGCCGTACCCGAGCTGTAGCTGGTCCCTTGAGCGAGCTCGGGCACGGCGGCTCCCCTCCTGGTCCCGTAGAGCACCTGTTCCAGGCCGGACACCAGGCGACGCACGTCCACCTGGGGGCGCACCACGAGCCGCAGGAAGCGGCTGGAAGAACCGATCTTGTTGCCGCACTCGCGGACGAGGATCCGGTGCTCGGTGAGCATCCGGTCCCGGACCACGGTGCCCTCGGCGCCGACGGGAAGGCGCACGAAGAGGAAGTTCCCCTGCGAGGGGTAGACGGTCAGGCCGGGCAGCTGGGCGAGCTGGCTCGCCATGTCGAGGCGGTCCCGGCGGACCTGGTGGAGGCTCTGGGCGTACTCGGCGCCGTGCTCCTTGAGCATGAACACCACGTACTCGGCGAAGGCGTTGAGGTTCCACTTGGGCAGCATCGAGCGGACCCGGCCCGCGAGGGCGGGGTTGGCGACCATGTAGCCGAAGCGGATGCCGTGCAGGCCGAAGTTCTTGCCGAGGCTGCGCAGCACGATGACGTTCGGCCGGATCATCGCCTCCTGGACCACCGAGGGTTCCTGCTCGGCGTCCGCGAACTCCAGGAAGGACTCGTCGATGACGATGAGGTCCAGGTCGGCCATGGCGTCCATGAACTGCACGAGCGCGTGCTTGTGGAGGAAGCCGCCGTCGGGGTTGTTCGGGTTGCAGATGACCGCGACCCGCGTGCCCCGGGTGCGGATGAACTCGGCGTACTGCGCGAGGTCCAGGGCGAATCCGCTGGACTCCTGGAGCGGGAACATGTCGACCCGCTTGCCGGTCTCCATCGGCTGGTCGGTCCAGCGGCCGAAGGTGGGGACCGGGACGGCGAGGGACTCGCGGACCAGCAGGTGGTCGATCCAGGTGATCAGTTCGGTCGAGCCGTTGCCCATCGCCACGGCCTGCGGCGGCAGCTGGAGCAGGTTGCACAGCTCGGCGGTGATCGTGTCGGCGCCGCTGGGGTAGTAGGTGATGATGTCCTTCAGCCGCGCGGCCATGGTGTCCATCATCGCCGGGGTGGGGAAATAGGGATTGCAGGGGATACAGAAGTCCACCGGCCCCGTCCCGTCTCCGCCTTCGCGCGCCAGCGCCGCCATGGACGGGCTGTGCGCAGCCGTGCTGCGGAACAACGAGGTGACGTTGTCGGCCATCGAACCTCCGTATGGGGCGGACCCGGCGGGGACGACCGGGTCCGTCGTCATTGGGTGGCCCGCGCGGGGGAGCACGGGCCGCCCTTACATACGGATTCCTGCGTGGCGCTGTTCAACGGGTGTGAAAGAAGTGTGAGTTCGGGAACCCCGGGCCCGAACCCCGTATCAGACCAGGTCAGGCGCCGAACGAGTGGATCGTCGTCGACCGGTATGTCTGGCCCGGACGCAGCACCGTCGAGGGGAACGACGGGTGGTTCGGCGAGTCCGGGAAGTGCTGCGTCTCCAGGCACAGCGCGTCGCCCTGGCGGTAGGTGTGACCGCTGGTGCCGGTGAGCGTGCCGTCGAGGAAGTTGCCCGAGTAGAACTGGAGCCCCGGCTCGACGGTGGAGATCTTCAGCGTGCGGCCCGACGAGGGGTCGCGCAGGGTCGCCACGTGCTCGGGCTTGGCGGTGATGCCCTTGTCCAGGACCCAGTTGTGGTCGTAGCCCTTGGCGAGGACCTGCTGCTGGTGGCCGGCCCGGATGTCCCGGCCGATCAGCTTGCCCTTGCGGAAGTCGAAGGGGGTGCCCGCGACCTTCGCCAGCTCACCCGTCGGGATCAGACCCGAGTCGGTGGGCGTGTAGCGGGAGGCGGCGATGCGCAGCTCGTGGTCCTCGATGGTGCCGGTGCCCTCGCCGCCGAGGTTCCAGTACACGTGGTTGGTCAGGTTGACCACGGTGGCCTTGTCGGTGGTGGCCTCGTAGTCGATCCGCCAGTCGCCGTGCCGGGTGAGGGTGTACGTCACCTTCACCTTGAGGGTGCCCGGGTAGCCCATCTCGCCGTCGACGGACGTGTAGTGCAGGTGCAGGCCGACGTCCGAGCCCTTGGTGAACGGCTCGACGTCCCACACCCGCTTGTCGAAGCCCTGGGTGCCGCCGTGCAGGCTGTTGACCCCGTCGTTGACGGAGAGCTGGTAGCTCTTGCCGTCCAGGGTGAACTGGCCCTTGGCGATCCGGTTGCCGTAACGCCCGATCAGCGCGCCGAAGTACGGGGTCTTGGCGACGTAGTCATCGAGGTTGTCGAAGCCCGCCGAGACGTTGGCGTGGTGACCGTGCCGGTCCGGGATCTCCAGGGACTGCACGACGCCGCCCCAGGACAGGACCTTCATCCGCGTGCCGCCGTTGGCCAGCGACCAGATGTAGACCTTGGTGCCGTCGGCGAGCTTGCCGAAGAGCTTCTTGGTCGGGTTCTTGCTGCTGGACGCCTCAGCGGTGCCCCCGAGCGTCGTCGCGGCGATTCCCGCGGCCGCGGCGCCGGCGATGACCGTTCGTCTGTTCAGTTCCATCTAGCGGCTCCTGTGAAGGAAGCGGGCCCCGCCGGTTTCACCGACGGGGCCCGAGATGACTTACGAACCGGACTTGCGCTTGTTCCACACGTCGAACCCGACCGCGGCCAGCAGGGCGAGGCCCTTGATGACCTGTTGCCAGTCGGTGCCGACGCTGAGGAGGTTCATGCCGTTGTTCAGCACACCGAGGACGAGACCACCGATGATCGCGCCGAGGACGGTTCCCACACCGCCGCTCATGGACGCGCCACCGATGAACGACGAGGCGATCGCCTCGAGTTCGAAGCTCAGACCCGCCTTCGGGGAGGCCGCGTTCAGACGGGCTGCGACCACCAGACCCGCCAGGGCCGCGAGCACGCCCATGTTCAGGAAGACAAGGAAGGTGACCTTCTTGTCCTTGACGCCGGACAGCTTCGCGGCCGGCAGGTTGCCGCCGATCGCGTAGATGTGCCGTCCGAAGACCGCGTTGCGCATGACGTAGCCGTAGCCGACCACCAGCACACCGAGGACGAGCAGGATGATCGGCGCGCCCTGGTAGCTGGCGAGCAGCATCGTGACCGCGAGGACCGCCGCGGCGATCGCGACGAGCTTCAGCAGGAAGGCGTTGCGGGGCAGCACGTCCAGCGCGAACTCCTGCTGGCGCTTGCGGTCGCGGACCTCCTGGTAGACCACGAAGGCCAGCAGCGCGAAGCCCAGCAGCAGGGTGAGGTTGTGGTAGTTGGTGTCCGGGCCGACCTCGGGCAGGAAGCCGTTGCCGAGCTTCTGCAGACCGTTCGGGAACGGGCCGAGGGTCTGGCCCTCAAGGAGGATCTCCGTCAGACCGCGGAAGAGCAGCATGCCCGCCAGGGTGACGATGAACGACGGGATGCCGAGATACGCGATCAGATAGCCCTGGACCGCGCCGGCGACCGCGCCGACCACCAGGGCCAGCACCAGCGCGACCGGCCAGGCCACGTCGTGCTGCACGGTCAGCACGGCCGCGAAGGCGCCCACGAACGCGGTCAGCGAACCGACCGACAGGTCGATGTGCCCCGCGATGATCACCAGCATCATGCCGATCGCGAGGATCAGGATGTAGCTGTTCTGGAGCACCAGGTTGGAGACGTTGCGCGGCAGCAGCAGGTCGCCGTCGGTCCACACCGCGAACAGCGCGACGATCAGGCCGAGCGCGATCAGCATGCCGTACTGCCGCATGTTGCGGCGCAGCCCGTTCAGCATCAGCTGGAGCAGGCCCCCGTCGGAGGACGACCCCCCGCTCTTGCCCGGCGGCGCCGCGGCCGGAACCTTCGTCACATCGGTGCTCATCGCGTTACCTCTTTGTCCTTCGTCATCTGGCGCATCAGCACTTCCTGCGTGGCCTCGGCCCGCGGAACCTCACCCGTCAGCCGTCCCGCGGCCATGGTGTAGATGCGGTCGCACATCCCGAGCAGTTCCGGCAGCTCGGAGGAGATGAAGACGACCGCCTTGCCCTCGGCGGCCAGCTGGTCGATGACCGTGTAGATCTCGTACTTGGCGCCCACGTCGATACCGCGCGTGGGCTCGTCCAGGATCAGCACCTCGGGACCCGCGAAGATCCACTTGCTGAGGACGACCTTCTGCTGGTTGCCGCCGGACAGCCTGCCCACCGTCTCGAAGACGGTCGGCGCCTTGATGTTCATCGACTTGCGGAAGCGCTCGGCGACCTTCCGCTCCTCGTGCTCGTCGACCACACCGCGCTTGGCGACCTTGTTCAGGGCGGTCAGCGAGATGTTCCGGTTGATGTTGTCGATGAGGTTGAGGCCGTAGTGCTTGCGGTCCTCGGTGACGTAGGCGATCCCGTGCTGGACCGCCTCCGCGACGGTCTTCGTACGGATCTCCTTGCCGTCCTTGAAGACCTGGCCGGCCGCGTGCCGGCCGTAGGTGCGCCCGAACACGCTCATCGCGAGCTCGGTGCGCCCCGCGCCCATCAGGCCCGCGATGCCGACGATCTCGCCGCGGCGCACATGGATCGACACGTCGTCGACGACCTTGCGCTGCTGGTCGATCGGGTGGTGCACGGTCCAGTTGCGGATCTCGAGCGCCGGGGCCGCGTCCACCTCGCCCTCGTACGGCGTGCGCTCCGGGAAGCGGTGGTCGAGGTCGCGCCCGACCATGCCGGAGATGATCCGGTCCTCGGTGGTCTCCGGGGCCTTCACGTCCAGGGTCTCGATCGACTTCCCGTCGCGGATGATCGTGACCGAGTCGGCGACCCGGCGGATCTCGTTGAGCTTGTGGGAGATGATGATCGAGGTGATGCCCTGCTTCTTCAACTCCAGGATGAGATCCAGGAGTTTGCCGCTGTCCTCGTCGTTCAGAGCCGCGGTCGGCTCGTCGAGGATGAGCAGCTTCACCTTCTTCGAGAGCGCCTTGGCGATCTCCACCAGCTGCTGCTTGCCCACACCGATGTCGGTGATCCGGGTCTCCGGGTGGTCGGTCAGACCCACCCGGCGCAGCAGCTCGGTGGCGTGCTTCAGCGTCTCGTTCCAGTTGATGAACCCGCCCGAGGCGTGTTCGTTGCCGAGGAAGATGTTCTCCGCGATCGACAGGAACGGCACCAGGGCCAGCTCCTGGTGGATGATCACGATGCCGTGCTGCTCGCTCGCCCGGATGTCCTTGAAGGAGACGACCTCTCCCTCGAAGAGGATGTCGCCCTCGTACGTGCCGTGCGGATGGACGCCGGAGAGCACCTTCATCAAGGTGGACTTCCCGGCGCCGTTCTCACCGCAGATGGCGTGGACCTCGCCCTTGCGGACGGTCAGTGTGACGTCCGACAGCGCTTTGACGCCGGGAAAGGTCTTGACGATCGAGCGCATTTCCAGGACGGGTCCCGCCATGGTCGTGCCTTTCAATCAGAGGAATGGGCCGACAGGGCTGACTAGTTGAGCTCGCTGGCCTTGTAGTAGCCGGTGTCGACCAGTTCCTTGGTGTAGTTGCTCTTGTCGACGCTCACCGGCTGCAGCAGGTAGGCGGGGACGACCTTGGAACCGTTGTCGTACGTCTTGGTGTCGTTGACCTGGGGCTTCTTGCCGTTGAGGACGTCGTCCACCATCGTCGAGGCGACCTCGGCGAGCTTGCGGGTGTCCTTGTAGACGGTCTGCGTCTGCTGGCCCGCGATGATCGACTTCACCGAGGCGAGCTCGGCGTCCTGGCCGGTGATGACCGGCAGCGGCTTGCTGGCGGAGCCGTAGCCGTCCGACTTCAGCGCGGCGATGATGCCGATGGAGATGCCGTCGTACGGCGACAGGACCGCGTCGACCTTTCCGCTGCCGTACGTGGAGGTGAGGATGTCCTCCATGCGCTTCTGCGCGGTGGCACCGTCCCAGCGCAGCGTGGTGACCTGGTTGATCTTGGTCTGGCCGGACTTGACGACGAGCTTCTTGCTGTCGATGTACGGCTGCAGCACGCTCATGGCGCCGCCGAAGAAGTACTTGGTGTTGTTGTCGTCGTTGGAGCCGGCGAAGAGCTCGATGTTGAAGGGGCCCTTGCCGCTCTTCAGACCCAGCTTGTCGACGATGTAGCTGGCCTGGAGCTCACCGACCTTGGTGTTGTCGAACGACGCGTAGTAGTCGACGTTCGGGGTGCCGAGGATCAGGCGGTCGTAGGCGATGACCGGGATCTTGGCGTCCTTGGCCTGCTGGAGCACGTTGTTCAGGGACTTGTTGTCGATGGCCGCGACGATCAGGCCCTTGACGCCCTGCGTGATCAGGTTCTCGATCTGCGAGACCTGCTGGTCGGGGTCGTCCTCGCCGTAGACCAGCTTGGTCTTGTAGCCCTTGGCCTTGAGGTTCTTGACGACGTTGTTGCCGTCGGCGATCCAGCGCTCGGAGGACTTGGTCGGCATCGCGATGCCGATGGTGCCTCCCTTGGCGTCGCCGGCCTCCGCCTTGCTGCCGCCCTCGCTGTCCTGGCCGCAGGCGGTGAGGGTGAGGGCGAGGGAGGCGGCGCCGGCTATGGCGGTGAGTGCGGCTCGACGAGTACGCATGATCATCATCCTTGATGTCGGGACGGGCTCGGTCTGGTGGTGCGAGGACACTCCGGCAATGAGGTGCGGGCTCGGGACCGAGAACAGGTGTGTGGGATTGTGTGTGACTGCGTCTGCTTTTGTGAAGGGAGTCGGTCCGAAACGTTATGAGGGTGTTTCGAAACGCTTCAGCGCACCCGGCAGCCGCGAGCCGAGCGGCGCCATGTCGCCGTCCGCTCCATGCCGTGCCAGCAGGTCCAGGGCGAGCCGTCCCCGGCGCACCCGTTCCCGGGCCGTGTTCAGGGTCAGATCGCGCATGTGGTGCCCGTACGGGTAGATCCCGGGGGCCTTCGACAGGCCGAACTTCAGATAGAGCGGCGCGCCGCGTCTGATCAGTTCGGCGACCTCGTACATGCGCACATAACCGCCGAGATCGTCGGGCGCCTCGATGTACATGTCCATCGGAGCGGCCGACACCCGGCGGATCTCGGTGAGGTGATCGAGCGTCAGATCGCTGGGCACGTTGATGGAGTCGGCGCCCAGGTTCTCGTAGACCGCGTACGCGGCCGGGTTGACCGGACCGACGAGCGCGCTCAGCTTCAGCGTGGTCTCGGCCGGGATGATCCCGGCGGCCCGCGCCCGGTGCAGCGTCCACAGCACGCCCTCGTCGGCGACGAGCAGGCACTGGACACCCAACTCCGTCGCGCGCACCGCGTCTTCGACACAACCGGCCACAGCGTCGTGGCCCCGGGCCCTGAGGCCCGCGCCGCGCGAGTCGGTGCGCGTCGAGCCGCCGATGTCCCAGGTGCCGCGCGGGCCGGTGAACAGGCAGAGCTCGATGTCGCGTTCGCCCGTCGCCTCCACCATCTCGGTGATCTCGGCGTCGGTCAGCATCCACACACCGCTGCCCTGGCTGATCCGGTGGATCGGCACGTCGAGCCGCGAGGCTTCCTTCAGGACGACGGCCAGCGCCTCCGGCCCCTCGCACGAGGGGATCTCGGTGCGCCAGCGGCCGCCGCCGGGGAAGGTGTGCGGCGAGGCGTCGGCGGGGTCGAGGGCGGGCGCGCCGAGGCCGAGCGCGGTGAGCGCCTGCTCACCGGGTCGGCGGGCCGCCGTGGCGGAAGCGTCGGTCGTCACAAGCTGTCCTTCGTGTTCGATATGCCGGACAAGGTTCGCGGCTCAAGTCGTGCGGGTCTTGGGTGTACGCCGGTACGGGGTGGTCAGGTCACCCCGTACCGGCGTACGTCTAGGGGCGGAGCAGCACCTTCCCGACCATCGGATCACCGGAACCGACCAGTTCGATCGCCTCCGGGAACCCGTCGAGCGGCAGCTCGTGCGTGACCAGCGGCAGCGGGTCGAGCAGACCGGCGCCGAAGACCCGCACCGTGTGCGCCCAGGCGTCCGGCGGGGCCCCGAAGACGGTGTGCACCTCCAGCTGCCGTACGACCAGGTCCGTCGGGTCGAGGCCCGCGGCGCCCGGCGCCGGGATGCCCGTCAGGACCAGGCGGCCGCCGCGCCTGAGCAGGGAGGCGGCGGTGGTCGCGGCGGACGCGGACCCGGCGGTCTCGATGACGACGTCGAAGTCGTCGGGGAGCTCCTGGTCCTTGGTGCGGAAGTCGGTGGCACCGAAAGCTTTCGAAAGCTCCGCCCGGTCGGGCCGGGTCCCTACCACCAGCAGCTCGGCGGGCGAGCCCGCCTTCAGGAACTGAACGGCGAACATCCCGAGCGTCCCGGTGCCCACGACGGCCACCCGCTCGCCGGGCAGCGCGTTCGCCTTGATCGCGGCGGCCGCGATGCAGGCGGCCGGCTCCAGCAGGGCGGCGGCCGTCAGATCGGCGTCGTCCGGCAGCACGTGCAGCAGGCGTGCGGGCAGGGTGAGCGTGGTGGCCATCGCACCCGGCTGGGTGAACCCGGTCTCCTCGTACCCGGCCGTGCACAGGGTCGTCTCGCCCGCGTGGCAGCGGTCGCAGACCTGGCAGTTGCGGAAGCCCTCGCCGACGACCTTGCGGCCGACAAGAGTTGAAGGCACACCCGCCCCCACCGCCTCCACCGTCCCGGACCACTCATGGCCCGGAGTGAGGGGATAACGGACGTATCCCTCGGGCCGGTTGCCCTGGTACACCTCGCGGTCGCTGCCACAGATGCCGACGGCGTGGACGCGCACCAGCGCCTCGCCGGCCGCGGGCTCACGAGGGGCGTGCTCGTCGAGCCGGTGCTCGCCGGGCCCCTCGATGACGACCTGCGAACTCACTTGGTGCCCTTGGGCTTGCGCTGCTCCCAGCCCTCGGCCCACAGATCGAAACGGGCCTGCTGCTGCGGGAACTCCGCGGCCGCGTCCACGTCCAGCTCGACACCGAGACCGGGCGCGTCGGACAGGTGGAAGTAGCCGTCCACGACCTGCGGGGCACCCTTGACGACCTTCTTGATGTCCGCGTCGGCGAAGTCGTTGAAGTGCTCGAGGATCTTGAAGTTGGGGGAGGTGAAACCGACCTGGAGGGAGGCGGCGGTCAGCACCGGGCCACCCACGTTGTGCGGGGCGACCAGCATGTAGTGGGTCTCGGCGGTGGCGGCGAGCTTGCGGGTCTCCCAGATGCCGCCGATGTGGCCGACGTCGGGCTGGATGATGTCCACGGCCTGGCTCTCGAAGAGCTCGCGGAACTCGATACGGTCGTGGATCCGCTCACCGGTGGCGACCGGGATGTCGACCTTGGCGGCGACCTTCTCCAGCGCCTTCAGGTTCTCCGGCGGCACCGGCTCCTCCAGCCACGCGGGCTTGAAGGGCGCGAGGTCCTTGGCCAGCCGGACGGCGGTCGACGGCGAGAACCGGCCGTGCATCTCCAGCATCAGCTCGGCGTCCGGGCCGATGGCGTCGCGGACGGCCTCGATGAGCGAGACGGCGTACAGGCTCTGCTCGTGGTCCAGCTCGAAGTGGCCGGTACCGAACGGGTCGATCTTGAGCGCCTTGTACCCGCGCTCCATGACGCCCCGGGCGGCCTTGTGGTACGCCTCGGGCGTCCGCTCCGTGGTGTACCAGCCGTTGGCGTAGGCCTTGACCTTGTCGGTGACCTTGCCGCCCAGGAGCTGCCAGACCGGCACCCCGAGGGCCTTGCCCTTGATGTCCCAGCAGGCCATCTCGATGACGGCGATGCCGGACATCACGATCTCGCCGGCCCGACCGTAGTCGCCGTACTTCATCCTCTTGACGAGGTCCTCGACAGCGAACGGGTCGGAGCCGAGAATGTGATTGGCCTCGGCCTCCCGCAGGTAGCCGATCAGCGCGTCGGTGTGTCCCAGCATCCGGGTCTCGCCGACTCCGGTGATGCCTTCGTCGGTGTGCACCTGGACGTAGGTCAGGTTGCGCCACGGCGTCCCGACCACGTGAGTGCTGATTCCGGTGATGCGCACGGCGGTTGCCCCTCGTTGCTTCGTCGGCTCAGTGACGTTTGTTCGAAATCTCGTCACACGTTCGAAATGCTGACGTGACAGTAAGGAGGGGGTGAGGGGAGTGTCAATGGGTCGAACGCATAACGGTTTCGACACTGCTTTCGACACGGCTTTCGAAGCCGGTTTCGGTGAGATCGGGAAGGATGCCTGATCGGTCCCTGACCGGTCTCTCAACTCGCCGCGGCGAAACGGGTAGTTCGACACACAACCTTCACAGGCGTGACTATGAAAGCCACGTGAGCGGAACTTAGTCTTCCCGCGTCATGGACTACTGCGACCCGTGCCGAAGGCACCTCAACGGCGCCCTCGCCTGCCCGGGGTGCGGCACCCCGATGGAAGAGCTGCGCGCGCACCCGCCCCGCGTACCGGCCCAGGCGGGGCCGCAGGACCCGTCGGTGACGCCGGCGTACGCGACGTACAGGGTCGGGGCGGAGGGTTTCGCCACGAGGGACGCGTACGCGGGGCATGAGATGGCTGCGGGTGCATACGGCGGCCAGGCGGCGTACGGCGCGGGCGCCGACGCCTACGCGCCGGACGGGGCCACTGCTTCGCACGCCGGCGGCGGCGGCCAGGAGCCCGGGCTGTACGGCGGGGTTCATGGCGGCGGCGGTCAGGGTGCCGGTGTGTACGACGTGGGCGGTCAGGGTGGCGTGGCCTATGGCGACGGTGGCCGAGACGGCGTGGGGTACGGCGGAGGCGGCCACGGGGTCGCCCCGGGTGCGGGTGATGCCGTGGGCGGGGGGTCGGTGGAGGACGGGGCGGGTCACGGGTCGACGGGGGCCGGTGCCGGGCCGGGCCCCGGTGTCGACGTGTATCGCGTGGGCGGTCAGGGTGGCGTGGCCTATGGCGACGGTGGCCGGGACGGCGTGGGGTACGGCGGAGGCGGCCACGGGGTCGCCCCGGGTGCGGGTGATGCCGTGGGCGGGGGGTCGGTGGAGGACGGGGCGGGGCACGGGCCGACCGGGGCCGGTGCGGGGCCCGGGCCCGGTGCCGACGGAGACCAGGGCTTGGATGCGGCGGACGCGGACGCGGGCGTTGATACCGATGCCGCGAGCGGCAGCGCGGCTGTCGAGCCGGCCGGTGGCCGCGCCTCACGGCGGCGCGCACGCGGCCGTACGGACAGTCCCGAGGAGCGCGATGCGGCCCCCGCGCGCCCCGGCGACGAGGAGTTCGGCGAGGAGGACCCCGACGACCCCACAGGTGGAGCCAGTCGTCGCGATCGCAAAGCGGCTGCTCACCGTCGACGTCGGCGGCGGACCCTGCTGGTCGCCGCCGGCTTCGTGCTCGCGGCCGGTGGTCTGAGCCTCGCGGAACTGGGGATGGACGCCCCGGGATCCTCCCCCAAGCCGGCTGCGGCGGGCGGGGAGTCGGCGGACGGCGGCGGCTCCCCGGAGGCGAGCGAATCGGCGTCGAGGACCGCTGACACCAGAGGAACCGTTCCCTCGGGCTCGCCCACGGCAGGCCCCTCCGAGTCCCCGTCGGCCTCCGCGTCCAAGAGCGAGGACGCCGACGCGAGCAAGAGCCCCGCCGCGCATTCCGCGCCCCCGAAGTCCCCCGGCGCGTCGACCCCGACCGCGACCCCCACCTCCACGGGCGGCGGCTCGGCCCCCACCGCCGCCCCCACCACCTCGGCCCCGAGTCCCGACCCGTCGCCGTCGGAGTGCCAACGCTTCCTGTGGTGGTGCACCTAAGGGCTTCGCTCGTGCGAAGCGCCGCCCGAAGCGCGGGTCACAGGTAGTGGAAGAAGCGGGTCCACCATGTCGGGGGATACTCGGGCGGGTAGTAGGAGGCGAGCTCGCTGACGCCGTCGTATCCCGTCCACAGCAAGGGCCCTGAGACGGCGACATGGCCGAGCGCTTCGAGTGCCTCGTGGACCCGTTCGCGGTCCGTGACCCGGAAGAGCTCGCGCTCCTCCTCGGCGTCGTGGCTTCCGGGGGTGCCGAGCGAGACGGCGGCCAGGTTCCCGAAGTTGCTGACGGTCACGGTGATGTGCTCCGCGCTGTCGGTCGCGCTCCGCGGGACGCCGATCGTGCCGTGGTGGCTGGCGTCCTGGACGTGCCGATCGACGTCGCACGCGCAGCCGAACCGCTCGTCCAGACGGGACACGAGCCGCTCGAACCGCGCCCGGGTGGCAGCGTGGTCGTAGCCGCGCGGAAACTCCATGTGCTCCGGATCGTCGAGCTGCCTGAGCAGCGCCCAGACGCGCCGGTCGTCAGAGTTCACGTACGTCTCTTCCACGGACACCCCTCCGCTCGCGGCCCCGCGTCACGCGTCCCGCATCCGCCGCAGCAGATCCCGCAGCGCCTCCCGCTCCGTCTGGGACAACCCCGCCAGCGGCGCCCGGGCGAACCGCAGTCCCTCCCGCAGGTCCCGGGCCACCTCGAGGCCCGGCTCCGTCGCCACCGCGACCTTGACCCGCCGGTCCGCCGGGTCGGGCCGGCGCTCCACCAGGCCGCGTGCCTCCAGACGGTCCACTATCCCGGTGACGTTCGACGGCTCGCACTTCAGTTTCTGGGCCAGTTTGCGCATGGGCAGCGGCTCCAGGGACAGCAGACTCAGCAGCCGCGCCTGCGCCCCGGTGAGGGCGTGCTCCGCGGCCGCGTCCTCGTAGTCCGAGTGGAAGCGGGCCACCACGTCCCCGATGAGCTCCACGACTTCCATGGTCAGCGCGTCGGGCCGGGGCTTGTGAGGAGTGGGCATGGAGTCCAGGGTACCCCTTTACTTGACAACCTGAAATATTCAAGAGCATGGTTGTTTAAGGCACTGAAGTAAATGGAAAGGTCGCAGGCATCATGATCAACCGCGAATGGCACCTCGTCTCCCGCCCCGTCGGCTGGCCCAAGCCCGAGGACTTCGCCCTGGTCGAAGCCGAGGTCCCGACCCCCGGTGCGGGCCAGGTACTGGTCCGCAACAAGTACCTCTCCGTCGACCCGTACATGCGCGGCCGCATGAGCGCCGCGAAGTCGTACGCCGCGCCCTTCGAGCTCGGCAAGGTCATGCAGGGCGGCGCGGTCGGCGAGGTCGTGGAGTCCAACGCCGAGGGGATCGCCGTCGGCGACCACGTCCTGCACTTCTTCGGCTGGCGCGAGCACGCGGTCATGGACGCGAAGCACGCCGTCAAGGTCGACGCGGACGCCGCGCCCCTGTCGACGTACCTCGGCGTCCTCGGCATGACCGGCCTCACCGCCTACGCCGGCCTCCTGCGCACCGCCTCCTTCAAGGAGGGCGACTCGGTCTTCGTCTCCGGCGCCGCGGGTGCCGTCGGCAGCCAGGTCGGCCAGATCGCCAAGCTCAAGGGCGCCTCCCGGGTCATCGGCTCGGCCGGCTCGGACGACAAGGTGAAGCTGCTCGTCGAGGAGTACGGCTTCGACGCGGCCTTCAACTACAAGAACGGCAAGGTCAGCGACCAGCTGCGCGAGGCCGCCCCGGACGGCGTCGACATCTACTTCGACAACGTCGGCGGCGACCACCTCGAAGCAGCCATCGGCTCCCTCAACCAGGGCGGCCGGATCGCGGTGTGCGGCATGATCTCCGTCTACAACAACACCGAGGCCGCCCCCGGCCCGCGCAACCTCGCCCGTCTGATCCAGACCCGCGGCCGTATCGAGGGCTTCCTCGTCGGCGACCACTACGACCTCCAGCCGCAGTTCGTCTCCGAGGTCGGTCCCTGGGTCGCGTCCGGGCAGCTCAAGTACCGCGAGACGGTCGTCGAGGGCATCGAGAACAACCTGGAGGCCTTCCTCGGCGTCCTGCGCGGCGACAACACCGGAAAGATGATCGTCAAGCTCTAGGGTTCCGCCGGCCGTACCGCGCCGAGCCCGCACTCCCGGACGTGGGGTGCGGGCTCCGCTCTCTCACGCGGCCAGGGCCGCCCGGTGCACGGCCCGCACGAACCGCTCGTTCTCCGGCGCCGCCCCTCCCGGGTACGCCATCCGGCGGCGGGTGTAGCCGTAGGCCAGGCCGCCGCGGGGGTCGGCGAAGGCCTGGGAGCCGCCCGCGCCGCTGTGGCCGAAGGAGCCCGCCCCGAGGAAGGGGTGCCACACGTCGGCCGTGGCCTGGAAGCCCAGGCCGTAGGACCTGTGGGCACGCGCCACCAGGTCGTAGCCACAGGAGTGGATCTGGCCCACCTCCGCGATCGTGTCCGGCTTCAACAGGGGCGGCCGGTCGCCCACTTCGCTGATCGCCGCCGCGTACATCCCGGCCAGCCCCCGCGCGGCCGCCACGCCGCCCGCCGACGCCGGCCCTTTCGCGCGTACGGCACGGGAGTTGGCGTAGCCCGCCAGGTCACCCGGGTCCGGCACGTGCTCGTTGAACGCGATCGCGGTCAGGGTGTGCGGACCCGTCGGCGCCGCGTCCAGCACAGCCTGCTGGACGGCGGTCGGGACCATCGGCTGCACGGAGCGGTAACGGGGCTCCAGGGCCGCGGGCAGCCCCAGGTGGAAGTCCAGTCCGTACGGCGCCCGGATCCGCTCCTCGTACACCTCCTGGAGCGTACGGCCCGTCGCCCGCCGTACGATCTCCCCGCTGAGCGCGCCGATCACGAGCGCGTGATAGCCGAAGGCGGTGCCGGGGCGCCAGAACGGCTTCTGGTCCGCGAGCCGTTCCGCCACCACCCGGTCGTCCGCCAGCTCCTGCGCGGTGAAACCGGAGTCGAGGCCGACCACCCCGGCGCGGTGCGCCAGCAGATCCCGCAGGGTCAGCTGGCCCTTGCCCTCGGCGCCGAACTCCGGCCAGTAGTAGGTCACCTTGCGGTCCAGCTCCAGCGTGCCCTCCTGGACGAGGAGCGCCACCACCAGATGGGCGGCACCCTTGGTCGACGAGAACACGCCGTAGAGGGAGTCCGGTCCGACGCCCTCACCGGCCCACAGGTCGACGACCCGCCGGCCGTGCACAAACGCGCTCAACTGCCCCTCGTAGTCGGGCCGCTCGCCGGCCACGAAAGAAGCGAACTCCTCGCGCACCGCCTCGAAGCCGTCCGCGACGGTGCCGTGGATCTCCTGCGTCATCCGCTCTCCTCAACCTCAGCCGCTGCTCGACGACCGCTCGACCCGCACCCCGGCCCGGGGTCCGTGCACCACAGCTCCGCGCAGCCGAACCCGACCTCCTCCGAAGCTTCCTGAGATCGGTACGGCGCGATGTGCCCGTTCGACTCAACCGCAACAAGAGGGACTTCGTGACGCGGATGCCCGGGACGGCGGGACTCGGGCGCCCGGACGGGGCATGCTGAGGGCGGCGGAAGCGGGCGGCGAGCGAGTCCACAGGAGAGGCCCATGGCAACGATCCCTTCGCTCCCCAGCAGGGACGACCTGCTGCGCATGGCACGCAGCACCACCGACATCACCGGCCAGCTCCTGGACACGGCCCAGAACGTCACCAGGATCGCGCTCAACACCTTCGACCCGAGGGACGGTTCCGGCCCCGAGGTGCTGCGGGTGCTGCGCGAGACGACGGCGGAACTGGCCGAGGCGAGCGCGTCCCCGCAGGCCCAGGAGGCGTTCTACCGGATCGTCGACACCCTCACCCGGCTCGGCACGACGGGCGCCCCGCTGGCGGTCCACCCGGTCAGCGCACCGGCCCAGGCGCTCCTCGCGGCCCTGGGCGACAGCCTCCTGCCCGTCCTGGACGCGGTCGAGCCGGCCGTCGAGGAGTTCGCGACCGCGCTGGGCGAACTGGTGGAGGCGGCCTCACCGTTGCTCCCCGCCGCGGCGGGTGTGGCCGCGGGGACGCTCCTGGCGCTGACTCCGCTGATCCGCGCGGCGACCGGGGTCCTGCACGAGTCGACCCCCGAACTGCGGCGGATCGCGGACGCGTTGACGGCGGCGCTGGCCCCGCTGATGCCCTTGCAGGTGGCCCTGGCCGAACGCGCGGCCACCGCCGGAGCCGACGCCGTCCGGGCCACGCTCCCGCCCCTCGCCGACCTCACGGACGCGGCGGCGGCCACGGCGAAGGCGGCCCGGCCGGTGCTGGTCGCCGGTGAGGAACTGTGCGTGTCGGGCCTGGAGCGGCTCCAGCCCGCGCTGATGGCCGCGGCCTCCCAGGCGGGCCGGGTGGCCCGTGCGGTGGCGGTGAGGGTGTCGGCGGCGGTGTCCCCGGCGGCGGAACAGGGCGTGGTGGTGGCCGTATCCCCGGCCTGAACAGCACCCGATAGGGTTCTGGCCATGCGTGATCTCGGGGCGGGCTTCCACTATCTCCTGAAGGGCCAGCGGTGGGTGGCCCGGCACGGCAAGCAGTACGGCTTCGGGCTGATCCCGGGTCTGATCACCCTGGTGCTGTACGTGGCGGCACTGGTGGCCCTGGCGACCTGGGGCGAGGACGCGGTGTCCTGGTCGACGCCCTTCGCCGACGACTGGTCGAGCCCGTGGCAGGGCCTGTTCCGGGGCTTCCTCGCGGTGGTCCTGTTCGCGCTGGCCCTGCTCCTGGCGGTCCTGACCTTCACGGCGGTCACCCTTCTCATCGGCCAGCCGTTCTACGAGAACCTCTCCGAGAAGGTCGACCAGGACGTCTCCCCGGACGGCACGGCCCCCGAGTCCGGCCTGCCCCTCTGGCGCGAGCTGTGGATCTCGGCGAGGGACAGCCTGCGGATCGTGGTCCGGGCCGCGCTGTGGGCGGTCCTGCTCTTCGCCCTGGGGTTCATCCCCGTCGTCGGCCAGACCGTGGTCCCGGTGCTCGGCTTCTTCGTGACGGGCTTCTTCCTCACCGAGGAACTCACCGCGGTCGCCCTCCAGCGCCGGGGCATCGACCTCCGGGCCCGCCTGACCCTCCTGCGCTCCCGCAAGACCCTCGTCTGGGGCTTCGGCACCCCCCTCGGCCTGTCCTTCCTGGTCCCCTTCGTCGCGGTGTTCCTGATGCCGGGCGCGGTGGCGGGGGCGACGCTGATGGCCCGGGAACTGCTGGGGGAGGAGACCCGGGACGGGGACAGGGACGAGGAGCCCGAGGAGGAGACGGTGCCCGGTGAACTCGGCACCTGAACCGGCGGTGCGACCGGCGACCGCCTCGGACGCGGACGCCGTCTTCCGCCTCCTCGGCGACTTCGCGACCACCTACCGCCCCGACCACGACCGCTTCACGACCGTCACCTTTCCCGGCGCGCTCCACGCCGCCGCCGAGGGCCGCGCCGAGTTCCTGGTGGCGGTCCGCGACTCCCAGGTGATCGGCTACGCCTACGCGGCCCGGACGATGACCCTGTTCGCGGGCGGCACCGTCCTCGAACTCCTCGAACTCGCCGTGGACACGCCCCTGCGGGGCCACGGCACGGGCTCCCGCCTCGTCCAGGCGATGCAGACCCGCGCCCGCGAGGCAGCCGACGTGGAACTCACCGTCCCGACCCGCAGAGCCGTGGACTTCTACCGCCGCCTGGACTTCACCGGGACGGCGGCCTTCCTGAAGTGGCCTGTCCCGGCCGCCGGCGTGTAGCTGCTCCCCGGAAACCCCCTACGCCCCCACCGCCACCGAGACGATCGCCCGCACCTGAGCGATGATGTCCAGCCGGTTGCGCACGAACGCCGGATCCGTCACCTCTGTGCTGTTTCCGGCCCCGAACTCCAGCACAGGCGTGTGCACATGCCCGCCCGGCAGCACGTCGTGCAGACCGAGCCGGTCCCGCAGCAGCGTGACCCGGTAGGCGATCTCGTTGGAGAGATAGTTCCCGCCGCCCCCGGCCCGCGCCGTGGACCCCGGGCTCGGCCCGTCCGGACGGACGACGGGCTCGCCCCCGCCCGCGGGGATCTCGGTCACGCTCGTGTTGTCGTAGACGGGAAAACGCCCGGTGTCCGCGTCCACGATCGCCTTGTACGGCAGTGTCGTCGTCGTCCACTGCGGCTGCGAGGCCGGATCGGAAACCGGCACCGCCCCCGTCACTCCGACGTTGTCGTTGTCCGGGAACCCGCCCCGCCAGGCCCCGTTGGTCCGCTCGACGTCGAACCGCCCCACCCGCCCCTGACTCACGGTCGTGAAGAGGTCCACCTTCTTCAGATACGGCCGCAGCGCCCGCTCCACGGTCTGGTCCGTGAAGTCCTGCCACCGCACGGGGAACACGACGGTCTCCACGCGCGCCGGCCCCTTCGCCGTCTCGATCACCGTCCCGTCGAGCGCGAGCGCGCTCGCCCCGGACGGGTTCGAGATCCGTATGTCCCGGTCCAGCGTGAACGGATCGAACCCGGTCACCAGCACCCGCTTCACCCGGTCACCGGCCGGATACCGCACGGCCGTCCGCCCCCGCGAGGTCCGCTCCAACTCACGCAACAGGGCGGCACGTTGCGTCTCGGTCAGCCCGAACGACGGCTCCCAGGTCCGCACTTCGCGCGTCATCGCCAACCGCGCCCAGTACAGCGGCCGGTCGTCGTCCCGGCTCAGATCCCCGCCGGCCGGCCCCCGCCCCTGCGCCCGGTCGACGGCCCGCTGCCACAGTGCGGCCCCCTGCCGTACGACGACCTTCCGCGCCTGTGCGTAGGAACGCGCCGAACCGAGCGCCCGACCGAAACGCGGCGGCACGACGTCGAACCCGGACCGTTCGAGGATCTCCCGCGGCACGGCCTGGTCGAGCCGCAGCTCCTCCACCGTGGGCGAGGGCGTGGCCGCGGCCGCCGCCGGACTCACCGGGGCCGCCGACCCCGCCAGCAGGGCGAGTCCGAGGATGCCGATCCGAACACGTAGGGATGTCAAGGGAGTTCAGGTCCTTCCGTCGCTGTGGGGCGCGAGTGGTGCCGGACGACGGCAGTATCGCGTGACGGAAGTGGTCTACGCCATGGGGTGCGGCGTACGGGGAATCCGCGCCCCCGCCTCCCTCAGCGTCCTCAGGAACGCCTCCACCGCCGGCGAGGGCGACCGTCCCCGCAGGGTCGCCGCGTACACCGCCCGCGCCGGAGCCCCCTCGTCGAGCACCGGCAGCAGCACGACGTCCGGCCGTACGGACGCCGCGGCGAGCGCCGGGACCAGCGCCACGCCGAGCCCGGCGGCGACGTAGCCCTGCTTGGCGGTCCACTCGCCGACGACGTGCGCGATCCGCGGCCGGAAGCCCTGCCGCAGGGCCGCGTCGAGAAGAGTGCCCTCGGGGCGCGGGCTGCCGGAGATCCAGTCCGCGTCCGCCAGCCTCCCGAGCCGCACCGGGCCGCCACCCTCACCCACCAGCGGATGCCCGGCCGGGACGGCGACGTACAGCGACTCGTCGAGGAGATGGTGGAGTGCGTACGCCGACAGCGGGGCACCCCCGGTCGTGGAGACGACCGCGAGATCCAGCCGCCCCTCGGTGAGCCGGTCCAGCAGCGACGGGGTGAGGCCCTCCTCGCGGGAGACCCGCACGCCCGGATGGCGGGTGCGGAAGACGCCGAGGGCGTGCGGCACCAGCGCCGCGTCCGCCGTCGGGAAGGCCCCGAACCGCAGCCGCCCGCCCGCCACTTCACGCAGCGCCGCCAGCTCGCGCACGGCGCCCCGCAGCGCCCCGGCGACCGTCTCCGCGTACGGCACGAGCACCCGCCCGGCCTCCGTCAGCCGGACGCCCCGCGGCAGCCGGTCGAACAGCGGCGCCCCGCCCAGCGCCCCCTCCAGCGACGAGATCTGCCGGGACACCGCCGACTGCGTCCAGCCCAGAGTCCGCGCGGCCCCGGTGAACGACTCGTGCCGGGCGACCTCCAGGAAGACCCGCAGCCAGACGGTGGCGAGGTCGGGCGGCGGATCAGGGTGATGCGGGTTCGGCATGGCAGCCATGCTGGACATTCGCTTGTCGCATCGCAAGGGCGGACCTAGCGTCGACGGCATGCGGATCACCCTCGACAACCCCGCCGGCGCACCCCGGCCGCTCAGCCCCTACTACTCCCAGGTCGCCCGCGTCGAACAGGCCGACGGCAGCGCCCTGTTGTTCGTCTCCGGCCAGATCGCCGAGGGTGCCACGCTCGCCGAACAGTCCCGGGGCGTCTTCGAGACCCTCGCCGCGCTCCTGGAGCCGCACGGGGCGAGCCTGGCCGACGTGATCAACATCCGCACCTACCTCACGGACATCTCGCAACTGGAGCAGTACGGCGCCGTACGACGGGAGTTCCTCACCGGCACCCCGCCCACCAGCATGACCTTCGAGGTGTCGCGGCTGTTCCGGCCCGAGGCGCTGATCGAGATCGAAATCGTGGCGGCGGTACCGGCCGCCGGGTGATACTGCGGCCCATGAAGGCAGCCAACCTGGGCGTTCTCTTCCTCATCGAGCTCGGCGCCCTGACGGCCGTCGCGTACTGGGGCTTCACCCGGGACTTCGGCGCGTCCTGGCTGCTCGGCCTCGCCGCGCCCGCCGTACTCGTCGCCCTGTGGGCGCTGTTCGGCTCGCAGCGCGCGAAGTACAAGGTGCGCGGGGCGGGTCGCGTCGGTTTCGAGCTGCTCTGGTTCGGGGCGGGCGTCCTCGCCCTGTTCGCCGCCGGGGCCCCGGTCTGGGCGTTCGCCTTCGCCCTCGTCTGCGTGGTGAGCAAGGCGCTGGCCGTGGCCTGGGGCCAGTGACCCTCACTCCACCGGCTCGCCCAGCAGCCGCATGAAGTCCCGGAACGCCTCCGGCATGTCCACCGACGCGGGGTCCAGCAGCCACTGGTACTGCAGACCGTCCATGACCGCGACCAGCAGCGGCGCGGTGCGCTCCGGGCTCAGCCCGTTCGGGAGGCGGTCGCCGTACTCCGCGCGCAGGGCCACCGCCATCGACGCGCGCACCCGGGCGTAGCGGTCGGTGAAGTACTCCCGTGCGGGATGCCCCTCCGTCACGCTCTCGCCGAGCAGGGCCGAGAAGGTCTGGATGATGCCGGGCCGCATGGCGTTGTACTCGACCAGCGAGGTGAGCAGGTCGACCCGCCAGCTGCCGTTCGGCACGGCGTCCCACTTGTCCCGCTCCTCCAGCACCGCGACCAGCAGCGCTTCCTTGGTCGGGAAGTGGTGCAGCAGCCCCTGCTGGGTCAGCCCGACCCGCTCGGCCACCGCGGCCAGGCTCGCGGCCCGGTAGCCCCGCTCGGCGATGACCTCCAGGGCCGCCCGGACGATCTCGGCCCGGCGCTCCTCGCTTCTGGTCCTGGCGCTCATGGCGTCACCGTACGGCATACCGACCCCCCATTTATAACGGCAGAATAACGAAACCTACCGCACACCAGGTAACGGATGCACGATGGAAGGACCGCACGGACTTCGACGAGGAGGCACCGCCATGGCCGCACCCGAGGCAGCTGAGGGACCCCGGGGCACCACCCCCGCCGACCAGGCCCGCGAGGCGGCCGTCGAGGCGGCGCTGGCCCGGCTCGACCTCGACGCCAAGGCGAGGCTCCTCGCCGGCCAGGACATGTGGTCCCTGCCCGCGCTGCCCGAGATCGGACTGCCCTCCCTCGTCATGTCCGACGGCCCGATCGGCGTCCGGGGTGTGCGCTGGAGCGCCGACGACCCCTCGATCGCCCTGCCCTCCCCGACCGCCCTCGCCGCCACCTGGGACCCGGAACTGGCCCGCCGCGCCGGTGTGCTGCTCGCCCAGGAGGCCCGCCGCAAGGGCGTCCACGTCCTGCTCGCCCCCACCGTCAACCTCCACCGCTCCCCGCTCGGCGGCCGCCACTTCGAGGCCTACAGCGAGGACCCGTACCTGACGGGACGGATCGGCGCCGGGTACGTCACCGGTGTCCAGGAGGGCGGAGTCGGCACCACCGTCAAGCACTTCGTCGCCAACGACGCCGAGACCGACCGCTTCACGGTGAACAACCTGGTCTCCGAACGCGCCCTGCGCGAGCTGTACTTGGCGCCCTTCGAGCACATCGTCGAGAACGCCCACCCGTGGGGCATCATGACCGCGTACAACACGGTCAACGGCACGACCATGACCGAGCACCACCACCTCGTCGACGAAGTCCTGCGCGGCGAATGGGGCTTCGACGGCTACAACGTCTCCGACTGGATGGCCGCCCGCTCCACCAAGGGCGCCATCGAGGGCGGCCTCGACGTCGCCATGCCCGGCCCGACGACCGTCTACGGCGAGGCCCTCGCCCGGGCGGTCAGGGACGGCGAGGTCGAGGAGGGCGCGGTCGACGCGGCCGTACGCAATGTGCTGCGGCTCGCCGCCCGGGTCGGCATCCTGGAGGGTGCCGAGCCGGTGGTCACCGAGCTGCCCCCGCCGGCCGACGGCGAGGCGCTGGCCCGCGAGATCGCCCGCCGCTCCTTCGTACTGGTCCGCAACCAGGGGGCGTTGCCCCTGCGGCAGGGCACCGTCGCCCTCATCGGCGCCGCCGCCCGCGACGCCCGGATCCTCGGCGGCGGCTCCGCCACCGTCTTCCCGGACCGGATCGTCTCCCCGCTCGACGGCCTCACCGCCGCCCTCCCCGAGGGCACCCTCAGCTATGCCGTCGGCGCCGACCCCAACACCGAACTCGCCGTCGCAGACAAGGGGTTCAGCCTCACGGCGATCTGCCGGGACGCCGACGGCCACGTCATCGGCACGGCCTCCGTGCCCAACGGCCTGATCCAGTGGATGGGTTCGGACCTGCCCGAGGGTGTCACCCACGACAGCCTGCACTCCGTCGAGCTGACCGGCACCTTCACCCCGCGCGAGAGCGGCCGGCACACCTTCGGCATCAAGGGACTCGGCGCGTTCAAGCTGGTCGTCGACGGCACGACGTACTACGACGACGTCCAGCGCACCGACGAGGACGACCCCTTCATCACCTTCTTCGGCGCCCCCGAGCCCCGCGCCGAGGTCCAGCTGACCGCGGGCGAGCCGGTCGACGTCTCCCTCACCCACGTCGTCCTCCTCCCCGAGAACATCCCGATGAAGGTCGTCGCCTTCACCCTCGCCCACCAGGACCCGCAGCGCGACCCCGACGCACTGATCGCCGAGGCCGTCGAGGCGGCACGGAACGCCGACACCGCCGTCGTCGTGGTCGCCACCACGGAGCGCGTCGAGTCCGAGGGCTTCGACCGCAGGGACCTCGCGCTGCCGGGCCGCCAGGACGAGCTGGTCCGCGCCGTCGCCGCCGCCAACCCGAACACCGTCGTGATCGTCAACGCCGGCTCGCCGGTGGAGCTGCCCTGGCGCGAGGACGTCGCCGCCGTCCTGCTCGGCTGGTTCCCCGGCCAGGAGGGCGGCGCGGCCCTCGCCGACGTCCTGACCGGCGCCCACGAGCCCGGCGGCCGCCTCCCCACCACCTGGGGCTCCCTGGCCGACGCCCCAGTCACCCGGGTCACTCCGGAGGGCGGCGAACTCCCTTACGACGAGGGCGTCTTCATCGGATACACGGCCTGGGAGAAGGAGGGCCGCACCCCGGCCTACCCCTTCGGCCACGGCCTCGGCTACACCGACTGGACCTACGAGTCCGCCCAGGTCCAGGGCACCACCGTGCGGGTCCGGCTGCGCAACTCCGGTGCCCGCGCGGGCCGCGAGGTCGTCCAGGTCTACCTGGCGCCCGCCGAGACCGACGCGGCGCGCCCGGCCCGCCGGCTCGCCGGATTCGCGGGAGCCGAGGCAGCCCCCGGCGAGAGCGTCGAGGTCACGGTGGAGATCCCGCGCCGGGCCTTCGAGATCTGGGACGAGAAGACCTCATCGTGGTCGTATGTGAAGGGTTCGTACGAAATCCAGGTGGGTCGCTCGATCGGGGACCGCCGGGTCACCGTGCCGATTAACGTCTGATCCCAGGGGGCCCAGCCCTCGCACAAGCAGCCCCGGCCCGGGACCTGACCCCTGGGCCGGGGCTCGTGCGTTCCTACCGCGTGCCGAAGCCGTACACCGTCTCCGAGCGGTACACCTCGCCCGGCCGCAGCACCGTGCTCGGGAACTCCGGGCGGTTGGGGGAGTCGGGGAAGTGCTGGGTCTCCAGCGCGATGCCGTCGCCGGGCGCGAAGGGCTCGGGCAGATGGTCCGCGGTGTACAGCTGGAGCCCCGGCTCGGTGGTCGCCACCGTCATCACCCGCCCGGACGCGGGGTCGTACAACTCGGCGACCTCCTCGGCCCGTTCGGTGATCCCCTTGTCGAGCACGAAGTTGTGGTCGTAGCCCGCGCCGGCCTTGCGCCCCTGCCGGAAGTCGAACCGGGTGTCCGCGACCTCCTCGACCCCCGTCGGGATCAGATCCGCGTCGACCGGGGTGAACCGCGAGGCGTCGATCCGCAGTTCGTGCCCGCCCGCGTTCCCGGTCCCGGCCAGGTTGAAGTAGCTGTGGTTGGTCAGGTTGACGATGGTCGGCGCGTCGGTGACCGCCTCGTACGAGATCCGCAGCGCCCCCGTCTCGTCCAGGCTGTACGTCCCCGAGACCTCCAGGCGCCCCGGAAAGCCCTCCTCGCCGTGCGGGCTGACCCGGCTCAGCCGTACGCCGTGCTCACCCGCGGGCTCCATGTCCCACACCCGCTTGTCGAAGCCGAGGTCACCGCCGTGCAGGGAGTTCGGCGCGTTGTTGGGCGCCAGCGCGTACGTCCGTCCGTCCAGCTCGAAGCGGGCGCCCGCGATCCGGTTCGCGTACCGCCCGATGAAGGCGCCGAGATACGGACCGGAGTGCTCCAGATACCCCTCCAGACCGGCGAACCCCAGCACCACGTCCGCCGTCCGCCCGTCCCGGTCCGGGACCTCGACCGACTGCACGATCCCGCCGTACGACAGGATCCGCACGCGGACGCCCGCGCGCTCCAGGGTCCAGCGGTGCACCGGTGTGCCGTCGGGAAGTGTGGCGAAGAGTTCGTTCATGTGCGGAACTTTAGGTCACGGACCTGACCTTGCGGTACGCGATCTCCGCCAGACGCGCCTGTCCGTTCACACTCGGGTGGAACCAGTCCCAGTGGCTGAGCTGCTCGGTGCCGAACCGGTAGTCGTACACCGCGCCCCCGTCGTACCGGCACCGCTCGTCCTTGGCGCACACGTCCTTCAGTACGGTGTTGTAGGCCTCCACCCGCTGCTGCACGGTGTCCCGCCGCTCGGTCGCCGCCGCGTCCAGGGCGTCCGCGTCGGCGAGCATCGACGGGCACACGCCCAGCTTCCACACCTGCTTGCCCAGCGGATTGGCCCGGCCCTCGGACCACAGCCGCTTGAGGTTCGGCACGCTCGCCACGTACACCTGCGCCTTGGGCGCCTTCCGGCGCAGCACGCCCAGCGCGTCCTCGAAGCCGGCGCGGAAGTCGGACACCGAGGTCATCGCGGCCGTGGAGTCCCGGCAGGCGTCGTTCGCGCCCACCATCACCGTCACCAGCGCCGGTGTGCGCGAGGCCGCCTGCGACATCTGCCCGGGCAGATCGGCCATCCGCGCCCCGGACACCGCGTAGTTCCAGCTGCGCTGCGTCGCCTTCGCCCGCCCCAGCAGCCGTACGGCGAGCGAGTCGACCTGGGTGCTGGCGCCGGTCGCCCACGACACGTCGGGGCAGTCCTTGAGGATCCCGCAGGCGTCGAAGCCGCGCGTGATCGAGTCGCCCACCGCCGCTATCGAGGCCGGGCTGCTGTCCCACGCCGGGGTGGGCTTCGGCGACGGCTTCGGCTTCTGGGTGGGGCCCGCCGAGTCGCCCCCCACGGCGTCACAGCCGGCGACGCCCACAAGAGCCGCCGTCAGGACGGCGACGACGGCCCGCGAGCGGTGGCCCTGCTTCCGCATCCGTGGTGTTCCCCTCGTGAAATGGTGGTCCGCTCATAACAACGCACGGGAGTTCCCGGTGCCCCCGAGGGAACGATCGGCACCCGTACTAGCGTCCTGCCGGGTGAATGGCGGGCGTTTCGGGGCATCGGGACCGACGGTACGTCACACTCCTTGCCCCGCCGCACGGTAGCCTCGCCATCAACGTGGCTGCCCGCCATCGCCGCCATGCCAGCCAGCAAGACTGTCCCGCTCTGCCCGGAGGTCCCGGTGACGACACGTGGAGTTCTGTACGTGCACTCCGCGCCGCGCGCGCTGTGCCCGCACGTCGAGTGGGCCGTCGCCGGGGTGCTCGGCACGCGCGTCAGCCTCGACTGGATCCGGCAGCCGGCCGCGCCGGGCACCTGGCGCTCGGAGTTCTCCTGGAAGGGCGAGGTCGGCACCGCGTCCAAGCTCGCCTCCGCCCTCAGAGGCTGGCACCTGCTGCGCTTCGAGGTCACCGCCGAGCCCTGCCCCACCGCGGAGGGCGAGCGCTACAGCTGCACCCCCGAGCTCGGCATCTTCCACGCCGTCACCGGCATCCACGGCGACATCCTGATCCCGGAGGACCGCCTGCGGGCGGCCCTGACCCGCTCGCAGCGCGGCGAGACGGACCTGGAGGCGGAGCTCGCGAAGCTCCTCGGCAAGCCCTGGGACGACGAACTGGAGCCCTTCAGGTACGCGGGCGAGGGCGCCCCGGTCCGCTGGCTGCACCAGGTCGTCTGACGTCTCCGTACGCGGGAAGGGCCCCCACCGACCGGTGGGGGCCCTTCCGTTGCGTACAGACGGTTCTCAGACCGTGCCTCAGACCGTGCGGAACGCCAGTACGACGTTGTGGCCGCCGAACCCGAACGAGTCGTTCAGCGCGGCGATACGGCCCTCCACGGGCAGCTTGCGCGCCTCGCCGCGGACGACGTCGGCGTTGGCCTCCGCCTCCGGGTCGAGGTTCTCGACGTTGATGGTCGGCGGTGCCACCCGGTGGTACAGGGCGAGCACCGTCGCGACCGTCTCCACGCCGCCCGCGCCACCGAGCAGGTGACCGGTCATCGACTTGGTGGCGGACACGGCCATGTGGTCGGTGTCGTCCCCGAAGACCTTCCGCAGCGCCTTGAGCTCGGCGATGTCACCGGCCGGGGTCGACGTGGCGTGCGCGTTGACGTGCACGATCTCCGCCGGGTCCAGGTCGGTGCTCTCCAGCAGGTGCTGCAGGGCGTGCGAGATACCGCGGCCCTCCGGCTCCGGCTGGACGATGTCGTGGGCGTCGGCCGAGATGCCCTGCCCGACCGCCTCGGCGTACACCCGCGCACCGCGCGCGGCGGCGTGCTCGGCGGACTCCAGGACGACGACACCGGCACCCTCGCCGAGGACGAAACCGTCCCGGGCGACGTCGTAGGGACGCGAGGCGCCCTCGGGGTTCTCGTTGTTCTTGGACATCGCCATCATGTTGCCGAACGCGGCGATGGGCAGCGGGTGGATCGCCGCCTCCGTACCACCGGCGACGACGACGTCGGCGCGGCCGGTGCGGATCATCTCGATGGCGTAGCCGATGGCCTCGGCGCCCGAGGCGCAGGCGGAGACCGGGGTGTGCACACCCGCGCGGGCGCCGACGAGCAGACCCACGTTGGCGGACGGGCCGTTCGGCATCAGCATCGGCACGGTGTGCGGGGAGACGCGGCGGACGCCCTTCTCCTTGAGCACGTCGTACTGGTCGAGCAGGGTCGTGACACCGCCGATGCCGGAGGCGATGACGGCGCCGAGACGGTCGGGGTCGACCTCGCCGACCGAGCCGTCCTCACCGGCCTTCCCCTCGAAACCGGCGTCGGCCCACGCCTCCTTGGCCGCGATCAGCGCGAACTGCGCCGAGCGGTCGAGGCGGCGGGCCTGCGGCCGGGGGATGACCTCGGTCGGCTCGACCGCGATCTGCGCTGCGATGCGGACCGCCTGCTCGGCGGCCCACTCCTGCTCGAGGGGCTTGACGCCGGACTTGCCGGCGACGAGGCCCTCCCAGGTAGAGGCTGCGTCGCCACCCAGCGGTGTGGTTGCGCCGATACCGGTGACGACCACGGTGCGATTGGTCGGGCTCACGGGAAATCTTTCTCCAACGTTACGAGGATTAAGCGGCGCCACCGCCGGGTGGCGGGGCCGGGAACATCCGGCCTGGGGGCTCCTGGCGGAGCCCGGTGGACTCAGGCCTGGTTCTTGAGGATGTAGTCGGTCGCGTCGCCGACGGTCTTGAGGTTCTTGACGTCGTCGTCCGGGATCTTGACGTCGAAGCGCTCTTCGGCGGCGACGACGACCTCGACCATGGACAGCGAGTCGACGTCCAGGTCGTCGGTGAAGGACTTGTCCAGCTGGACGTCCTCAACCGGGATGCCGGCGATCTCGTTCACGATGTCGGCGAGACCGGCGACGATCTCTTCCTGAGTGGCGGCCATGTTGGCGCTCCTTCGTTTTCTTATCCAGAGGGTTGGCAGTGCTTCCCGTCCCGGACCGGTTGATCCGGCACGGAGTGCCTAGGGGAGGGTAACGACAGTGGCGGCGTAGACGAGACCCGCCCCGAATCCGATGACGAGCGCGGTGTCGCCGCTCTTCGCCTCGCCGGTCGCCAGAAGCCGCTCCATGGCGAGCGGGATCGAGGCGGCCGAGGTGTTGCCGGTGGTGCGCACGTCACGCGCGACCGTGACGTGCTCCGGCAGCTTCAGCGTCTTCACCATCGAGTCGATGATGCGCTCGTTGGCCTGGTGGGGAATGAAGACGTCCAGCTCGTCCGGGCTGATCCCGGCCGCGTCCAGCGCCTGCTGGGCGACCTTCGCCATCTCGAACACGGCCCAGCGGAACACCGCCTGGCCCTCCTGCGTGATCGCAGGGAACTTGCCCGTGGAGTCGTACTCGGTCCACGCGACGGTCTGCTTGATGGTCTCGGACTTGTCGCCCTCGGAGCCCCAGACCGTGGGGCCGATCGCCGGCTCCTGGGAGGGGCCCACGACGACCGCGCCGGCGCCGTCCCCGAACAGGAAGGCCGTGGCCCGGTCCTCCAGGTCGGTCAGGTCCGACAGCCGCTCCACGCCGATGACAAGGACGTACTCCGCCGAGCCCTCGACGATCATGCCCTTGGCGAGGGTGAGGCCGTAGCCGAAGCCCGCGCAGCCCGCCGAGATGTCGAAGGCGGCGGCCTTGTTCGTGCCCAGCTTGTCGGCGATCTCCGTCGCCACGGCCGGGGTCTGCTTGAAGTGCGAGACGGTCGAGACGATCACGCCGCCGATCTGCTCGGCGGAGATCCCGGCGTCGGCGATCGCCTTGCCGGACGCCTCGATCGACATCGCGGCGACGGTCTCCTCGGCGTTCGCCCAGTGCCGGGTCTGGATGCCGGAGCGCGAGCGGATCCACTCGTCGGACGAGTCGATCGTCTCGAGGATCACCTCGTTCGGCACGACCCGGGTCGGGCGGTAGCCGCCGACCCCGAGGATGCGCGCGTACGGGGCGCCCTTGCTGGGCCTGATCTTCGACATTGCTCTTGTGCTCCTTTTCAGGCGCTGTGCTCAGCGATGAGCTCGCGAGCGGCGTCGAGGTCGTCGGGGGTCTTCAGCGCGAGGGTCTGCACACCGGGCAGCGCGCGCTTGGCGAGGCCGACCAGCGTGCCGCCGGGGGAGACCTCGATGAGCGCGGTGGCGCCGAGCTCCTTGAAGGTCTCCATGCACAGGTCCCAGCGGACCGGGTTGGCGACCTGGCCGACCAGTCGCTCCAGCACCTCGGCGCCGCCGGCGACGGTCTGGCCGTCCTTGTTCGAGACGTAGGTGACGCTCGGGTCGGCCGGCGTCAGATCGGCGGCGGCCTTGGCCAGCGCGTCGACCGCGGGGGCCATGTGGTGCGTGTGGAAGGCGCCGGCGACCTTGAGCGGGACGACCTTGCGGACGCCCTCGGGCTTGTCGTCGTTCAGGACGGCGAGCTGCTCCAGCGTGCCCGCGGCGACGATCTGTCCGGCGCCGTTGACGTTCGCCGGGGTCAGGCCCAGCTTCTCCAGGTGCGCGACGGAGACCTCCGGGTCGCCGCCGAGCAGCGCGGACATGCCCGTCTCGGTGATCGCGGCGGCGTCGGCCATGGCCAGACCCCGCTTGCGTACGAGGGTGAGGGCGGCGGTGTCGTCAAGGACGCCCGCGAAGGCGGCGGCGGTGATCTCGCCGACGGAGTGGCCCGCGACGGCGCCCGGTGCGATCGTGGCCATGTCACCGAGTGCCGCGGCGGACAGGATCCCGGCCGCGACCAGCAGCGGCTGGGCCACCGAGGTGTCGCGGATGGCGTCCGCGTCGGCCTGTGTGCCGTAGTGGGCGAGGTCCAGTCCGATGGCGTCGGACCACGCGGCGACGCGGTCGGCGGCACCGGGGAGTTCGAGCCAGGGGGTCAGGAAGCCGGGCGTCTGGGCGCCCTGGCCGGGAGCGACGAGTACGAGCACTCTCACACTCTCTCTTGAGGGCGGCCCAAGCCGCCCGTGGGGACAGGGACGAAGAACATGGAGGGGTTTTGTGGGGCCCCGACAAAAGCCTAGGGCTGGGGATCCCCGTCGGCCAGACGCCCCAGGATGAGCGCGATCCGCAGGGTGAACGCCGAACGTACATCGGAGGGCGACCAGCCGGTGACGTCAGTCACACGTCGAAGCCGGTAGCGCACGGTGTTGGGATGCACGAAGAGCATCCGGGCCGCACCCTCCAGACTGGACGCCTGTTCGAGGTAGACGGAGAGCGTCTCCAGGAGCGCGGAACCGGCCTCCTCCAGCGGTCTGTAGATCTCCTCCACCAACTGATCGCGCGCGCTGGGATCACCGGCCATCGCACGTTCCGGAAGCAGGTCGTCCGCCAGCACCGGGCGCGGGGCGTCCTGCCAGGCGGAACACGCCTTGAGCCCGGCGGCGGCCGCCTGAGCGGACCGGGTCGCGGCCTGCAGATCGGGTACGACGGGCCCGGCGACCACCGGCCCGGCCGCATAGGGCCCGATCAGCGACTTCGCCACGGCGAGCGGGTCGTCGCTGCCGCCCGCGATGACGACGAGCCGGGTCCCGAGCACCCCGGTCAGCACTTGGAGCTTGGCGTGCCGGGCGGCCCGGCGGATGGCCTCGACGGTCAGCTCGGAGTCACCGTCGGGAGCCGCTCCGAGGATGACGCACACATGCTCGGGAGCGTTCCACCCGAGCGCCGCCGCCCTGCTCACGGCCCCTTCGTCGGCCTCCCCGCTGAGCACGGCGTTCACGACCAGGGACTCCAGCCGGGCGTCCCAGGCACCGCGTGCCTCGGCGGCCTGGGCGTAGACCTGCGCGGTGGCGAAGGCGATCTCGCGGGCGTACACGAGCAGGGCCTCACGCAGCACGGACTCGTCACCGGGGGCGGCGACCTCGTCGATGGCCGACTCCATGACCTCGATGGTCGTCCGCACCATCTCCACGGTCTGCCGCAGCGTGATGGCCCGGGTCAGCTCACGGGGCGCCGTCCCGAACACGTCCGTCGAGATGGCCTGCGGGGCGTCCGGATGCCGGAACCACTCGGTGAAGGCCGCGATACCGGCCTGGGCGACCAGCCCGATCCAGGAACGGTTCTCCGGGGGCATCGCCCGGTACCACGGCAGCGTCTCGTCCATGCGCGCGATGGCCTGCTGCGCGAGCGACCCGGACGACTTCACCAGCCGCTTCAGTGTCGCGGCATGGGCGTGGACGCGGGGCGCGTCGGGGTCGGACTTGCGGTGTTCGGGTTCGGGCACGTGGACAAGACTGCCTTATCCGGACGTCAGTGCGCGCCGCCGGGGTTGTGCTTGACGGTCCGGTCGCCGCCCGACACGTGGCCGCGCGGCTACCGTGGTCCCGTGACGGACGTACGGCGCGCGGCGCAGCGCTACCCAGGCGGGGACCCCGGAGCCGGGATCGAGTCGTGGCACGCCTTCTCGTTCGGGCCGCACTACGACCCCGGCAACCTCCGGTTCGGCGCGCTGATCGCCTGCAACGAGGAGCGGCTGGCGCCCGGGGCCGGGTTCGACGAGCATCCGCACAGCCACACCGAGATCGTCACGTGGGTGGTCGAGGGGGAGTTGACGCACCGGGACTCGACGGGGCACGAGACGGTCGTACGGGCCGGTGACGTCCAGCGGCTCAGCGCCGCCGCGGGCGTCCGGCACGTGGAGCGCAACGACGCCGAGGCCCCGCTGACCTTCGTGCAGACCTGGCTGGCGCCCCTGGAG
The DNA here is from genome assembly GCF_042893155.1 of Streptomyces sp. NPDC001668. NCBI lineage: Bacteria > Bacillati > Actinomycetota > Actinomycetes > Kitasatosporales > Streptomycetaceae > Streptomyces > Streptomyces sp. NPDC001668. Next base: position 918,433 of record NZ_JBIAUQ010000001.1, read on the forward strand.
CCGGGCGGCGAGCCGTCGTACGAGATCGTGCGCGGGATCGCCGACTCGACGCCGTACGCGATCCCGGAGGCGGGCGCGCTGCTCCATGTGCGGCGGCTGGCCGCGGGGGAGCGGACCGCGGTGCCGGACGGGCGGTACCTGTACGTCCATGTCGTGCGCGGCGAAGTGGAGCTGGACGGCGAGGAGTTGGGGCCCGGAGACGCGGCCCGGGTCACCGACGCCAAGGAGCTGGAGGCGGTGGCGGCGACCCCGGCCGAACTGCTGGTGTGGGAGATGTCCTAGAGCTCGGCCAGGACGGCGTCGGTGAACGCCGGCCACGCCTCGATCGCCCACGGCCCGAAGGCGCGGTCCGTCAGCGCCACGCAGGCCGCCCCCGCGTCCGGGTCGACCCACAGGAACGTGCCGGACTGGCCGAAGTGCCCGAGGGTGCGAGGCGACGAGGAACTCCCCGTCCAGTGCGGGGACTTGCCGTCGCGGATCTCGAAGCCGAGGCCCCAGTCGTTGGGGTTCTGGAGGCCGTAGCCGGGCAGCACGCCCTTGGTGCCCGGGTACTGGACCGTCATCGCGTCCGCGACCGTACGCGGGTCCAGCAGCCTCGGTGCCTGCACCTCCGCCGCGAACCGCAGCAGGTCCCCGACCGTCGACACGCCGTCCTTCGCGGGGGAGCCCTCCAGGGACGTCGACGCCATGCCCAGCGGCTCAAGGACCGCCTGGCGCAGATACTCCCCGAACGGGATGTCCGTCGCCTTGGTGACATGGTCACCGAGCTGCTCGAAGCCCGCGTTCGAGTACAGCCGCCGCTCACCGGGGGCAGCCGTCACCCGGTGCTCGTCGAAGGCCAGCCCCGAGGTGTGCGCGAGCAGGTGCCGCACCGTCGATCCGCTCGGCCCGGCCGGCTCGTCGAGCTCGATCGCCCCCTCCTCGTACGCGACCAGCACGGCGTACGCGGCGAGCGGCTTGGTGACCGAGGCCAGCGGGAAGCGGTGGCCGGCAGGACCGTGGGTGCCGAGGACCGTGCCGTCGGCGCGCACCACCCCCGCCGCAGCGGTGGGAACCGGCCAGTTTTCGATCAACGCGAGGCTCTGCAGGGACATGCCGTCGAGAGTAAGCCGCTCAGAGCCTCAGCATCATCGTGGGGTCCGGCTTGTGGACGAAGCCGAGGGAGGCGTAGAGCGGCTCGGCCTCCGGGGACGCGGTCAGCATGACCTGTCCGGCGCCCCGCCCGCGGAACCACGCCAGCAGTTCGTCCATGCACGCGCGTGCGTACCCGCGCCGACGCGCGCCCGGGTCGGTGGCGACGCTGAAGACGTACCCGGCGAGCCCGTGCGGGTTGCCCGCCTTGCCGATCCGGTAGTCCACCGTCCCGACGACCAGGGCGGCCAGCGCCCCCGGCCGGTCCGGATCGTCGACGACGAACGCCGCGAAGTCCCCGTCGGCCTCACCGAGCTTCCTCCGCAGCGACGGCAGCGCCTCCGTGTGCCAGGCTGTGGAGGCGTCCCCGCCGGGCAGCGCGTCGATCATCACCTGGCGCAGACGCAGCACTTCCCCGGCGTCCTCGGTCGTGGCACGGCGTACGAGACTCATGGGCCGCACGCTAGCGACCGCACCTGTTTCGCGTCCTGCCGATTTCTTACCGGTCACGCTTGCTTGGAGTGCACTCCAAGGTCATAGCGTGGGGGTCATGACGGTGATGGAGACCACGGGTACCAGGACCGACAGCTGCGCCGCCCCGCCGCACCCCCACCGGCGTCCGGCGGGCCAGGACAGCTACACGATCAGCGAGGTCGTCGCCTTCACCGGCCTGACCGCGCACACCCTGCGCTGGTACGAGCGCATCGGCCTGATGCCGCACATCGACCGCTCGCACACCGGCCAGCGCCGCTACAGCAACCGCGACCTCGACTGGCTCGACTTCGTCGGCAAGCTCCGGCTCACCGGCATGCCGGTCGCCGACATGGTCCGGTACGCGGAACTGGTGCGGGAGGGCGACCACACGTTCACCGACCGGTTCGAGCTCCTGGAGTCGACCCGCCGGGACGTCCTGTCCCGGATCGCGGAGCTCCAGGACACGCTCGCCGTGCTCGACCGGAAGATCAGCTTCTACGCGGGAGCCGGTCGCACCTACGAAACGGAGAAGGCAGGATGACGGACAGCACGATCCCCACCGCCCGGCTCGGCGACACCGGTCCCGAGGTCGGCGTCCAGGGACTCGGCTGCATGGGCATGAGCTTCGCGTACGGCCCCGTGGACGCGGAGGCGTCGCGGGCCACCCTGGAGCGGGCCCTGGAGCTCGGCATCACGCTCTACGACACGGCGGACGCCTACGGCCAGGGGGAGAACGAGAAGTTCCTGTCCCCGTTCTTCAAGGCCCACCGCGACCAGGTCGTGATCGCCACCAAGTTCGCCCTGTCGATACCCCCGGACGACCCGACCCGGCGGATCATCCGCAACGACCCGCCGTACATCCGCCAGGCGGTCGAGGCGAGCCTGAAGCGCCTGGACGTCGACGCGATCGACCTCTACTACATGCACCGGCGCGATGTGAACGTGCCGATCGAGGAGTCCGTCGGCACCATGGCCGAGCTGGTGCGCGAGGGCAAGGTCAAGCACCTGGGCCTGAGCGAGGTCACCGCGGCGGAGCTGCGCGCGGCGCAGGCCGTGCACCCCATCGCCGCCGTGCAGTCGGAGTGGTCCCTGTTCAGCCGGGACATCGAGGCCCAGGTGGTCCCGGCGGCCCGCGAACTGGGCGTGGCGCTCGTCCCGTACTCCCCGCTCGGCCGCGGCTTCCTCACCGGCTCCTTCACCAACGCCGACAAGGACCTCACCGCCGACGACTTCCGCCGCCAGCAGCCCCGCTTCACGGGCGACAACGCGACGGCGAACGCGGCCCTGCTGGAACCGATCCGCACGGTCGCCGAGGCGCATGGGGTCTCCCTGGGCCAGATCGCCCTGGCCTGGGTCCAGCAGCAGACCACGGTCCACGACCTCCCGGTCGTCCCGATCCCGGGCACCCGCAAGCCGAGCAGGGTGGAGGAGAACGCGACGGCGACGCGCATCGAGCTCACGAAGGAGGAGCTGGAGCTGCTGGAGCCGATAGCCGGTCAGGTGGCGGGCGACCGTTACGCGGACATGCGGTTCTCATCAGCAGGGCGCGAGTGAACTCACCTAGGGGCGCGGGGAACTGCGCGACCAGCCCCCACCGGCGGAAAGCCGAAAACGCACCTACAACTCCGCCAGCAACTCCGCCTTCTTCACGGAAAACTCCTCATCGGTGACCAGCCCGGCCTGATGAAGTTCCCCCAGATGACGAATCCGTTCGGCGATATCCGCAGGGTCCCGGCGCGGCACGCTCGCCGCCGGGACCGCTGCCGCCGGCCCCCGTTGCCGTACCGCCGCCAGGACCGCCGCCGCGAACGGCAACGACTCATGCACGGGTCCGTACCCCAGCCCGAACACCACCGCCGCCGGATCCTGGTCGGCCTGCACCGGCCCCGGCTCCCCGCGGAGGAGCCGCAGATGCCCCTCGAAGACCTCCGGTGACCGCCACTCGACGCCCGTCAGCTCGGACACCGGGAAACTCTGGTCGCCGGCCTTCCACTTCGCCGAGGACGCTCCCGTCCAGAACCACCGGAACTGCACGGAACGCCCGTCGAAGGACGCCTTCCCGTCGTACGCCTTGAACTGCAACGGCACCTCGGGCGCCGGCACCAGGAAACGTTCCGCCGGTTCGTCGTCCTCCTTCAGCAGCGCGCGCAGCTCGTCCGCGTAGTACTCGGCGAGCGTCTCCTTGTCGGCAGGCAGCACCAGCCGGTACGGATCGCACCCTTCCTTCAGCTGTCCCGCCGCCGCCTCCATGAGCGGGTCCGCACCGGGCCTCGGCTCGGCGCGCAGCACCACCGTGCCCCGCTTGCCGGGAGTCAGCGTCACCCCGGAGACCGCTTCCAGGGGGATCCGCCGTTCCCCCAGTGCCTGGAAGAGCTTCGGTGTGCGAATCCCCCGTTCGTAGCGGATGAGCACGGAGTCGGACTCGAACTCCCAGGCGGCATGAAATCCGGCCAGTACGTCACCCATGCGGGTCATCGTATGCGGCACGAGCTTCTTCGTCCCCTCCTCGCGCAGACCGCGGTTCCTGCGGTCTCTACGCGCGTCCGGCCGTGGCCGTGCCGGACAAACCGGCGCGGCAGGCTTCGTCCTCGTGGGCGCAGTGCACCGAGCGGTACGCGCCAATGCCGATCTCGGCGAAGTTGAGCAGACTCTCCGTTCCGGGCTCGAAGTAACCGGCGTGCCCGTCGGCACCCCGTGCGGACAGCACCCGTGCGCCGAACGCGGAGGACACCGGGTCGGCGCCGTGGCCGAGTCCGCCGACCTCCAGGTACGGCACGTCCTGGATCCAGTCGTCGGCGTCCCGCATCGCCCACACCCGCGCGGTGGTGCGCAGGTGGGAGGCGTTGGCGACCCGCATCCCCGGGCTGCCGGCCACCGCGATGTCGGCCACCCGGCCGGGCAGCGCGTGCGCGGCCACCCCGCACACCACGGAGCCGTAGCTGTGGCAGAACAGGGAGACCGGCGAGGCGCCGGGCAGCGCGCGCACCAGCGCGTTCAGCCGGACGGCGCCGTTCTCGGCGCGCATCGCGGTGGCCGAGTCGATGCCGAGGCCGGCGGGCGCGGTGTAGTCGGCCCAGGCGATCACGGCCGTACGCGTGGACGGGCTCGCCTCGCGCTCGGCCTGGTAGAGGGACTTGGCCATGCCGACCGGCGCGGACCAACTGCGGTTGGTGCGCTGGAAGGTGAGCACGTCGGTGTCGACGCCGGGCACGACGACGGAGATCCGCCGCGCCGTGCCGAGATCGCCGAACACCTCGGCGACCCGGCCGGAGCCGTCGGGGTCGAAGGCGAGGATGTGGCGCTCCGGGGCCGTCAGCGACTCGAAGCGGTGCATACGGCGGCCCGCCTCCTGCTGGCCGGCGGGCGTGAGCCGGGGATCGTGCATCCGTGTGCGCTCGACACCGCTGGCCTGGAGCAGCGCGAGACGGTTGGCCTGGTAGCGCAGCCCGACGGGGGCGCCGTTCATGTTGCCGACCGCGAGCGGGTAGCGCTGGGCGAGACGGACGCGGTCCTGGGAGGTGAGCGCGGCGAAGAATCGCGTGAGCTGGGCGGGGGAGGTGTCCGGGTCCGGCAGCCGGTGTCCGTGGAGGCGCCCGTGCGCCCAGGACTCGAGCGAGGCCTGGAGCGGGGTGGCCTCCCTCTGGTTGCGCAGAGCGGTCCAGCCGGTGGTCGCCAGCATCACGAACACGACGGCCAGCGCGAGCAGTGCGCGCCAGACGTTGAGTTGCGGGGAGGTGTCGAAGGAAGTCACTGAAAGGACACACTAGGAGAACGAGACGGTCTCGGGTTAATCGAGTGACGGGGATCACGTTTTGGTGTAGGGGGGCCACTTGCCCGCCAGAGCGGGCCCCAGCAGTTCCAGGTGGGAGACGGTCAGCTCCCGCATGGCCTCCAGGCTGAAGTCCCCGTCCGCCAGCCACTGGCGCTCGGTCACCCGCATCACCGCGCCGAAGGCGGCCACCGTCAGCCTGGGGCGTGGGTCGGCCTCCGGATCGAGTCCCTCGCGTTCGGCGAGCACGCGCGCGAGGACCTCCTCGGACTCCAGGGAGCGCCGCAGATGCGCGGCGAGCAGCACGGGCGTCGACTCGATCACCCGGTACATGCGCAGGAACCGCTCCACCGACACCACCGACTCGACCACCTCGTGCAGGGTGTCCCACCCCTGGAGCACGGCCTGGCGCAGCGCCTCCAACGGCGGCTCGTGCGCCGGACGCGCGCGTACGGCGTCGACGAAGTGGGCCACCGTCATCTCGTCGAGCGCGAGCGCGGCGTCCTCCTTGCCGGCGAAGTACCGGAAGAAGGTGCGCTGCGAGACGCCGACGGCGTCGGCGATGTCGTCGACGGTCGTCTGCTCGTAGCCCCGGGTGGTGAACGACTCGATCGCGACCCGCAGCAGTGCCTCACGGGTGCGCTGCTTCTTGCGTTCGCGCAGTGTTTCCATTGGTGTCAGTTACCGACTTGTGAATTGGTTTGTCAAATGTCAGCGGCTGTCACTAGCCTCGAACACATGACTAGTCAGACCACCATCGACACGACGGGGCCGGGGGACCGGGCGTCACAGTCCCCGTCGGATCAGCCGCCCGCCTCCGGGCTGCGCGGCCACCCCTGGCTCACCCTGCTGACCGTGGCCGTCGGCGTCATGATGGTGGCCCTCGACGGCACCATCGTGGCCATCGCCAACCCGGCCATCCAGGCCGACCTCAAGGCGAGCTTCGCCGACGTCCAGTGGATCACCAACGGCTACTTCCTCGCGCTGGCGGTCGCCCTGATCACCGCGGGCAAACTCGGTGACCGCTTCGGCCACCGCCAGACCTTCCTGATCGGGGTCGTCGGCTTCGCCGCCGCCTCGGGCGCGATCGGGCTGTCCAGCAGCATCGCCGCGGTCGTCACCTTCCGCGTCCTGCAGGGCCTGTTCGGCGCCCTGCTGATGCCGGCCGCGCTCGGTCTGCTGCGGGCCACCTTCCCGGCCGAGAAGCTCAACATGGCCATCGGCATCTGGGGCATGGTCATCGGCGCGTCCACCGCCGGCGGCCCGATCCTCGGCGGTGTCCTCGTCGAGCACGTCAACTGGCAGTCGGTGTTCTTCATCAACGTGCCGGTGGGTGCCCTCGCCCTCGTCCTCGGTGTGCTGATCCTCCTCGACCACCGTGCCGAGAACGCCCCGCGCTCCTTCGACCTGCTGGGCATAGCCCTGCTGTCGGCCGCCATGTTCTGCCTGGTGTGGGCGCTCATCAAGGCCCCCACCTGGGGCTGGGGCGACGGACTGACCTGGACCTTCATCGCCGCGTCCGTCGTGGGCTTCGCGCTGTTCGCGCTGTGGGAGACGAAAGTCAAGGAGCCGCTGATCCCGCTCGGGCTGTTCCGCTCGGTGGCGCTGTCGGCGGGTGTGGTCCTCATGGTCCTCATGGCGATCGCGTTCATGGGCGGCCTGTTCTTCGTGACCTTCTACCTCCAGAACGTGCACGGCATGAGCCCGATCGACGCCGGTCTCCACCTGCTCCCGCTCACCGGGATGATGATCGTCGGCTCCCCGCTCGCGGGCGCGCTCATCACCAAGCTCGGCCCGCGGATCCCGCTGGCGGGCGGCATGGCGGCCACCGCGATCGCCATGTACGGCATGTCCACGCTTCAGACGGACACCGGCAGCGCCCTGATGTCCCTCTGGTTCGCCCTGCTCGGCCTCGGCCTCGCGCCGGTCATGGTCGGTGCCACCGAGGTCATCGTGGGCAACGCGCCCATGGAGCTCTCCGGTGTGGCCGGCGGTCTCCAGCAGGCCGCGATGCAGATCGGCGGCAGCCTCGGTACGGCCGTCCTCGGCGCCGTGATGGCCTCCAAGGTGGACGGCGACCTCCCGGCCAACTGGAAGGACGCGGGTCTGCCCCCGCTCACGCCGGCTCAGCTGGACCAGGCGTCGGAGGCGGTCCAGGTGGGCGTGGCCCCGGTCGCCAAGGGGACCCCGGCGGAGATCGCGGCGAAGATCACCGACGTGGCCCACGACACGTTCATCTCCGGGATGAGCCTCGCGTCCCTGGTCGCCGCGGGGGTCGCCGCGTTCGCGATCCTGGTCGCCCTGTTCACCAAGCGCGGTGCGAACGCGGAGGCGGGCGCGGGCGTGGGCCACATCTGACGGGACCTCCCCCTGACGCGTTTTCAGCGTTCTTCCCCTATCAGGGTGAAGAGGCTAAAGATTTCTCGCACCCGGTACGCGCCGCAGGTCACAGTAAGTCAAGTCCTCCGCACGGCAAGCTCGTACGCCGCGGAGGGCGGACGGCGCTGCGGCGCGCTGCCGGAGGGGGGCGGCGCGCCGCAAGGCCGGAGGATTAACCCCGGAACCCGGGGTACTCGCATCGTTGAACCCGAGACGAACCCAACCAACCTAGGGTGTCAGGGAGTTGATGATGGCGGGCTTCGGACACGGAACGCGCAGGTACCCCCGATCACGTGGCCGGACGTGGTCACGGACCGGGCCGGATCGCGCGACGCTCGGAATCGTCGGAGCCATCTGCGCGGTCGCGGGCCTCTTCGTACTGAGCATCATCCTGGGCCCCGTCGCGATGGTCTGCGGCTGGCTCGCCATGGGCCGCACCTGGTCGGGCGCCAACCGTGCCTGGCCCGCTCTGGTCGCCTTCGTACTGGGCGCCATCGACACGCTCCTGGCGATCATCGCCATCGCGGGAGCGGCCACCCCGGGCATCGGTCTGTACTGACCCGGGGCGCGTGAGGGAAGGGCCCCCGGTGGGACGACCGGGGGCCCGCCTCATGTCTGCCGACGGCTGTGCGGGGCTCCGGGACTGGGGTGGTCACGGAGCGGGACGGATCGCGCGACGCTCGGAATCATCGCCGGGGTCTGGGGGCGTCCCCCAGAGGGGTCGGTATCGGCGCGATCGCCGGTTTCTTCGTACTGGGCATCATCCTCGGCCCGGTCGCGATCGTCTGCGGTTGGCTCGCTGGGACGACCGGGGGCCCGCTCACGTTCCCAGGCCGGTGGGGTGTTCGTCAGCCGCCGACGGACGTCTTGCGCAGGGCCGCCACCTCCGCGCGAAGCGCCCGGACCTCCTCCGTCAGGGCCAGGATCGCCTCCGTCTGCTGGCGTTCCTCCACGTCGTCCTTCTCGAAGCGCTCGATGAACCACGCCGCGATGTTCGCGGTCACGACACCGAGAAGGGCGATACCGGAGAGCATCAGGCCCACCGCGATCATGCGGCCCAGGCCGGTGGTCGGGGCGTGGTCGCCGTAGCCGACCGTCGTCATCGTCGTGAAGGACCACCACACCGCGTCACCCAGTGTGCGGATGTTCCCGTTCGGTGAGTCCCGTTCCACCGAGAGCACGGCCAGCGAGCCGAACATCAGCAGCCCGACGACCGCCCCGCCGACATACGTCGTCACCCGGATCTGCGAGGCCATCCGCGCCCGCCGGCCCACCAGCAGCAGCGTGGAGACGAGCCGCAGCAGCCGCAGCGGCTGTATCAGCGGCAGCACCACCGCACACAGGTCCATCCAGTGCTGCCGTACGAACGCGCGGCGGTCCCGCGAGAGCGACAGCCGCATGAGGTAGTCGACGGCGAAGAACCCCCACACCACCCACTCGACCGCCGTGCACACCGCCGCGAGCGACCGCCCCACCGAGGCGTCCACGATCGGCACGGCATAGGCGACGGCGAACAGCACCGCGAGCGCCAGAAGGGGCCGCTGGGTGTGCTGTTCCCAACGGGCCTGCGCCGACTGTTCCGTCATACCCGCATCGTAAAGAAAAGGTGAAGGGCGGTGGGGCCACAGGCACCCACACCGCCCTTCGTCCGTCCGTCCAGGCCGAGCGCAGCGGCTACGCGTCGCCTCCCGCCGCACCCGGGTCAGCAGCCGAGACATCCAGCAACTGGTACCGGTCGATCGCCTGCTTCAGCACCGACCGGTCCACCTTGCCCTCCCGCGCCAGCTCCGTCAGCACGCCCACCACGATCGACTGCGCGTCGATGTGGAAGAACCGCCGCGCCGCACCCCGGGTGTCCGCGAAGCCGAACCCGTCCGCGCCCAGGGACTGGTACGTGCCCGGCACCCACCGCGCGATCTGGTCGGGAACCGACCGCATCCAGTCGGAGACGGCCACGAACGGACCCTGCGCCCCGGCCAGCTTCCGCGTCACGTACGGCACCCGCTGCTCCTCCTCCGGGTGCAGCAGGTTGTACTCCTCGCAGGCCACGGCCTCGCGCCGCAGTTCGTTCCAGGAGGTCGCCGACCAGACGTCCGCCTTGACGTTCCACTCCTCGGCGAGGATCTTCTGCGCCTCGACCGCCCACGGCACGGCCACACCGGACGCCATGATCTGCGCCGGGATCGACCCCGAGGTGCCCTCGGAGAAGCGGTAGACGCCCTTGAGGATGCCCTCGGCGTCGACGTTCGCGGGCTCGGCCGGGTGCTGGATGGGCTCGTTGTAGACCGTGAGGTAGTAGAAGACGTCCTCGCTCTCCGGCCCGTACATCCTGCGCAGACCGTCCTGCACGATGTGCGCGATCTCGAACCCGAACGCCGGGTCGTACGCCACGCACCCCGGGTTGGTCGAGGCGAGCAGCTGCGAGTGGCCGTCCGCGTGCTGGAGGCCCTCACCGGTCAGAGTCGTACGGCCCGCGGTCGCGCCCAGGACGAACCCGCGCGCCAGCTGGTCCGACATCTGCCAGAACTGGTCACCGGTGCGCTGGAAACCGAACATCGAGTAGAAGACGTAGACCGGGATCAACGGCTCGCCGTGCGTGGCGTACGCCGAACCCGCGGCGATGAGGGAGGCCGTGCAGCCCGCCTCGGAGATGCCGTCGTGCAGCATCTGCCCGGTCGGCGACTCCTTGTACGCGAGCAGCAGTTCCCGGTCGACCGACTCGTACTGCTGACCGAGCGGGTTGTAGATCTTCGCACTCGGGAAGAACGAGTCCATGCCGAAGGTGCGGTACTCGTCCGGCGCGATCAGTACGAAGCGACGTCCGAGTTCCTTGTCCCGCATGAGGTCCTTGAGGAGCCGTACAAAAGCCATGGTGGTGGCGATCGACTGCTGGCCCGACCCCTTCTTCACGGTCGCGTACGTCTTGTCGTCCGGCAGTGCGAGCGGCTTGGCCCGCACGACACGCGTCGGGACGTAACCACCGAGGCTCTTGCGGCGGTCGTGCATGTACTGGATCTCTTCCGAGTCCCGGCCCGGGTGGAAGTACGGCGGGGCGCCGCTCTCCAGCTCCTTGTCGGAGATCGGCAGGTGCAGCCGGTCGCGGAAGCCCTTGAGGTCGTCGACCGTCAGCTTCTTCATCTGGTGCGTGGCGTTGCGGCCCTCGAAGTTCGGGCCCAGCGTCCAGCCCTTGACGGTCTTGGCGAGGATGACCGTCGGCTGGCCCGTGTGCTCCACGGCCGCCTTGAACGCCGCGTAGATCTTCTTGTGGTCGTGACCGCCGCGGCCCAGGTGCAGGATCTGGTCGTCGGTCATGCCCTCGACCATGGCGCGCAGCCGCTGGTCGTCGCCGAAGAAGTGGTCGCGGATGTAGGCGCCGGACTCGGTGGCGTAGGTCTGGAACTGCCCGTCCGGGGTGGTGTTCATCCGGTTGACGAGGATGCCGTCGCGGTCCTGTGCGAGCAGCGGGTCCCAGGTCCGGTCCCAGATCAGCTTGATCACGTTCCAGCCGGCGCCGCGGAAGACCGACTCCAGCTCCTGGATGACCTTGCCGTTGCCCCGCACCGGGCCGTCGAGGCGCTGGAGGTTGCAGTTGACGACGAAGGTCAGGTTGTCGAGACCCTCGCGCGCGGCGATGGTCAGCTGGCCGAGCGACTCGGGCTCGTCCATCTCGCCGTCGCCGAGGAACGCCCACACATGGGACTTGCTCGTGTCGGCGATCCCGCGCGCGTGCATGTAGCGGTTCATCCGGGCCTGGTAGATCGCGCCGATCGGGCCGAGGCCCATCGACACGGTCGGGAACTCCCAGAAGTCCGGCATCAGCCGCGGGTGCGGGTACGAGGACAGCCCGTGCGGGGCCTTCGACTTCTCCTGGCGGAACGCGTCCAGGTTGTCCTCGCTGAGGCGGTCGAGCAGGAACGCGCGCGCGTAGATGCCCGGGGAGGCGTGGCCCTGGAAGAAGACCTGGTCGCCGCCGTCGCCCTCGTCCTTGCCGCGGAAGAAGTGGTTGAAGCCGACGTCGTAGAGGGACGCGGAGGAGGCGAAGGTGGCGATGTGGCCGCCGACGCCGATCCCGGGACGCTGGGCGCGCGAGACCATCACGGCCGCGTTCCACCGGGTGGCGTTCAGGATCTTGCGCTCGATCTCCTCGTTGCCCGGGAAGAACGGTTCAGCCCTGGTCGGGATGGTGTTCACGTAGTCCGTGCTGCGCATCTCGGGCACGGCCACGCGCTTCTCGCGGGCCCGCTCGATGAGCCGCAGCATCAGATAGCGGGCCCGCTCCCGGCCGCGCTCGTCCACGGCGGCGTCGAGGGAGTCGAGCCACTCCTGGGTTTCCTCGGGATCGAAGTCAGGAACCTGACTCGGAAGGCCGCCAATGATGATCGGGTTGCGATCGGATCCGGAAGCCACGCTGTTCCTTACCTGTCAGAGGGCCGTATTTCTAGATGTGTGCACCGCTCCCCATCGTGTACCTCGGGGGGCCAAACGTCATCTCTACTCCGGGGTAACCCGAGGCCCTGTACCCGGGTATGGTTCCCAAACACGCAAAGAGGGCAGAAAGGTGTGGCATGCGTCACGGCGTGACCGCGATGATGTGCCTGGAGTTGCGGTGACACGTTCCGGAACGTCACCGTTTCGGCGGTCTGAAACGCCGGGTACTTGCGCGATCCGCCCCGCCCGTGTGGACTACGGCCAATGCTTCGCGCACGCGCGTGGCTGAGACTTCCCGGAGCCCGAGCGGCCTGGGGGGACCCCATTCAAAGACAAGATCAGGAGGCAACCCGTGAGCGCGACCGCGGACCACGCGGAGACGAGCCCTGCCGTGAGGCTGGGGTTCCAGCCCGAGCAGGTGGTCCAGGAGATCGGCTACGACGACGACGTAGACCAGGAACTCCGCGAGGCCATCGAGCAAGTCATCGGCAGCGACCTGGTGGACGAGGACTACGACGACGTCGCCGATGCCGTGGTGCTCTGGTTCCGTGACGAGGACGGCGACCTGACCGATGTGCTGGTGGACGCCACCACGTACATCGAGGAGGGCGGCTCGATCCTGTTGCTGACGCCGAAGACCGGCCGGGACGGCTACGTGGAGCCGAGCGACATCTCCGAAGCCGCGACGACGGCAGGCCTGTCCGCCTCCAAGAGCGTCAGCGTGGGCAAGGACTGGAGTGGCAGCCGGCTGGTGACGCCCAAGGCGGCCAAGTCCAAGAAGTAGCCCCGTGGGACCGGACGGGCCGGCGCGACCGGCCCGTCCGCCTCCCCGCGCTGATCGCTGCGTAGGGTGGTTCCGTCACTCGAACAGCCCCCCGAAGGGACATCCACGCGATGGCGATCCAGGTCGGCGAAAAGGCCCCCGACTTCGAGCTCAAGGACAACCACGGCCGGACCGTGAAGCTGTCCGACTTCCGCGGCAGCCAGAACGTCGTGCTGCTCTTCTACCCCTTCGCCTTCACCGGCGTGTGCACCGGTGAGCTGTGCGAGCTGCGTGACAACCTTCCGCAGTTCTCGGACCGCGACACCCAGCTGCTCGCCGTCTCCAACGACTCCATCCACACCCTGCGCGTCTTCGCCGAGCAGGAGGGCCTGGAGTACCCGCTGCTGAGCGACTTCTGGCCGCACGGCGAGGTCTCCCGCGCCTACGGCGTCTTCGCCGAGGACAAGGGCTGCGCGGTGCGCGGCACCTTCGTCATCGACAAGGAGGGCGTGGTGCGCTGGACCGTCGTCAACGCGCTGCCGGACGCCCGTGACCTGAACGAGTACGTGAAGGCGCTCGACACCCTCTGAGAGCTCGACACCCGGTGATTGTTCGCCTCCAGGGACTGCGTGGGCCGGGAACCCGTCACTAGGATCGAATCGTTGATCCGGCAGCATCAGACACAGCGAACCTATGGAGGACTCGTGGGAGTCAGCCTCAGCAAGGGCGGCAACGTATCGCTGACCAAGGAGGCCCCGGGCCTGACCGCGGTCATCGTCGGTCTGGGGTGGGACGTCCGCACCACGACCGGCACCGACTTCGACCTGGACGCCAGCGCGCTGCTGCTGAACGCGGCCGGCAAGGTCGCCAGTGACGCGAACTTCGTCTTCTTCAACAACCTCAAGAGCGCGGACGGCTCGGTCGAGCACACCGGCGACAACCTCACGGGTGAGGGCGAGGGCGACGACGAGCAGATCAAGGTCGACCTGGCGAACGTCCCGGCCGACGTCGACAAGATCGTCTTCCCGGTCTCGATCTACGAGGCCGAGAACCGCCAGCAGTCCTTCGGCCAGGTGCGCAACGCCTTCATCCGCGTCGTGAACCAGGCGGGCGGCGCCGAGATCGCCCGCTACGACCTCTCCGAGGACGCGTCCACCGAGACCGCCATGGTCTTCGGCGAGCTCTACCGCAACGGCGCGGAGTGGAAGTTCCGCGCCATCGGCCAGGGCTACGCCTCGGGCCTGCGCGGTATCGCCCAGGACTTCGGCGTCAACGTCTAGGACCCGTTCAGACGTCCAGGACCTGTTCACCGGTCGGCCTCGGACCGGCCCCGGCTCTTTTGCTCCGGCGCCGCACCGTTTGCGTGCGGCGCCGGACGCGCAGGTACAGCACAGCAGCACACTCTCGGGGAGGGAACAGCACATGGGCGTCACGCTCGCCAAGGGAGGGAACGTCTCCCTGTCCAAGGCCGCACCCAACCTCACCCAGGTGATGGTCGGACTCGGCTGGGACGCGCGCTCCACCACCGGAGCCGACTTCGACCTCGACGCCAGCGCACTGATGTGCAGTGGCGGACGGGTCCTGGGTGACGAGTACTTCGTCTTCTACAACCAGCTCCAGAGCCCGGACGGCTCGGTCGAGCACACCGGCGACAACCTCACGGGTGAGGGCGAGGGCGACGACGAGTCGATCCTGGTCGACCTCTCCAGGGTGCCGGGCGCCTGCGACAAGATCGTCTTCCCGGTCTCCATCCATGACGCCGACAACCGCGGCCAGACCTTCGGCCAGGTCAGCAACGCCTTCATCCGCGTGGTCAACCAGGCCGACGGCCAGGAGCTGGCCCGCTACGACCTCTCCGAGGATGCCTCCACCGAGACCGCGATGATCTTCGGCGAGCTCTACCGCTACCAGGGCGAGTGGAAGTTCAGGGCGGTCGGACAGGGATACGCGTCCGGCCTCAAGGGCATCGCCCTGGACTTCGGGGTCAACGTCTCATAACGCGTTATGAGCAAAAGCCGGGGCCGGGTGGGGCTTCGAGGGTGCCCGACTACACTTCGCTTCAAAGTTTCGTAAAGCCGAGTGCGGCACGGGGGTCCCCCGTACACGTACGGATTGGGTAGCCAGTGGTTCTCAAAACCTTCGGCTGGTCGTTCGCGGTCACCGCGCTCGGCCTGGTCGCTGCGGTGCTCTACGGGGGGTGGGAAGGTTTCGGGGTCGTGGCGATCCTCTCCATCCTCGAGATCTCCCTGTCGTTCGACAACGCGGTGGTCAACGCCGGGATCCTGAAGAAGATGAGTGCCTTCTGGCAGAAGATCTTCCTCACGATCGGCGTCCTGATCGCGGTCTTCGGCATGCGGCTGGTCTTCCCCGTCGTCATCGTCGCGATCAGCGCCAAGATGGGGCCCATCGAGGCGGTCGACCTCGCGCTCAACAACAAGGACCACTACCAGGAGCTGGTCACCGACGCGCACCCGGCGATCGCCGCGTTCGGTGGCATGTTCCTGCTGATGATCTTCCTGGACTTCATCTTCGAGGACCGCGACATCAAGTGGCTGGCCTGGCTGGAGCGGCCGCTGGCCAAGCTCGGCAAGGTCGACATGCTGTCGGTCTGCATCGCCCTGATCGTCCTGCTGATCACCGCGTTCACCTTCGCCACCCACGCCCACCAGCACGGCGGCACGCATGTCGACAAGGCGCAGACCGTCCTGATCTCCGGTATCGCGGGCCTGATCACCTACATGATCGTCGGTGGTCTCTCCGGCTACTTCGAGGACAAACTCGAAGAGGAGGAGGAACGCGAGCACGAGGAGGAGGAACGGGCCGAGCGCGAGGGCAAGCCCAAGTCGGCCGTCAAGCTGGCCGGCCAGGCCGCGTTCTTCATGTTCCTCTACCTGGAGGTCCTCGACGCCTCCTTCTCCTTCGACGGTGTGATCGGCGCCTTCGCCATCACCAACGACATCGTCCTGATGGCGCTGGGCCTCGGTATCGGCGCCATGTACGTCCGTTCGCTGACCGTGTACCTGGTCCGCCAGGGCACCCTGGACGACTACGTCTACCTGGAGCACGGCGCCCACTACGCGATCGGCGCCCTCGCGGTGATCCTCATGGTCACCATCCAGTACGAGATCCACGAGATCATCACCGGCCTGGTCGGTGTGGTCCTGATCGGCTGGTCCTTCTGGTCCTCCGTCCGCCGCAACAAGGCGCTCGCGGCCGCCGAGGGAAAAGCCCAGGCGAAGACTGAGGTCTCGTCCGGGGTGTGACACCCTCCCCGGTGAGGAACGCTCTGAGCGGGGCGGCCGGTCTCCGGCCGCCCCGCCGGTTTCTCCACAGTGGACATGGGGGCGGGAATGGGCTTCTTGGACGGACTCCGGGGCGGCCGCGAGGTCGACTTCGACTCGGGCAGCGCGGCCAGCAACGCGATCGAGCTGACCAAGCGGCACAACCGCGTCTCGCTCACCAAGCAGGGCGCGGCGACCGGGAACCTCCGCATCAACCTGACCTGGCGGATGCGGACCTCCGACATCGGGGGCTCACAGCGTCAGTCGCTGCTGCGGCACCCCTTCAGGGCGCTCAAGCCGCCGGAGGTCCTCGGGCACAGCCAGAGCATGGTCAACGTCGACCTCGACCTCGGGTGCCTGTACGAGCTGACCGACGGCACGAAGGGGGTCGTACAGCCCCTCGGCGGGCTGCTCGGGGACGTCAACGCGCCGCCGTACGTGAAGCTCAGCGGGGACGACCGGTTCGGGTCGGCGTCCGGTGAGACGATGTACGTCAACCTCGACCACCGGGACCAGATCAAACGGCTGCTGGTCTTCGTGTACATCTACGACCAGACGCCGGCGTTCGACCGTACGCACGCGATCGTGACGCTGTACCCGAGCAACGGGCCGCGGATCGAGATAGGCCTCGACGAACGGCATCCCCAGGCCAGGTCGTGCGCCGTGGTGATGATCGAGAACGTCAAGGGCGAACTCGTCGTACGGCGCGAGGTGCAGTTCGTGTACGGCTTCCAGGGGGAGCTGGACCGGCTGTACGGATGGGGGCTGCAGTGGGGGCGGGGCTACAAGGCGAAGGCGGACCGGTGAGCGCCGCTACCGTCCGATGAACTGCGGTCCCTGGGGAGGCAGGCGGAACTCCGCCCCGGCCGGCACCGGGGCCACCGGCGGCGGGTATCCGTAGCCCGAGGCCGCGGGCACGGGGGCCGTGGCCGGGGTCGGCTGCTGGGGGTAGCCGTAGGCCTGCTGGGTCGGGACCGAGGCGGCCGACTGGGCCGGCTGCTCCGGGGGGAGGGGGAACGACGTGGGCTCCGGCTGGGGCGGGGTCTCCTCGAGGTCGGACTCGTCCACCACGATGCCGTGGTGCGTGGCCAGGCCCTGGAGGCCCTCCACATAGCCCTCGCCCAGGGCGCGGAACTTCCACCCCTCGCCGCGCCGGTACAGCTCGCCGCAGATCAGGGCCGTCTCCTCGCCGGTCTCCGGCTTGATGTCGAAGTAGAGCAGCGGCTCACCGTCGACCGAGGCGTCGTACAGCAGGATGCGCAGGCCCTGTACGCGGCCGAACGTGGCGTTGTCCTCCGTGGGGTCCACCGACGCGACCAGGAGAATCTGGCTGACGTCGGGCTCGACACCGGCGAGATCTGTCTGGATCGTGTCGGTGGGGCCCTCGGCGACGCGCTTCTTGCCGAGGAGCCACACCTTCCCCGAGGGGTGCCGGGGCTGGTTGTAGAAGACGAAGTCCTCGTCGGA
The DNA here is from genome assembly GCF_042893155.1 of Streptomyces sp. NPDC001668. Taxonomy (NCBI): domain Bacteria; kingdom Bacillati; phylum Actinomycetota; class Actinomycetes; order Kitasatosporales; family Streptomycetaceae; genus Streptomyces; species Streptomyces sp. NPDC001668. The sequence continues at coordinate 936,125 of NZ_JBIAUQ010000001.1, forward strand.
CCGCACGCGACCGTCGGGGCCGAGGAGGAGCGCCGAGGCGTCGACGGCCGGGACCCCCTGCCCGGCTGCCCAGCGGACCACGGCGCGTACCGTGGTGGCTTCCAGCGGGACGTTCGACCCCTTCAGCATGGCGTGCGTCATGCGGTCATCCTGCCCTCTCGGTCCTGATCACGACAACGCGGGGGTGCGGGACACCGGTTCATGTCGTACCGGTGTCGACATGGCCGTGCTTGTCTGCGTTACCTGAAATTCATGCCCGGTGGGAACCTGGGACATGGGTACCTACGTACTATTACCGGCCACCTGTGAGCCCTTCGCAGGCGTCACAGCAACCACGGGGGAGTCATATGCGTCATTTCGGGCACATCGCCCCTGAGGTGCGTCAGCGCCTCTTCCATCAGCAGCCCTGCGAGTTCGCCGCGGACTCCCCGTCCCGGCTGCTCTCCGCGGCTCTGGGCGCCACGCTCTACAGTCCGGCCACGCGGCCGCGGCTCGCCGACGACATCGTCAAGCAGACCGGACGCGGCGTGGTCTCGATGGTGCTGTGCCTGGAGGACTCGATCGGTGACGAGGACGTCGCCGAGGGCGAGGAGAACCTCGTCCGGCAGTTCACGGACCTCGCCGGACGGCAGGTGGACCTGCCCCTGCTCTTCATCCGGGTCCGTCACCCCGAGCAGATCCCCGACCTCGTACGACGGCTCGGCCCCGCCGTGCGGCTGCTGTCCGGATTCGTGCTCCCGAAGTTCACCGAGGAGCGCGGCATCCCCTTCCTGGAGGCCCTCTCCGGCGCCGAGGCCGTGAGCGGACACCGGCTGTTCGCCATGCCGGTTCTGGAGTCGCCGGAGCTGCTCTACCGCGAGACGCGCGTGGAGACCCTGGAGGGCATCGCGCGCGCGGTGGACAAATACCGCGAGCGGGTCCTGGCCCTCCGTCTCGGCGTCACCGACTTCTGCTCCTCCTACGGCCTGCGCCGCGCCCCCGACATGACCGCCTGGGACGTCCAGATCGTCGCCTCCGTGATCGCCGACGTGGTGAACATGCTGGGCCGCGCCGACGGCACCGGCTTCACCGTGACCGGGCCGGTCTGGGAGTACTTCCGGGTCCAGGAGCGCATGTTCAAGCCGCAGCTGCGCCGCAGCCCCTTCCTGGAGGGGCAGGCCGAGGAGCTGCGCGAGGCGCTGATCGAGCACGCCATGGACGGGCTGCTGCGCGAGATCACCCTCGACCAGGCCAACGGCCTGCTCGGCAAGACCTGCATCCACCCCTCCCACGTGCTGCCCGTGCACGCGCTGTCCGTGGTCAGCCACGAGGAGTTCAGCGACGCGCAGGACATCCTGCGGCCCGAGCGCGGCGGCGGCGGGGTGCTCAGGTCCCAGTACACGAACAAGATGAACGAAGTGAAACCGCACCGCGCCTGGGCCGAGCGCACCCTGCTGCGCGCCGAGGTCTTCGGGGTGGCCAACGAGGACATCGGCTTCGTGGAGCTGCTCGCCGCCGGAATCTCCGGCTGACCATCAGTGGACACCAAGGGACGTATGAACAAGGCAGTGAACGACGGGACACCGGGCGAGGTCTGGTCGGGGACGTGGGTCGCCGACCGGCTCGGCGTCGAACTCGTGGGCGACGACCGGCTGACCGACCTGCTGGGACTGGCCCTGCGCCGCAACCCCAAGCGGGCCCACCTGCTGGTCTCCCATGTGCTGGGCAAACACGTCCCACAGTCGCCGTCGGTGGTCTACGGCCACGGTCTCGCCCTGGGCCGCAGGGTCCGCGACCTGCTCGGCGACGAGGAGGCGGCCCGCGCGGTCGTCCTCGGCTACGCGGAGACGGCGACCGGACTCGGCCACTGTGTCGCCGACGGCCTCGCCCTCGCCCCCTACCTCCACTCCACCCGCCGCCCGGTCCCCGGCGTGGCCCCCGCGGGCGGCTTCGAGGAGTCCCACTCCCACGCCACGTCCCATCTCCTCCTGCCGGAGGACCCCGCCCTGCTGGTCGGCGACGGTCCCCTGGTCCTGGTCGACGACGAGTTCTCGACGGGCAACACGGTCCTGAACACGATCAGGGATCTGCACGGCAGGTACCCACGGGGGCGGTACGTGGTGGTCGCCCTGGTGGACATGCGGTCGGAGGCGGACGCGGGGCGCCTGGAGGCTTTCGCGCGGGAGATCAACGCGCGGGTGGACTTGGTGGCAGCGGCATCGGGCACCGTACGCCTGCCGGAGGGAGTGCTGGAAAAGGGGCAGCACCTTGTATCGAGGTACGAGGACGCCAACCCAGGGGCGCGGGGAACTGCGCGACAAGCCCCCACGCACCCGCATCCGGCATTCAACCGCGTGGACCTCTGCTGGCCCCGAGACCTCCCCGACGGCGGCCGCCACGGCTTCACCCCGGCACACCGAATACGCCTGGAGAACGCCCTCCCCGCGATGGCCGCAAGACTCGCCGAGGCCCTCCCGAGGAACGCCCACCGCGTACACATCCTCGGCTTCGAAGAGCTGATGTACGCCCCCCTCAGACTCGCCCGGGAACTCGAACAGGTCGCCCAGGACACCGAGTTCACCTACTCCACCACCACCCGCAGTCCCGTCCTCGCCGTGGACGACCCGGGATACGCGATCCGCACCCGCCTCACCTTCCCCGCCCACGACACCCCCGCCGACGGCCGCGGCGACCGCTACGCGTACAACGTCGCAGGCGCCGCCTTCGACGCGGTGGTCGCGGTCGTCGACTCCACCGCCGACACCCCCGAACTGCACGCCCCCGACGGCCTGTTGGCGCAGCTCGCCGAACACACGCCGCACGTCGTCCTGGCGGTGGTCCCCAGCTACACCCCCGAAAGGCCCCCCATGCTCCCCGAGCCCCTCCGCGGCCCCGCGTTCTCCTCCTACGCCCCTGAGGACGTCGGCTGGCTGCTCCAGGACCTCTCGGACGTCACCCTGGAGGCGCCGACCGAGGAGCGCGAGGAGGCCATCCAGAGCGGCGGCGCGCACTACGCGGAGTCGCTGCCGATGGAGTACCAGGCGAGCGACCAGTACCAGGAGCTGTTCCGGACGGCCCTGAAGGAGTCCTCCGCGAGGCTCGCCCAGGCCGTCGGCGCCGTCACGGAGATCGTGCTCCAGGAGCGCTCGCCCCGCCCCGTCCTGGTCTCCCTCGCCCGCGCCGGCACCCCCGTCGGCGTCCTGATGCGCCGCTGGGCGCAGTTCCGGCACGGCCTCGACCTGCCGCACTACGCCGTCTCGATCGTCCGCGGCCGCGGTATCGACGCCAACGCGCTGCGCTGGCTGGCCGAACACCACGACCCGGCCGACGTCGTCTTCGTCGACGGCTGGACCGGCAAGGGCGCGATCACCCGCGAACTGACGGAAGCGGTAAGGAAGTTCGAGGCCGAGGGCGGTCTCGTCGGCTTCGACCCGGAGATCGCCGTACTGGCCGACCCGGGCTCCTGCGTGAAGACGTACGGCACCCGTGAGGACTTCCTCATCCCCTCCGCGTGTCTCAACTCGACGGTGTCCGGCCTGATCTCGCGTACCGTCCTGCGCGCGGACCTGGTCGGCCCGGACGACTTCCACGGCGCGAAGTTCTACCGCGAACTCGCGGGCGCCGACGTCTCGGTGGACTTCCTGGACGCCGTCGCCGCCCGTTTCCCCGAGGTCGTCGAGGCGGTCGGCACCCAGGTCAAGGAGCTGCTCTCCGGCGACCGCGAGCCCACCTGGGAGGGCTGGGCCGCCGTCGAACGCATCAGTGAGGAGTACGGCATCCACGACGTCAACCTCGTCAAGCCGGGCGTCGGCGAGACCACGCGGGTGCTGCTGCGCCGGGTGCCCTGGAAGATCCTGGCCAGGGCGGGTGCGGGCGCGGACCTGGACCACGTACGCCTGTTGGCCGAGCAGAGAGGCGTCCCGGTGGAAGAGGTCGCCGAACTCCCGTACACCTGCGTGGGGTTGATCCACCCCAAGTACACGCGGGGCGCGACCGGCGCCGACGGCAGGGCGGTGGCGGTCTGATGCCCGCTCAGATCCAGGGCCAGGCTCCGGTGATGGTCGCCAGCGACCTCGACCGCACCCTCATCTACTCCGCCGCCGCCCTCGCGCTGACCATGCCGGACGCGCGGGCGCCCCGGCTGCTCTGTGTCGAGGTGCACGAGAGCAGACCACTGTCGTACATGACGGAGACGGCGGCGGAACTGCTCTGCGAGCTGGGGGACGCGGCGGTGTTCGTGCCGACGACGACCCGCACCCGCAAGCAGTACCAGCGCATCAACCTGCCCGGCCCCGCGCCGGCCTACGCGATCTGCGCGAACGGCGGCCATCTGCTGGTCGACGGCGTCACCGACCTCGACTGGCACGCGCGGGTCACCGCACGCCTCGCCGACGAGTGCGCCCCGCTGGAGGAGATCCGCGCGCACCTCCAGGAGACGGCCGACCCGCTGTGGGTGCGCAAGCACCGGATCGCCGAGGACCTCTTCGCCTACCTCGTCGTCGAGCGCGAACTGCTGCCCGAGGACTGGGTGAAGGAGCTCGCGGTGTGGGCCGAGAACCGCGGCTGGACGGTCTCCCTGCAGGGCCGCAAGATCTACGCCGTGCCGAAGCCGCTCACCAAGAGCGCGGCCGTGCGCGAGGTGGCCCGGCGTACCGGCGCCGCGCTGACGCTGGCCGCGGGCGACTCCCTGCTCGACGCCGACCTGCTGCTGGCCGCCGACCGGGGCTGGCGGCCGGGGCACGGGGAACTGGCGGACGTGGGCTGGACGGCCCCCGCGATCAGCGCGTTGCCGGAGCGGGGTGTCGCCGCTGGGGAGCGGATCCTCAGGGAGTTCCTCAGGACGGTTCGGACGCCTCAGTAGAGGAGGGCCGCCGCCGCAGCCGTACGGCGACGAACGTCACGATCGCGAGCGCGGCGGCTCCGAGGACGGCCTTCGAGTACGCGGACACGACGTCGGTGACCTGGGCCCAGTTGGCGCCCAGGGCGTGGCCCGTGAGGACGAACGCCGTGTTCCACAGGGCGCTGCCGAGGGTGGTCAGGGCCAGGAAGACGGGCAGCGGCATGCGTTCGACGCCGGCCGGGACCGACACGAGGCTGCGGAAGACCGGGATCATCCGGCCGAAGAACACCGCCTTGGGGCCGTGCCGCAGGAACCACGCCTCGGTCCTCTCGATGTCCGCGACCTTCACCAGGGGCAGCCGGGCCGCGAGCGCCACCGTGCGGTCCCGGCCGAGGAGCGCGCCGACGCCGTAGAGCGCGAGGGCGCCGGTCACCGAGCCCGCCGTCGTCCACAGCAGCACGGCGACCAGGCTCATCCGGCCGGTGCTCGCCGCGAAGCCCGCCAGCGGCAGGATCGCCTCGCTCGGGATGGGCGGGAAGAGGTTCTCCAGGGCGATGGCCACCCCGGCGCCGGGCGCGCCGAGGGTGTCCATGAGGCCGTTGACCCAGTCGATGACGGACATGGGCCCACGCTAGGGAAGCCGGCCTGAAGGCAGCCTGAAGAAGCCTCCGTACGGCGGTCAGCCGCAGCAACCGCCGCCGCAGCACCCTCCGCCGCCCGCCTGCGGCGCCGGGGCCGGCGCGGACGCCGAGCCGCCCACCGCCACCGTCGACAGCAGCTTCACGGTGTCGTCGTGGCCCGCCGGGCAGTCGGCGGGGGCGGCGGACTCGGCCATGGGACGGCTCAGTTCGAAGGTGTCGCCGCAGGTCCGGCAGCGGTACTCGTAGCGAGGCATGAGGACAGGTTAACCGGCACTCCGAGAGGCATGTCCGATTTCTGATCTTTGTCTGGTTAGCATGCGGGGGTTCTCTGTCGGCGACCAACCGCGGGAGGAGCCCCCTTGGCTTCACGACACGACCCCGAACTGCGCACCGCCGCACGGCACTTCGGGCGGCGCCGCTTTCTCACGGTCACCGCCGCGGCCGCCGCTCTCGCGTTCGGCACCCAGCTGCCGGCCCGGGGTGCGTCGGGCTCCGGCGAATTCGACGCGGCGCGCATCGACAGCGACCCGTTCACCCTCGGCGTCGCCTCCGGGGACCCGCTGCCCGACTCCGTGCTGCTGTGGACCCGGCTCGCCCCCGACCCGTTCGAGCCCGACGGGGGCCTGCCCGAGCAGTACGTCGTCGTCCAGTGGGAGCTGGCCTCCGACGACCGCTTCACCGCGCCCGTCCGCAGCGGCGTCGCCATCGCCTACCCCGAGTACCACCACACCCTGCACATCGACGTCCCGGGCCTGGAGCCGGACCGCGTCTACTACTACCGCTTCCGGGCCGGATCGTGGATGAGCGAGACGGGCCGTACCCGCACGGCACCGCTCACCACCACCGCCACCGCGTCCCTCACCTACGCCGCCGTCTCCTGCCAGGCGTACTTCGACGGGTACTACACGGCGCACCGCCATCTCTCCGAGGAGGACGTCGACGTGGTCCTCCACCTCGGCGACTACCTGTACGAGTACGCCGTGAACCCCACGGGCGGCCACCGCGCCTACACCGACCGCAAGCTGCCCGACCTGTTCAACCGCGAGGCCATGACGCTGGAGGACTACCGGCTGCGGTACGCCCTCTACAAGAGCGACCCCGACCTGCGGGCGGTCCACGCGGCCCACCCCTTCGTCGTCACCTGGGACGACCACGAGGTCGAGAACAACTACGCGGACGCCGTCAGCGAGAACAACGACCCGCCGGAGGAGTTCCTGCTGCGCCGCGCCGCCGCCTACCGGGCCTACTGGGAGAACCAGCCACTGCGCGCCGCACAGCTGCCGAACGGCCCCGACGCCCAGCTCTACCGCCGGCTCCAGTGGGGCACACTCGCCCAGTTCGACGTCCTCGACACCCGGCAGTACCGCTCCGACCAGGTGTACGCCGACACCAAGCACACCGGCGGCCCGCTTCAGGACGACCCGGCGCGCACCATCACCGGGGCGGCGCAGGAGAGCTGGCTCATCGACGGCTGGCGCGACTCGCGGGCCCTGTGGAACGTGCTGTCCCAGCAGGTCTGCTTCTCGCAGCGCAAACTCGACCTCACCGCCGAGCCGCAGATGTCCATGGACGCCTGGGACGGCTACCGGGCCTCGCGCCGCAGGGTCCTCGACGGCGCCAAGTCGGCCGGGGTCGAGAACCTGGTGGTGATGACCGGGGACGTGCACGTCGCCTACGCCTTCGACATCAAGGACGACTTCGACGACCCGGCCTCCAAGACCCTGGGCACGGAGTTCACCGCCACCTCCGTCGCCAGCGGACGGGACGGCGCCGAGAAGCCGCCCACCTGGGACACGTACCTGAAGGCCAACCCGCACCTCAAGTTCTACGACGGCCGCCGCGGCTATGTGCGGGTCACCCTCGACCGGCAGAAGGCGCGGGCCGACTTCAGGACCGTGTCCGCCGTGACGACGCCGGGCGCGCCGGTCACGACCGCCGCGTCCTTCGTGACGGAGGCCGGAAACCCGGGCCTCGCACCCGCGTGAACCGCTGCCGGGCCCACCGGTAACCGGTGGGCCCGCCCGGCGGCATCCCGTGCTCCGCCGGGCGGCCCCTTCTTGTCGTCCGATGCGCGGAACAGGGCGGGCGGCGGGCATCCTCCACCCCCTTTCCGGCAAGACCTGGGGATTCGAGACCTTTCCCCTCCCCCCAGGAGACGCCTGATGGCCCTCAGACATGCTTCAGCCGGCTGTGCCGCGGTAGCGGTACTCGGCGCACTCGTGCTCACGGGACTGCCCGCGGCCGCCGCCGTCGAGCCCCCCGCGCCCACGCCGGCGCCCTCCGCCGCCGAGACGCTCGGCGCGAACAGTCCGTCAGCCGTGGTCCTGAGGGCGCTGGAACGTGATCTGAGCCTGACCGAGGCACAGGCCAGGACGCGCCTGGTGAACGAGGCCGACGCGGGCACCCGCGCCGGCCGGCTCCAGAACGCGCTGGGCAAGCGCTTCGCGGGAGCCTGGGTGAGCGGCGACACCTCCGCCGACCTCACGGTCGCGACCACCGACGTCGCCGACAGCCCGGCCATCGAGGCCGGGGGAGCTAAGGCCGTGGTCGTCACCAACCCCCTGGCGGACCTGAAGACCGCCAAGTCGAAGCTGGACGCCGCCGCGACGGGCAAGGCCCTCGACACACCGGTCCGGTACATCGACGTACGGACCAACCGGGTGACCGTGCAGGCGACCAGCCGCGCCGCCGCGGACACCCTCGTCGCGGCCGCCGGCGTCGACAGCGCGCTCGTGGACGTCAAGGTGTCGGCCGACCGGCCGCGCGCCCTGTACGACATCCGCGGCGGTGACGCCTACTACATCGACGGCACGGCCCGCTGTTCCGTGGGGTTCGCCGTCACCAAGGGCGAGCAGCAGGGCTTCGTCTCGGCCGGCCACTGCGGGAAGGCGGGGTCGAAGACCGCCGGGTTCAACCAGGTCGACCAGGGCACCTTCCAGGCGTCCGTCTTCCCCGGGCAGGACATGTCCTGGGTGGCCGTCAACAGTGACTGGACCGCGACGGCCGCCGTCAAGGGCGAGGGCGGCCAGGACGTCCAGACCGCCGGCTCGGTGCAGGCCCTGACGGGCGCCGCGGTGTGCCGGTCCGGTTCCACCACGGGCTGGCACTGCGGCACGATCGAGCAGCACGACACGAGCGTCAGCTACGCCGAGGGCACCGTCGACGGCGTGACCCGTACGACGGTGTGCGCCGAGCCGGGCGACTCCGGCGGCTCGTACATCTCGGGGGCGCAGGCCCAGGGCGTCACCTCCGGCGGCTCCGGCGACTGCACCAGCGGCGGAACGACCTTCTACCAGCCGGTCAACCCGATCCTCAGCACCTACGGCCTCACCCTCAAGACCAGCACGGCCGAGAGCGGCACCCCCGCCCCGCAGGACGGCCAGGAGGGTGCGTGGGCCGCGGGGCAGGTGTACGAGGTCGGAGCGCGGGTGACCCACGACGGCGTCTCGTACGAGTGCCTGCAGACCCATCAGGCGCAGGCCGCGTGGCAGCCCGCCCTGACGCCGGGGCTGTGGCAGCGCGTCTGACGGGGCGGTGAGGCAGCGAGGGGCGGGGTCCGCGAACCCCGCCCCTCGCACCGTGTCGTCGGGCGTGCCCGGACCGTGGCGTCGCTACGGCCCGGCCAGCAGCGCGTACGCGGTCGGCACGAAGACGTCGCGGGCGCGGAAGCGGCGGGTGCACATGGCGGCCAGGGCGGTGCCGGTGTCGGGCCGGAAGCCGAGGAAGGCCTGCTGGCCGAGGGTCGCCCCGCCGTGGAAGTACATCGGACCGTGCTCGGTGGGGTGCTGGAACCACGCCACCGTGTGCACGTGCCGGTGCCCGAGCCCGCGCCGGAGCACAGGGCGGCGTACCGCGCGCAGCGCACCGGTCAGGGGGCGGCCCGACGGGTCCAGATGGGCTTCGAGGAACGTGAGCAGGTCGTGCGGGGTGGCCCGGACGGCGCCGGCCGCCTGGAAGCCGCCGACGACCAGCGAGGGCACGGGCGTTGTGCCGTCCCCGCGGTGTCCGGTGGCGTCGGTGTCCGGGCCGCCGGGGACGAGGGTGGCGTCGCTCAGCCCGAGGGGGTCCAGCACCTGGCCGGTGAGCAGTTCGTCCCACGGCGTGGCGGTGGCCGCCGTCAGGGCGTGGCCGAGGACGGCGACACCGAAGTTGGAGTAGTGCCAGCGGGTGCCGGGCCGGTGACCTCGCCGGTGGCGCAGGAAGGCGTCGACCACGCGCTCGGCCGGATAGCGGGCGTACGGGTTGGTGTGCCAGGCCGGCAGCGCCCGGACGAAGAAGTCGGCGGGCAGGGCGGGCAGTCCGGAGGTGTGGGTGATCAGGTGGGCGAGGGTGACGGGGTCCGCGCCGGGCCGCCGGGCCGGGTCCAGCAGGGTGGCGGCGGGCTCGCCCGCGGACAGCAGGCCGGTCTCGGTCAGGTGGGCCAGCAGGAGTCCGGTGAACGTCTTGGAGGCCGAGCCCATTTCGTAGCGCAGTCGCTCGCGGGGGACGGGCGGGGGCGGGGCGGTGCCTCCGGTGCGTACGGTGCGGCGGCCGTGCCGGGAGAGGGCGAAGACGACGTCGGGCGCGTCCACGGCGTCGACGGCCGCGTCGAGTCGGCGCAATACCGCCTCGTCGTCTGTTGCCGGTGGGTCCTCGGGCGGCAGTGCGCCGGTGACGTCGGGCGGGCCGCCCGGCCAGGGAGCGGGACGCACGCCTGGGCGGGCCGTCATGACGCCGTGTGCGCCAGCTGGGTCAGGGCGCGGGACGTGGCGAGGACGGAGGCGAAGGCGGCGACCAGCGTCGGGTGGTAGACGACGTCGAAGACCTCGTCCGGTCCCCCCTGCGGCATGGTGCGTACGGCGGGCATCGCGCCGTCGGGCTGCTGCGCGGCGGCGAAACCCTCCCAGGCCCGCTCGTCGAAGGTGGGGCGGGGCAGGCACGCGTCGACGACGAGCAGTTCGCCGAGCAGGTCCCAGCGCTGCAGGTCGAGCCAGTCGTCCAGCCAGACCGGCAGCCAGTCGGCGAGGTAGCCGGCGATCCCGGCCGGCAGACCGTCCGGGTTCTCGCCCCAGTCGGTGAGGTGGAAGACGGTGTGGGTGATGTCGTAGGCGATGTGCCCCTCCACCGTCCAGGGCTCGGGCGAGCGCCCCAGCCAGGTCGCGCCGACGACCTCGGCCTCCGGCACCGGGGGAGTCAGGCCGAAGCGGCGCTGGAACGCGGACAGGCCGAGGCGGCGGACCGGTGACATCTCCAGGGCGGCATAACCGTCCAGGCGTTGGTTGAGCCGGAAGGCGCGCTCGGCCTCGGGGCAGGAGTAGCCCAGCTCCTTGAACGGCAGGTACACCTCGAAGGGGATGGGCGAGATGGGCTCGGTGAGCTGGCCGCGCACCAGCATCCGGCCGCCGTCCAGCGTGTCGCGCCAGGCGTGGTCGATCAACTGCCGTGCCAGCGTGGCCTGCCGGGACCCGGCCACTCCTTCGCGGAACAACACCTTGCAGATGAGGGCCAGTTCGCCGACCGGCTTGAAGCGTTCCAGGAAGCCGACCTCCGGGTCGACGTCCGACTCCAGCCGGAATCCGTCGCGGTGGGCGTGCAGCCACTCCAGGGCGCCGGCCCCGACCTGGTGGATGAGACGCGTGTCGGTCATCCCGGCACTCCCTGTCCGCCGTCCACCGCGCCCGCCTGCGTGTCCCCGGCCGCCTCGCGCAGCCGGTCGACGGTCAGCACGGCGGCGAAGGCCGTCATCAGTGTCGAGTGGTAGCAGTCGATGAAGTCGGGGGCGGTCGTACGGCTGCCCCGTCCGCCGACCTCCGGGACCGCGCCCGAGTCGTCCTGGGCCACCGAGAGCCGCGCCCAGGCCTCCTGGAACAGGGCGCGCTCCGGCGGGCCTGGCAGGCTGCTCGCCACGGCCAGCAGTTCGCAGCTGAGGTCCCACTGCTCGTCCTCCAGGCAGGTGTCGAGCCAGGGCGCGAGCCAGTGCCTCAGGTAGGCCGCGACCGGCGGGGGCACGGCCTGCGGGGTCAGACCCCAGTCGGTGAGATGGAAGATCACATGGGTGAGCGTGTAGCCGGCGGCCAGTTCGAACGTCCACGGCTCCGGCAGCGCGGCGAGCCAGGTGCGGCGCAGGGCCCGCGGCATGTCCTCGTGTTCGGGGATGCCGCTGCGGCGCTCGGAGTTGAGCACGCTCAGACGCCGGTTCGGTTCCTGCTCCGTCATGTGCCAGCCGCGGGTCCGGGCCACCGTCGCGGTGGCGCGCTCGTAGCCCTCGTGGCGCAGGCCCGCCGACGCGAACGCCGCGTACACCTCCAACGGGTAGGTGGCGAAGGGTTCGAGCCGCTGCAGCTCGGTGAACAGGGCGCCGCGGCCGGTCTGTTGCCACGCGAACGACAGCAGGTCGGAGGCGAGCACGTGGAGCGGGTCGGCCGGATCGGTGTGCCGTCGTACGCAGACGCACACCTGGGCCAGTTCGCCCAGCGGCTTCCAGGTGGTGTTCACGTTGCCGTGCTCGGCGAGGGCGTCGTCGCCGAGGGCGAATCCGTCGCGGTGGGCCGACACCCAGGTCAGCGCGGCCTCGCCCAGCTCCCGGACCCCGCGCGCCTGGAACCCGTGCGTGGGCCGGACCTCGTGCGCCGTCACACCGGCACTCCGGTCCGCATCAGCTGAGCGGCCTCGACCTGGAGCGCCACGCGGGCGTCCGCGCCGCCCATCTGCGCCACGAACTCCAGTCCGGTGTCCAGGCCCAGGGTCTGCGGCACCCCGTCGAGGAGGATCAGCCAGCGTCCCGCTCCGGCCGCCTGGAGCCAGTCGCGGCGGCGGACCGCCCGGACGAATCCCCGGGCGACGTCGAGCGGGCGGCCGCGTGCCACCCGGGCCACCGCGCAGTCCTCGCCGGGCAGCGCGAGCGGGGCGAGCACCGCGAGTTGGTGGGTCAGGAACTGCCATGGTGCGTCGTCGAGCCAGGCCGTGCCGGGCTCGGTGTCGTCGTCCCACGCTCCGTCGAGGGAGGCGTCCAGCCGCAGGAGCGCCCGCCGCATGGCCCAGTGGCTCCACCGGGAGGTGGGAGGGGCTTCGGCGGGTGGCGGGTAGGCGTGCACGGCCTTGCTGAACACCGCGAGGTCGGCCGGTTCGGGGGGCGGGCAGCGCAGCAGGGCGCTCGGCAGGACGGCGTCGGCTCCCACCACCCGTACGGCGGCGAGGGACGGGTCGGCGGCCGTCTCGGGGCCGTGCCCTTCCGTGACCGTGCCGGCCAGCCGGAAGCGGTCTCCGCTCCGAAGAGCGGAGACCAGTTCCGAGGTGAGGCCCTGCACTGCGCCCGCGAGGCGGGTCGAAGCGCCTGACTGCTCCATTCGGATTCTCCCGTCAGCCCTTCTTCGGCCGTGGCGTCGGAGGCGACAGCAGGAGGTTGCTCGACGAGGACGTCAGAGCAAGCGCCGCGCACTGACGGCTGTCGCGGTAGTGGCCGTCGGCCTCGACCGGGTCGAGAGCCGCCTCGACGTCGATGCCGGGAACCTCGGTGAGGTCCTCGAGCTGGAATTCGGTGGAAGACATACCACCATCTCCTTTGCGAGAGATATGAGGGTCTCAGTCCATGTCACCGCATTGGGGCGATCTATGCAAAAAAGGGTGATTTGTCTAGTTCGTGCGAGATTCAATCTCCTGCTCGCGAGTGGTTGACGAGCAGTTCTAGTGCGCGCCGCCGCGTTCCTCGCGGATCTGCGAGACCACCCGTGCCACCGACTGCCGTACCGCTTCCGTCTCGGTGAGGAAGTGCCAGTAGTCGGGGTGCCGGCCGTCCAGGATGGCGATCGCCCGGTCGAGGCGGGCCACGGAGTCGTCCAACGGGCGTGCGTGCCGTGGGTCGGGGGTGGTGCGCCCGCTCATGGCGAGGCGCTGGGCGTCGCGGATGGCGAAGCGGGTGCGGTCGATCTCCTGCTGCGGGTCCTTCTGCACGGCGTTCAGCCGGCGCAGCCGGTCGCCCGCCGCGGAGACGGACTCGTCGGTGGTGTTGAGCAGGGCGCGGACCGTGGAGAGCAGCGCGGTCGCATCCGGCCAGCGCTGTTCGTCGCGCGCGGCGCGGGCCTCCCGGAGCTTCTGCTCGGCCTGCCGTACGTTCTCCGCGGCCTGGTCCGGGACGTGTTGGAGGTCCTGCCAGCAGGCGGCGGCGAACCGGCGGCGCAGTTCGCTGAGGACCGGGTCGACCTGGCCCGCGCGGGTGGTGAGGGCCTCGGCGCGGGTGCGCAGGGAGACGAGCCGGTGGTCGATCTCCGCGGCCCGCTCCGGCAGCCGCCCGGCCTCGACCCGGATCGACTCGGCCTCCCTGGCGACCCGTTCGGCCCGCTCCAGGGTCTCGGGTACGCCGTGCTGTCCGGCACCCTGGTTGAGCTTCGTCAACTCCGGCCCCAGAGCGGCGAGTCGGGCGGCGAGGTCGTCCGCCTTCAGCCCCGACTCCCGTACGGCGTCCAGGGCGTTGGAGGCGGCCAGCAGCCCCTGCCGGGCCCGCTCCACGGCCGGGGCGAGACGGGCGAGCCGGGTCTCGGCCTTGCCGAGCAGCGGACCGAGGCTGTCGCCGAAACGGTCCAGCTCCGTCTTTACGTTGCCCAGCTCGTCCTTGGCCCGGGTGAGCTCGGTGCGCGCGTGCGCGGCGACCGAGGCCTCCAGGTCGTCCCGGTCGAGGTCATGGGCGTCCACGGCCTCGATGTAGCGCTGACTGGCCGCGTCGATCCGCCCGCTGATCGTCTGGAAGTCGGCGACCGCCCGCCGGGCGGCGGGGGAGTCGTCGACGGCCGTGATGGTCTCTATCGAGATCCGCAGATCCCGCTGGGCGGTGTCCAGTTCGTAGAACGCGGCGGCGGCGGCGTCCTTCGCGGCCTGCGCCTCGGCCCGCTGGCTCTCCGCGCGCCCGCCGAACCAGCGCCGGGTGCCGCCGCCGGCGAACGCTGCCGGCAGCGCGAGGGCGACGAGCACGGGCAGGCCGACGAGAGCGAGGGTGTCCCTGAGCGCCCGACGGTGTGCGCGCGGCACCGACGACGACGAGTACGACTGCGATGGTGTCGCCGTCACATCCCTCTCCCGTGCTGTGTTCGTCCTGGCGGTGCCCGGTGTCATTCTCCCACCGGTAAGGGACGAACACACGGGCCGGTCAGTTCGCGGTTCGCACCGTGATCTTCCCGTCTCCGCTCTGGGCGGACACGACGTGGCCGCTGGAGTCGGACCGGGGCACGGACACGTCCACCCCTCCGTCGCCGCTCCTGGTGTCCACGCGGTAGGTCGCCTTCGGCAGCTCCACGGTCACCGAACCGTCGCCGCTGCGGGTCTCCACCCGGTCCGGTACGGCGCCGAGTTCGAGGTGCAGCGAGCCGTCCCCCGTACGGGCGGTGACCCGGCGGGAGGTGACGTCGGCGCGCATCGAGCCGTCCCCGGTGCGCAGCTCCAGCGGTCCGCTGGAGTCGCTGACCCGCAGGGATCCGTCCCCGGTGCTGATGCTCAGCGGCCGGGTGAACCCCTTGGCCCGCACGCTGCCGTCGCCGTCCTGGACCTTCACGCTGATGTCCCGCGGCACCTCGATCCGGTGCTTGGCCGCGCAGTCGGCCACGACACCGCTGCACTTCATCCGCAGCACCAGCCGGTCGTCCTTCATCGACCAGGTCACCGCCGGGTCCTTCCCGAGCGCGACAGTCCCCTGGAACCAGCGGGTGACCTCGACCGTGCCCGACCTGTTCGAATCGGCGGCGATGATCTCCAGCGCCGAGTCGTCGGAGTCGACGGTCAGGGTGCGGCCCTGGAGGGCGAAGGACCTGTGGTCGGGGGTCTTGTCGTCCCCGGCTGAGGCACCGCAGGCGGTGGCCCCCGCGACGACGAGCGCGACGACCCCGGCCGCGGCGGCGGCACGTGCGGGAACGGAACGGACCATGACGATCTCCCCCCTGATCAAGCCCTGGCGGGCGGCGGCCGCGGGAACTCCGCGACCCTGCTTCGAGGCTAGGGACCGGGGCTCCCGGCGGGGATCCGGGCCGCTCCCGGATCCGGGGTGGGGTTTTCCCCCGTATCGACCCTGAGTCCCCGAGGGCTCGGAGTAAGGGTTTGCAGGACAGCCGCCCGGGCAAGGTAGGCTGTCGACTCGTCTCGGGTGCGTAGCTCAGGGGTAGAGCGCCTGCCTTACAAGCAGGATGTCGGCGGTTCGAAACCGTCCGCGCCCACACCGGGAGAAGGACCCCGGCCGATCTCGGCCGGGGTCCTTCGTCGTTCAGCGTCCTTCGCCCTTCAGCCCGCTTCCTGCCCGTTGGACGCGTGCTTCAGCACGGTGCGGGCGTCCACACGGTCCGGGGTCTCCACGTCCGTCCAGAAGCGGTGCGTGGTGACGAAGACCGCGAGTTCGTGCTCGCGCCGCCGGAGCTTCTCGACCTCGGCCTGTTCGTCGGGGGTCCAGCCGGGAGAGGCGGGGCGCTCCACCTTCCGCCAGCCGTTGTCGTCACTGAAGCCGTCCAGAGGCGCGACCGACCAGGGGAGCCGCTTGAGCAGGGCCGAGAGCTCGGCCCGGACCTGATGCAGCTCCTCCTGACCGGCGAGGAGGTCACTCGGAAAGTCATAGGTCTTAGCCACGACACAATGCTACGCCTGTTCGATTTTGGGTGGCGAGTGGCTTCAGGAGGTTCATGCGAACGGACGGTGGCGGGTGCCACACCGTCAGGGGCATCCTCGGTCACTCGCCGGACCCGAACATCAGCCGGGCGAGGCGGGGTAATGGGAGGTCGATCAGCCTGGTGAGAAGGAGCCGAGGATGACCGACGACGCCTATCTGTTCCTGCTCGACGACGCGTCCGCGCGGCTCGGCGTGGCCCCCGCCGCCGTCGGCGAGCTCGCGTGCATGGAGACTCCCGCGGTCCGCGCGTGGCTGGACGCCCAGGGAACCACGCCGACCTCCCCGCACCTGCGTCTGCTGCCGCCGGAGGAGACCGCCGCCCTGCCCGAGGGTGCCGAACGGCTGCCCGTACCGCTCAGCGACGAGGAGCTGAGCCGGGTCCGCCACCACCTGGCACCGGAGTCGCTCGCCGGGGTCGAGGAGGAGCTGCTCGCCTACCGCGACTGCGCGGACGGCCGGGACGGCCTGATCGGCCGCGCGCTGGCCGCCGGCGTGCCCCCGCACCGCATCGTCGAACTGACCGGCGTGGACTCGGCGACGGTGACGGCTGCGGCGCAGGGCTGACGGGGGGAGGGGGGAAGCCGCGGCGCGGGGCTGACGGGGACCGCGGTCCGGGCCTCTTGCCTCCGACGGGGAGACTGCCGTCCAGGTCTCGCACCGGGCTGGGAGATGGCTGCGCCCGGTCTCACACCGGGCCGGGAGGCCTCGGCGCGCCCGGTTTCGCGCCGCATGGGAGATGACCGTGCCCGGCCTGGCGGTCTGGCGGCCTGGCGGTGAGACCGCCGTCCGCGGCCTCGTGGCCCGACTGGGGAGATGGCCGCGCCCCGGTCTCATGGTGCCGACGGTGAGACCGTGTCTGTGGTCTTACGCCAAGTATCGGGAGATGGCTGCTCCCGGCCTCATGCCGCCGGGCCGGGGCCCACGCCCGGGAGCTCGCGCCCCTCACCGGGAGCTCATGCCCCTCACCGGGAGCTCGCGCCCCGACCGGGAGCCCCCCCCCGGGGCCTCCCACCCCGACCGGGAGCCCCCCCCGGGGCCTCCCACCCCGACCGGGAGCCCCCCCCGGGGCCTCCCACCCCGACCGGGAGCCCCCCCGGGGCCTCCCACCCCGACCGGGAGCTCTCTCCCCCCGCCCTCATTCACCCGTCCCGGGATCCGGGTGCACCGCCGACTCGATGCCCGCGCGGGCCGCCTCCAGTTGGGCGGCGAAGGCGATGCCGAGGAACAGTGCGACGGCGGTGAGGTTGGCCCACAGCAGGAGGGCGATGAACGCCGTGAGCGGCCCGTACACGGCACCGAAGGCGCCGCTCTTCGCCACGTACAGCGCGAGCAGCCAGGTGGCCGACACCCACAGCAGCAGATGCACGGCCGAGCCGAAGGCCAGCCAGGTGTAACCGGGCTGCACCCGGCGCGGGGACCAGCGGAAGATCACCGCGGAGGCCACCCAGGCCAGCGCGAGCCCCACCGGCAGGTCCAGCACGCTCCACCAGCGCGGCCCGCCGCTCTCCCGGCCCGCGGACTCGGCCACCGCGTCGCCCACCGCCTCTCCGGCGACCAGCACGACGAAGCCGAGGACCAGGGGCAGACCGGCGGCGACCGCGAGCACGATCCCGCGCGCGTACTTGCGCGGGAAGGGACGGTCGCGCTCGATGCCGTAGATCCGGTTGGCGCCGCGTTCGATCTGGCCCATGGCCGAGGCGAGGTTCAGCAGCGCGAAGCCCAGACCGAGCCACAGGGCGAGCGTGCTCCAGACACTGCCGTGCGCGGTGCGCCGGGTCCCGTCGAAGGCGTCCCTCACGATGTCGGCGCTCGCGCCCGGCACGATCCGGCCGAGCGTGAGCTCGATGATCCGGCCCACCCCCTCCGTGTGCACCGACGTGGCCAGACCGACCAGCGCCACGGTGCACGGCACGAGACCGAGCACCACCTGGAAGGCCAGGGCCCGGGCGTTGGTGAAGCCGTCGGCGTACCGGAACCGCGCGAAGGAGTCGGCCAGCAGCCGCAGGCCGCCGTAGTGGCGCAGGGCGGTGAACGCCTCGTCTCCGGAGAGCTCGTCCCCGATCATGTCCCGGGTCTGCGGGACGCGGACGGCGGTACCCATGGCGTGGACGCTCCTTGCTCGGACGGCTGGTCCCTGTGCGGTTGCCCCGAGAACCGGGTTGTCAGCGTCGTCCGCCGAACTCCCACTCGTGGACCTCCACCGCCGCGTACCGGTCCGCGGTCAGCACGGCCCGGGCCCGGTCCGGATCCGGGGCGCGGACCAGGGCCGCCGTGCCCAGCCAGCTCGTGGCGTCGTCCGAGAGCAGGGGGCCGTACGCGATCAGGTCGTCCCTTTCGGGCGGTACGGCGAGGTCGGCGGCCTCTCCCGTGCCGAGACCGAGCACCAGGTACCGGTTGCCACCGGTCCGGCCGCCGGGGAAGTCCCACATGGTGCGGCCCAGCAGGTTGCGCCAGCGCCGCAGCAGCACGTCCCGGTACGCGCCGGCCTGGTAGTTGGGCTCGTCGAACGCGAACGCCCGGGCCGCGGCGGGGTCGGGCAGATCGACGATGTGCACGCTCCCGGTGGGGGTCTCGCCGTCGGCGGCGAACGTCGGTCCGCGGGCGATCAGTTCGGCCGCGTACCGGTCCATGTAGGACCAGTGCGCTTCCGCCAGCTCCTCCCGCAGGGGCAGGGAGCCGGGCCGGTCACGGTGGTAGCAGAAGAACTCCATGGCGAGGAGCGTGGCCCACCGAGGACTCCATCTCAACGGCATTCGCCCGGCCGCGAGTCCCCGGACAGGCCAGGGTGATCACATGGCTTTCGTCCAAGCGTCGTCGCTGCTTTGTCCATGGACCGCTCCGTGACCGGCACGCGAGGGTCGGTCCATGGGTGCGGATCTTCAGGATTGTCGTGCGTAGCCCGGCGGTCGAACGGCCACGGATGCCGACCGGGCTGGTGGCGCTGGCCGTCGGCGGGTTCGGGATCGGTCTGACCGAGTTCCTGATCGCCGGACTGCTGCCCCAGGTGGCGTCGAGTTTCGCGGTGTCCGAGGCGGTCGCGGGCCGGCTGATCTCCGGGTACGCGCTGAGCGTCGCGGTCGGCGCGATCGCCCTGACCGCGGCGACCGCCCGGCTGCCCCGCAAACACGTCCTGGTCGGCCTGGTGGTCCTGTTCGTCCTCGGCAACCTGCTGTCCGCGATCGCGCCCAGCTACCGGGTGATGCTGCTCGGGCGGATCGTCGCGGCCCTGTGCCACGGCTCCTTCTTCGGCATCGGCTCCCTGGTCGCGCGCAGCCTGGTCGCACCGGAACGCGCGTCCCGCGCGGTGGCCGTCATGTTCGCCGGGCTGACCGTCGCGAACGTCCTCGGCGTGCCGTTCGGCGCGCTCGTCGGGGAGCGCTGGGGCTGGCGGGCGGCGTTCTGGGCGGTCACCGCGGTCGGCCTGCTCGCGCTCGCGGGAATCGTCGCGTTCGTGCCGAGCCGTGCCGCGGGGACCCCACCGACGGCCCCCACCGGCCTGCGCGACCAGCTCCACGCGTTCCGCTCCGGCCAGGTCTGGCTGACCCTGGCGGCCACCGCGCTCGGCTACGGCGGGATGTCCGGCGCGTTCAGCTATATCGCCTACACGTTCACCGAGGTCGGCGGCTTCTCCTCGGCGGATGTCGCCTGGCTGCTCATGGTGTACGGCGTCGGCCTGGTCGTCGGGAACCTGATCGGAGGGCGGGCCGCCGACCACGACCGCGACCGTACGCTGCTCCTCGCCCTGGCCGGTCTCACCGTCACCCTGGCCCTGTTCGGGCTGCTCGCCGCCCATGCCACGGCGTCGGTGGCGCTGGTGTTCCTGATGGGTGTGTTCGGGTTCGCCGGTGTGCCCGGCCTGATCACCCGCGTCACCGACCACGCCCAGGGCGCCGCCCTGGCCGCAGGCGCCAACGTGTCCGCGTCCAACATCGGCAACGCGCTGGGCGCCTGGGCCGGAGGCCTCGCCATCACGGCGGGCCTCGGCTACCGCGCGCCGCTCTACGTGGGCGCGGGCATCGTGCTCGGCTCCGTCGCCGTCATGGCCGTCGCCGCGCATCGGGCGAGGCCGTCGTCCGGGCGCCGGGACAGCGAGCCGGCGGTGCGGCGATGACTCTCGCGCGCGGCGCAGGTCTCAAGGGGACGAGAAACGCGCTCCCGAGAGAGGACCGGCCATGGAGAACCCGCAGAACGTGCACACGGCGCAGGTGGCGGACACGGAGCCGCAGACCGCCGCGGGCAAGGTGCTCTGGCACTTCACGATGTCGCTGGACGGGTTCGTGGCGGGTCCCGGGCACGGGATGGACTGGATGGAAGGGGTGTCCTTCCGGCCGGGCCTCGTCGAGGAGTACGCCGTGACGACCGGGGCCGTGCTGGGCGGCCGGGACGGCTGGGACGCCTTCCCCGATCCCGGTGCCATCTACGGCGGCGCGTGGCAGGGCCCGCTGTTCGTCCTCACGCACCACCCCGAGGACGCGGATCCCGTCGCCGGCGTGACCTTCCTGGACTGCGATGCCGCCGACGCGGTCCGGATCGCCCTGAAAGCGGCCGGCGGCAAGAACGTGGAGGTCTTCTCGCCCACGATCGGCCGGCAGCTCCTCGAACGCGGACTGATCGACGAGATCGACCTCCACATCGCACCCGTCCTCCTCGGCGACGGGATCCGCCTGTTCGACAACCCCGGGGGCGTCCCCGTCCGCCTCGAACATCTCAACGGCGGTGACGGCACCGCCGCGTTGAACGTGCGCTACCGCCCGGTGACGACGGCTCCCAGCCAGTCGGTCAGGTGACGGCCGACCTCCTCGGGCCGTTCCTGCTGGATCCAGTGGCCGCAGCCGTCGAGGAGATGGGCGGCGTGCAGGCCGGGGAGGGTGGCGGGGAAGGCGTCGATGGCGTCGGAGAGCCAGGTGGTGGAGGCGTCCAGGGTGCCGCCCAGGAACAGCGAGGGCTGACGGACGGGCGCGCCCGCGTAGGCGGCCAGATCCTTCCAGTCCCGGTCCATCGCCCGGTAGCGGTTCAGGGCGCCGGTCAGTCCCGTCCGCTCGAACTCCCCTGCGTAGACGTCGAGATCGTCCTCGCTGAGCCAGGCCGGGAGACGGCCGGCGGGGAAGCGGTCGCGCAGCCGCCCGCCGGGTGCGACGAAGTGGGGGTCGGCGGGCACGGGGCCGGAACCGGCCGTGGGCATGGTGTCGGCCGAGAGCGCGGCGTAGAAGCCGGCGAGCCAGCCGCGTACGTCCGGCTCGATCTCCCGCTCGGCCCGGCCCGGCTCCTGGAAGTAGGAGACGTAGAACTCCTCCTCCCCGCCGATCCCCGCGAAGACCTCACTGGGGCGCGGGCCGCCGGGCGGGGTGTACGGCACGCTCAGCAGGGCGACCGCGTGAAAGACGTCCGGCCTGAGCAGGGCGGAGTGCGCGGCGATCGTCGCGCCCCAGTCGTGCCCGACGACCACCGCGGAACGCTCGCCGAGCGCCTCCACCACGGCCGCGTTGTCCGCCACCAGCTCGGTCATCCGGTACGCCGCCACCGACTCCGGCTTCGAGGAACGGCCGTATCCGCGCACATCCACGGCGACCGCGCGGTATCCGGCCGCGGCCAGCACCGGCAACTGGTGCCGCCACGAGTACCAGGACTCCGGGAAGCCGTGCAGCAGCAGCACCAGGGGCCCGGTGCCCTGTTCCACGAGGTGGATCCGGCCGGCGGGACCGGGGACCAGACGGTGGGCGGGGTGCGGCATGGGGGTCCTCCGTGCGTACGACGGTGTGGTGTGGTGCGGTGCGGTTACGGCTGACGGACTGCTGCTCACGACGAGCGTGCAGTGTGCGGCGGCGCGGTGCGAGGCTTTTTGCCGGTTCGGCAAACGCGCGGGCGGGGACGGTGAAGCGGGGTTCGTAGGATGCGTTCGTGGCAGGGTTTGACGAGGTCAAGGCGACGTTCTGGGACGAGGGCCGGTATGGGGGTCAGCCGCGGTTGACCGACGCGGTCGTTCAGGATGCCGAGCGTCGGCTCGGTGTCCGTCTGCCGGTTTCGTTGCTGGAGGTCCTGCGGGTCCGGAACGGCGGCGCGGTGGCGGAGTCGTGGAACGCGTTCCCGACCGAGGTGCCGACCTCGTGGAGCCAGGACCATGTTCCGCTCGACGAGATGATGGGCATCGGCCGTCAGGACGGCCGATTGTCCTTGCTGGACACGCCCTACCTGGTCGAGGAGTGGGATCTTCCGTCTCCTGTGGTCCTGCTGTCCGGTGATGGTCACTGCTGGATCGCTCTCGATTACCGGGTCTGCGGAGAGCGCGGGGAGCCGTCCGTGATCTGGTTCGACGTGGACGACGGCACGGAGCTTCCGCTGGCCGCGGATTTCCGGACGTTCGTCGAGCGGCTGACCGCGGCCGCGTCGTTCGATCTCAAGCACACGGACGGCGACCTGTAAGTGGTCGGGCCGCCAGGTGGGGCGAGACAGGGATCGAGGCCGGGGGCGTTGTCAGACCCGACGCCTAATGTGGCTGACATGGATACGGAGCAGGTGCGGCTGGTGCCCTGGGCGGAGGGTGACTTCTGGCTGCTGGAGCGGATCAACAGCCCGGAGATGACGGACCACCTGGGCGGGCCCGAGAGCGAGGAGAAGCTCGCCGCGCGGCATCGGCGGTACGTCGAGCTGTCGTCGGGGCGGATGTACCGCGTCACGCTCGCGGAGGGCGGGGAGACCGTGGGCTCGGTGGGGTTCTGGGAGCGTGAGTGGCGGGACTCCCTGATATGGGAGACCGGCTGGGGGATCCTGCCGGAGTTCCAGGGACGGGGACTGGCCGCGCAGGCGGCCCGCGCCGTCGTGGAGGAGGCACGGGCCGCCGGGGAGCACCGATATCTGCACGCGTTCCCGAGCGTGGAGCACACCGCGTCGAACGGCGTCTGCCGCCGGGCGGGCTTCACCCTGCTCGGACAGGCCGAGTTCGAGTACCCGAAGGGCCACTGGATCACGTCGAACGACTGGCGGTTCGACCTGACGGGCGGAGACGGCCGCTGAGGGCAGGTTTGCGGGCGGACCGTCAGGTGGTGGAGCCCGTGGCGTCCGACAACTCCCGTACCACCCGGGTCGCGACAGGCACCTTCACGCCGTGCCGGTCCGCCGCGCGCAGCAACGCCCGGCCGATCGCGTCCAGTTCGAGGGGACGCCCCGCCTCCGCGTCCCGCTGCATCGAGGACTTCATCCCGGGCGGGAAGGCGTCGTAGCGGGCGAGGGCCTGGGCGGGATCGGCGGGGCCGCCGCAGGCCGCGCTGACCGCGGCGGTCTCCTCGACCAGGGCGGTCAGCTCCTCGCGGTGGCGGGTGCGTACCTCGCCGAGGGGGAGGCCGTGCAGCGTGGTGAGCAGGGCGAAGGGGGCGAGGAAGGACATCTTGGCCCAGAGGGCGGCCGTCTCGTCGTCCAGGACGCGGGTCTTGAGACCGGCCGCGGCCAGGGCGGAGGCCAGCGCGTCGAGGGGGCCGCGGGGGACACCGTCGCCGGTCAGGTCGAGTTCGGCGAAGGGGCTGCCGTGCTCGATGACGCCCGGCGCGATCCTCGTCGACTCCACGCGGATCACCGCGGGGGCTACCCGGTCCGGACGGTAGCGGGCGCGCAGGGTCGCCGGGTGCTCGACGCCGTTCAGGAGGGGGACGAGCAGGCCGTCGCCCAGGACGGTGGGCGACACACGGTCGAGGGCGGAGTGGAGGGAGGTGTGCTTGACGGCGATCACGCAGGCGTCGACTGGTTCGCGCAGCTCGGTGTCGGCCTCCACGGGGGTTGTGAAGTCACCGAAGGCGGCGCTGCGGACCTGGATGCCGGCCGTGCGCAGGGTGGCCGCCGTGTCGTCGCCGGCCAGGCAGATCACCCGGTGCCCGGCGCGGGCCAGCAGGGCGGCGAGGAGGCCGCCGGTGCCGCCCGGGCCCAGGACGGCGACGGTGGGTTTCCGGTGCGCGAAGTCGTGTGCCATGTCGGGGTGTTCCTCTCGTCGGTCGGCCCCGGGGTCGGTGGCCGCCTCGGTGAGGATCATGACATTCGGAACGGGCGGACGGAAGCGCCGATCCGCCCGGGGAGGGAGACTGTCGGTATGTGCCGCAGTATCAAGACGCTTCGTCCGCCTGTGTTGCCCGAGGAGGCGACGGAGGAGGAGATCCGGGCCGCCGCACTCCAGTACGTGCGCAAGGTCTCGGGCTTCCGGGCCCCCGCCGCCCACAACCGAGAGGTCTTCGAACGGGCCGTGGAGGTGATCGCGGAGGCGACGGCGGAACTGCTGGCCGGGCTGGAAGTCCGGGGAGCGGCCCGACGCGAGGCGGGGTGACCCAGCGACGCTCCGGCTCGCGCCGTTTCGGCTGACGCCGCCCGCAGCCGCTTGCAGTCCGCGACCGCCTGCTCCAGCTGCCGGGCGACGGGGGCGGGGGCGCTGTGTCCCTGTGCTGCTGCACCGGGTGCCTGCGTGCCGCCGCCCTCGCCGTCAGTGCGTCTGCCTCGGGTGTCGTCGCATCGCGCGCTGTGTCCCTGTGCGGCCGCACAGCGTGCCGTGTGCCGCCAGCCCTCGTCGTCAGTGCGTCTGCTTCGGGTGTCGTCGCATCACGTAAGCGGTGTCAGTCCCCGGCCCGTACAGCCGCGCTCGACGGCGCCCCGACGCGTACGTCCACTCGCCGCCCCCCGTCGCCTCAGCGGGCCCCCGCCTGCTCCGGGCGCCGTTGCATGACATACGCCGCTACCGGCCCCGCCCGAGCCGCGGCCACCGAAACCCCGTCGCGTACGTCCAGTCGCCCTCGCGGTCGCAAGCCGGCGTCTGCTCCAGGAGTGGTCGCATCACGTACGCGGCCCCGGTCCCGGCCCGTACAGCCGCGCTCGACGGCGCCCCGACGCGTACGTCCACTCGCCGTCGCCCTCGGCACGCTTGCGCCCGCTCCGGGCCTCGCCGCCCGACGTATGCGGCTCAGCCTCAGCCCGAACAGCGTGCCGCTGTCGCCCTCGGCCCCAACAGCGCCGCCCCGTCCCTCTCAGCGCGCCCCCGCCTGCTCCGGGCGCCGTTGCATGACATACGCCGCCACTGGCCCCGCCCGAGCCGCGGCCACCGAAATCCCCGACGCGTACGTCCACTCGCCGTCGCCCTCGGCACGCTTGCGCCCGCTCCGGGCCTCGCCGCCCGACGTATGCGGCTCAGCCTCAGCCCGAAC
>NZ_JBIAUQ010000001.1:961473-1179692 GCF_042893155.1 Streptomyces sp. NPDC001668
ACAGCGTGCCGCTGTCACCCTCGGCCCGGACAGCGCCGCCTGCGTCCCGTCCCCTCAGCGCGCCCCCGCCTGCTCCGGGCGCCGTTGCATGACATACGCCGCCCCCGCCCCCGCCCCGAACAGTGCCGCCACCGACACCCCCGTCGCCAGCCAGGTCGCCCCCAGCCAGTGCGCGCCGAAATAGCCGAGGGCCACGCTGTACGCGGCCCAGGACAGGCCCGCGAGGGCGGACCAGGGGAGGAAGTCGCGGGCTCGGCGATGGGCGGTGCCGGCCAGGAGGGAGACGACCGAGCGGCCGGCGGGTGCGAAGCGGGCGAGGACCACCAGGGCCCCGCCGCCCGCGGACAGCGCGTCGCCGAGACGTTCCTGCGCCGTCGTGAGACGCCGGGATCGCGCGATCGCGCGGTCGAGTCGCTCACCGCCCCGGAAGGCGAGGCGGTACGCCGCCAGGTCACCGAGGACGGAGGCGGTCGTCGCGCACAGGATCAGGGCCATCACGTCGGGGACCTTGCCGGTCGCCGCGCCGCCCGCTGCCGCGCTGCCCGCCGCCGCGGCCGTCGCGGCGGTGATGACGAGCACCCCGCTGGGCAGCAACGGCACGAACACATCGAGGAGCACCGACAGCGCGACCATGGCGTAGATCCATGGACTGCCGGTCAGTGACCCCAGACTCTCCAACACCGCGACTCCCCGTGATTCCCCCGTAGACAGCCATACAGCGTACGCGCGGGCAGTGACAGGAGATTCACGGGGGGCGCATGAGATGAACGCGGCATGTTCACCCGGCTGCCGGGTCGCCGGAACGCGCCCGGTGCCCTCCCCCAGGGAGCGGGGGAGGGCACCGTACAGAAACGCCTCAGACGGCCACAGGCTCCGCCGCGCGCTTGCGTTCCTCGGTCGAGCGCTTCGCGAACAGCCGGTCCAGGCCGAACGCGCCGGACCCGGTGAAGACCAGCAGCAGGAAGGCCCAGGAGAACATCGCCGCGGCCTCACCGCCGTTCTCGATGGGCCACAGGGCCATGGGCTGGTGGACCTTGAAGTACGCGTACGCCATGGATCCCGCCGCGAGTAACGCGGCGGCGCGCGTGCCCAGGCCGAGCAGTACGAGGCTGCCGCAGACGAGTTGGATCACGGCCGCGTACCAGCCGGGCCAGGTGCCCGCTTCGAGGGTGCCGCCGCCGGTGCCGGGTGCACCGCCGAGGACTCCGAAGAGGGAGGCTGCGCCATGACAGAGGAAGAGCAGGCCGACGACGATGCGGTACAGGCCGAGGGCGTATGGCTGGGCGCTGTTCAGGCGTCCGGTCATGTGGGGGACTCCTTCGGTCGGGTCGGTCCCGCAGGGGGGTCGCCCCAGGGGGAATGGAACCGAGTGAGTCATCCACGCTAGGTGTCCCCGACCAATGCTTACAAGTTCAACATTTAGCCACCGGTTTGCCTCCGCTGTCCCTTCCGTTTCACCCTCAGCCGCACGTAGAAACAGCTTTCACCGCCGCACCGGCGACCGAAAGCGTGTCCGAATCCGCTACCGGGCGACCTGGGGCGCCTCGCGGCCGGTCTCCCCGGTGAGTACGGACTCCGAGACGGTCACCAGCCGGGTCCCGCTCTCGCCCGACTCCCGAGCCTGGTCCAGCCGCAGCCGTGCCGAACGCCCGGTCAGCGTCAGCGTCATGAGCTGGTTGCCGAACCAGGGGCCGCCGGTGTGCCGCCAGGACACCGGCGGTCGCGCGCAGCCCCCGTGCCGGGCGAGCGCCCGCCCCAGCGCCCGTGCCGTAGCGCTCCAGCCGAAGCGGAAGCCGAACCGGATCCAGCGGGGCACGGAGTTGTGGACGGGGGAGCAGGTCAGCTGGAGGACGCGGGCGTCCGGGCCGCCGGTGTGCCACTTCGGCTCGGCCACGTACGCGTGGTGCACGTCCCCCGACAGCACCAGCACCGTCGCCGGCGCCTCGGGACCCGACCCCACCTCGGCGATCAGGTCGGCCAGCGCCGTGAAGGAGTCCGGGAACGCCGCCCAGTGCTCCAGGTCCGCCTTGCGCCGCAGATCCTCCCCGAACCGGGCCCAGCGCGCCCCGCGGTCCCCTCGGCACAGCGCCGCGTCCCACGCCTCGGCGTCGTGCACCAGGTGCGGCAGCAGCCAGGGCAGCGAGGTGCCGATCAGGAGGTGGTCGTAGGAGGAGCGCTCCTCCAGCGCCTGCTCGCGCAGCCAGGCGGCCTCGCCGGGGTCCAGCATCGACCGGCTGTCCTCGTCGAGGACGCGGGCCGCGCGGGAGTCCACCATGAGCAGCCGCACCCGCCCGAAGTCGCGCCGGTAGCTCCAGCGCGCGGAGGTCGCGTCGGCGTCGGCCCGGCAGGCGAAGGCGCGCAACTCGTCGGTGCCGTCCGGGGTCTGGCGTACGGCGGCGTAGAGCGGGTCGGCGGCCAGCTCGGCCGGCGGGAGGTTGCCGAGGTGCTGGTAGACCCAGTACGACATCAGCCCGCTCAGCAGGCGCTCCCGCCACCACGAGACGGCACGCATGTCCTCGAGCCAGGACGCCGAGGTGTTCCAGTCGTCGATGACGTCGTGGTCGTCGAAGATCATGCAACTGGGCACGGTCGACAGCAGCCAGCGCACCTCGGGGTCGAGCCAGGACTCGTAATAGAGGTGGGTGTACTCCTCGTAGTCCGCCACCTGGTCGCCCGGCGGGTCGCTCAGATCGCGGCGTCGGGCCAGCCAGTCCTGCGTGGCCCGGGAGGTCTCGTCGGCGTAGACCTGGTCGCCGATCAGCAGGAGGACGTCCGGACGTTCGCCCTCCGGCTCGGCGGCGATGCGGGCCGCGAGGGTGTCCAGGGCGTCGGGGCCGACGGGGTCCTTCTCGCCCTCCGGCGGCGCGGCCCAGCGGCAGGAGCCGAAGGCGACGCGGATGGCCTCCTCCTCGGTGGTCGTACGGATCAGGGAGGGCGGGAAGGGCGAGTCCGGCAGCGGCCACACGCGCGTGCCGTCCAGGAACACCTCGTACGACCGCTCGGTGCCCGGGGTGAGGCCGTCGACCGGGACGAGGGCGTAGTAGTGGCCCGCGATCTGGAAGGTGGGGGTCTCACCACCGGTGCCGTCCGAGCAGCGCACCTCGGCGGTGCACGGACGGCTCGTCTCGACCCAGACGGTCGCCGACGAGCCGTCTACGTACCTGAGCAGTGGTCCCACCCGCAGATCAGCCACGTGATCCTCCTCCGTCGCCCCGTACGGTACGGAACGACGGAGCCTGGCGGGGAGGTTCCGGCACCGAATCGTCAGCAGTTGGCGAGGTAGTTCGTGAGCGCGGTCTTCTCCGCGGAGTCGACGGAGAGGCCGTAGTAGTACTTCACCTGCACCCAGGCGCGGACGTAGGTGCAGCGGTACGAGGTGACCGACGGCATCCAGGTGGCCGGGTCCTGGTCGCCCTTGGACTGGTTCACGTTGTCCGTCACCGCGATGAGCTGCGGGCGGGTGACGTCGTTGGCGAAGGACTGGCGGCGGGCCGTGGTCCAGGCGCTGGCGCCGGAGTCCCAGGCCTCGGCGAGCGGGACCAGGTGGTCGATGTCCAGGTCGGAGGCGGCGGTCCAGGTGGCGCCGTCGTAGGGGGAGTACCAGCTGCCGCTGGTGGCGGCGCAGGCGGAGTCGGTGACGACGTTGGAACCGTCCCGCTTGAGGATGTACTCGCGCGTGTTGCAGGTGCCGCTGATGGTGATCCACGTCGGGAACAGGTCCCGGTCGTAGCCGGTGCGGTTCTCGGTCGCCACGGTGAGCGAGGCGAGGTAGGTGCGGGCGGTGGCCGCGCTGACCGGGGTGGGGAGGGCGGCGGAGGCGGTCGGGCCGTTGAGGACCGCGACGGAGGCTATGAGCGCGGTGAGCGCGCCGAGTATGCTGAGCCGTCGACGCGCGTAGAACTTCGGCATGCGAACTCCCTTGGGGGACGGGGGTGTTGGAGCGCGAGCGGTTGAATGCTCGCGGCTCCGTGTTGCGGGGAGATGTGCGTTCGATGAGAAGTTAGTGACGTGTACATGACACGACAAGGTTTACGACGAAACGATCACGTACGATGGATCGCGTTGAAGGGGAGTAGCTCTTCGCCGGACCGTCGACATACTGCTCAGCTCGTCTGAGCCGGCGCCCGGAGGCAGGTCTTCAGGACCGGCCAGCGAGACCTTCGGCCAGTAGTGCACTGACTGTGTGCTGCCGTGCCGAGGCGTCGTTTCGCAGGAACACTCTCGGTGGGGCGGCCCCGACCGATTGAGGACCCTTGATCAGCTTGACCGTGACGGCCGTCGTCTTCGGCGTCGTCTTCCTCGCCGAACTGCCCGACAAGACCGCGCTCGCCGGCCTCGTCCTCGGCACCCGCTACCGCGCTTCCTACGTCTTCGCCGGCGTGGCCGCCGCCTTCGCGCTGCATGTCGCGCTCGCCGTCGCCGCCGGCAGTGTGCTGACCCTGCTGCCGCAGCAGATCGTGCAGGCGGTGACAGGCGTGCTCTTCCTGGGGGGCGCGGCCGTACTGCTCCTGAAGAAGGACGACGATGACGAGGAGATCCGCGACCCGGCGGACCAGTCCTTCTGGAAGGTCGCCGGGGCCGGGTTCATGCTCATCCTGGTCGCGGAGTTCGGGGACCTGACCCAGATCATGACGGCCAACCTCGCGGCCCGTTACGACGACCCGCTCTCCGTCGGTCTCGGTGCGGTGCTCGCGCTGTGGGCGGTGGCCGGACTCGGCATCGTCGGCGGAAAGGCCCTGATGAAGCGGGTCCCGCTGAAGCTCATCACCAAGGTCGCGGCGCTGCTGATGCTCGGCCTCGGGGTGTGGAGCCTCTTCGAGGCCGTGTCCTGACGGGGTGCGGCCGTGTCCTGGCGAGCTGAACGGCGGGTGAACGGTGCCGGGCGGTTCCCGGGAGGCGGTGGCGGGAACCGTCCCGGTTTTGTACCGTAGAGAAACAAAGTGGCCTCCGCCCGTTTTCCCTGACCGGCGGGCGGGGCCGCCTTGTCTCTTCCTTCTGCGCTTGGAGCTGCCGATGACGGCCACCGCCGCCCCCACCGTGCTCACGGCCCGCGCCCTCCTGCTCGACATGGACGGCACCCTCGTCAACTCCGACGCGGTCGTGGAACGCATCTGGCGCCGCTGGGCCGACCGGCACGGCCTCGACGCCGACGAGGTCATGAAGGTCGCCCACGGCCGCCAGGGCCATGCCACGATGGCCGCCCTGCTGCCGGACCGGCCCGTGGAGCTGAACCTCGCGGACAACGAGCGCATGCTCGCGGAGGAGACCGCGGACGTGGACGGCGTGGTGGCGATACCGGGGGCGCCGGAGTTCCTGGCGTCCCTGGCGGGACTGCCGCACGCGCTGGTCACCTCGGCCGACGTCCCGCTGTCCGCGGCCCGGATGGCCGCGGCGGGGCTTGAGCTGCCCGCTGTCCGGGTCACCGCCGAGTCGGTCGGCGCCAGCAAGCCGGACCCCGAGGGGTTCCTCAAGGGCGCGGCGGAGCTGGGCGTGGTCCCGGCGGACTGCGTGGTCTTCGAGGACTCGGGGGCCGGGATCGCCGCCGGGAAGGCGGCGGGGATGCGCGTGGTGGGGATCGGCCCGCGGGCAGGTCTGCACGGCCCGGATGTGGCGGTGAACGACCTGACGCAGGTGAAGGTGGAAGCGCAGGAAGACGGCACGCTGCGGATCCACGTGAGGTAAGAGCCTTCAGGGGCGCGGGGAACCGCGCGGCCGGCCCCCACCGGGGCCGCGCCCGAGAAAAGACCTAGGGCTCGGCCGTCTCCGACTCCAGCCGCTGCCGGGTCACCAGGTCGTACACCCCGTACTCCGTCGGCTGGACCCCGCGAGCCCACTGATAGCGGCTCACCGCGTCCTCGACGCCCTCGTTGTAGTGCCCGCTCGCCTTCCGCGTGTACAGGCCCAGCTGGGTGAGCCGCAGTTCGAGCTCGACCACCTCCGGCCCCTCGGACCCGCGCCGCAGCACCGGTGGCGCCGCCTCGCGGGCCGCGTCCGCATCGCTCGCCTTGTCGTCCGCGGCGCCGCCGGAGGCCGTCGGGGTGGGCGGCGGCGCGGACGGCGATGAAGGGCTCGGCACGGCGCTGGATTGCGACGGGGACGGGGACGGTGACGCCGACCGGCTCGCACTCGCCGGGGCGGACGGGGGCGCGGAGGACGGCCGTAGGGACGTCGTGGCGGTGGACGGGGACGCTGACGGCACGGTCGTCGGGGCGTCCGGGACGGCCGGACGCACGTCCTGCGGTGCCGCCCGGTCCCGCGACGGCGGCTCGTACGCGAACAGCCCGCTGGCCAGGCCCGCCGCGGCGACCACGGCCACGGCCGCCCCGGCGGTGGCGAGGAGGACCGTACGGCGCCGGGTCCGGCGCGGGCGGTCGCCGCGGGTCTCGTCGGGGGCGGACGGGGTCCCGGTCGCCTCGAACAGGCTCAGGTCGGTGGGGTCCGGCCGGGGAGGCACGGCCCGCAGCGGCATCGTGACGTCCGGCGCGGGCGCCTTCGGCACCGGCGCGGTCTCGTCGTCCAGTTCCACGTACGGCCGTATGCGCAGCGGATCGAAGTCCTCCGCCGCGGCCGCCTCCGCCGTGCGCGCGTCCCGCAGCGCGTCCGACGCGCGCTCGGTGCACCCGCAGGACGGGGTGTTGTCGGCCCCTCTGGGTGCCCCGCACTCCGGGCACAGATGACCGCTCGACTCCGCCATGTGTTCGTCCCTCCCCTCACAAACTCCAGAGATTATGCAGACCCCCTCCACAGCCGGTGTGCGGAAGCCCCCGGAATATCGGCTTCCAACAGGACTCAACAGGCCATAACTGGTCACACCGTTCACGATGGAGCTGTAACGAGAGCCCCGGGAGGTCTTCATGGCCGCGGATGCGCACGGTATGACGGACGATGTGCGAGACACGCGGGAACAGCATGTGTCCGGCAACGTCCTCGTCTCGATCGGGGCGCTGCTGCTCGGCATGCTGCTCGCCGCGCTGGACCAGACGATCGTGTCCACCGCGCTGCCCACCATCGTCAGCGACCTCGGCGGCATGGAGCATCTGTCGTGGGTGGTGACCGCGTATCTGCTGGCGTCCACGGCCGCCACACCGCTGTGGGGCAAGCTCGGTGACCAGTACGGGCGCAAGCGGCTGTTCCAGACCGCGATCGTGATCTTCCTGGTCGGGTCGGCGTTGTGCGGCA
Organism: Streptomyces sp. NPDC001668; assembly: GCF_042893155.1. Taxonomy (NCBI): domain Bacteria; kingdom Bacillati; phylum Actinomycetota; class Actinomycetes; order Kitasatosporales; family Streptomycetaceae; genus Streptomyces; species Streptomyces sp. NPDC001668. Next base: position 968,653 of record NZ_JBIAUQ010000001.1, read on the forward strand.
TGTCCCAGGACATGACCCAGCTGATCGCCTTCCGGGCCCTTCAGGGGCTGGGCGGCGGTGGGCTGATGGTGCTGTCGATGGCGATCGTCGGCGACCTCGTCCCGCCGCGCGAACGCGGGCGCTATCAGGGGCTGTTCGGGGCGGTGTTCGGGGCGACGAGCGTGCTCGGGCCGCTGCTGGGCGGGCTGTTCACCGAGCATCTGAGCTGGCGGTGGGTGTTCTACGTCAACCTCCCGGTCGGCGTGGTCGCGCTGGCCGTGATCGCCGTGGTGCTGCGGATTCCGCGCAAGTCGACGAAGCATGTCATCGACTACCTGGGGACCTTCCTCATCGCGGCCGTCGCCACGTGTCTGGTGCTTGTGGCCTCGCTGGGCGGCAACACGTGGGGGTGGGGATCGCCCCAGATCGTCGGGCTCGCCGTACTGGGGGTTTTGCTGGGGGTCGCGTTCGTGGCGGTCGAACGGCGGGCCGCCGAGCCCGTGTTGCCGCTGAAGCTGTTCCGGGTGCGGACCTTCACCCTGTCCGCCGTCATCAGCTTCATCGTCGGGTTCGCGATGTTCGGGGCCATGACCTATCTGCCCACCTTCCTCCAGGTGGTGCAGGGAGTCTCACCGACCATGTCCGGCGTGCACATGCTGCCCATGGTGTTCGGGTTGCTGCTGTCCTCGACCGTCTCCGGGCAGATCGTCAGCCGTACCGGGCGCTGGAAGGTGTTCCCGGTGGCCGGGACCGCGGTCACCACGCTGGGGCTGCTGCTCCTGCACCGGCTCGACGAGAGCAGTTCCACCTGGGTGATGAGCCTGTACTTCTGTGTGTTCGGGCTGGGACTCGGGCTGGTCATGCAGGTGCTGGTGCTGATCGTGCAGAACGCCGTCTCCTACGAGGACCTCGGCGTCGCCACCTCCGGCGCGACCTTCTTCCGGTCCATCGGGGCGTCCTTCGGCGTCGCCATCTTCGGTACGGTCTTCGCGAACCGGCTCGGCGACAAGCTGGCCGAGGCCCTGCGCGGGGCCCAACTGCCGCCCGGCGTCTCGGTGTCGGGGATCGAGGCCGACTCCCGGGGGCTCGCGGAGCTGCCGGGTTCGCTCAGGCCCGAGGCGCTGCACGCGTACGCCTCCTCGATCACCGACGTGTTCCTCTACGCGGCGCCCGTGGCGTTCCTCGGGTTCGTGCTCGCGTGGTTCCTCAAGGAGGACCGGCTGCGGGGGTCGGTCACGGCACCCGACGTGACCGAGACGCTGGCCAGCAACCCGGTGGAGCGGTCGTCGTACGACGAGGTGTGCCGGGCGCTGTCGGTGCTCGGGACCAGGGAGGGGCGGCGGGAGGTCTACCGGGAGATCACCGCGCGGGCCGGGTACGACCTGTTGCCCGCGTCGAGCTGGCTGGTGCTGCGGATGCGGAGGTACGGGTGGGTGGAGCCGGCGCTGCTCGCCGAGCGCACGTCCGTGCCGCTGGGCGCGATCATCGAGGCGGCTCGGCAGGTGGAGGAGCGGGGGCTGGCGTCGCGGCAGGGGCTCGATCTGCTGCTCACCGAGTCGGGGCGGTCGGTGGCGGAGCGGCTCGCGGCGGCGCGGGAGGCGTCGTTGGGGGAGCTGTTGGGGGACTGGTGGGGGCCTGACCGGCCCACGGATCTCGCCCAGCTGGTGAAGGATCTGAACGACGAGCTGTGCGGGTCGGATCGGGAACAGCCGCATGGTGGGGTGGGGGTGAGGTGAGGTTGTCGGTTGTGTGCGGGTGCGGGTGGGTGGGGGCGGGCGTTTTGCGCAGTTCCCCGCGCCCCTGAGATGCCTGCGGCGGCCTGGCTCGGCTTCGGTGGGGGCTTGTGTAGCGCGTGCGGTTCGGTGGGTGGGTCGGGGCCGGGGGGGGGGGGGGGGGGGGGGGGGGGGGGGGGGGGGGGGTATCCGTCCTCGGTCCGGCGGCTCGGTCCCTTCAAATGGTCTCGGTAACGGACGCCGGCCGCTGCGGGCGGACACCCCCCACCCCGTCCCCTGCGCGCCGTCAGCGGCTTGAGGAGCGTCCACCGTCCCGACCCAGGGGCGCGGGGAACTGCGCGACCAGCCACGACGGACCCGCATCCGCCCAACAGCCGCACCCGGCACCCCCATAGGCGCCCCGCCCAAGCCCAGCGCACCGGCCTGGTATGGCCTGATTGCCGCGTACACATATGCGGAGACGGTTTGAACGAACTGTCCAGGGCAACCCGGCAGTTATGTCAACAGGCCTGATCATCGCTCTGATCGTGATCGTGGCGGCCGTCCTCGTTGTGGCGGCCGTCCTGACCCTGCGTGGCCGGGGCGCGCAGCACGGCCGGGGCCTGAAGCGACGCTTCGGGCCCGAATACGACCGCGCCGTGGCCCGGCACGACGGGGACGAGAAGGCCGCCGAACGCGAACTCGCGGAGCGCGTGGAGCGGCATGGATCCCTGCGCGAGCAGCCACTGGAACCGGCGGAGCGCCAGCGGTACGAGGACCGCTGGACGGCCGCCCAGGAACGCTTCGTCGACTCTCCTCGGGAGGCCGTCGCCGAGGCGGACCGGCTGCTCGCCGAGCTCGCCGAGGCCCGGGGCTTCCCGGGCGGTGGGCAGTACGAGGAACAGTTCAACGCGCTGTCCGTGCACCACGCGCACCACGTGCACGGCTACCGGCGGGTGCACGCGGTGGCCGGTGCCCGCGCGAACGCCCGGCAGGACGGCGACGGCCGGACGGACACGGAGGACATGCGCGCCGCCATGGTCGAGGCGCGGGCCCTCTTCGAGGACCTCGTCGGACCGCCGCGCAGCCGCGAGGAGTCCCGCACACCGTCCGACGAGTCCCACGCGCGCGCGGGCCAGGCCCGCGACGGTCGCACCGACAGCCGGGGCCACCTGCCGTGGGCATTCAACAGGCGTCACGCGAAGGGGAGTTGAGCTGACATGACGGATGCCACCAGCAGGCCGGGCGCCGACGGGGCCCGGGGTGAGGGAAAGGTCGGCAGGGGTACGGGCAACGACCCGGCGGGCTCGCACAGCCCCCTGGTGACGCCCACCGGGACCGAGGCACCGGATCCGGACCCGGCGGGCACGACCGGCACCGAGCGGCGTGGGCCGGGTGCCGGTGACGAGGGCGGCTTCGGCGGTGACCGGACTGCCGGCCGTGACAGGGCCTCCGGTCTCGGCCGTGAGACCGAGCAGCGGCGGGACTCCGGTTCCGACGGCGTCGGCGGTGTCGGAACGGGCATCGGCGGACCCTCGGGCCACAAGAGTCACGAAGGCCACCTGGGTCATGAAGGCGGCCACGAAGCCCGGCTGTTGCCGCACGAGGAGTGCGACAAGCTCAGCACGCGGCTCCAGCACGCCGTGGCCGGGTTCGTGGACGAACCCCGGTCCGCCGTGGAGGAGGCCGACCAGGTGCTGGAGGAGGTCGCCGCCCGGTTCGCCGACGCCGTGAAGCAGCGTCGGCGCACCCTGCGCAACTCCTGGCAGACCGGCGACGGCGGCAAGGACAAGGCGGTGAGCTCCGGGGACACGGAGCAACTCCGGCTGGCCCTGCGGGACTACCGCGAGCTGACGGAGCGGCTGCTGCACAGCTGACCCGTCGTGCATGCGTACGAGCGGCCTGTCGCCCGGACTCGGGCGGCAGGCCGTCTTGGGTGTCTTGCGCCGGACACCGCCGTGCCGGGCGATTTATCATGCGGCGGCGGCAGGTCAACGGGGTTGCCGCGCAAGGAACCTTTCAGGAGGAGCGCACGTGCTCGAACTCACCATGGCCGTCGTCACCGCGGCGGAGGAGGGTGCCACGGCCGGCATGCAGATGGCCGACGCGCCCAGTGACCCGGGCACCGTGCTGCGCGTGGGCCGGGACAAGTCCGTGTGCCGGCTCGCGACCCCCGACGACTGGCTGTTCGTCTCCCGGGTGCACCTGGAGTTCCTGTGCGGGCCCGAGGGCGTCTGGCAGGTGACCTGGCTCCAGGGCTCGCAGCCCGATCCCTCGTCCGAGGTACAGCTGGTGGCCGGGGCCTACGCGCAACCGCTGGTCTACGGCGGCTCGGTGACACTGCCCCGGGGCGGCAACGGAGAGATCGTCATCCGCGACCGAACCGCCCCGCGCAGCGTCAACGTCGGCTTCTACCACGAGGTGTGAGTCTGCCGGGTCACGGCAGCACGCGCGCCAGCGCGAAACCGTCGTAGCCCTTGCTGCCCACCGTCTGGATCGCGGTGGCGCTCAACTTCGGGTGCCGGCCGATCAGTTCGAGGGCGGTACGGGTTCCCCGGACGTCGGGGGCGGGGTTGTCGGGGTCGGCCACCCGGCCGCCCCGTACGACGTTGTCCACCACGATCAGGCTGCCCGCGGCGGTGAGCTTGAGCGCCCACTCCACGTAGTGCGGGTTGTTGGCCTTGTCGGCGTCGATGAAGACCAGGTCGAAGGGGGGCGGGTTCTCCTCGGCCAGCCTGGGCAGGGACTCCAGGGCGGGGCCGACGCGCACCTCGACGACCTTGTCGAGGCCCGCGCGGGCCAGGTTGCGGTTCGCGACCTCGGCGTGCTTCGGGTCGTACTCCAGCGAGACCAGGCGGCCGTCGGCGGGCAGGGCGCGGGCCAGCCAGATGGTGCTGTAGCCGCCGAGCGTGCCGAGTTCCAGGACCGTGCGGGCGCCCTGGATCTGGGCGAGGAGCTGGAGGAGCTTGCCCTGGGGTGCGGTGATCGCGATCTGCGGCAGACCGGAGGCCTCGCTGTCGCGCAGGGCCGCCTGCAGTGCTTCGTCTTCGGGCGCGAGGTGGGTGGTGAAGTAGTCGTCGACGTCGTCCCAGAACTGCGACTCGCTCATGCACCTGTGCCTTTCATAGGCTAGTTAGATCCGCTAACTAGTTGCGCTAACGAATATAGTCGCGCCGCCACCTCGTGTCAGGGATTTACTTCTGCGGGGGCGAGCCCGGCAGTGGCCGGCCCGCCGACTCCGTCATGAACCACACGGCGACCCCGCCGATCACGGCCGCGGCCATCATGTAGTAGGCGGGCATCATCATGTTCCCGGTCGCGCCGATCAGCGCGGTCACCACCAGCGGCGTCGTGCCGCCGAAGAGGGACACCGAGACGTTGAAGCCGACAGAGAGGGAGCCGTAGCGCACCCGGGTCGGGAACAGGGCCGGGAGGGCGGACGGCATCGCCGCCGTGAAGCAGACCAGCAGCAGGCCCAGCGCGCCCATGCCGAGGGCGATCGCGAACAGGCTGCCCTGACGGATCAGCAGCAGGGCGGGGACGGACAGGAGCAGGAAGCCCGTGCAACCCGCGGCGATCACCGGGCGGCGGCCGATCCGGTCGCTCAGGGCGCCCGCGAAGGGCTGCACGACCATCATCAGCGCCATCACGGCGAGCACGACCAGCAGACCGTGCGTCTCGTCGTACTTGAGTTCGCTGGTCAGATAGCTCGGCATGTACGACAGCAGCATGTAGTCGGTGACGTTGAAGACCAGGACCAGGCCCACGCAGAGCAGCAGTGCCTGCCACTGGCCGGTGATCATCTCGCGCAGGGGGACCTTGCGGCGGCTCGACTCGGCCTTCTCGGCCTCGGCCGCGAACGCGGGGGTCTCCTCCAGGCGCAGCCGCAGGTAGAGGCCGATGACGCCCATCGGGCCCGCGATCAGGAACGGGATCCGCCAGCCCCAGGACACCAGGTCCTCGGTGGACAGCAGGGCCGTCATGAGGGTCACCAGGCCCGCGCCGGCGATGTAACCGGCCAGCGTGCCGAACTCCAGCCAGCTGCCGAGGAAGCCGCGCTTCTTGTCGGGGGAGTACTCGGCGATGAAGGTGGACGCGCCCGCGTACTCGCCGCCGGTGGAGAAGCCCTGGACCAGGCGGGCCAGCAGGAGCAGCAGGGGCGCTCCGACGCCGATCGTGGCGTACGACGGGATCAGGCCGATGGCGAAGGTGCCGGCCGCCATCATGATCATGGTCACGGCGAGGACCTTCTGGCGGCCCACGCGGTCGCCCAGCGGGCCGAAGACCAGGCCGCCGAGCGGGCGGACCAGGAAGGCCGCGGCGAAGGCGCCGAACGTGGACAGGAGCTGGGCGGTCGGGTTGCCGGACGGGAAGAACACCTTGCCGAGGGTGACGGCGATGTAGCTGTAGACACCGAAGTCGAACCACTCCATCGCGTTGCCCAGCGCGGCGGCCTTCACGGCGCGCTTCACGAGGGCCGGGTCGACGGCGATGGCCTCGGGGGTGTCGGGACTGCGAGGGGTGCGGACGGGATGAGCGGGGGCGGTGGCACTCGGCAAAACTTCGCTCGCCTGCCTTTCGTCGGGGACAAGGGCAAAAAACGACCATAGGGCGACTTGCCGGGTTTACGTAAAGCGCAAGTCCGGTCGCGGACCGTACATAAACGTGCCTTATGCAGCTACCCCGTCCCTGGTCACGGACGCCTCTTCCCGCCACGCGTGTGATCCATCTCGCGCCCTGACAGGGCACCGCACCCGGGTGCGGACTATGGTCATTCGGACAAAAGGTGGGCGCACGTCAGGTGAACCGGGGGTTGCCTGCGTCCCCCCTCGCGAAACCGTGGCACGAACGGGACGGGAGGCCACGCGGCGTGGCGAATGCGGAGCACGGTGGGACCACCGAGGTTCAGGCGCGGCTGCGCGCGGCCCGGCTCGCCCTGTGGCTGGTGGCGGCCGTCCTCGCCGCCCGACAGGTCGCCGTCGTCCTCAGTACCCCGAGAGGAGAGCGGCTGACGGACCTGGAGACCTGGGTCGGCCCGGACGGCGTCCTGCACGTGAAGGGTTCGCTGTACGACTCGACGCAGTTCACCGGTACCCCGTTCGGGGGACTCGTCCTCAAGCCGCTCACCCGGGCCGCCGAGCAGGCCCTCGGCTGGGGCTGGACCTTCGGCACCCTGCTCCTGGTCGTCGCGCTCGGTCTCGTCGTCGCCCGCGCCCTGCCCCAGCCGGTCGGCCGCCGCACCTCCCTGCTCGCCGCGCCCGTGGCGATCAGCCTCCTCATGCTGTCGCTGCCGGTGCGCAACACGCTCTACCTGGGCCAGACCAGCATCATGCCGGTCCTGCTGGTCCTGGTCGGCTGCTTCGCCGTACGCGGTGAGCGGGTCGCCGGACTGCTCATCGGGCTCGCCGCCGCCCTCCAGCCCACGGTCCTGTTCTTCGCGCCCCTGCTCTGGTTCACCGGCCGCCGCCGGGCCGCCCTGACCACCGGCGCGACCTTCGCCGCGAGCACCGCGCTCGCCTGGGCCGCGCTGCCGCACGACTCGTACACCTACTGGGTGCACCACATCGCCGGAACCGGCCTCGGCGGTGCCGCCGACGACCTCGCCAACCAGTCCCTGCACGGCCTGCTGCTGCGCCTGGGCATGACGGGGCCGCTGGAGATCTCCCTCTTCCTGGTCCTCGGCGCGGCCGTCGCCGCGCTGGGCGTGCGCCGGGCCGTGCGCTACGCGCGCGACGGCCAGCTGCTGCTCGCCGTCGCGATCACCGGCTGCGCGGCGATCGCCGTCTCGCCGACCACCTGGCAGCACCAGCTGCTGTGGGTGCTGCTCGCGGTCGTCGGGCGGGTCGGCAAGCGCGCCTCCGACCGCTATGTGTGGCCGGTGGCCGTCGTCGTGGTGATGACCCTCCCGGCGACGATGCTGCTGCCGCACATCTCGGCGCTGTACACCCTGCGGGACAACGTGGTGCTGCTGGCCGCGCTCGCCGCCGCCACCGTGATCCCCTTCCTGCCGCGGACCTCGCCGTACTACCGCACGCCGATCCCCACGCGGTACGCCGATCCGGTGCCCGCGCGGCTCCGGCACGTACCGCTGCTGCCATTCCTGCGGCGGGTGCTGACCCGGCCGAACCTGCTCCTGGAACTGCTGCTGATTCGTGTCACCTACGCCGCCTACCAGCAGGTCAGACTCGCGGCGACCGGCGGCAGCAACTCGGCCGGACGGTTCACCGCGGAGAAGCACGGGCAGCAGATCCTCGATCTGGAGCGGTGGCTGCACATCGACATCGAGCGCTGGGCCAACCACGCGGTCGTCAAGGTCGACTGGCTGCGGGACTTCTTCGACTTCTACTACACGTCGTTCCACTTCGTGGTGCCGCTCGGCGTGCTGGCCGTCCTGTACTGGCGGCGGCCGGTGGACTACCGGTGGGCACGGGCCTCACTGGGCTTCACGACCCTGCTGGCCCTCGTCGGCTTCTGGCTCTACCCGCTGGCGCCGCCCCGGCTCATGCCGGCGCTGGGCATGATCGACACGGTCCACGGGGTGCAGGACTTCTCCAAGCCGGACTACGGGACGCTCACCGCGCTGACCAACCAGTACGCGGCGATGCCGTCGCTGCACTTCGGGTGGTCCCTGTGGTGCGGGGTGGTCATCGCGATCGTCGCCCCGAAGTGGTGGATGAAGCCGCTCGCGCTGCTGCACCCGTTCTTCACCGTGTCGGCGATCGTGGCCACCGGTAACCACTGGGTGCTGGACGCGGTGGGAGGTGCGGTGGTCGTCGGCGGTGGGTTCGGGCTGTCGTACGTCTTCCAGGGGCCGCGGGCCCGGGTGGTTCGGGTGGCGGCGGAGGCCGATGAGGAACAGGCGCGGGTGAAGACGGTACGGCCCCGCGCCCCTGAGAGCCTCAACTGAGCCTTACCTGGAGCTCCTTGACGCCGTTGATCCATGCCGAGCGCAGGCGGCGGGGGTCGCCGGCCGCTCGTAGGTCCGGCATGGCGTCGGCGATGGCGTTGAAGATCAGGTCGATCTCCAGGACGGCGAGGGACTTGCCGAGGCAGTAGTGCGGGCCTCCGCCGCCGAAGCCGAGGTGGGGGTTGGGGTCGCGGGTGATGTCGAAGACGTCCGGGTTCTCGAAGACCTCGGGGTCGTGGTTGGCGGCGGCGTAGAAGATGCCCACCCGGTCGCCCTTCTTGATCTGCTTGCCGCCGAGTTCGGTGTCCTGGGTGGCCGTGCGCTGGAAGGCGTTGACGGGGGTCGCCCAGCGGACGATCTCCTCGGCCGCCGTCGAGGGACGCTCGGCCTTGTACAGCTCCCACTGGTCGGGGTGGGTGAGGAAGGCGTGCATGCCGTGGGTGATGGCGTTGCGGGTCGTCTCGTTGCCCGCGACCGCCAGCATCAGCACGAAGAAGCCGAACTCGTCGGAGTTCAGGTTGCCCTCGTCCTCCGCCGCCACCAGGGTCGTGACGATGTCCTTGGCCGGGCACTGCTTGCGGTCGGCGGCCATGTTCATCGCGTAGGCGATGACCTCCATGGCCGACTCCTGGCCGACCTGCTCGCTGATCGCGTACTCCGGATCGTCGTACGAGATCATCTTGTTGGACCAGTCGAAGATCTTCGCCCGGTCGTCCTGCGGGATGCCGATGAGCTCGGCGATGGCCTGGAGCGGCAGTTCGCAGGCGACCTGGGTGACGAAGTCGAAGGAGGCGCCGGGCAGGGCGCGCGCGCTCTCGACGATCGCGTGGGCGCGGTTGCGCAGGCGTTCCTCCAGGGCGCGGATGGCCCGGGGCGTGAACACCCGCTGGACGATCCCGCGGACCCTGGTGTGTTCCGGCGGGTCCATGTTGAGCAGGATCAGGCGCTGCGCGTCGATCGCGTCGCGCTCGATGCGTTCGTTGAAGCGGATGATCGCCGTGTTGAGGTACGACGAGAAGATCTCCGGGTGGGTGGAGACGTACTTGACGTCCGCGTGCCGGGTGACCGCCCAGTACCCCTCGTCCTGGAAGCCGGCGAGATTGCCCGGCTGGGGGATCCAGCGCACCGGTTCGGCCCGGCGCAGTTCGGCGAACTCCGGCAGCGGTACGCGGCTTTGCAGCAGGTCGGGGTCGGTGAAGTCGAACCCCTCGGGGAGTGCTGGACACGTCATCGGCAACTCACTCCAGCCGTTCGACAGCTTTCTGACGGGCCATCAGGAACAGAGCTGCCGTGACGGTAGTAACGGGTTCTACAAGAGGCAAGGGGCGCGGAGGCCCCAATTGCCTGCAAGACCCTTGCGGTGGTGGCCGGATCGTCCGCAGACTGCAAGCTACGCGCTAACTAGAACACGTACTAGTTCCGGAGTTCCAGGGATCCGTTCGGAGGAGAGGACCCGCACCCATGGCCGCCGAACCCGTGATCGTCGAAGCCGTCCGCACCCCCATCGGCAGGCGCGGCGGCGCGCTCGCCAATCTGCATCCCGCCTATCTGCTGGGCGAGACCTACCGTGAACTCCTCGGCCGCGCCGGCATCCCCGCCGACGCGGTGGAACAGATCGTCGGCGGCACGGTCACCCACGCCGGCGAGCAGTCCATGAACCCCGCGCGCACGGCCTGGCTGACGGTCGGGCTGCCGTACGAGACGGCGGCGACGACCGTCGACTGCCAGTGCGGCTCCTCGCAGCAGGCCTCCCACATGGTCGCCAACATGGTCGCGGCCGGGGTCATCGACGTCGGCATCAGCTGCGGTGTCGAGGCGATGTCCCGGGTGCCGCTGGGCTCGGGCTCGAAGCACGGGCCCGGCAAGCCGTTCCCGGACGAGTGGAACGTCGACCTGCCCAATCAGTTCGAGGCGGCCGAACGGATCGCCCGGCGCCGGGGGTTGACCCGGGAGAACGTCGACTCGCTCGGGCTGATCTCCCAGGAGCGGGCGGCCGTCGCCTGGTCCGAGGAGCGCTTCAAGCGGGAGACCTTCGCGGTCCAGGTGCCGACCACCGAGGACGAACAGCGGGCCGGGCAGGGCATGTGGCGGCTCGTCGACCGGGACGAGGGGCTGCGGGACACGTCCATGGAGGCGCTGGCCGGCCTGAAGCCGGTGATGCCGACGGCGATCCACACGGCGGGCAACTCCTCGCAGATCAGCGACGGCGCGGCGGCGATCATGTGGGCGTCGAAGCGGATGGCGCGAGCGCTGAAGCTGAAGCCGCGGGCCCGGATCGTGGCGCAGGCACTGGTCGGCGCCGACCCGCACTTCCACCTCGACGGTCCCGTCGACGCCACCCGCGCGGTGCTCGGCAAGGCGGGCATGTCCCTGAAGGACATCGACCTCGTCGAGATCAACGAGGCCTTCGCGTCCGTGGTGTTGAGCTGGGCCCAGGTCTTCGAACAGGACCTGGAGAAGGTCAACGTCAACGGCGGCGCGATCGCGCTCGGGCACCCGGTGGGGGCGACCGGGGCCCGGCTCATCACGACCGCGCTGCATGAACTGGAGCGCGCGGACAAGGAGTTCGCGCTCATCACGATGTGTGCGGGCGGGGCGCTGGCGACGGGGACGATCATCCAGCGGTTGTAGAACGGGGCTTGATGCGTACTGATCAACCTGACGGTTGCTGATCACCTGCCGGCCCGGCTACCCGAGGCGTGCCGAGCCCGCCGTCGCCTCCCTCGCGGCCGCCACGTCGCCTACCGCCGTGAACAGGGCCCGGGCGCGGGTGTAGTGCTCGCGCGCCTCGGTCGGCTCGCCGGAGTGTTCCAGGGCCGTGGCGAGACCGAGGAGGGCTCGGGCCCTGAGGCGGTCCTCGGCGCCGCTGTGGGTGGAGGGGGAGCCGACGGACCGGAAGGTGTCCGCCGCTTCGGACCAGCGTTCCAGGGCCAGCAGGTCGCTGGCGATCTCGTAGCGCAGGATGGCCGCGAGGAACTCGTTCAGGTCGGGAACGTCCCCGGTCCGGGCGCCGAGCAGGTCCCGGTGCAGGGCCAGCGCCTCCTCGGCCCGGCCGGACTCGCGCAGCGCGGTGCCGAGGACCCGTTGGGAGACCGCCCTGCCCGCGAAGTCGCCGGTCGCCTCGAAGAGCCGGGCGGCCCTGGCGGCCGCATCCGCCGCCTCCGCGTGCCGATTCAGCCCCCCGCAGGCCCCGCTGATGTACGACCACGCCCAGGCCTGCTGTTCGAGGTCGTCGACCTCGGTCGCCAACTCCAGTGCCCGACGGGCGAGTTGCTCGGCCTCCGCGTACCGGAAGGCGCCGACCGAGTGGGCCCAGGCGAGACAGTTGAGCTGGTGGGCCTCGGCAGCCCGGTCTCCGAGGGCGGCCGCGGACCGGGCGCCGTGGGAGAAGAGGGTCCGCCACTCGGGCCAGGGGCTCCAGCGGTCGGAGAACCAGTACAGGGTGCGCGAGGTGTGCAGGATCTCCGCGTGCCGGCCCGCCTCGGACATCAGGGGCAGGGCGCCCGCCCAGTTGGAGCGTTCGGCGGTGAGCCACCCCTCCGCCTCGTCGGCGGAGGACGGGGCGAAGGCGCCGGGTTCGCCCGGCCAGGGCTCCGGCGCACCCGGCGCCTCGAACAGCCGCCCCGCCGCGGAGGCCGACCGCAACAGCCAGTCGGCCATGCCGAGTCGGACCGCGCCCACGGTCTCCTCCTCGTCCCTCAGCCGCTCGCGCGCGAAGAGCCGTACGAGATCGTGCAGCGCGTACCGGCCGGGCGCGGTCTCCTCCAGCAGGCCGCGGTCGACCAGCAGGTCGAGGGAGTCCTCGACGGTGAGCGGGTCCTCGCCGGTCAGGACCGCGGCCAGGTCGGGACCGGTGTCGTGACCGGGGACCAGGGCGAGGCGGCGCAACAACAGCCGGTGGGACGGCGTGAGTTGGCCGTAGGAGAGGGCGAGGGCGCTGCGTACGGCCAGGTCGCCCGCCACCAGGCCGCTCAACCGGCGCTCCTCGTCGGCGAGTTGGTCCACCAGTCGGGCGGGGGTCCAACTCGGGCGGCTGGAGAGGCGGTTGCCGACGATCCGCAGGGCCAGCGGGAGGTGGCCGCACAGCTCGGTCAGCCGGGTGACCGCCTCGGACTGTCCGTCGGTCCGCGGAGCACCGAGGATCCGCTCCAGCAGCCTCGTCGACTCCCCGCCGCTGAGCCCGCCGAGCCTGATCCGCCGTACGCCTTCGAGTCCGGCCAGCGGGCGTCTGCTGGTGACCAGCACGAAGCTGCCCTCGGCGTCCGGCAGCAGCGGTCTGGTCTGGGCCTCGTCGGCCGCGTCGTCCAGGACGACCAGCGCCCGGCGGCCGGCGAGCGTGGCCCGGTAGACGGCCTCCCGGGCGACCGGGTCCACCGGGATCCGGTCGGACGGATGGCCGAGGGCCGTCAGCAGCAGGACCAGCGCCTCGGCGGCCGGCAGCGGGGAGTCGCTCATACCGTGCAGCTGGACGCAGACACAGCCGTCCGGGAAGGAGCCGCTCAGTCGTCGCACGGCTTCCGCGGCCAGCGTGGTCTTGCCCTGTCCGCCGGGCCCGAAGAGCACCGCCGCACGTGTGCGCGTGCCGGTGGCCAGCGCCTGGAGATCCGCCAACTCCTGCTCCCGGCCGGTGAAGTCCGGCACGGTCCGCAGCAGATACGGCGCCGCCGGCGCCCCCGCTCGTTCCCGGCCCACGTCGGCCAGCCGCTGCAACCGCTCGCGCCGCTCGGCGTCCAGACCGAGGGCGGCGGCGAGCGCGTCGACCGTACGGCGCTGCGGCCCCCGGCTGCGACCGCGCTCCAGGTCACCGAGCGCGCGCACGCTCACCCCCGACGCCTCGGACAACTCCTCCAGGGTCAGCCGGGCGGCCCGGCGCAGGGAGCGCAGCGTCACCCCGAAGGTGGTGCCGCCGGAGGGAATCTGGGGTCGCGGTGGTTCAGGCACATGACTGGTCATCACGACAATTAGAACAAGCGCTCTCTCGTTGCGCCCGTACTTCCCTCGCGCCCGTACTTCCGCCTGTCTTCTGCCTGGTGCCACCCGGCCGCTCCTGATGAGCTGGGGGCTCCACAGCGAGAGGACAACCGACATGCCCTACATCACCGTTGGCGAAGAGAACAGCGCGCCCATAGAGCTCTACTACGAGGACCACGGCACCGGCCAGCCCGTCGTGCTGATCCACGGCTACCCGCTCGACGGCCACTCCTGGGAGAAGCAGCTCCCCGCGCTGCTGGAGGCCGGCCACCGGGTCATCACCTACGACCGCCGCGGCTTCGGCCGCTCCTCGCAGCCGACCACGGGCTACGACTACGACACCTTCGCCGCCGACCTCGACAAGGTCCTCACCAGCCTGGACCTGACCGACGCGGTCCTCGTCGGCTTCTCCATGGGCACCGGCGAGGTGGGCCGCTACCTGGGCACCTACGGCTCCAGGCGGGTCGCGAAGGCCGTCTTTCTCGCCTCCCTCGAGCCCTTCCTGCTGAAGACCGACGACAACCCGACGGGCGTGGACCAGTCGGTGTTCGACGGCATCCTGGAGGCCGTCACCAAGGACCGGTACGCCTACTTCGACGCCTTCTACCAGGACTTCTACAACCTGGACGAGACGCTCGGCAGCCGGATCAGCGAGGCGGCCGTGCGCAACAGCTGGAACGTGGCCGCGAGTTCCTCGGCGCACGCCTCCGTGGCCTGCGTGCCGACCTGGATCACCGACTTCCGGGCCGACGTGGCGAAGATCGACGTACCGTCGCTGATCGTGCACGGCACCGGCGACCGCATCCTGCCGATCGACTCGACCGGACGGCCCTTCCACGCGCTGCTGCCCTCCGCCGAGTACGTCGAGATCGAGGGCGCGCCGCACGGGCTGCTGTGGACGTACGCGGAGGAGGTCAACGCGGCGCTGCTGGCTTTCCTCGCGAAGTAGTTCTCCGGTCAAGTGGCCATCGGGCCCGGGTCATTCGCGCCCCGAGGCGGTCAGCGCCAGCAGGGCCACCAGCCCCGCCGCGATCGCCAGCGGGATCGCGAGGCCGTGGTGGAGGACCAGCCACGCGCCCAGTGCGGCCCCGGCCACCATCGCGATCACCGACGCCGTACGACGGGGGGAGCGGGTGCCGGGGCCGCCGCCGGCCCGGGAGTCGGCGGCGAGGCCGGTCAACGTCATGGTCAGCACGGTCGTCGTCAGGTCGGGGACGCCGAGCTTGCGGACCGTGGCGTTGCGCAGGCCCATGGCGAAGGCCGTGACGGCGATGAGGGTGTAGGCGGTGGCCGTGGCGCCGGGCGCGGTGAAGGCGACCACGGCCGACACACCCAGGAGCACCGCCTCGGCGGCGAGCGTGAGCCGGGCCCAGGTGCGGCGGGAGCCCCCGCCGAGCCGTACGGCGACCCGGCCGCCCGCGATCGCGCCCACCACGAAGGACGCCAGCGAGGTCAGCGTGTGCTCCACCGAGAAGCCGGGCGCCCCGGCCGCCGCGAACCCGAGCACGACCACGTTGCCGGTCATGTTCGCGGTGAAGACGTGTTCGAGGCCGAGGTAGCTGACGGCGTCGATCAGTCCGCTGACCACCGTCAGCCCCAGCAGCACGACGACCAGGCGCAGGCCGCGCGCCTCGGGATCTCCGGCTGCCTGTGTGTCGGTGCCGCTCTGTTCGCTCATCGGGTCTCCGGACGGCCGGACGGTCGGGGTGCACCCAAGTCCACCACGGATGCGGGGGGTTCTCGGATGTCGGGGGTGACCTGCGCGTCCGTAGCGTCGAGGACATGAGTGACGAGACGCGCACATCCCATGGATCACGGGCGAGCCGGCGCACGCGGAGGGGGCTCGCCGCAGCGGCCGCCCTGCTGCTCGCCGGGCTCGCCGCGGCCCCGGTGGCGGCGGCCGCCGGTGAGCGGACGCAGCAGACGCGACGCGGTGACCTGGTCGCCGTCACGCCGGTCGCCGACCGGGACGCCGGGCAGGTCAGGTCGTTCCTGGCCGGGTGGGACGTCGACGCCGACGTGGTGCGCTACGGCTTACGGGCGTACCGGCTGACGTACCGGACCGTCGACCCGTACGGAGCACCCACCACCGCGACCGGGCTGCTGACGCTGCCCAGGGGCGGCGGCCACCGCCTCGACCTGGTCTCCGACACCCACGGCACGATGGTCGACCGCGACTACGCGCCCTCGGCGAGCGAGGACTTCGGGCGGGTGCCGTCGTATCTCAACGCGGCCGCGGGCCGTGCGGTCGCCGCCCCCGACTACCTCGGCCTCGGCAAGGGCCCGGGCCCGCACCCCTACATGGACACCGCCTCGTCGGTGACCGCCTCCGTCGACATGCTGCGCGCGGCCCGGACGGCCGCGGAACGGCTCGGCCGCCCGCTCACCGGGGACGTGTACGCGACCGGCTTCTCGCAGGGCGGCCAGGTCGCCATGGCGCTCGCCAAGGCCCTGGACGCCGGTGCCGACCGGCACTTCCGGCTGCGGGCGCTCGCGCCGGTGAGCGGCCCGTACGACTTGGAGGGCCAGGAGATGCCCGCGCTGTTCGACGGCCGGGTCAACGACACCAGCGGGGTCCTCTACATCGCGTACTGGCTGGTCGCGCAGAACCGCCTGCACCCCCTCTACCAGGACCCCTCCGAGGTGTTCCGCGCGCCCTACGCGGGCCGGGTGGAGAGTCTGCTCGACGGGAGCCATGAGCAGGAGGACGTCGTCAGGGGACTCGCGCCCTCGGTGAAGCGGCTGCTCACGCCCGCCTTCCACGAGCGTCTGCGGCACCCGTCCGGCGCCGTGCTGGACGCGATGCGCGCCGCCGACGGCACCTGCGCCTGGAAACCGGACGTGCCGGTGCGGCTGTACGCCGCGGGCGGCGACACCGACGTGCCCCTCGGCAACACCCAGACATGCGCCCGCACCCTCGCAGGTCAGGGAGCGAGGGTGCGGGTGGTCGATCAGGGGCCGGTGGACCACTTCGGTTCGGTCCTGGTGTCGGCCCCGCGGGTGGTGCGGTTCTTCGACGGCGTACGGCGGTGACCTGTGCGGTCCTCTCGGCTGTACGGCGGTGCTGCGCGGCGGCTCAGTACCAGCCGTTGGCCTGCCAGAAGGCCCAGGCGCCGGTCGGGCTGCCGTAGCGGGAGTTCATGTAGTCCAGACCCCACTTGATCTGGGTCTTGGCGTTGGTCTTCCAGTCGGAGCCGGCGGAGGCCATCTTGGAGCCGGGCAGGGCCTGGACCAGGCCGTAGGCGCCGGAGGAGGAGTTCGTGGCGTCGACGTCCCAGCCGCTCTCGTGCTCGACGATCTTGCTGAACGCGTTGTACTGCGCGGCGTTCGGGATCATCTGGTGCGCGATGGCCTTGGCCTGGGCGGGCGAGTTGGTGGTGGCCGCCTGGGCCGGCGCCGCGGTCAGGACCAGGCCGGCGGTGGCGGCGGCCATCGCGACGGTGGTGATGGCCTTCTTCGGAGAAGCGATGCGGCGGGCGATGCGGGAGACGGACACGAGGAACCTTTTCTTCGGGGACGGTGGTGCCGCTCGCGGTCCCGGGGGACATGCGTCGGCGCCGAGGCCCGTGGGCTTGTCGGCGCCGTGCGACGTCATCCACAGAAACAGGCTCGGAAGGCGTCCGCAATGACCCCTTTTACTAGTTGTGGTCGAATCGCCGGGAATGGTAGTCCGTGTGATCCGGCTCTCAATATGCAGGTCAGAGGGGGTGCGCTGTGGACGTTATGTCTGAAATGTTACTACTGTTCCCCTTAGTAGGTGAGCTGGGTCATGTGGGGTGCTTCACCGCTCGGGCGCCTCGAATGTGACCTGGGCCTCGAAGGCCGCGCGGCGGGTGGCCCGGCGCAGCCCTCTGAGGAGGGCCGGACCGAGGGTGAGCGTGAGGACGACGGTGACCAGGGCCCGGCCGAGGTCCCAGCCGAGGGACGTGGCCACGCAGTACGCGACGAAACGGGCCAGGTTGGCGGGCACGCCGGCGTGAGGGTCGAAAGCGATGTCCGAGGCCAGGGCGCCCATGAAGGGCCAGCCGGCCATGTTCATGGCGGTGCCGTAGGCGAAGGCGGCGAGGAACCCGTAGACGGCCAGGATCCGGACCTCGGCGCGGGCCCCCGCACGGGCGGGCACCGGCAGCAGGCCCGCGCCCATCGTGAACCAGCCCATCGCCAGCATCTGGAACGGCATCCACGGCCCCACCCCGCCCGTGAGCAGGGCGGACGCGAACATCGTGACGTTGCCGAGCACGAAACCGAAGCCGGGGCCGAGGACCCGGCCGCTGAGCACCATCAGGAAGAACATCGGCTCGATACCGGCGGTGCCGGCGCCGATCGGCCGGAGCGCGGCGCCGGTCGCCGCGAGTACGCCCAGCATGGCCACGGCCTTCGGGCCGAGCCCCGACTCGGCGAGCGCCGCGGCGGCCACCGCGACGAGGAGGACGAGCAGTCCGGCGAAGAGCCAGGGGGCGTCCTGGGTGTGGGTGCCGACCTGCGAGGTGGGCGGGGCGAGGAAGGGCCAGCCGAAGGCGACGACACCGACGGCGCTGACCAGGGCGAGGGCGAGGAGGGAGCGGGGGCCGAGGTGGACGGCGCGGGTCATGACAGGGCCTCCCGCACCTGCGCGACCGTGAGCCACCGCTGGGGGGCCAGGATCTTGCTGACCTGCGGGGCGAAGGACGGGGAGGACGTGATGACGTCCCTCGCCGGGCCGTCGGCGATCACCTCGCCCTCGGCCAGCAGGACCACCCGGTGGGCGATTTCGGCGGCGAGCTCCACGTCGTGGGTGGCCAGCACGATCGCGTGACCGGTGGCGGCGAGTTCCCTGAGCAGGCCGATCAGGCGGGACTTCGCCGCGTAGTCCAGACCGCGGGTGGGCTCGTCCAGGAGCAGGAGGGGAGGGCGGGCGGTCAGGACCACGGCGAGGGCGAGGGCGAGCCGCTGGCCCTCGGAGAGATCACGGGGGTGGGTGTCGTCGCTCACGCCGGGGAGCAGCCCGGTGACGAGGGCGCGGCAGGTGCCCGATGCCGCGCCGGCGTCCTGGTCGGCGGCCCGGCATTCCTCGGCGACCGTGTCGGCGTAGAGGAGGTCGCGGGGTTCCTGGGGGACGAGGCCCACTCGGCGGACGAGGTCGCGGGGCGCGGTGCGGTGTGGCTGGGCGCCGCCTACCTGGACCTTTCCACTGGAGGGCGTCACAAGGCCCACCAGGGTGTTGAGGAGGGTGGACTTTCCGGCGCCGTTGCGGCCCATGAGGGCGATGGTCTCGCCGGGGCGGATGGTGAGATCCAGGTCGGTGAGGGCTTGGATGTTCGCTCGGCGGACGGTGAGGTCGTGGACTTCGGCGAGGTGGGAGGTGGTTTCGGCGGGCTGCTTGCGGCGGCGTGGTCGGCGGGCCCGGCCTTCGGCCGGGTTGTTGTTCTCACCCGCACCACCCGTCCAACTTTCGTCGTCGGGTGCGAAGTCCGCGGCGGCCCCGGGCTGTCGTACGGCGAGCCGCTCCCGCAGGTCCCCCGCCCTGCGCCGCGCGTCCCGCACCGTCAGTGGCAGCGGAGACCAGCCCGCCAGGCGTCCCAGGTCCACCACCGGCGGATACACCGGCGACACGGCCATCATCTCGGCCGGGGTGCCGAGGACCGGTGCCTTCCCGCGGGCGGGCAGGAGGGCGACCTGGTCGGCGTACTGGATGACGCGTTCCAGGCGGTGTTCGGCCATGAGGACCGTCGTGCCGAGGTCGTGGACCAGGCGCTGGAGGACGGCGAGGACCTCCTCGGCCGCGGCGGGGTCCAGCGCGGAGGTGGGTTCGTCGAGGACCAGGACCCGCGGGTGCGGGGTGAGGACCGAGCCGATCGCCACACGTTGCTGCTGGCCGCCGGAGAGGGTGGCGAGGGGGCGGTCGCGCAGGGGCGCCAGGCCCAGCAGGTCCAGCGTCTCCTCCACCCGGCGCCGCATCACCGCGGGGGCCAGCCCCAACGACTCCATCCCGTAGGCGAGTTCGTCCTCCACCGTGTCCGTCACGAAGTGCGACAGCGGGTCCTGGCCCACCGTGCCGACCACGTCGGCCAGTTCGCGCGGCTTGTGGGTGCGGGTGTCGCGGCCGGCCACGGTGACCCGGCCGCGCAGGGTGCCGCCGGTGAAGTGCGGGACGAGCCCGCTGACCGCGCCGAGGACCGTGGACTTGCCGACCCCCGACGGGCCCACGAGCAGCACGAGTTCACCCTCCGGCACCTCGAAGTCGACGCCCTGGACGGTGGGTTCGGGCGCCCCGTCGTACGTCACGGAGACATCCTCGAAGCGGATCACGACGACGGCTCCTTGAAGGCGGGGGCTGGGGCGAGGAAGGCCGGCAGCAGACCCAGGAGGATCGCGGCGGCCGGCCGTACGGGGAGGGCGGGAGCGACGAGGGGCAGCACCCCGGGGTGCAGGGCCGCCGGGTCGCCGGCGCCCGCGAGGAACATCGCCGCCGCCACGGCCGCGCCGGAACCGGCGACCAGGAGGGACCGGGCGGTCCAGCGGTCCGGGCGGTACCGGGTGCGCGGGGTGCGGCGGCCGCCCAGACGCAGGCCCGCGAGGGCGGCGGTGAGACCGGCGAGGAGGACGGGGATGCCCGGGCGGCTCGGCTCCGTGTACCTCGACGGTGCCGCACACCGGCCGGTTGCCGGTGCGCGCGAGCCGGTCACGAGCCGTACGGGGCAGTCCGGCTCACCGTCTTGGGACGGTTCACGGTTGCGGGTCAGCGCCGGAATTGCACCGGCTTCCCCCCGTACGGTGTGATGACGACCTGGCTACTGTACTCGCCCGTAGGGAAGCGCCTGAGAGCCCCCTGTGTCCCCTCAGACGGCCACATACCTCACCGGATCACTCCCCGTCACCGCCTCCGCCCGGCCCAGCTTCACCAGCCGCCGCAGATGCGCCTCGGCCTCGGAGACCGCGATGTTCCGTGAGCCGTAGGGGATCTGGTCCCAGGGCCGGTTCCACTCCATGCGCTCGGCGAGCTGCCAGGGGGTGAGTGGCTCGGCGAGGAGGGAGCGCAGGCCGGTGAGGCGTTCCTCGTGGTGGGCGAGCAGCTCCCGTACCCGGGCGCCCGCGTCGGTGAAGACGTGCTGGTGGGCGGGGAGGACCTCGGCGGGGGCGAGCCGCCCGACGCGTTCCAGGGAGTCGAGGTAGTCGCCGAGGGGGTCGGTGACGGTGGTGTCGTCGGGGTCCTCGTACAGGCCGATGTGCGGGGTGATCTCGGGGAGGAGGTGGTCGCCGGAGAACAGGCGTCCGTGGCCCTGGAGTTGGGCCGGGTGTTCCTCCTCCAGGTGCAGGCAGACGTGGCCGGGCGTGTGTCCCGGGGTCCAGATCGCGCGGAGTCTGCGGCCGTGGAGGTCGAGGAGTTCGCCGGGGACGATCTCGCGGTCGGGCAACGCGGGGGAGAAGCCCGGGAGTTCGCGGCGGCGGGCGGTGCGCAGGGGGGCCACGTGTTCCTCGGGGGCGCCCGCGGCCTCCAGCTTGGCCGTCATATAGGTGAACCAGCGCTCGGCCCGGGTCTCCCGGGTGCGCCGCACGATCGCGGAGTCCGCCGCGTGCATCGCGATCCAGGCGCCGGAGGCCTCCCGCACCCTGCCCGACAGGCCGTGGTGGTCGGGGTGGTGGTGGGTGATGACCACGCCGTGGATCTCGTCGACGGAGGTACCGCAGTCCGCCAGCCCCTCGGCGAGGGTGTCCCAGGAGGCCGGGTCGTCCCAGCCGGTGTCGACCAGCACCGGGCCGCGGCCGGTCTCGACGACGTACACGAGCGTGTGGCCGAGGGGGTTGTCGGGGATGGGCACCTGGACGGACCGGACACCGCCGCCGTGGTCGTACACCTGCGCCATGAGTTCCCCAATCACCGCGTTCCGGCAACTATAACTAGAACGGGTTTCGACGGTAGCCCGAGGTCACCAATGGCCGTGGTGTGCGGCCCGTGGACTCCTCGGAGTGGAACTGGTATCAGTTCGGTATCTGATGGATCGTCAGTAAGCCGCCCCGGGGAGGCAGTCGCCATGACCGAGCTCGTGGAACACGGACAGCTGTTCATCGGCGGGGAGTTGACCGACCCCCTGGGCAAGGACGTCATCGAGGTGATCTCCCCGCACACCGAGGAGGTCATCGGACGGGTGCCGCACGCCTCGCGCGCGGACGTGGACGCGGCGGTCGCCGCGGCGCGCACCGCCTTCGACGAGGGGCCCTGGCCGCGGATGACGCTCGACGAGCGGATCGAGGTCGTCACCAGGATCAAGGACGCCATCGCGGTACGGCACGAGGAGATCGCCCGCGTGATCTCCTCCGAGAACGGCTCCCCGTACTCCTGGAGCGTCCTCGCGCAGGCCCTCGGCGCGATGATGGTCTGGGACTCGGCGATCACGGTCGCCCGGAACTTCACGTACGAGGAGACCCGCGACGGAGTCCTCGGCCGCATCCTCGTCCGCCGTGAGCCCGTCGGGGTCGTGGCGGCCGTGGTCCCCTGGAACGTCCCGCAGTTCGTCGCCGCCGCCAAGCTCGCGCCCGCGCTGCTCACCGGCTGCACGGTGGTGCTCAAGCCGTCGCCCGAGTCGCCGCTGGACGCGTACATCCTGGCCGAGATCACCAAGGAGGCCGGGCTGCCGGAGGGGGTCCTCTCCGTCCTCCCGGCCGACCGCGAGGTCAGCGAGTACCTGGTCGGACACCCCGGCGTCGACAAGGTCTCCTTCACCGGTTCGGTGGGCGCGGGCAAGCGCGTGATGGAGGTCGCCGCCCGCAACCTCACGCGGGTGACGCTGGAGCTGGGCGGGAAGTCGGCGGCCGTGGTCCTGCCGGACGCGGACGTCGAGGCGGCCGTCGCCGGGATCGTCCCGTCCGCCTGGATGAACAACGGACAGGCCTGCGTGGCCCAGACCCGCATCCTGCTGCCCCGCTCCCGCTACGACGAGTTCGCCGAAGCCCTCGCCGCGGCGGCGAGTTCCCTGGTCGTCGGCGACCCGCTCGACCCGGCCACCCAGGTCGGGCCCCTGGTCGCCGCACGCCAGCAGCGCCGCAACCTCGACTACATCAGGATCGGCCAGGAGGAGGGCGCGAAGATCCTCACCGGCGGCGGGCGCCCGGCGGGCCTGGACCGCGGCTGGTACGTCGAGCCGACGCTCTTCGGGGACGTCGACAACTCGATGCGGATCGCGCGTGAGGAGATCTTCGGCCCGGTGATCTGCCTGCTCCCGTACGGAGACGAGTCCGAGGCCGTGAAGATCGCCAACGACTCCGACTACGGCCTGTCCGGCAGCGTGTGGACGGCCGACGTGGAGCGCGGCATCGAGGTCGCGAGGCAGGTGCGTACCGGTACCTACAACGTCAACACCTTCAGCCTCGACATGCTCGGCCCCTTCGGCGGCTACAAGAACTCCGGCCTGGGAAGGGAGTTCGGCCCGGAGGGCTACGGCGAGTACCTGGAGCACAAGATGATCCATCTTCCGGCCGGCTGGGAGGCGTGAGCAGCGATGGGGGACCGCTGGAACGTCGAGGTGGACCGAACCCTGTGCATCGGCTCGGCCCAGTGCGTCCACACCGCCCCCGGCGGCTTCCGCCTGGACACCGCCCGCCAGTCCCACCCGGCCGACCCGGAGACCGATGCCAACGAGCAGATCCTGGCGGCGGCCGAGAACTGCCCGGTGGAGGCCATCATGATCAGGCTGCTGGGGAGCGGGGAGCCGGTGTTCCCGCCGGAGGAGTGAGGGCCCGGAAAATCATGGTTCAGGGGGTTTCATTCACGGACGCGCGTTCTATTCTGGACGTAGGCCCACGAGGCGAGTGAGGGAGTCCGACCGGAGTAGCCGACTCGGGCGGGACGCGAAGGCGTCCGCCGGGGCCGACGTCGACGGTAGGGCTGAGAGGCCGGAGAGCAGCGGGAAGGCTCGACGGCGACCCCCAGGACCTGATCCGGACCATGCCGGCGAAGGGAACCCGTCTCGTGGGTCCCTCGCGTGCGGGCGTACGCTCCTGCGGTCGTCAACCGGGACCGATGGGGTGGGAAAGCGTGAAGAAGTCCGAGGCCAGGCAGCTGATCGAGCAGGCGCGTGCGGCCTGGGACGCCGAGGAGTGGCTGCGCGCCGCCGAGCTGTACGAGCGGGTGCTCGCGCACTTCCCGGACCTGGAGGCCAGCGCGGTGTGGTGGTACGACGCCGCGCTCGCCCACAAGTTCCTGCGGAACTGGGCCAAGGCGTACGAACTGGGCCGGGAGGCCGCGGCCCGCTCTCCGCGCGGTGAGGGCGACCCGGCGTACTGGAACCTCGGCATCGCGGCCACGATCCAGCGGGACTGGGCAACGGCACGGGACGCGTGGAGCGGCTTCGGCATCGAGCTCCCGGACGGCGAGGGGCCGATCGACGGCCGCTTCGGACACGCCTGCGTGCGCCTCGACACCGGAGGCGAGCGCGAGGTCGTCTGGATCGAGCGGTTGTGCCCGACCCGCGGCCGGGTCGTCAACGTGCCCGTCACGGGCGGCCGGCGCTACGGCGAGATCGTCGTCCACGACGGCGAACCGAACGGCGAGCGGGTTGTCGAGGGCGCCCCCTACCCCGTCTTCGACGAACTCCTGCTCTTCGAGGCGTCCGAACTGCCCACCCTGGAGGTCACGGTGGCAGCGGGCGACACATCCGACCTGCACGCCCTGGTCGAACTCTTCACCGACCACGGCTTCGGCGCCGAACCGGCGAGCAGCGTCCGCATGCTGTGCGCCTGCTGCAGCGAGGGCACCCACGAACAGGAGCGTTCGGTCGAGGCAGGCGCTCAGCAGGTCTCCCTCGGCGCCCCCGAGGAGGAGGCCCGGCGGCTGCTGGAGCGGTGGGCGGGGGAGACGCCGATCGGCCGGAGCTGGAGCGGGCTCGCGGCGGTCGGCTAGGGGGAGGCGGGCCGGGACCGGGGGGCGAGGTGGAGGCAGGCCCGTCCGGGGTGCCAGGAGGAAGCGAACCGGGGACGGGGGTCGGCCTGGCGGAGGCGGGTCGGGACGGGGGTCGGCTAGGGCCTGCGCTCCGTGAGGTCGATCAGTCTGCACACCGTCTCGATGTCGATCTTCACCTGGGCGATGGAGGCACGGCCCGAGAGCCAGGTGATCAGGGCGGAGTGCCAGGTGTGCTCGATGACGCGGACCGCGGAGAGCTGCTCGGGCGTCGGGTCCGCGAGGCCCATGGCGTCCAGGATGATCAGCGTGGTCTGGTGGGAGACCTGGTCGACCTCCGGGCTCACACTGCGGTCCGCGAAGGTCAGCGCGCGGACCATCGCGTCGGCCAGATGCGGTTCGCGCTGGAGGGCGCGGAAGGCCCGCATCAGGGTCTCCGCGACCCGCTCGGCCGCCGTCTCGCCCTGCGGCGGCTTCTTGCGGAGCGTGCCGTGCATGTGTTCCAGCTGGTCCTGCATGGTCGCGACCAGCAGATGGATCTTGGAAGGGAAGTAGCGGTAAAGAGTGCCGAGCGCCACCTGCGAGGACTCGGCGACCTCCCGCATCTGCACCGCGTCGAACCCGCCGCGGCTCGCCAACTGCGCGCTCGCGTGCAGGATGCGGCGGCGCCGCGCCTCCTGCCGCTCGGTCAGCGGTGGCGTGACCGCCCGTGCGGTACTGGCTTCCACTCCGGCCGGCTTGGCCACCTTGTCCACCTTGGGTTCCGTGACAGTCCGTGAGGGCTTGCGATCACACAGCATGGCAGGGTGCCGGGCCGTGGCGCGGACGCGGCGTTCGTGGCGTGAATCACCTGATCCACCGCTCACAGGACCCCTACCTGCCGGTAGATTCAGAGCCTCCTGAACGATCAAGTCTGAAACTTGTTCTAGATTACCGTCTCGTCGTAATCTCGCGGGACAGTGCAGTCAGAAGGGGGCCCAGAGTGACCGCTGAGGCCAGTCAGGCCGGGGCCTTCGAGGACCTGGCAGTCGACGGCGAGCGACCGCTCCGTATCGCGCTCCTCACTTACAAAGGGAACCCGTTCTGCGGCGGGCAGGGCGTCTATGTACGGCACCTCTCGCGCGAGTTGGCCCGCCTCGGCCACCGCGTCGAGGTCATCGGCTCCCAGCCGTACCCGGTCCTCGACCCGGGCTACGACGGCCTGAGCCTGACCGAGCTGCCCAGCCTGGACCTCTACCGCTTCCCGGACCCCTTCCGCACTCCCCGACGCGACGAGTACCGGGACTGGATCGACGCCCTGGAAGTCGCCACGATGTGGACCGGCGGCTTCCCCGAGCCGCTCACCTTCTCCCTGCGGGCCCGACGCCATCTCCGGGCCCGCACTGGTGAGTTCGACGTGATTCACGACAACCAGACCCTCGGCTACGGCCTGCTGGGCGACGTCGGCGCGCCGCTGGTGACCACCATCCACCACCCCATCACCGTGGACCGCCAGTTGGAGCTGGACGCGGCCGAGGGCTGGCAGCAGCGGCTGTCCAAGCGCCGCTGGTACGCCTTCACCCGCATGCAGAAGCGGGTGGCCCGCCGCCTGCCGTCCGTGCTCACCGTCTCCGGCACCTCCCGCCAAGAGATCGTCGACCACCTGGGCGTCCGCGGCGACCGCATCCACGTCGTCCACATCGGCGCCGACACCGACCAGTTCTCGCCGGATCCGTCGGTCCCCGTGATACCGGGCCGGATCGTCACGACCTCCAGCGCCGACGTGCCCCTCAAGGGCCTGGTCTTCCTCGTCGAGGCGCTGGCGAAGGTACGCACCGAACATCCCGGCGCCCACCTGGTCGTCGTCGGCACCCGGCCCACCGAGGGCCCGGTCGCCCAGGCCGTGGAGCGCTACGGCCTCGAAGGCGCCGTCGACTTCGTGAAGGGCATCTCGGACGCGGAACTGGTCGACCTGGTCCGCTCGGCGGAGGTCGCCTGCGTGCCGTCGCTCTACGAGGGCTTCTCCCTGCCGGCCGCCGAAGCGATGGCGACCGGAACCCCGCTGGTCGCCACGACGGGCGGCGCGATCCCCGAGGTCGCAGGGCGGGACGGCGAGACCTGCCTCGCGGTACCGCCGGGGGACCCGGGGGCACTCGCGACCGCCCTCAGCCGTCTCCTGGCCGACCCGGACCTCAGGGCGCGGCTCGGCCGGGCCGGACGTGAGCGGGTACTGGCCAAGTTCACCTGGGCGAAAGCCGCGGAGGGCACGGTGTCCCGGTACCGCGAGGCGATCGCCGGCCCGGCCCCCACGCCAACGCGCCGCTCCGCGGCCACCTGGGCTCCCGAGTCCGCACCCCCGACCACAGACACCGGTGTCTATCCCGAAAGCAGGGCCACGTGCTGACCGTCGACTTCTCCCGGTTCCCGCTCGCGCCGGGCGACCGCGTCCTGGACCTCGGTTGCGGGGCCGGCCGGCACGCCTTCGAGTGCTACCGGCGCGGCGCGCAGGTCGTGGCGCTGGACCAGAACGCCGAGGAGATCCGCGAGGTCGCCAAGTGGTTCGCGGCGATGAAGGAGGCCGGGGAGGCCCCCGAGGGCGCCACCGCCACCGCCATGGAGGGCGACGCCCTGGCCCTGCCCTTCCCCGACGAGTCCTTCGATGTCGTGATCATCTCCGAGGTGATGGAGCACATCCCCGACGACAAGGGCGTACTCGCCGAGATGGTCCGGGTGCTGAAGCCCGGCGGCCGCATCGCGATCACCGTCCCGCGCTACGGTCCCGAGAAGGTCTGCTGGGCCCTGTCCGACGCCTACCACGAGGTCGAGGGCGGCCACATCCGCATCTACAAGGCGGACGAACTCCTCGCGAAGATCCGCGAGGCCGGCCTCAAGCCGTACGGCACCCACCACGCGCACGCCCTGCACTCCCCGTACTGGTGGCTGAAGTGCGCGTTCGGCGTCGACAACGACAAGGCGCTGCCGGTGCAGGCGTACCACAAGCTGCTGGTCTGGGACATCATGAAGAAGCCGCTGGCCACCCGGGTCGCCGAACAGGCGCTCAACCCGCTGATCGGCAAGAGCTTCGTGGCCTACGCGACCAAGCCCCACCTGCCCGCCATGTCCTCCGTGGACGCGCGGTGACGACTTCGCGCACCGAACACCTTGTCCTGCCCGGGGTGTTGACCGCCGAGCAGGCCGCCCAGACCGTCGCCGGGGTCCTGGCCGCGCAGCGCGAGGACGGGGCGATCCCGTGGTTCCGCGGCCATCACCTGGACCCGTGGGACCACACCGAGGCCGCGATGGCTCTGGACGCGGCGGGCGAGCACGAGGCCGCCGAGCGGGCGTACGAGTGGCTCGCGCGGCACCAGAACGAGGACGGCTCCTGGTACGCCGCCTACCAGGACGGTGACTTCACGGAGGTCACCGACCGGGGGCGCGAGACGAACTTCGTCGCCTACATAGCCGTAGGAGTGTGGCACCACTACCTGTCCACCGGGGACGACACGTTCCTCGACCGCATGTGGCCGACCGTGTACGCGGCGATGGAGTTCGTCCTCGAACTCCAGCAGCCGGGTGGCCAGATCGGGTGGAAGCGGGACGACGACGGTACGGCGGTCGCGGACGGCCTGCTGACCGGGTCTTCGTCGATCCACCACGCGCTGCGGTGCGCCCTCGCGATCGCCGAACAGCGCGAAGAGGCCCAGCCCGACTGGGAGTTGGCCGTCGGCGCGCTGCGGCACGCGATCCGCCGGCACCCGGAGCGCTTCCTCGACAAGGACCGCTACTCCATGGACTGGTACTACCCGGTCCTGGGCGGGGCGTTGACCGGCGCGGAGGCCAAGTCCCGTGTCGAGGAGGGCTGGGAGCGGTTCGTCGTACCCGGCCTCGGGGTGCGCTGCGTCGTCCCCAACCCGTGGGTGACGGGCGGCGAGTCGGCCGAACTCGCCCTGGCCCTGTGGGTGACGGGCGAGTCCGACCGGGCGCTGGAGATACTCCAGTCGATCCAGCATCTGCGGGACGCGGAGAGCGGGTTGTACTGGACCGGGTACGTCTTCGAGGACTCGGCGATCTGGCCGCGGGAGCTCACGACGTGGACGGCCGGGTCTCTGCTCCTGGCCGTCGCCGCGCTCGGGGGTCATGAGGCGACGTGCGCGGTGTTCGGCGGAGAGCGTCTGCCGCTTGGGCTCGATCCTGACTGCTGCGCCTGAGAACGCGGGGTGCGGCAGCGCCGTGAAGGGGCGCGGGGGACTGCGCGACCAGCCACGACGGCGCCGCAGCCGACGACGGCACCCCCGGTGGAGCGCTCAGTGGCGATGGGCCCGGTTCGCGATGGCGTGACCCACGAACAGGTAGACCACCGCTGCCAGGCCGTAGCCGGCGACGACCCGGGCCCACGCCTCGTCGAACGTGAAGAGGTTGTAGGACCAGCCGGCGAGCCAGCGGGCGGCGTCGTGGATGAACTGCACGAAGTCGTTCGCGCGGTTGGCATCCAGCAGGTACATGAGGATCCACAGGCCCAGGATGAGGGCCATGATGTCGGCGACGACCGCTATGACCGTCCCGGCTGAGTTGGCACCACGGCGCGTATGAGTGGACATGGTGTTCGAATGGCCGCGATTTCTCGGGCGAAACCTGGCCTCAAGCGTTGAGCTCCGCAAGGACCCGCAGCGATTCGCGGTCCGGGGCCAGCGCCAGCAGGTCCGTCACCGGCCCCTTGCGCCACGACTCCAGCCGCTCGGCGATGCGTTCGCGTGGGCCGACCAGGGAGATTTCGTCGGCGAAGGCGTCGGGTACGGCCAGTACGGCCTCTGGGCGGCGGCGGCGATCCGGGAGCCGCCGCGGGATTCTCGGCCTCATGTGTTGAGTTCCGCGAGGACCCGCAGCGATTCGCGGTCCGGGGCCAGTGCCAGCAGGTCGGTCACCGGGCTCTTGCGCCAGGACTCCAGCCGCTCGGCGATGCGTTCGCGTGGGCCGACCAGGGAGATTTCGTCGGCGAAGGCGTCGGGTACGGCCAGTACGGCTTCCTCGCGGCGGCCCTCCAGGAACAGCCGTTGGATCCTGCGCGCCTCCTCCTCGTACCCCATGCGGGCCATCAGGTCGGCGTGGAAGTTGCGGGCCGCGTGGCCCATCCCGCCGATGTAGAAGCCGAGCATCGTCTTGACGGGCAGCAGCCCCTCGGTCACGTCGTCGCAGACCCGCACCTGGGCCATGGGGGCGACGAGGAACCCCTCCGGGGCTTCGGTGAGCGAGGCCTCGTAGACCTCGGGCCGGTTCGGTGACCAGTACAGCGGCAGCCAGCCGTCCGCGATCCTGGTGGTCTGGGCGACGTTCTTCGGACCCTCCGCGCCCAGCAGGATCGGCAGATCGGCCCGCAGGGGATGGGTGATCGGCTTGAGCGCCTTGCCGAGCCCGGTGCCGTCCGGGCCCCGGTAGGGGTGGGAGTGGAAGCGCCCGTCCAGCGCGACCGGCGCCTGCCTCCTCAGCACCTGCCGTACGACGTCGACGTACTCCCGGGTCGCGGTCAGCGGCGACTTGGGGAACGGACGGCCGTACCAGCCCTCGACGACCTGCGGCCCCGACAGCCCGAGCCCGAGCATGACCCGGCCGCCGGAGAGATGGTCCAGGGTGAGGGCGTGCATGGCGGTGGTGGTCGGCGAACGGGCCGCCATCTGCGCAACCGCCGTACCCAGCCTGATCGTTGAGGTCCGCGCCGCGATCCAGGTGAGCGGTGTGAACACGTCCGACCCCCACGACTCGGCCGTCCACACCGAGTGGTAGCCGAGCCGCTCCGCCTCCTGGGCCAGCGGCACCTGGTCGGGGGAGGGGCCGCGGCCCCAGTAGCCGAGCGCAAGTCCGAGTCGCACGACACCTCCTGACGGTTCGTCAGCTATCAGGGCCGCTCGCGAATGTACGGCAACGGCCCCCCGCCCGGAAGGGGCGAGGGGCCGTCGTACGACCTCGAAGGGCTCAGCCGCGCTGAATGCCGCTCGTGTCCTGCAGCACGCCACGGCGGCCGTCCTGCGTCTGGGCGACCAGAGCCGGACCACGCTGCTCCACGGCCAGGTACCAGGTGCCCGGGGCGAGTTCGGCGATCGGCGTCGGCGAGCCGTCCTCCGCGAACAGCGGACGCGGCACCGGCACGGCGAACCAGAACGGCGAGAACTCGGCGGCCGGCGGCTGCGGGGCCTGCGCCTGCGGCTGGGGCTGCGAGCCGAACGGCTGCCCCGGCTGCGGCTGACCGCCGTACGGCTGCCCGTGCCCGCCCTGCTGCCCCGGCTGCTGGGCACCCGGGTAGCCGTAACCACCGGGCGGCTGGGCGCCGTAGGGCTGCGGCTGGGGCGGCTTGGGGGCCGGGATCAGGCCGGCCTGGAGGGCGGGGACGAGCGGGGTGGCGATGGCGGCCCCGGCCATCACCACGGTGGCGACGAGAGCGAGGATCAGGCCGATGCCGGCGCTGACGGTGTCCGAACTGGAGCCGTAGTCCGCGGCGCTCAGCGGGTCGAAGACGTTCCCGAGCGCGCTCCACGCGGCGAACACCGTGAACGCGGTGCCGACCTGGCCGAGGTCGAGCCCCGCCGGCTTGGGAAGCTGCGGCAGCCCGCGCGACACGACGACGAGGGCGGCGCCGATGATGCCCGCGAGGACAACCCCCATCACGACCGGACCGCTCGCCCAGGCGCTGGGGAGGTCGGCGTCGTCGGGGGCTCCGTCGACCGAGTACAGATCGAGGAACGACGCGATGAACAGCAACACCGCTGCACCGATCACCACGCCGTCGCCTCGAGTGAGGGAGCGGATATTCACTTCAAGTCCTTCGTAGGTCGTCTCGTCGTCGGTAGACCCTATCGCCCGGCGGGGCGGAGCGTACGACGGGATCTGCGCGCCGATCGTTACCCGCGCAGGAAACTCACGATTCCCTCAGAGATTCCTTGCGCGGCCTTCTGGCGCCAGGCCGCGCTCGTGAGGAGTGCCGCGTCCTTGCTGTCGCGCATGTTGCCGCATTCGATGAACACCTTGGGGACCGTCGAGAGGTTGAGGCCGCCCAGGTCGGTGCGGGTGACCAGGCCGGTGCCGTCGCCGACGTAGTTGGAGGGGCGCGTGCCCGTCGCGCGTCGGAAGTCGGCCGCGACGTCCTTGCCGAGTCGCGCCGAGGGGGCGACGATACGGCGGGTGTCGGCGATGCCCTGGTGGACGCGGCCCGGCAGGATCACGTGGTAGCCGCGCTGCCCGGCGCCCGCGCCGTCCGCGTGGATCGACACCACCGCGTCGGCCTTGGCCCGGTTGCCGATCCTGGCCCGCTCGTCCACGCAGGGCCCGTAGGGCCGGTCGCCGTCCTGCGTCAGCTTCACCGTCGCGCCCTGCCTCTCCAGCAGCGTGCGCAGCCGGTGGGCGACGTCGAGGGTGAACTTGGCCTCCGCGTAACCGGAGTTGGTGGACGTCCCCGTCGTGTCGCATTCCTTGCGGTTCGTGCCGATGTCGACCTTGCGGTTGATCTCGGCCGTGTGCCGGAAGTTGGTGAGGTTGTGCCCCGGGTCGATGACGACGACCTTGCCCCTGAGCGAGGTGGGTTCCTTGTCGTCGGCGGTGGTGGAGGAGACGGCCGGCGGAGCACTCGCCCGCGGACTCGCCTCGGCCGCCGTCCCGTTGCCGTCGGCGGCCCCGCTCACGCCCGCGTACACGAGCCACCCGAGCAACGCGCCCGGCACGAGGACGGCGAGAGAGAGGGCCAGCGGCCGGGGCCGGGGGCGGCGGGGCTGGGGGGAATCGAATTCAGGGCCTGCGTACGACACGTCTGCGACTCTAACCCTGCTCTCAGATCCCCGCCCGCGTTCGCCGCAGCACCCGCAGGGAATCGGTCGCGGAGACCTCCGTGAACGCCCCGGAGGCCAGGGCCCGGAGGTAGATACGGTAGGGGGCCTGCCCGGTGAACTCGTCCTCCGGCTCCGGGAACACGTCATGGATGACGAGCAGCCCGCCCTCGGCCACGTGCGGGGCCCAGCCCTCGTAGTCGGCGTTCGCGTGCTCGTCGGTGTGGCCGCCGTCGACGAAGACGAGGGCGAGAGGGGTGTGCCAGATCTTCGCGATCTGCGGGGAGCGTCCGACGACGGCGACCACGTGGTCCTCCAGGCCGGCCCGGTACAGGGTCCTGCGGAAGGTCGGCAGGGTGTCCATCACCCCGAGCTCCGGGTCCACGGTCTCCGGGTCGTGGTACTCCCACCCCGGCTGCTGCTCCTCGCTGCCGCGGTGGTGGTCGACGGTCAGCGCGGTGACACCGGCCTCGCGGGCCGCGTCCCCGAGCAGGATCGCGGAACGGCCGCAGTACGTCCCGACCTCAAGCAACGGCAGCCCGAGCCGCCCGGCGTCCAGGGCGGCCTCGTAGAGGGCCAGCCCCTCGCCGACCGGCATGAACCCCTTCGCGGCCTCGAAGGCGGCGAGGATCTCGGGCTTGGGTGCGGCCGCGGCCATGGGGGTTCCTTCCAGTCGTCCGGTACGGGCAGCCTAAGGGGGCGGGGGATTGCAGTGGTGGGCGGCTCGGTGGCGTGAGCGGCCGTGACGCAGGCCGACCTGACCTGCGGTCGCCTGCGGCCTGCGGCCTGCGGCCTGCGGCCTGCGACCTGCGGCCTGCGACCTGCGGCCTGCGACCTGCGGCCTGCGTCCCGGCTCTCCGTCGTCCCGCGTCGGTCGGCTCCGACCTGCCGCCGTCCCCCACGAGCCGGCTCCGTCCCCCGCCGTCCGTGCAGGCGGCCCCTGCCCCCGATCAGCCCTCCGCCAGCCGACATCAGCCCCGCGGCCAGCCGATCCCGGCGACCCCGGCGACCCGACGGCCACGCGCGGACCTGGGGCCGATGACCGCAGGCAGACCTCCGGCCTACGCCCTTCCACGCACCTTCGGACGCACCGCCTCCGGACGCACCGCCTGCGGACGCACAGCTGCCGGACACACCGCACCGCTGGACACACCACCCCCGATCACCCCCGCACCTCCGATTACCCCGCACTCCCGATCACACCGGCACCCCCGGACACGCCACCCCCCAAACACACCGCACCCCCGTCCCCAACAACCCGGGACGGGGGTGCGGTGTGTTCAGGGGACCGGTCAGGCCGTGACCGTCTCCCCCGGCAGGGCCAGGTCCAGGTCGATCGCCCGGTCGTCGCCCGCGTGGGTGGCCGAGGAGGCCAGCGGGCCGTGCCCGGTGGCTCGGGCGGCGAGGACGTAGGAGCCCTGGGCCGGGACGGTGAGGACGTAGGAGCCGTCGTCGGCGGAGAGGGTGGCGCCCGCCTGTCGGCCCCGCTGGTCGATCAGCGTGACCTTGGCGCGGGCGACGGGAGAGCCGGAGGCGTCCAGGACCCGGCCACGGAAGCCCCGCAGCACCTCCTCGGCGCGCTCGATGGCCGTCTCCTCCTCACTGGTGGCCCGGAGCTGCGGAGCCTTGTTCGGCTTCGGCAGGAACAGGGCCATCAGCAGGCCGATCGCCACCGCACCGGTCGCGATGAGGAAGGACACCCGGAAACCGTGCATGGTCGGTACCGCGACGCCGCCCACGTTGTTCGCGGTGTTCGCCAGCACCATCCCGATCACGGCGCTCGACACGGACGTACCGATGGACCGCATCAGCGTGTTCAGGCCGTTGGCCGCGCCCGTCTCCGAGGCCGGCACCGCGCCGACGATCAGCGCGGGGAGGGAGGAGTACGCGAGACCGATGCCCGCGCCCAGCACGACCGCGATCACGAGGCTCTGCCAGGCCGCGCTCATGAGGCCGAGGCCCGCGCCGTAGCCGATCGCGATGACCAGCATGCCGAGGATGAGGGTGAACTTGGGGCCGTACTTCGCCGACAGCCGCGCGTACACCGGCGCCGTGAACATCATCGTCAGGCCCAGCGGAGCGACCAGCAGACCCGCGACGACCATCGACTGGCCGAGGCCGTAGCCCGTCGCCTTCGGGAGCTGGAGCAGCTGGGGAAGGACGAGCGAGACGACGTAGAAGGAGACACCGACCATGATCGACGCCAGGTTGGTGAAGAGGACCGCCGGGCGGGCCGTGGTGCGCAGGTCGACCAGGGGGGCCTTCACCCGCAGTTCCATGACGCCCCACAGGACGAGGACGACCGCGGCGGCGGCGAAGAGGCCGAGCGTGGTGCCCGAGGTCCAGCCCCAGTCGCTGCCCTTGGTGATGGGGAGGAGGAAGAGGACGAGTCCGGTGGAGAGGCCGATCGCGCCCAGCACGTCGAAGGTGCCCTCGGCGCGTGCCGGGGACTCCGGTACGACGAGGAGGGTGAGGGCGATCGAGAGGGCGCCGATGCCGGCCGCGCCGTAGAAGAGGGCGTGCCAGTCGGCGTGCTGGGCGATCAGGGCGGCGAGGGGCAGCGCGAGGCCGCCGCCGACGCCGATGGAGGAGCTCATCAGGGCCATCGCCGAGCCGAGCTTCTCGCGCGGCAGCATGTCGCGCATCAGGCCGATGCCGAGGGGGATCGCGCCCATGGCGAAGCCCTGGAGCGTGCGGCCGGCGATCATCGTGAGCAGCTCGCTGGTGAGGGCGCTGACCAAGGCGCCGACCACCATCACGGCGAGGCTGAGGATGAGCATGCGGCGCTTGCCGTAGAGGTCGCCGAGGCGGCCCATGATCGGGGTGGCGACGGCGCCCGAGAGCAGGGTGGACGTCAGGACCCAGGTGGCGTTGCTGGGCTCGGTGTCCAGCAGTTGCGGCAGGTCCTTGATGACCGGGACGAGCAGGGTCTGCATCACCGCGACCACGATGCCCGCGAAGGCGAGCACCGGGACGACAGCGCCGGACGCTCTCCGGGTGGGCTGGTCGGTCGGCGTGTGCGTCATGTGAGGGAGGCCTCCGGGCCTGGAGATGGGGCTGTGTGGGACGTGGACTCTGGTTACGTGTGGCTTGAACTACGTATGCGTGGGCAACTATTCCGATGCTTCGGCGTACTAACGATTTCTTTATATTCTCTTGGGGAAGCGGAGCCGGATTGAGAGCATGACGACCATGCTGGAAGCCGCCGACCTCGCCCGCGGACCCCGCCGTACCCGACCCGCTCCGCCCGCCTGGCTCGTGGTCGCGCTGGCGTGCGCGGGCCAGTTCCTGGTCGTCCTCGACGTGTCCGTCGTCAACGTGGCGCTGCCCTCCGTACGCGCCGACCTGGGCATGAGCGAGTCCGGCCTGCAGTTCGTCGTGAACGCCTACTCCATCGCCTTCGCCGGGTTCATGCTCCTCGGCGGCCGGGCCGGTGACCTCTACGGCCGCAAGCGGATGTTCCTGGTCGGCCTCGGCCTGTTCACGGCGGCCTCGCTGGCCGGCGGCCTGGCCCGGCAGGGCAGCGAACTGCTGGCCGCCCGGGCCGCGCAGGGCCTCGGCGCGGCGGTCCTCGCCCCCGCCACGCTGACGATCGTGACCTCGGCGGTCCCGGAAGGTCCCGCGCGGGCCCGGGCCATCGCCACCTGGACGGCGGTGGGCGCGGGCGGCGGCGCGGCGGGCGGCTTCTTCGGCGGACTCCTCGTCGACACCCTGTCCTGGCGCTGGGTGCTGCTGATCAACGTCCCCGTAGGCGCCGTGGTGCTCCTGGGCTCGCTGTGGTGGCTGACCGAGAGCCGCAGAGGGGACGGGCGGCGCCTGGACCTGCCGGGCGCGCTGCTGGTCACCGGGGGACTGGCGGTGCTGGCGTACGGCATCTCGCAGACCGGGGCCGAGGGGTGGACGGCGGCCGCCACACTGGTCCCGCTGACGGTCGGGCTGGTGCTGATCTGCGGCTTCCTGCTCGTCGAGTCCCGTACGGCGGCCCCGCTGATGCCGCTCGGACTGCTCCGGGTGCGGGCGGTGGCGTCGGCGAACGCGGCGATGTTCCTGACCGGTTCCGCCCTGTTCTGCACGTGGTACTTCATCACGCTGTACGCCCAGAACGTCCTCGGATACTCCCCGCTCGAAGCCGGGCTCTCCATGCTGCCGAGCTCCCTGGCGATCGTGCTCGGCTCCAAGCTCGCGCCCCGCCTCATGCACGGACTCGGGGCGCGCCGGGTGGCGGTCCTGGGGACGCTCGTCGCGCTGGCCGGCTACGGCTGGCAGTCGACGATGACCGCGGACGGCGGCTACGTCACCTCGATCATGGGCCCCGGGATCCTGATGATGCTGGGCGCGGGCCTCGCCTCGACCCCGCTCGCCTCGCTCGCCACCTCGGGGGCGGCACCGGGAGAGGCCGGCCTGGTGTCGGGCCTGGTGAACACGTCGCGCACGATGGGCGGCTCGCTCGGGCTCGCGGTCCTGTCGACGCTGGCGGCGGCCCGGACGGGGGATGTGGAGGCGCCGGAGGCGCTGACGGAGGGGTACGCGCTGGCGTTCCGAGTGGGGACCGGGGTGCTGCTGGCAGGGGTGGTGCTCATGCTGGTGTGGCTGCCTCGGAGAATTCCGGGGGCGTGAGGCAACGGTCCGGGCCGCTCATGGACTCCTTAAGACATCTAGGAGGTGCCCATGGGGGATCGGAAACAGGCTCGGGACGAGGAGTTCCAGAGCTTTGTCGTCGGCCGCTGGCCGCGGCTGATGCGGACGGCATTTCTCCTCACGGGGGAGCAGCACGCGGCGGAGGACCTGGTCCAGTCGACGCTCGAACAGGTCTATGTGGCCTGGCGCAGGGTCGGCTCGGCGGACGATCCGGAGGCGTACGTACGGCGCGTGATGATCAACGCTCACGCGCGCAAGCACCGCAAGAGGCTCAGGGAGTTCCTGGCGCGGGGGGACGACTCGGGCCTGGTGCGCGAGATCGCCGACACCGGTGACCGCATCGCCCAGGCCGACGACCGCGGCGCCCTGCTGACGGCGCTGGCCCAACTCCCGCCCCGGCAGCGGGAGGCAGTGGTCCTGCGGTACTGGGAGGACCTGACCGAGACCCAGACGGCCGAGGCGATGGGCTGCTCGGTCGGCTCGGTGAAGAGCAACGCGGCCAAGGGGATCGCGAAACTCCGCGCCATACCAGGACTGGCCGACATGGTGACGCAGGGAGGGCGGAAGTGATGAGCGCGGACCGGGAGAGGAACCACGACATGAGCGACAGCGACATCGCCCTCCTGCTGGCCGACGCCGCCGACGAGGTCGAGATCGGCATAGCCCCCTACCAGGAGGTGCTCCGCGGTGGCCGCAGGCGCCGGGCCCGCCGCTGGGCGGTGGCCGCGGCCACGGCACTGGTTCTCGCGGGTTCCTCGGCGACGCTCGCGGTGGCGGGGCTGCCGGGTGGCGACGGTGGCGACGGTGGCGGGGGCGCGGTGGCCACCCGGCCGTCGGCCACCGGCACGCCCCGCGCGTTCGAGCCCGTCAACCGGACCACGCTGGCGAGCGGCACGGATGACGGCAAGGAGTGGCGGGTCACCCTCGATTCATGGCAGGCGCCGGTCGACACGGCGGAGGCCCGGGCCACGATGAACGCGATGCGGGCCCACGGCGAGTCCCCGCCCGACGTCCGCGAGGCCTCGGACCTGGTGGGCAGGATCGCCTACTTCGTGCACCTCGACTACGGCGGCGAGTCGAGGAAAGTCATGGAGAACACCGTCCCCGAGTCGGACGCTCTGACGGGCACGGATCTCATGTCCGGCTCCCTGCCCCTCGAACCCGGCGACACGAAGGACGTCCGTCTCGTCATCGGCTATGTCGCCAAGACCGCCCAGCGCGTCAACTGCGCCTGGACGAACCGGACGGCGACCGTGGTGGAGCGGGCCGCCTCCGGCACCGGCACCGACGTCGAGGCGATCCGCCCGGCGGAGGGTTCCCCCTACGACTGGTTCGTGTGCCTGGCGCCGAAGGGGGCCGAGTACAAGACGGCGGAGGTGGTCGAGTAGGGCACCGCCGGACTCACAGCCACCCCTGCTGCCGGGCCGCCCGCAGTGCCTCCATCCGGTTGCGGGTGCCGGTCTTGCCGATGGCGGCGGAGAGGTAGTTGCGGACGGTGGACTCGGAGAGACGGAGTCCGTCGGCGATGTCGGCCACCGTCGATCCGTCCGCGGAGGCCTTGAGGACATCGCACTCACGGGCGGTGAGGGGGTTCGGGCCGGCACTGAGGGCGGCCGCGGCGAGGGCGGGGTCGATCACGGTCTCGCCGGTCAGGACTCGGCGGATCGCGGCGGCCAGCTCCTCGACGGGACCGTCCTTGACGAGGAAACCGGCGGCACCCGCCTCCATGGCCCGGCGCAGATAGCCAGGTCGTCCGAAGGTGGTCAGGATCAGCACCCGGCAGTCCGGCGCCTGGTCGCGCAGTTCGGCGGCGGCGTCCAGACCGCTCATCCCCGGCAGCTCGATGTCGAGGAGCGCCACGTCGGGGCGGTGCGTGAGCGCCGCGTCCACGATCACGTCCCCCGCCGCGACCTGGGACACGACCTGGATGTCCGGTTCCATCCCGAGCAACAACGCGAGCGCCCCGCGCATCATGCCCTGGTCCTCGGCGAGCAGCACGCGGATCGACTTGGCGGGCCGGTGATCCCGGGGCATCTCGTTCACGGCCCAAGCGTAGGGCGCGGGGGCGGGCTCGGTGGGGGTGTGACTCCGTTGCGCTGAGGCGCCCGATCCTTGAGAACAGAAGAGTGAAGAGGGGGGAAGGGGAGGGGGCGGCCGGGGGGTGCGGAGGGGCGGCCGGGCCTGTACGGCGTCACCTGGCCGCATCCCCGATCCGGGCCCGGCGCGCGTCCTCCGCCGGCCCGCCGGGCGGCAACGGCTCCACCGACTCGACCGGCAACTCGGCCCGCACCACGAACCCGCCCCGCGGCCCCGGCTCCGCCTCCAGCCGCCCACCCGCCGCGGCCAGCCGCTCCGCGAGCCCCTTGAGACCGGTGCCGCCCTTGTCGGGGGCGCCCTCACCCATGGTGCCGAGGGTGCCGTCACCCACCTTGTCGAGGGTGTCGTCACCCACGGTCGCCCCTGTGGCCGCCGTCGTCCCCCGGCCGTCGTCCCAGACGCGCAGCCGCACCCGTTCCGCCGAGCCCTCCACCGAGATCTCGCATCGCCTCGCCCCGCTGTGCCGTACCGCGTTGGTCACCGCCTCGCGGACCACCCAGCCCAGCAGGGCCTCGGTCTGGGCGGTGAGCGGGTGACCGGAGCGGCGGACGGCGGGCTCGATGCCCGCGGCGCGCAGGGCCGAGACGGCACGGTCGAGGTCGGTGCTGAGGCTGCCCTCGCGATAGCCGGTCACCGCCTCGCGGATCTCGGTGAGCGCCTGCCGTCCCACCGACTCGATGTCGCCGACCTGGACGAGTGCCGCGTCCAGGTCGCGTGGTGCGAGGCGCCGGGCCGCCTCCGACTTGACCACGATCACCGACAGCGTGTGCCCGAGCAGATCGTGCAGATCCCGGGAGAACCGCAGCCGTTCCTCCTCGACCGCGCGCCGGGCCAGTTCCTCGCGGGCCTCCCGCAACTGCCGTACCGCCTCGGAGAGGGACATGATCGCGGCCGTGACCATCGTGGAGATCCAGGTGGCGTACGCGGCGTCGAGCCCGCCCCAGCCGTCGCGGAGGACGGAGGCCGCGCCGGCGATGACGGTCACGACCGCTCCCACCCATCGCAGGTGCGGCAGCCGCACGATCGCACCCGTCGCGAGCCCGAAC
The DNA here is from genome assembly GCF_042893155.1 of Streptomyces sp. NPDC001668. NCBI lineage: Bacteria > Bacillati > Actinomycetota > Actinomycetes > Kitasatosporales > Streptomycetaceae > Streptomyces > Streptomyces sp. NPDC001668. The sequence continues at coordinate 1,008,663 of NZ_JBIAUQ010000001.1, forward strand.
AGGGGGAAGAACAGCAGCCAGTTGCCGCCGTATCCCAGCGCCAGACCGCAGGTCACCAGGCCCATCAGCACCAGCGCCACCCGCGTGGAGGTGGCCTCCCGGGTCTCCTTGCGAAAGGCGCGGAACGCGACGTAGACGTAGAGCGAGTTGAAGGCGAGCAGCCCGAGGCCGCCGATCCACGGGTTGGGGGTCTCGCCCTTGAAGAGGTTGGAGCAGGCGCCCATCCCCATCAGCAGCCAGGGCAGCAGCCCGAACCCGCTGCCGAGGCCGACTTCCGTGGGGACCTCCCCGGCCTTGCGCGCGGTCTCGCACTCGGCCTTGAGGCGTTCCTTGTTCGCCTTGTACCACCGCTGCTGCTCCCGCGCCGAGCGCACCGCCTCGCGCATCCCCTGTGTCATACCGACGACGCTACGCATCGCGGACCCTGCCCGGCAGATGTGCGTGTACGGACTTGGGCAGTACAAATGTCACGGCGGCGGAACCCCGGGGACCGGCCTGATACACCGGGCCGACCAGACCTGACACACCGTCAGGAGCCTTCACAAGTGCGGTGGGCTCGGCTATACAGAGGGCGCCGGACTGGAACGCGTTCTAGATCGGCCCGCGACGACCTCGGTGCGGCCGACGGTGCGGACGGCCGTACCGAGGTCTTGACTCCGCCCCTGTCAGGAGCCGTATGCCCATCGACGCAGCCAAGGCCCTCGCCGCCGAACCCCGGACCGGCGAGATCTCCTGGAACTCCAAGGACGTCCAGCTCTATCACCTGGGAATCGGGGCGGGCTCGCACCCCGACAAGCCCAGCCCCGCCACCGACCCCGACGAACTGCGCTACACCCTCGAATCCCGGCTGCACGTCCTGCCGAGCTTCGCCACGGTCGCGGGCTCGGGATCGCCGGGAGTGATCAGCGGTCTGTCCATGCCCGGCATCGACGTCGATCTCGCCAAGGTCCTGCACGGCGGCCAGTCACTGGTCGTCCACCGCCCCCTGCCCGCCCAGGGCACCGCGACCGCCACCCACCGCATCGCCGCCGTGTACGACAAGGGCAAGGCGGCCGTCCTGGTCATGCGGACCGAAGTCGCGGACGGCGAGGGCCCGTTGTGGACCAACGACGCCCAGATCTTCGTACGCGGAGAGGGCGGCTGGGGCGGCGACCGGGGCCCCTCGGCCCGCCTGGAGCCCCCCACCGGTGAGCCCGACCGGACCGTCGAGCGCCCGATCCGCGAGGACCAGGCCCTGCTCTACCGTCTCTCCGGCGACTGGAACCCGCTGCACGCCGACCCGGAGTTCGCCAAGGTCGCCGGGTTCGAACGGCCCATCCTGCACGGGCTGTGCACCTACGGCATGACGCTCAAGGCGGTCGTCGACACACTCCTCGGCGGGGACGTGACCCGGGTGCGGTCCTACACCACCCGGTTCGCCGGGGTCGTCTACCCGGGGGAGACCCTGCGGATCCGGATGTGGCACACACCGGAGTCCACCAGGGTCGCCGTCAGTGCCGTGGAACGCGACGACGCGCCCGTCCTCGCCGACACCGTCGTCGAACACTCCTGAACCCAGCACGCCGTACGAGGGGAGCCGCACCATGCGCGCAGCCGTACTGCACGAGATCGGCCAGGAAAAGCTCGAAGTCCACGACGACGTCGAGGCGGTGGGGTTCGGCCCCGGCAGGGTCAGGATCCGGGTGCGGGCCACGGGGCTGTGCCACTCGGACCTGTCCGCGATGGGCGGGGTCCTCCCGCAGCCGGCGCCCTTCGTCCCCGGGCACGAGGGCGCGGGCGAGATCCTCGAAGTCGGGGAGGATGTCGGCCACTTGAAGCCGGGCGACCGGGTCGTCGTCTGCTGGCTGCCCGCCTGCGGCGCCTGTCCCGCCTGCAAGCGCGGCCAGACCGAACTGTGCCTCGCCGGATTCATGAACGCGGGCACTCCCAACTTCCGCCGCCCCGGCGGTGATGTCTTCGGCTTCGCGGGCACCGGCACCTTCGCCGAGGAGGTCGTCGTCGACGCGGGCTGCGCGGTGCCGATACCCGACGACGTGCCCTTCGACATCGCCGCGCTGATCGGCTGCGGGGTCACCACCGGACTCGGCGCCGCCCTCAACACCGCGGACGTGGAGGCCGGTTCGTCGGTCGCCGTCATCGGCTGCGGAGGCGTCGGCATCTCCGCGATCCAGGGGGCCCGCCTCAAGGGCGCCGCCGAGATCGTCGCCGTCGACCCGGTCGCCTCCCGCCGCGAGGCCGCCCTGAGGTTCGGCGCCACCCGGGCCGTCTCCCCGGACGAACTCGCCGACGCCAAGCAGCAGGTGACCGCCGGCGAGGGCTTCGACTACGTCTTCGAGGTCGTCGGCAGGTCCACGACCGCCCGCACCGCGTACGAGACCACCCGGCGCGGCGGCACCCTCGTCGTCGTCGGCGCGGGCGCCATGGACGACTTCCTCCAACTCAACATGTTCGAGCTGTTCTTCGACGAGAAACGCATCCTGCCCTCCATGTACGGCGGCGGGGACGTCCTGCGCTCCTACGAGCGGACCATCGCCCTGTGGCGGGCCGGCCGCGTCGACCTGGACGGCCTGATCACCCACCGGGTGCCGCTGAGCGAGATCAACGAGGCGCTCGACCAGATGCGCACCGGGACCTCCCTCCGTACCTGCATCGAGATCTGAGGGGCCGCGATGACCGTGCCACTGCCACGGCCACTGCCACTCGAGGGGCTCGCGGCGATCGTCACCGGCGCCGGCCGGGGGCTCGGCCGGGCTGAGGCGCTGGAGCTGGCCCGGCTCGGCGCCGCCGTGGTCGTCAACGACTACGGACAGCCCGGCCGGGACGGCTCCGGCGAGGCCGACGCGGGCCCCGCCGAGCAGGTCGCCGACGAGATCCGGGCCGCGGGCGGCCAGGCGATCGCCCACACCGGGGACGTGGGTGACCACCAACAGGCCAGGGAACTGGTCGAGTTGGCGATCGCCGAGTTCGGCAAGCTCGACATCCTCGTCAACAACGCGGGCATCCTGCGCGACCGCATGGTCTTCTCCATGACCGAGGGCGAGTGGGACGCGGTGATCCGGGTCCACCTCAAGGGCCACTTCAACACCACCCGGTTCGCGTCCGCGCACTGGCGCGAGCGGTCCAAGGCGGCGGGCGGGCCGGTGTACGGCCGTATCGTCAACACCTCCTCGGAGGCGTTCCTCGCCGGGTCCGCCGGACAGCCCAACTACGCGGCCGCCAAGGGCGGGATCGTCGGACTCACCACCTCGACGGCCCTCGCCCTCGCCAAGTACGGCGTGACGGCCAACGCCATCTGCCCGCGCGCCCGCACCCGGATGACCGAGGACGTCTTCTCCGGAGCGGGGTTCGAGCAGCCGGAGTCGGGACTCGACCCCCTCGCCCCCGAGCATGTCGCCCCGCTCGTCGGCTACTTGGCCTCACCGGCCGCCGAGCGCGTCAACGGACAGCTGCTCGTCGTACACGGAGGGATGGTCGTCATCGTCGAACGACCGCGGGTGCAGGCCAAGTTCGACAGCAAACAGGACGCCTTCACCTACGACGAACTGGACGCGCTGCTCACCCCGCACTACGCGCGACGGCCGGCGGGGGAGACCTTCGCGGCGGCCGAAGTACTGGGCCTCAGGCGGGAGTAGAGACGACGAAACGGCCCCACCCCCTGCGAGTGAGCAGGGCGGGGCCGTGTGTCGTCGTCTGCCTCAGGCCGCGGCCTCGGTCTGCTCGACCGACTTGCGGTGACGGCCACGCGGGGCCGTCTCGCTGTCCTGGACCGAGACCGGACCCCGGTGCTTACCGCGTCCCGTGGACTCCTGGACGTCTGCAGTCGACTGGTTCGTGCTGGCGTCGCTCATGGAAGTAATTCACCCCGTCAACATGATCTTTCTTACAGCGGGGCGAGTTTAACCGGCACACCGCGGGGCGAATCCAGGCGGCAAGACCAACCGGCACTACTTCGTTACAAGATTGCCCAACGGGGCCTGCTGCAGGGGCACAGGACGTGCCACGACAGGCTCCGGAGGACCCGGTTCGGGCGGCTGCGCGGCCGTACCGCCGCCGCCCTCCGGATCCTCCGGGCCCGCGTCCCCCGCCCCCGTTCCCCCGGTTCCCCCCGTTTCCCCCGGGCCCTCCGCTTCCCCGGTGAGGGCCCCGTTCCGTGCAGCCGCCGCCCACCGCGCCACCCCGCACGGCGCCTCCACCGTGGCGTACGGCAGGAGCAGCTCCCCGTCCTCGGTCCACAACCCGGAACCCGCCAACCACCCCTCGGGCGCCGGGAGATGCTGGACCTGCCGGGCGGCGGGCCGCCACACGCCCACCCAGCTTGCCGCCGGGCCGTCGACGCGCAGCGCCACCCCGCAGCTCTCCGGCATCAGCACCTGCCCCGGCTGGATCGCGAACGGCGTCACCACGCACTCGGGCATCCGCAGGCACTCCGGGAAGCGCACCGGCAGCGTGCTGCCCAGTACCCCCCAGCCCAGCCGCGCGCGCCCGGGCGACGGCGCGTCCGAGGAGATCAGCAGCAGCCCGCTGTCCGGGTCGGCCAGCAGCAGCCGGTCGTCACTGCCGTCGGCGATCTGGAGGAGGGGGGAGATCTCCCCGCCCCGCTCCAGATCGACCACCACCGCCTTGGTCCGCCCGCCGAGCTCCCGGTCCAGGACCAGCATCCGCCCGGCCCGGTCCAGCCACACCCCGCCCGAGCAACGGCCCGGGATCTCCGCGAGGTGCTCCGGCCCGAAAGCACCGCCCGCCACCAGCCACACGGCACTGGAGCGGCGGCCCACGGCGAGGGCGTACGCCTTCTCGCCGCCCGGCGCCGGCGGCAGCAGACGCAGGACCGTCTCCGCCTCCGGGCACTCGACCGCGCCCAGCGGCAGCTCGCCGGTCTGGGGGCCGGTCGGGTAGAGCAGCGAGAAGGCGTGCCGCCGGTCGGCGAACCGCCTGATCAGGACCCGCCCGTCGCCCATCGGCTGCACCTCGGTGCCGGGCTCCTCGGGCTGGTTGCCGGGCAGCGGCACCGCGTAGGGCTCCGGGCCGTCCAGGGTCCACCGCTCCGGGAACCAGGAGCCGCCGCCGTCCCGGGCGAGACGGGCCGCGTAGGAGCCGTCGACGGTGATGGTGCACTCGGTGCGCGGGGTCTCGCCGCTTCCGGTGATCGCGTATGGAGTGCGGGGTGTCCCGCCGTGCTCGGTGTCGGCGTACCCCGTCCGTGGCGTCGCGCCGTGCTCGGTGTTCGCGAGGTCCGTTCGGGGTGTCGCGTCGTGCTCGGCGTCGGCGTACCCCGTGGGCGGTGTCGCGCCGTGCTCGGTGTTCGCGAGGTCCGTGCGCGGGGTCTCACCGTTCCCCGTGATCGCGTACGGGGTGCGTGGTGTCGCGCCGTGCTCGGTGCCGGCGTACCCCGTCCGTGGTGTCTCGTCGCCCTCGGTGATCGCGCGCTCCGTCCGCGGGGTCTCGCCGTCCCCGTTCTCCCCGTTCTCCCCGCTTTCCCCGTTCCCCCCGCTCTCCTCGTTCGCCGCCGCGGGTTCGATGGCACAGGCCGTCATCGTCCGGTCACCTCCGGCCACGAAAGTAGTTTTCGCACGCACTGGCGTGGGACGGGCGGGCTTCCGCTTCACACAAAGGGGTGGCCCAGGAACGATTCGCCTGAGGAAACCGGGGCGACTGTGCTGAGCGGGACAGCCGTGGGCGGCTCAGGTTCAGCAGGACAGACCAGGCAGGTAGCCTTTCCCCGTGCCCCGTCTGTCTGAAGTCATCGCCGCGCTGGAGAACCTGTGGCCCGCCGCGCGGGCCGAGTCCTGGGACGCGGTCGGCACCGTCGTGGGCGAACCCGACCAGGAGGTCACCCGGGTCCTGTTCGCCGTCGACCCGGTCCAGGAGATCGTCGACGAGGCGGTGAAGCTGGGCGCGGACCTGCTGGTCACCCACCACCCCCTCTACCTGCGCGGTACGACGACCGTGGCGGCCTCGCACTTCAAGGGCCGCGTCGTCCACACGCTCATCAAGAACGACATCGCGCTGCACGTGGCCCACACCAACGCCGACACCGCCGACCCCGGCGTCTCGGACGCCCTCGCGGGCGCGCTCGACCTCAGGGTCGTACGACCGCTGGTGCCGGACCCGATGGACCCGGAAGGGCGCCGGGGTCTCGGGCGGGTGTGTGAGCTCGACCCCCCGACCACGGTCCGTGAACTCGCGGCGCGGGCCGCCGAGCGCCTGCCCGCCACCGCGCAGGGCATCCGCGTCGCCGGCGACCCCGAGGCGGTCGTCCGCACGGTCGCCGTCAGCGGCGGCTCCGGCGACAGCCTCTTCGACCAGGTGCGCGCGGCCGGCGTCGACGCCTTCCTCACCGCGGACCTGCGCCACCACCCGGTGTCCGAAGCCCGCGCCCAGAACCCCCTCGCGCTGCTCGACGCGGCGCACTGGGCCACAGAGTGGCCCTGGTGCGAGCTGGCCGCCGCCCAGCTCGACGAGATCTCCGACCGCCACGGCTGGAACCTGCGTGTGCACGTCTCCAAGACGGTCACCGACCCCTGGACCAGCCACTCCCCTTCACCTGGAGCCCCCAACTGAACGCCGCGCCCGCCGACCAGATCCGCCTTCTCGACGTCCAGGCCCTCGACGTCCGCCTCCAGCAGCTCACCCACAAGCGCCGGTCGCTGCCCGAGCACGCCGAGATCGAGTCGCTCACCAAGGACGCCACCCAGCTGCGCGACCTGCTCGTCGCCGCACAGACCGAGGAGAGCGACACCGCCCGCGAGCAGACCAAGGCCGAGCAGGACGTGGACCAGGTGCGCCAGCGCGCCGCCCGCGACCAGCAGCGCCTGGACTCCGGCGCCGTGACCTCGCCCAAGGACCTGGAGAACCTCCAGCGCGAGATCACCTCCCTCGCCAAGCGCCAGGGCGACCTGGAGGACGTCGTCCTTGAGGTCATGGAGCGTCTGGAGTCCGCACAGGAGCGGGTGGCCGAGCTGACCGGACGCGTCTCCTCCGTCCAGTCGAAGATCGAGGACGCGACCGCCCGCCGGGACGCGGCCTTCGAGACCCTCGACGGCGAGATCGCCTCCGTGACCAAGGAGCGCGAGGTCATCGCCGCCTCCGTCCCCGCCGACCTCCTCAAGCTCTACGAGAAGCTCCGCGAGCAGCAGGGCGGCGTCGGCGCGGCCAAGCTGTACCAGCGCACCTGCCAGGGCTGCCGCCAGGAGCTGTCCATCACGGACTTCAACGAGGTCCGCGCGGCCGCGCCCGACACCGTGGTGCGCTGCGAGAACTGCCGTCGCATCCTGGTGCGCACGTCCGACTCCGGCCTGTAAGGGACGCCGGGCGTGCGGGAGTTCATCGTCGAGGCCGACGGCGGCTCGCGGGGCAACCCCGGGCCGGCCGGCTACGGCTGCGTGGTGCTGGACGCGGCGACGGGGGAGACCCTGGTCGAGACGTACGAGTACCTCGGCGTCGTCACCAACAACGTCGCCGAGTACCGGGGCCTGCTGGCGGGCCTGCGCGCCGCGCGCGACCTCGACCCCTCCGCCCGCGTGCACGTCCGCATGGACTCCAAGCTGGTCGTGGAACAGATGTCGGGCCGCTGGAAGATCAAGCACCCCGACATGAAGCCGCTCGCCCTGGAGGCGGGGCGGGTGTTCCCGCCCGGGCAGGTCACATACGAGTGGATCCCGCGCGAGCAGAACAAGCGGGCGGACCGATTGGCGAACGAGGCGATGGACTCCGAGGGTTCGGCGAGTTCGGTACGGAAGCTGTCCGACGCCGACGCCAAGGCAGACGTACGGGCGGCCAAGGCCGTGGCGAGCCCCGGTTGGGCCCCGGCCGACATGGGCGCACCGGCCACCTTCGTGCTCCTGCGGCACGGCGAGACTCCGCTGACCCCCCAGAAGCGGTTCTCCGGGAGCGGCGGTACGGATCCCTCCCTCTCCGAGGTCGGGCGCGAACAGGCCGAGCGGGCGGCCGAAGCGCTGGCCGGGCGAGGCACGATCCAGCACATCCTGGCCTCGCCGCTGACCCGTACCCGCCAGACCGCCGCCGCCGTCGCCGAGCGGCTCGGTATCGAGGTCACCATTGAGGACGGCCTCATCGAGACCGACTTCGGCGCCTGGGAGGGCCTCACCTTCGGCGAGGTGCGCGAGCGCTACCCCGACGACCTGACCAAGTGGCTCGCGGACCCCGAGGCCGAACCCACCGGCGGCGGCGAGAGCTTCGCGGCCACGGCGACGAGGATCGCGGCGACCAGGGACAAGCTCGTCGCGGCGTACGCGGGCCGCACGGTCCTGCTCGTCACCCACGTCACCCCGATCAAGACGTTCGTCCGCCTCGCTCTGGGCGCCCCGCCGGAGTCCCTGTTCCGCATGGAACTCTCCGCGGCCTCGATCTCCGCGGTCGCGTACTACGCCGACGGCAACGCGAGCGTACGGCTCCTCAACGACACGTCACACCTGCGGCCTTAGCCGGGCAGCCTCCCGGGCCAGCTGCTCGACCCGCCCCCAGTCCCGCGCGGCGATCGCGTCCGCGGGCAGCATCCAAGTACCGCCCACGCAGCCGACGTTGGGGAGGGCCAGGTACTCGGGGGCGTTCCGGGCCCCGATCCCACCCGTCGGACAGAACCGCGCCTGCGGCAACGGCCCGGACAGCGACTTCAGATACGCCGTACCCCCGGCCGCCTCGGCCGGGAAGAACTTCATCTCCCGCACCCCCCGCTCCAGCAGCGCCACGACCTCCGACGTGGTCGACACCCCCGGCAGGAACGGCACCCCGGCCCCCCGCATGGCCTCCAGCAGTACGTCCGTCCAGCCCGGGCTGACCAGGAAGCGTGCGCCGGCCGCCACCGACTCCGTGACCTGCTCGGGCGTGATGACGGTCCCGGCCCCGACGACCGCGTCCGGCACCCCTTCCGAGATCGCCCGGACGGCGTCCAGCGCGGCAGGCGTCCGCAAGGTCACCTCGATCGCCGGCAGCCCACCGGCGACCAGCGCCCGGGCGAGCGGTACGGCGTCGGCGGCGTCCTGGAGCACCACGACGGGGACGACGGGGGCGAGGTCGAGCAGCGAGGCGTGCGGGGAGGCAGACGCGGAGGCATGCGCGGAGGCATGCGCGGAGGAGGCCATGGCATCATCCTGCCGAAGCGGTGCGGAGTGCGCAAAGGCCGTTGCGCCCTCCGCAATGAAGCCCTAGTGGATCTCCTCCACCAGCACATCCAGAGCCCACGCCTGCCCGGCCTTCGCAGGCTTCGACGCCTCCACCACGTACCCGAGTTCGCGCAGCACCTCCGCCAGCTCGGCGGGCCCCGCCGGCGCGGCCCCCGCCGACAGCAGACTGCGCACCATCCGCCCCTTCGTCGCCTTGTTGAAGTGGCTGACGACCTTCCGGGTCGGCGCGTGCAGCACCCGCACGGTCGCCGTCCGCCCCGCGACCTCACCCTTCGGCTTCCACGCGGCCGCGTACGCGGAGGACCGCAGATCGAGCACGAGCCCGTCCCCGGCGGCCTCGGCGAGCACGGAGGCCATCGGCGCCCGCCAGTGCCCGCCCAGCGCCCCGAGCCCGGGCAGCTTCACCCCCATCGAGCACCGGTACGACGGAATCCGGTCGGTCACCCGGACGGCGCCCCAGAGCCCCGAGAACACGAGCAGCGAACGCCCCGCCCGCCTCTTCGCGGCCGTGTCGAGCGAGGCCAGGTCGAGGGCGTCGTAGAGCACACCCGTGTAGATCTCCCCGGCGGGCCGCGCCCCGGCCGTCCTGAGCTCGACGTTCTTCGCGACCTCGCCCCGCAGTCCCTCGCTCAGCCCGAGCACCTCGCGTGCCTTCTCCTCGTCCCCGGCGCACAGCTCGACGAGCGCGTCGAGGACGGCTTCGCGGCTCTCGTTGAGCCCCGGCAGCGACAGCGACTCCAGCTTCAGCGGGGCGCCACGGCCGGAGGACGCCTTGCCTTCGGAGGGCGGGAGCAGGACCAGCACGGAAGATCTCCTTCTGTTGAGCTCCGGACAGCGTACGGGGCCCGATCTGCATACCCTCGCTGTATGCCTCGCCGCCGCATACGTGTGACCGACGTCCCGCTACGGGCCGCCTTCGCCGCCCTGCGCACCGAACTCGGCGTGCCGTCGGACTTCCCGCCCGAGGTGACGGCGGAGGCGGAACGGGCGCCCGCGCTCAAGGGGTACGAGGACGACACCGACGTTCCCCTCTTCACCATCGACCCGCCCGCCTCCACCGACCTCGACCAGGCCATGCACCTGTCCCGGCGAGGCACCGGCTACCGCCTCCGGTACGCCATCGCCGACGTCGCCGCCTTCGTCGTACCCGGATCGGCCCTGGACGCGGAGACCCACCGCCGCGTGATGACCCTGTACTTCCCCGACTCACGGGTCCCCCTCCACCCCGCGCTGCTCAGCGAGGGCGCCGCCAGCCTGCTCCCGGACCAGGTCCGCCCGGCCGCCCTGTGGACGATCGACCTCGACGCGGAGGGCCGTACGACGGGAGCCGACGTCCGCCGGGCGTTGGTCCGCAGCCGGGCCAAGCTCGACTACGAGGGCGTGCAGCGGGCGATCGACGCGGGCACGGCCGAGGAGCCGCTGGCGCTGCTGGCCGAGGTGGGCCGGTTGCGGGAGACGCTGGAGGCCGAGCGGGGCGGGATCTCGTTGCGGGTCCCCGAGCAGGAGATCGTCGAGCGGGAGGGGACCTACGAACCGACCTACCGCGCCCCGCTGCCCGCCGACGGCTGGAACGCCCAGATCTCCCTGCTCACGGGCATGGCCGCGGCGGACCTGATGCTGGCGTACGGCACGGGAGTGCTCCGCACGCTCCCGGCGGCCCCGGACGGCGCGGTGGGCAGGTTGCGCCGAACCGCCCACGCCCTGCACATCGACTGGCCGCACCACGTCTCGTACGCGGCGCTGGTCCGTTCCCTGGACCCCCGGATCCCGCACCACGCGGCGTTCCTCCAGGAGTGCACGACGCTGCTGCGCGGCGCCGGCTACACGGTCTTCCGCGACGGAATCCTGCCGCCCATCACGACGCACGCGGCAGTGGCCGCCCCGTACGCCCACTGCACGGCCCCGCTGCGGCGCCTGGCCGACCGGTACGCGTCGGAGATCTGCCTGGCGGCCTCGGCGGGGACGGCCGTACCGGAGTGGGTGCTCGCCGCCTTCGAGGCGCTGCCTCGCGAGATGTCCGAGGGCGGCCGTCTCGCCGCGAAGGCCGAACGGGCCTGCGTAGACCTCGTCGAGGCGGCGCTGCTGAAGGACCGGGTGGGAGAGGTGTTCGACGGCTGCGTGGTGGAGGTGGAGGAGCACCGGCCGGACGTGGGCACCGTGCAGCTGGAGTCCCCGGCGGTCATCGGCCGGATCGACGGGGATGGGGAGGGACTGTCGCTGGGGGAGCGGCTGCGGGTGCGGGTCGTCCGGTCCGATCCGGGGACGTCCAAGGTGCGGTTCGTGCCTGCTTGATGGTGTGTACGAGGAGGTCGGGGTCGTCGGCGTGGAAGCGGACGGTGTGGATGTCCCGGCGGCGGCCGACGAACGTGAAGTGGGCGACGGGCGGATCCAGTTGGAGAGTGAGGGTGGTCTGGGAGCCGATGGGGACGTCGAGTTCGCCGTCGGAGGGCAGATGGGTGGTGCGCAACTCACGCCGTACGTCTGCGATGTGGTGGAGGGGGATCCGCAGATCGACGTGCACGGCACGGCGGATCCGCAGTGAGTCCTCGTCCAGCACATGGGGCCGCACCACGTCGGCGGCGTGCAGCCCGATGACGAACACGACGGTGTAGACGTCCAGGAAGAGGATCGGGTGGTGCACGGCGGGCAGGTCCCGCAGCAGCACGGACATGGTCAACGTCTCGACCGCGCACACGAACGCGAACCCGAACATGACGGCGCCCTGTCCGCGGGCGTACCCGAAGGCGGAGCGGCCCGCCGTGCCGTGTGTCCTGCGGGACACCCACAGCGCGAGGCTGACGAACAGCCGCACTTCGTGCCGGAACAGCATGTGCGCGGTCCTCACGACTGCTGCACTTTCGTGAGGATCCGCAGCGCACGGCGGATCGCCTCTGCCTGGGCCGGGGTGAAATCGGCGTAGAGGGCGCGCAGGAGGCTGTGGTCGTGGTCGAAGTCCTCTGCCTCGGGAAGGAGTTCGGGTGGGATGAGGTCGGCGAGCCGGCCCGCGGCTTCGTCGATACGGGGTTCGTCCAGGGGCGCGTCGGCGAGGGCGTCGAGAAGGGCGTAAGCCTCCTTGGCCCCAGCGACGGCCTCGGGGGACCCGGCGAAAGCTCCGACCGTCGCCATGATCCGTGCCCGTTCCTCGGGGGCAGCGGCGGTCTCGATGAGCGCGAGCACCTCACGGTCCTTGACGGCCATGGGGGAGTCGGACAACGGCTCGAACTGACGGAACAGGGCTGCCAGTTCGGGCGACACGGGCCCCTGTGCGGGCAGTTCCCCCGCGTCCAGCAGGCTCCGCAGCCGCTGCCGCCGCTCACGGATCGAGGCCTCCTGCCGAGCGAGATCCGCGTCCAGCTCACCGAGCACCTCGACCAGATCCTTGCCGGCGTCCTCGGCGAGCACATCCTTGATCTCGGCCAGCCCGAGCCCCAACTCGGTCAGCCGCCGGATCCGCGCGAGCGCGACGGCGTGCCGCAACGAGTAGTCCCGATAACCGTTTCCCAGCCGCTCCGGCTCCGCCAGCAGCCCCAGATGGTGGTAGTGCCGCACGGCCCGCGTGGTGACGCCGACGGTGGCGGCGAGTTCTCCGATCCGCATGCCCCCAGTAGAGACGTTGACGTCGCGGCAGGGTCAAGGGACGACTGCGCATGCGTCCCCCGACATCTGCGCTTGTTGCGGGAGCCGACCCGCCCCCTTCGCCTTCGATCTGCGGACAGCGGACTTTCTCCGTGACCTTCGGCGTTGTTCCACACCGAGGGCGAGAACAGGGGGCGGCGTCATGGAACAGGCTCTGTGGACAAGGGCAAGACTGGGCCGCTGCGGCCCCCCGCTCGACCTCCTGACCGCCCGCTTCGACAAGCACATCTACGCCCCGCACGCCCACGACGAGTACACGATCGGCGTCTGCGTCGGCGGCTCGGAGGTCATCGACTACCGGGGCGGCCACATCCGCACGGGCCCCGGATCGATCGTCGTCCTGGCCCCGGGCGAGATGCACACGGGCGGCCCGGGAAACACCACGGACGGCTACGCGTACCGAGCCCTGTACGCGGCGCCCGCCCTGCTCACCGAGGGCGGGGACCTCCCCCACTTCCGCGAACCACTCCTCGACGACCCCGAACTGGCCGCAGCCCTCCTCTCCGCCCACACCGAACTCAGCGCCTGCCCCGACCCGTTGGAGACCGAGTCCCGCCTCCCGTGGCTCCTGACGGCCTTGTCCTGCCGCCACTCCACGGCCCGCGTGGCGGACTGCGTGATCCCGGGCGCGGACGCGGTGGCTCGCGTGGTCCGCGACCGCCTGGCCGACGAACTGCTGGAACCCCCGTCCCTCGCCGACTTGGCCGCGGACCTGGGCCTGTCCCGCTACCAACTCCTCCGAGCCTTCCGTACGACGATGGGGGTGCCGCCGTACGCCTGGCTGGCCCAGTACCGGGTCGGCCGGGCCCGAGCCCTGCTGGAGTCCGGCGGCCGCCCCTCCGAGGTGGCCGCCCAGGTCGGCTTCGCGGACCAGGCCCACCTGACCCGCTGGTTCCGCCGCGTCCTGGGCGTGACCCCGGCGGCGTACCGCAACAGCGTTCAAGACGAGAACCGTTGAGGACACCGACGATGTCCGCATGACTGCACGCGGCTGGTTCCTGTTCTCCCTGATGGGAGTGGTCTGGGGCATCCCCTACCTGATGATCAAAGTGGCGGTGGACGCCCCGCTGTCGGCGGCGACGGTGGTGTTCGTCCGCTGCGCCCTGGGCGCACTGCTCCTGCTGCCGTTCGCTGTCCGCCAGGGCGGCCTGCCCTCGACCGTACGACGGCACTGGCGCCCCATGCTGGCCTTCGCGGTCATAGAGATCATGGGCCCCTGGTACACGCTGACGGATGCGGAACGCCATCTGTCCAGCTCCACGGCGGGCCTCCTGATCGCCGGCGTACCGATAGTCGGCGTGCTCCTGGCCCGCTTCTTCGGCGACACGGAGAGGCTGGGCGCGCGACGGGGGGTGGGCCTGGGACTGGGCCTGGCGGGGGTAGGGGTGCTGACGGTTCCGCACCTCACCGGGGGCGACGCGAAGTCCATGGCGGAGGTGCTGGTGACGGTGGTGGGGTACGCGACGGCACCGCTGATAGCGGCACGGTGGCTGAAGGACATCCCGTCCCTGCAGCTCACAGCCCCCTGCCTGGCCCTGGCAGCGCTGGTCTACGCCCCCGCGGCCGCGCTGACCCGGCCCTCCTCGATGCCCTCCGCCTCGGTCCTCGCGGCTCTCGCCGGCCTGGGAGTGATCTGCACGGCGCTGGCCTTCGTGGCGTTCCTGGAACTGATCAAGGAGGTGGGCCCCACCCGGGCCACGGTCTTCACCTACGTCAATCCGGCGGTGGCGGTAGCGGCAGGGGCCCTGTTCCTGGGCGAGCCCTTCACCGTAGGCATCGCAGTGGCCTTCACCCTGATCCTCGCGGGCTCGGTCCTGGCTACGGCGGGCCCGGTCAAGGTCACCGCGGAACCATCGTGCCCCGAGTCCCCGGTAACATGGTCCCCACGGCAGACGAGCCGGGCGGACGGCCGCGTGGAGTCCCCTCTTGGAGGGCTCCCCGAGGAACGTCCGGGCTCCACAGGGCAGGGTGATGGCTAACGGCCACCCGGGGTGACCCGCGGGAAAGTGCCACAGAAAACAAACCGCCCGGCGCTTCGGCACCGGGTAAGGGTGAAACGGCGGTGTAAGAGACCACCAGTGCCCAGGGCGACCTGAGCAGCTAGGTAAACCCCACCCGGAGCAAGGTCAAAAGGAGCGCCGTGAAAAGCGCTCTGCGGGGACGTTCGAGGGCTGCCCGCCCGAGTCCCCGGGTAGACCGCACGAGGTCGATGGCAACATCGGCCCTAGATGGATGGCCGTCTCCCCGGCCGCCGCGAGGCGACCGGGCGACAGAACCCGGCGTACAGCCCGACTCGTCTGCCGCTTACGCGTCTTAATGCCCCACACCTCGGCCTCGCGCCGGACGGCACCCCGCAGACGGGCCGACGGACGCGACCTGCTCCATGATCTGTACGCCTAACACGATGCCTCGCTCGCGAGAGAGCGCTGCCCCTCTGGTCGATGGCCTCACGTCTGCGGATCCACGGAACGCAGTAGTTCCAGCAATCCCTGCGCGGGAAGCAGTTGTTCGTCGGTGATGGGGTCGGGGCTGAAGTGCATCAGGCTGTTGCGGAAGTTCCTGCATTCCTCCAGTGCCGTCAGGAAGTACTCCTGGTCGATGGCCCACCCCAGCGCGGCCCAGTTCTCGGGCACTATGAGCAGACGTCCATACGCCCCAAAGGTGAGGTTGGCGGCGGAGTTCACCCGCGAGGCTCGACCCCGGGGGACGACGGCCCTGATGCGGTCGAGCGGAATGCACCGGTCAACCACGCGGCGCATGCGCTGCTCGATCTCCTCCACGAGAACGAACGGTCTCACGCGAGTGCCAAACTGAACCGTCAGATCGGAGGCCGTGATCAGACCACAGACTTTGTGGTCGTGGTCGCGGACGATGACATACCCGGATTGCTGGATGGTTCCGATCCAGTCGAGCAGATCGTCGGAGCGGTCCGCTTCCTGACCGCGTACGGTGGCTGCCTGCAGGCTGGCGGCGGGATCGGCCATGCGGGCCCGCCCGATCGATTCCCAGCTGACGACGCCACGCAGACGCCCGTCCGGGTCGAGGACGGGGAGTTGGCTGTAGCCGCGCAGCACCATGATCGTCATGGCGGTGTCGAGGCTGTCGCCGACGCGGACCGACTCGGGCATGCGGTTTGCCGAGTCGAGGTTGCTCACCCGGTACGCGATGGTGTCGCCCCCGGCGTCCTCGTCCGGCAGGAGGCCAGCGGCGTGCGCGGCGATCTGCACGGCGGCCGACGGGTCGGTGCTGCCGGAGAGCCTGGTCACCGCGCTCGCGCCCGACTCGTCCGGCTCGGCCCCTCCTGCCAGCACGGCGATCTGGCTGTCCAGAGTCCCGTCGGTGAACGGCGGGACGGTGACCAGGCCCCGTGCCGCCAAGTCGTTCTTGATCTGTTCGATGACCGCCGGGTAGCGCCGCTGGGCGCCCCAGACGCCGAGGAAGTCCCGGATGGACAAGGTGAGCGGCTGGTCGGCGCTCCGGCCGCGGACCTCCTCGTACAGCTTCGTGGGCTCGGTGAGGGAGGCGGCGAACTCGTCGGCGTCCGGGCGTCCCGGGTCCGGCTTGCCCTCGGCCAGGGCGGCCACACGCTCCGCCGCTCCGAACCGGCTGAGCTCGAAGACGGTGAGGAGGGAGCCCATGCTGTCCAGAAGGTCGGACTGGATGGTCTGCCGGTCGATATCGGTGACCAGCCACTCCACGCGGCGGACGTGCCGGTGCCCGTCCGGGGCATCCGCTCGGTACTCGTAGTCGCCGATAACCCGGCCGATGGCCACCAGCCATGACTTCAGAGGGAGAACCACCAGATCGCCGCGCTGCATCTCGTGGGCGAAGCGGTAGAGCTGACCGGTCCAGTTGCCGATCGTGTACGGGCCCTCGTCGGGATAGGCGGCGGCCAGGGCGGCTCTGATGCTGTCACGGGTGGCGGTGGCGGAGAGATCGCCCATGCTGAGCCTGTCCCACCCGGTGAGGAGAAGGCCCTCGTCTAGAGCGGCCCGTTCCCGCTCTCCTTGCTCGCCCGCCCGCACTACCCAGGCCCGCATGCCGTGCCTCCCCGTGAGCACTTCCCGAGCACCGTGCGCACACGATGCGTGATCATGTGTGAGCGACCTTATAGCAAGCGTGCTCAACTGCCGTCAGAAAGAGGCTACTTGACCTGTTTGGTGTGCTCGTTCGAACAGTCGGTGCACGTCCGGGGGTGGCCCGTAAACTGATCGAGGAAGCTGTGGCCGGTGTGCCGGCGGGGACGAGATCACGGGGGTACGAGAGCGCCGATGAAGCCGTTGGACACCGCTGTCGACCCGCGCGTGGTGGGGCCTTTCGAACTGCTGGCCCGCCTCGGCGAGGGAGGCATGGGCGTCGCCTACCTGGCGCGAAGGATCCCTCTGGACGGCCTCTCGGACGAGCTGGCCGCGGCCTACAACCTGATGGAACCCGACGGGGACGTGGCCGGGGAGCCCCGGCTCGTCGTCGTCAAGCTGATCCAGCCGAAACTGCTGGACGGCGATCCGCACTACCGCGAGCGGTTCGGCAGAGAGATCGACGCTGTGCGAGCCGTGGTCAGCGACCGGGTCCCCGCACTGATCGCGTTCGAGGAGGATCCGGCGGCCGAGCGGCCGTGGTTCGCGATGGACTACGTCGCGGGGCCGTCTCTGGCCACCATGATCAAGAAATCCGGCCCTTTCGGCATCGGTCCGTACGCGGCCCTCGGCCTGGCCCTCGTGGATGCCCTGCGGGCGATCCACGGAGCGAACCTGCTGCACCGGGACCTCAAGCCGGACAACGTCGTCCTGGGCCCGGACGGACCGGTGGTGCTGGACTTCGGACTGGCCGTCCTGATCGAGCGGTCGTCCAGCCAGGCACTCACGAAGACCAACACCAGGATGGGCACCCTCTCCTACATGCCGCTCGAGCAGTACAAGGACGCCAAGCACGCGAGCAAGCCTGCCGACGTCTACTCGCTCGGCGCCACGCTGTTCTTCGCTCTGACCGGCAGATCGCCGTACCCGCACGGCCCGTCGGTGTTGGACCCCAAGTGGGACGGCGTCGACGTGCCTTTCCTTCCCCTGCTGGCCAAGACACTGGTCAGTACGCCGTCACAGCGTCCGGACCTCGACGCGGTCGAGAACAGCCTGCTCACCCTGCTCGCCGACGCGGATCTGCCGCCCCACGTGGCGGCACAGCAGCTCAGGGAACTCGTTGAGTCCGCGGCCCTGGCACCCGAGCCGCCTGCCGGTGCCTTGGCCGCCCCGGTCGATCCGGAAGTCCAGAACCTGGCCCGCAAGGCGATCGACGCCGACCTCCCGGACGTGGACCCCGGGTTCTACGGCATCGTCGACACCGACGAGATCGAACTGGCGGTGGACGAGGCCGAGCCCGCACCCGAGCCGCCCGCCCCCACCCCGCAGCCGACTCCCACGAGCTATCCCCTGCCGCCCCCGCGCCCCCCGCAGGAGCCACAGCCTTCCGCGCTGCAGGCACCCCCGCGAGCCGCACAGAAGGTCGCAGCCGACCTGCGCGAGCGCTACGCACACCAAGGGAACCTGTAAAGCACGGGATGACTCCATCTCCCTCCGGGGCGCGAGGCTGTTACATGTGCTGCTCCACCACGTGGGCGCGACCAGCCACGACGAACTCCCGGACACCCCATCTCGCAACGCCTCGCGGCGCTACCCTCGACACCGCTCCGCACCACTCGAAAGGACCCTCCATGCCCGCATCCGACGGCCCCCCGCCCCCCGGCACCGTCATCGAGGTGCGAGACGAGGAATGGATGGTCCGCAACAGTAAGCAGCTACGCCCCGGCGAATACCTGATCGAAGCCGTCGGCGCCTCCGACCTGGTCCGCGGCCAGCGCGCCCGCTTCCTCGCCCCCACGATGGACGAGCCCCGCATCCTGCGCCCCGAGGACACCCGGCTCGTCCCCGACGACTCACCCCACTTCCGCCGCAGCCGCCTCTTCGTGGAGGCGGTCCTGCGCAAGACCCCTCTGCCCCAGCGGGAACGGCGCCTGGCGCTGACCGACGGCTTTCTCCTCGATCGCATGGACTACCAGCTGAGGCCCGCCGCGAAAGCCCTGGCGAACCCGCTCCGACCCCGCCTCCTCATCGGTGACGTCGTGGGTCTCGGCAAGACCCTGGAGATCGGTGTACTGCTCGGCGAGCTGATCCGGCGCGGCCGGGGCGAACGCATCCTCGTCGTGACACCCGCGCCCGTCCTCGAACAGTTCCAGCACGAGATGTGGACGCGCTTCTCCCTGCCGCTGGTCCGGCTGGACAGTGCTGGGATCGCCCGTATCGAGCGGAAGATCCCGGCCGGCCGCAACCCGTTCACGTACTACAAGCGCGTGATCATCTCCATGGACACGCTCAAGAACCCCAAGCGCTACCGCCCGTGGCTGGAGCACCTCCACTGGGACGCCGTGGTCATCGACGAGTCCCACAACCTCATCAACCAGGGCAGCGACCGCCGTGCTCTAGCCGACCTGCTGGCCGAACGCACCGACGCGCTGATCCTGGCGAGCGCGACCCCGCACAACGGCAACATGCCTGCCTTCACCGGCCTGATCCGCCTCCTCGACCCCATGGCGGTCAAGGACCCGAACAACCCGAAGGCGGCGGAGCTGGAACACCTGATGCTGCGCCGGACCAAGGTCAGCGCCGAGGTGGCGGCTCAGCTCAAGGACCACTGGGCACCGCGCGGCGGTTCGCACCCCGTGCCCTGCCGGGCGGGCGACCTGGAGGAGCAGGTCTTCCAGGAACTGGCCGAACACTGGCTGACGAAGCCCGACCGGCAGGCCGACAAGCAGGCGGGGACCGAGGACCACCTCTTCCCGTACGTCCTTCTCAAGTCCTTCCTGTCCTCGCACCGCGCGCTGTTCGCGACGGTCCGGCAGCGGCTCGCGAAGACCGGGCACACGCTTCCCCCTCGGCACAAGATCACCGACGAGCCGCCCTCCGTCCGGACGACCACCCCCGAGGGCGCTTCCCTCCTGCGACTCATGGAGCTGGCCCGCGCGATCGAGCGCGCCGCCGCCGGAAACGACGGACTCACCGCCACGTCCAAGCTGGCGGGCCTGGTAGAGGAGCTGGGCCGGATCGGTGTGAAGGCGGGCAGCCCCGTCCGCGCCGTCGTCTTCTCCGAGCGCCGCGAGACCCTCGACTGGCTCGGCGCGTTCCTCCCGCCACTGCTCGGGTGGAAGGACGAGGACGACGCCAGGGCCGCCGTGAAGGTCATGTACAGCGGCGCCGGCATCTCCGACAAGGTGCAGCAGGAGTACGTCGACGAGTTCGCCCGCGCGGGCAGCGACGTACGGCTGCTGCTGACGGGCGACGGTGCCTCCGAGGGCGTCAACCTGCACCGCCAGTGCCATCACCTCATCCACTGGGACCTGCCCTGGAGCCTGATCAGGGTCGAGCAGCGCAACGGCCGCATCGACCGGTACGGACAGACCCGGCCGCCGGAGTTCCGCGCGCTGATCCTCCGGTCGGCCGTCGAGGGAGCGCTCGACGACACGGACATCGCCGAGAAGGTGCTCGCCCGTGAGGAGAAGGTGCACGCGATCCTCGGCGCCGTGGAGGCGGCGACGAAGGAGAACGACGGTGCGCTGGAGGAGAAGCGCGTGATGGAGGCGCTCTTCAAGGGGGAGGCCCCCGACCGGGCCGTGGACGACCTCCAGTCCGTGTCCCTGGACTCCCTGGACGCCTCGGACGGCGGCGGGCTCGACATCGCCCAGCAATTGAACGCCGAGTTCGGCGCGGACGGCGACCCGTACGACGACTCGGAGTTCAGCGGCGACTTCGACTTCGACGACGACTTCGGGGCGGACCCGGGGTTCGACTTCGACGAGACTCCGGAAGCCTCCGTGGCGCAGGCTTCCGCCGGGGCCCCGGCGACCGACTCCGAGGCTCATGCCCCCCTCCATGTCGTCGAGGAGCTGCGCCTGTTCACGGATCGCCGGGACTATGTCCTCGCGGGCCTGGAGGAGTTGGCGGACCTGGAGGCTTTCCGGCTGGACACCACCGTCAGCGGTACCGACCTCAGCTTCGACACCCCCGAGGACCTAGCCGACCGCCTCGACGTCCTGCCCACCGGCTACCTGCGTGATCACGGCATCACCAGCCGCATG
The DNA here is from genome assembly GCF_042893155.1 of Streptomyces sp. NPDC001668. NCBI lineage: Bacteria > Bacillati > Actinomycetota > Actinomycetes > Kitasatosporales > Streptomycetaceae > Streptomyces > Streptomyces sp. NPDC001668. The sequence continues at coordinate 1,029,567 of NZ_JBIAUQ010000001.1, forward strand.
AAGCTCACCTTCAGCCGGGAGGACGCGGCCGATTCCCTGCGCCGGGCCCGGGAGGACGCCGACTCCCCGTCACTGTGGCCGGACGCGCATTACGTGGGTGAGCTGCATCCCGTCCTTGAGTGGATCACCGACAAGGTCCTGGTCCAGCTCGGCCGCCAGCAGGCGCCCGTGATCCAGGTGGACCGCACCCGCGTACCGGAGCCGGTCTTCCTCACCCAGGGCGTGTGGTCCAACAAGGACGGCCGCCCGACGGTCGTGGCCTGGCTGGCCGTCGACCGCCTCGGGAAGCCCGGGGAGGAGCCCCGGGTACGGGAGTTGACCCGTCCGCTCCTCGCCGACCTGGGCCTGGGGCCGAACATGCCGGACCACTTCGCGCAGGGCGATCCGGCAGCACTCCAACGGCTCGTGCCGGAGGCCGTGCTCGCCACGCGCAGCGAGATGGGCCGCCGCAGGACCGAGGTGGAGGAGCACATCAACCGTCCGCTGCGCGACTACGAGAAGAAGGTCGGCCACTGGCTGGAGCAGCCACTGCCCGGCTTCACCGGCGGACGCACAGCCCGCGAGAAGGCCGCCGAGAATCTCGAAGAGGCGGCGGCCAGGCTGCGCACGACCGGTGCCCCGATGGTGCGGGTCCTGGCGGTTCTGGAGCCGAGCTCATGACCGCCGTCACCACACCTACTTCTGGTCCCACGTCTGAAGCGATCCGGCAGGAGCGGCAAGCGTGAAGTTCGACGCGCTGATCAACGAGGGTGAGTACTTCCCGTCCTTCTACCTGGACGAGATCCTGCCCAAGCAGCTCAAGTCGGGCCGCCTGAAGGAATGGGCGGCCGAGGAACGCCAGGGGCGCCCCACGCCCCGGCAGGGGCTGCGCGACCTCACCGGGCCCTATCTCGACGTACGGCTCACCCTGGGCGGCGAGGCGGAGAAGTTCAACGTGCTGCCCGACCCGGGGGCCGTCGCCGCCCAGCAGACCGCGGCCGAGGCGCTCAAGGCGCACAGCGGTGCCGAGGAGCTCCCCGGCTTCCAGTCCTCCGGTCCTCGCGCGTACGGCGGCAGCCCGGAGGAGGTGTGGCGCGCGGGCCTGGACGCCTGGCACGTACGCGTCCTGCGGGCCCTCGGCTTCACACCGAACCCCGGCCATCTCACCGTGCACGGTGCTGCCGGCCCCGTCGCCGTCCCGGTGGCCCACCACGAGCCGGGTGTCGCCGTCCTGACGGGGGGCTTCGCCGACGACATCGCCGACGCCCGCGCCGACGGCTCCGCCAACCGGCTGCCCGCGCCCGTCCGGGTCGCCTCGGGCAAGACCCTCACCACCGTCACGGACCTCGCGGCCTGGCTGCTCGCCGACCCGGCCGCGCCGCGCTACGCGCTGCTCCTGTTCGGCGGGGTGATGGTCCTCGCCGACCGTGAGAACTACGCCCGCGGACGCCATCTCGCGGTAAGCCTGGAGGTCGCCCTGCCCCGCAAGGGCGTCAAGGGCGCGAGCGCGGGCGAACTCGAAGTGATCGCCGCCCTGTTCGGCGCCCCGTCGCTGCGCCCGGCGGCGGACGGCGGGGACGACGACATCGCCCGCCTGGTGGCGGAGTCCCGCGACCACTCCGTCGGTGTGACCAACGACCTGCGCGAGGGCCTGAAGAAGTCCGTCCAGCTGATCGCCAACGAGGTCCTGGAACTCGCCCGCGACAAGGGTGTCCACCCCGACGACCTCCAGGAGTGGCTGCCGGAGACGCTCACCGACCCGGACGTCCTGCCGCGCGTGCTCACCAAGGAGTCGCTGCGCTATCTCTATCGCGTCCTCTTCCTCCTCTACGCCGAGGCCCGCCCCGAACTGGACATCCTCCCCATGAAGAGCGAGGAGTACGTCGAGGGGTACAGCGTGGCCCGGCTGCGGGAGCTGGTGGTCCAGGAGAAGCTGTCCAGCGCTTCCCGGGACCGCCATCACTTCCACGACTCGTTGGCGCTGCTCTTCGAGAAGGTGTTCACCGGCCACCCGGTGGCGGACACGATCACTTCGCGCGAGGCACCGCGGCAGGACCTGACCGAGCGTGAGGGCGCCGAACTCGCCGAAGACGACGGTTACGAGGGCGTACGCATCGAGGCCCTGAAGTCCCGGCTCTTCGACCCGAAGTCGATAAAGCTCGTCGACCAGGTGATCACCCACCCCGATGACCCCACCCGCTGCCTCGACCTGCGGCTGCGCAACAAGGTCCTGCACCAGGTGCTGCGCAACCTGACCGTCGTGGAGGGCCGAGGGCGGGGCGGACGCGGCGGCTTCATCTCCTACGCCAACCTGAGCATCAACCACCTCGGCGCGGTGTACGAGGGCCTGATGTCGTACACGGGTTTTGTCGCCGACGAGCCGTTGTACGAGGTCGCCAAGGGCGGTGACCCCAGCGGGGGTTCGTGGCTGATCAAGGCCAGTCAGGTCGCCTCGGGCCGCTATCCGGACGGCCCGGACGACAGCGTGTTCGTCGCCACGGAGCTGAATCCGCAGACGAACGAGAGGGTTCCGGTGCCGCGCAAGGTCGGCACGTACGTGTACCGGCTGGCCGGCCGCGACCGCCAGACCAGCGCCTCCTACTACACGCCGGAGTCCCTGACCCAGGCCACGGTCGAGCAGACCCTGCGGTTCCGGCTCGACGAGAAGGGCGAGGTCGACCCGAAGGAACCGGAGAGCGCGTGGGTCAACGCGGCGGACGTGCTGCGCTGGCGGGTGTGTGAACCCGCCCTCGGGTCCGGGGCGTTCCTCAACGAGGCCGTCAACCAGCTCGCCGAGCTGTATCTGCGGCTCGCCCAGCGCGAGCGGGGCGTCGAGATCGATCCCGAGGACTACCAGCGCGAGTTGCAGAAGGTGAAGGCGTACATCGCGCTGCACAACGCGTACGGCGTCGACCTGAACGAGACCGCCGTCGAACTCGCCGAGATCTCCCTGTGGTTGAACACCATGTACCAGGGCATGAAAGCACCCTGGTACGGCCTTCACCTCCACCGCGGCAACTCGCTGATCGGTGCGGCCCGGAAGGTGTATCCCGGTCAGTCGCTGAGCAAGGGCGGCTGGCTGACGACCAAGGACCCGCAGCGGCCCCGGCATGCCCCGCTCGGCGAGAAGCTGAAGGCGCGGGAGGTCCATCAGTTCCTGCTGCCCGCGATGGGATGGGGGTCGATCGGGGAGAAGGTCGGCGTCCGGACCCTGAAGAAGGGGACGCCGGAGGAGACGGTGAAGGCGGTTGTCGACGGGGATGTCGTCGACTGGCTGGAGCCGGAGCTGGTCGAGGCCATGCGCAAGTGGCGGTCGGCCATGCGGAGGAATCCGAAGGGGGGCCCGCCAAAGAAGGACAACGCCCCGAAGCAGAAGGCCGCGCCCACGCCGGAGGAACTGGCCGACAAGGACGCCGAGTTGGGGCAGGGGGCGTTCGATCTCGGGCTGGGGATCTGGGAGCAGGCGTCCCTGGGGGAGGTCGTCGGCGGTTCGGGTTCGGGTTCTGGATCGGGATCGGCGCGGGCCGTGGCTTCGGCGGACGAGGACTGGGATCCCAAGGAGACGACACAGACCGGGCGGTTGATCAAGCTCGCTCGGCGGGTCGAGTACCTGTGGGACCTCGTCGTGATGCGGTTGACGCTGTCCGAGCAGGAGATCTCACGGCATGTCGATGTCTGGGGCGCGGCGGTTCCGCGGGACGGTCAGGGTGGCCGTGGGTCGATGGACCGGGACGCGGTCCTGGAGGCGCTGCATCGCAAGGGCACGCCCTACTGGCGGCTCAAGCAGGTCATGGACGCGTGGTGTGCGCTGTGGTTCTGGCCGCTGGAGGAGATCGGACTGCTCGACGGCTCCGACGAGTTTCAGTACCGGCCGGGTGGTGAGGACCGCACCGCGCTGAGGAAGGACGACCCCCGGCGTACGGTGCCGCTGCGGTCCCTGGAGGACTGGTTGGAGTTCGCCGAGGCCGTCGTCGGGCGGGTGGACGTCGACACGGGGGAGGGGGAGCAGGGGTCGTTCCTGACCTTCGAAGGCGTCGAAAGTCTGGAGGAGTTGGATGACAAGGAGCGTGAACTCGACCAGAAGATGATCGAGACACTGGCGTGGGCGCGGCCGACGGACCTGGGGTCGACATTTCCCTGGTATGGGGCGGTCGTGCGGATCGCTGAGGAACGGGGGTTCTTCCACTGGGAGTTGGACTTCGCGCACGTTTTCAGCGAGGGCGGGTTCGACTTGATGGTGGGGAATCCGCCGTGGGTCAAGCAGGAGTGGAAGGAGAGCGGGGTCCTCGCCGAGTTCGAGCCGTGGTTCGAGCTGGCGGAGAAGCCGAGCAATGAGGCTTGGGACGAGCGCAAGGCAGAGGTGATGGGGTGGCCGGGGGCTCGGCCAGCTTTCATGGGGGAGCTGGCGGACCATGCGGCGATGTCCGGGTTCCTGGCGTCGGTGGATACGTATCCCGAGCTGGTCGGGACGCAGCCGGATCTGTATCGGGCGTTCATGTTGTTGGGGTGGCGGGCTGTGGGGGAGCGGGGGACGGCTGGGCTGATTCATCCGTCTACGCATCTGACGGGGGCGAAGGAGGGGGTGCTGCGCGGCGCGGCATACCGGCACTTGCGGTTCCATGCAGACTTCACCAACGAGCTGCTCATCTTCGCCAACCCGGTGGGCAACAGCAGCCACTTCAGCGTCAATGTGTATGGCAGGGACAAGGACATCCAGTTCCAGCACATGAGCTGGCTCCTACATCCGAGCGTGCTGGTCAAGTCCGTTCGGCACGATGGGGAAGGCCCGGTGCCGGGTGTGAAGGATAGAGGTAAGTGGGATCTGCGTCCGCACCAGGACAGAATTATCACTGTAGATGAGGCGCGTCTCGCCGAGTGGCGTGCTCTAGCGGGCGAGGAGAATCCGCCGCCGGTCGAGCAGGTCAAGCTCCTGTACCCCGTGACTAGGTCGGAGGAGTCGGCCATCGTGGCCCTATCGAAGTGGCCAAATCGACTCGCCGCGCTGGATAGGCGCATCAGCCGGGGGTTCGATGAGAAGAACGACCGCACAGCGGGCTACTTCACCTGGACTCCCGGCGCTGTCGACACCTGGCAGGATGTCATCCTTCAGGGACCGTTGATCAACATCGCCACGCCCTACCACAAGCAGCCGCCTGAGGGTGGCTCGAAGAGCATGCGCGATTACGAGCCCTGGGACTACCTGAACCTGGCGGTGGACGCAGTGCCGCGCACGAACTACCGCCCTGCAGGCGCGCATTCGCGGTTCGTTGGTGCGCAGGACCGCTGGGTGGACCACGACCGGCTCGCGCAGCTCTGGGGCGATCCCGCAGCGGTCGCGGCTGCGAAAGCTGACGTCCAGGCGAAGGGTGCTGCGCTGGAGGACGACGACATCGACAAGGCTGTCGATGCGCTGCTGCAGGCGGCGAGTATGCGGCCGTACTCGGAATTTTACCGGGTGGCATGGCGCGAGATGATCGCCACCAACACCGAGCGGAGCCTGTTCGCTGCGCTATTCCCGCCAGGCGCCACCCACATCCATGCTGTGCGGAGCGCAGCGATGCCGTCACTGCGACTCACCGCGCTCATGGCCGGGTTCTTCGCATCACTGCCGCTCGACTACTTCCTCCGCAGCTCAGGGCGCGGACACCTCGACACCTCCGACACTAAGGTCATGCCCGGACCCAACGAGGGGCACCCTCTGGAGCATGCTCTGCTCCTCCGCACTCTCCGCCTCAACTGCCAAACCAACGCCTACGCTCCCCTCTGGAAGGACCTGTACGACTCCACTTATGACCAGGACACCTGGGCCGCAGCCTGGCCCGACACCGCACCCTCGCTTGTTGTAGGCGTAACCCCTGCCTGGACCGGCGACACCCCCCTCCGCACGGAGTTCGCCCGCCGCGCGGCCCTCGTCGAGATCGACGCCCTCGTCGCTGTCTGGCTCGGCATCAGCGCTGACGAGCTCGTGGCGATGTACGACGCCCGGTTCCCCGTACTTCAGCAGTACGAGGAGAACATGTGGTTCGACGCTACGGGCCGCCGTATCGCGAAGGCGCACCAGCAGCACGGCTATGGCCAGCCCAAGGACGCCTGGAAGGAGCTGAGTTCACACGAGTACTTCCCGGAGAAGGCCAACGTCCCGCCCGGCTACACCGGCCCCCTCTACCGAGCCCACCGCAAGAAGGAAATGCGCGCCGCTCACGCCGAGTTCACCCGCCGCCTGAACGGGGCTGGCTGACCGGACATCCCACCCGCACGAGAGCCCTGCCGTCCCACAGGAACCGGCAGGGCTCTCGCGACCGTACGAACGTCAGACCAGCCCGACGAACCCAGCCCACGCCTCACGCGACACCGTCAGCATGGGCCCGGCGGCCTCGGCCTTGGAGTCCCGGACGTGCACAACTGCCATACCGGCCGCGACCTCTACACATTCGCCGCCCTCGGTTCCGCTGTAGCTGCTCTTGAACCAGGCGAGGCCGGAGGCGACGGTCGAGGGTTCAGCGTTGTTCATAGCGCTCCCAGCAATCCTTCGATGAACTCGAGTGACTCTCGCGGAGTGAGAGCCTGTGATCGGATGATCCCATAGCGGGCAGCGGCGAGAGCTGTCTGTTCGGGGTCGGTCTCCAGAGTGCTGGTTGCGTGAGTCTCGGCGTAGACGAACTTCTTGCCATCTTTCCGCGTAACGACTGTAAACGGCCCGTTCACGCCTGCGTTGTCCTCGCAGTCGGTCGGCATGACCTGGATCTCTACATCCCGCTTCTGACCGATCAGGAGCAGATGTTCCAGCTGCCCCCGCAGAACGCCCTTGCCCCCGTATCGGTGCCGCAGCACCGCCTCTGTGATCACAAAGCTCAGCAGCGGCCCGGGTGAGCGGTCGAAGATGTCCTGACGGGCAAGGCGAGCCGTAACCCGCTGTTCGATGGTCTCCTGGTCCAGGGCGGGACGCCGCATGGCAAGCAGCGCTCTCATGTACTCCTCGGTCTGGACCAGACCGTTGAACACCAGCGCGCTGTACGACAGCAGCTCAAGGCACTCCTTCTCCAACGCCGCCATCCCCTGAAAGAACACCGGATACTGAGCCTTCTCCACCTCCTCCTTCCACACGCGCAACATCCCATCCGCCCCGAGCACTTCATCGGCCACGTCGATCGTCCTCGGCGACGGAATCCTCCGCCCCTGCTCGAACGACGCGACCGTCGACGCCGAGTACCCGATCCGCCGCCCGAACTCCTCCCGGTCCATTCCCGCCCGCACCCGCAGCGTCTTCATGGTCAGCCCGAACGCGACGACGAGCCCCTTCCCGGCCCCATCCTCCGGTCGCCGCCCGCCCCCGTCGTCGTTCTCCCACCCGTCCCCGAGGCTCATGACCCCGCCCGCCTCACCACCGGCGCCCGGAAGCACCCCGCCCTCCGCCATGACACCCGTCGTACCCTCGGTCATCGACCACCGCCTCCCCGGCCCAACGCCCGCCAACCGGACGCCGTAACGCCGCGCGCCTCGTACCCGTACCGACACCGCGCGTACAGCCGGTCCGCGTCGGTGCGTCACCACTGGTCACGCTACGCGACCGGCGACACCGTTGTCGGTATGACGACCAAACCCGCGGGCCCCACGAGCATCACTCAACCCGCCACCCCCACCCGGCCATTGACTCCTGGGCCCGTCACCCGCACCTTCGAGATGCCCTTCACCTCCACACCCCGGGGCGCCCGCCTCGCCCGCCGCCTCACAGCCCTCCGCCTGGACGCATGGGGCATCCCGTACGGCACCGACCCACACGACACCCTCGTGCTGATCGTCGCCGAGCTCACCGCGAACGCCGTACGGCACGGCCATGTCCCCGGCCGGGACTTCCACCTCCGCGTGCACGTCCTGGCCGACGGCCGTACCGTCCGCATCGAGGTCACCGACACCCGCGCTGAACGCCTGCCCCGCCGCCACGCCACCGCCCCGGAAGCCGACGGCACGAAAGAGAGCGGCCGCGGGCTGCTCCTCGTATCGCGTCTGGCCACCCGCTGGGACTGGCACCCGCGCGCGGAGGGGCCCGGGAAGACGGTCTGGGCCGAGTACGAGCTTCCGAGCCCGCCGGCCCTTGTCAGCTCGGCTCGTGACTGACCAGCCGGTCCAGCATCCGCTCCAGCGGCTGGTTGTCACCCCGGAAGCTCTTGATCGATGCTTCCCGGTTCTCTTCGGCGCCCAGCGCGGCCCAGTTGATCAACCAGCCCGCCTGCCTGCTCAGTTCGGCCAGGAACGCACGCTGGGTACGGCCGTTGCCCTCGCGGAAGGGGTGCAACGCGTTGATGTCGCCGTAGAGTTCGGCGACCCCACGGACGAAATCACCGCGGGCCAGACCACGAAAGCGGTCGGCTGCGGCGAGTCGGCCGAAGACCTCCGCCGCGTACGTGGTGAGGTTCTGGACCGGGCAGAACGGCGTGTCCTTCGAGATGTCCACCGTGCGCAGCTCGCCCGCCCAGTCGTACAGGTCGCCGAAGATCTTGGCGTGGAAGCGGCATAAGTGCGCCAGGTCGAACTCCCCGGGTGGGGCCTGTTCGCTGACCTGGAGAAGCCGCGCGCGCGTGATGTCGGCCTCGGCAGCGGCGAGCGTGACGGCGTCGGCGATGTCGAGGCGGTTGCGCAGGACGCCGTTCGGCAGGACGTACGGGTCGGTCATCCAGCTTCCCGACGGGTCTTGGGATGGTGCCGGGCCAGGGCGCGGTCGACCATCTCCTCGGCCGACAAAGAGCCGCGTACGTAGGCTTCGGCGTCCTGATCGGACGCGGCTGTCGGTCGGAGGCTCTCGGCGGCCAGGGAACCCGTGGCGGATTCGACCGCCTCCCTGCGGGCGGCGCGGCCCGTGAGGCTCTCGTACGCCTCGATCGAGAGGAGTACACCCTGTGCCTTGCGGTGGGCCCCGATCAGCACGGGCTCCGCCTCCGGGCCGGCCTCGGCCAGCTCGGCCAGTATCCGCGACAGGCCGCTGCGGGCGTCGCTCACGGTGACGATCTCGGGTACGCGCATAACCTCACTCTACCCAGAATCAGGGCAGAATTCTGTACAGGATTCAGTACAGAAGGAAGTGTGGTTCTTGGTCGGCATCTCCAGGCGATCTGTCAGTCCCTCCTCGTAGAGTGGGACGTGATCGATTCCGATCAGCGGGGCGACATCGGTAGACAGGGGGCCGGGGCACGCCATGCGACCCACACTCGCGGCGCAGACACTGCGCGACACGACGGTCGAGTATCTGACCACGACCTTCGCGCTGGCCGAGCCCGACACCCAGGAGGCCCTGGAGGACTTCCTGACCGATCCGGCCGACGGGCTCTTCCGGGGGCCGTATCTGCGGATCCGGCGGCCGTTCCGGCCCGCCGCGGACGGGTGGCAGCGGCATCTGGACTGGTATCCGGCCGACTTCCCACCGCCGTACGCCCATCAGGCGGAGGCGTTCGCCCGGCTCAGCAGTAAGGACGGGCACCGGCCCCAGCCGACGCTCGTGACCACCGGTACCGGGTCCGGCAAGACGGAGTCCTTCCTCATCCCCGTACTCGATCACTGCCGTCGGGAGAGGGAAGCCGGAAAGGCGGGCATCAAGGCGATCCTGCTGTATCCGATGAACGCGCTCGCCGGCGACCAGGCGGACCGTCTCGGCGACCAGTTGGAGGACGGCCGTCTGCGGGAGGTCACGGCCGGGCTGTACATCGGCGAGGCCTCGGCGCGGGGGAGTGCTCCGTACAAACGGGTCATGGTCGACCGGGCCGAGATCCGCCGCAACCCGCCGGACATCCTGATCACCAACTACAAGATGCTGGACCTGTTGCTCCAGCGGCAGCAGGACGCCCCCCTGTGGCGGGACGCGGACCTCGCGTATGTCGTGATCGACGAGTTCCACACCTATGACGGTGCGCAGGGCACGGACGTGGCGATGCTGCTGCGGCGGCTCGCGGCCGTCGTCGGTGCCGCCGAGGACGGGCGGCCGCTGGGGTCGATCTGTCCCGTGGCAACCTCCGCGACCCTCGGTTCCGGGACCGCGGCAGGCGGGCCTCGCGCCATGCTGAACGTGGCCTCCCAGGTGTTCGGGACGCGCTTTCCGGACGACGCGGTGGTGGGGGAGGACCGGCGGGACGTCGAGGAGTTCCTGTCCGGCGTCGATCACTCCCTGCCCCTGCCGTCTCCCGAGGCACTCGCCGCTCTGCCCGACCCCGCGAGGACACCGGACGGCCTGGACACCGTCGCCCGCACGACCGTCGGATGCGACACCGCCGATCCGCGTGAGCTGGGGCGACGGCTGCTGGCCCATCCCCTCACCCATGCACTGCTGCGTTCGAAGGACGCGCCCCTGACGGCGGGCGCGGCGCTCCAGGCGTTCCCCGACGCCTCGGCCTGGCGCGCGGCGGCCGAGCAGGACCCGGAGACCGCCGCCACCGCCCTGGCCCGTTTCGTCGCGCTCATCTCGGTGGCCCGCGACCCCAAGGCGCCCGCCGACACCGAGCGGCCCCTGCTCCTCGTGGAGACACACCTGTGGCTGCGGTCGCTCTCGCGCGTACTGCGGTTCGTCGCACCCCAGCCGGTGTTCTCCTGGTCCGACGCCGACCAGGCCGCCCTCACCGAGACCGCCGGAGCGGCTGCCGATGCCGACCGCGCGAACGCCGAGCGGCGTGCACTGAGCATGGCCGCCCAGGTCGAGCGGCGGTGCCGGGTCCAGCGGTCCGGGCGGTTGCCCGCCGCCTACTGCCGGCACTGCGGGCGCTCCGGCTGGTCGGCGATCTGCCCCGACCGCAATCCGCAGAACCTGGTGCACGCGCCGGACGAGATCTACCGCGCCAGCGTGGCCGGCGGGGCCGCCAAGGGCCGGGTCCGGGCGATGATCGCCGCCACTCCGGCCGAGGCCGCCGAACAAGCCCGTGCCATCCGGGCGCGCCGGGCGGCCCGCCGGGCCCGCCGGGGCGCCGCGCACGACGCGACCCTGCTGGTTCTGGAGGACAACGGCAAGGCATTGCGCAGGCTCGATCCGGACGAGGTCCTGCTCGACGATGAACAGATCGCCCCGGCGCCGGAGAACGGCGTCTATGTGTGGACCTGGTTCGACAACCAGGAACAGAGCGACTATGCCAAGCAGGACCGCTGCCCGGCCTGCGGCCAGGCCCAAGGCATCCGCTTCCTCGGTGCCGGTGTCGCCCCGCTCGCCTCCGTGGTCGTCACCCAGCTGTTCACCGGCGGAGAGCTGCCGAGCGAGGACGAGCACAAGCGCGATCGACGCAAGACACTGATCTTCAACGACTCGGTGCAGGATGCCGCCCACCGTGCCGGCTTCGTCGCCAGCCGGTCCTGGAAGTTCTCCCTGCGTTCCCTCATCCATGAGCAACTGACCGAACGCACCGCTGCCGAGACGCAGTTCGCGTCCGACGGCGTCCCGCTCAACGAACTGATCGCCTCCATGGTCGGCCGCGCCGCTGCCCCGGGGCAGCGGCTGCTCGCCTCCGTCGTACCGCCCGACCTGCACGACGTGGACCCGGTCAAGCGGCTGCTCGCGGGCAAGAAGCGCATCCCCGAGTCCACCTGGGAACTCGTCGGTGAGCGGCTCGCCTTCAACACCCTGCTGGAGTTCGGCCTCTACTCCCGCCTCGGCCGCACCCTGGAGCTCACCCGCACGGTCGCCGCCGAGGTCCACCTGCCCGACCCGGAGGCGGCGGCCAAGGCGGCGGAAGCCCTGTACCGCGTCCATCTGGAGAGGCAGCGGGCCAGGCAACTGCCGTTGGCCGCGGACCTGGAGGAGGGCGAGAAGGCGCTCGTGCCGGCCGAGGGCGGCGCGGAGCGGCTGCGCTACTTCGAGGGGTACGTGCGCGGCCTCCTGGAACACATCCGCCAGATCGGCGGCATCAACCACAAGTGGCTGAAGGAGTTCATAGACGAAGAGGGCCGCAACCGCCACTGGGTCTCCACGGGTCGTGCTCCCGGCATGCCCTCGTTCGGCCACCGCCGTGACTTCGAGGCCCCGGCATTCGTACTCGTCGGCGCCGGTAGCGGTCGTACCGACTTCGAGCGCGTGGACAGCAGGGACAGCTGGTACGCCGACTTCACCCGGCGGTGCCTCGGCCTGGACCGGGAGGCGGCAGGAGGGTACCTGGCGGAACTCTTCCAGGAACTCGCCCGTGACGACATCGGTGCCCTGGCCCGACGGCGGACCGACCAGGCGGACAGACAGCAGGGCCACGGCGTCTACGGACTGACACCGGGGCACATCAGGGTGCGGCCGCTCGACGACGAACAGACCGCGCTCGCCGCGCTCACCTGCCCCGAGTGCGGTTGGACCCAGACCGTGCCGCCCGAGCGTGCGTCAGTCTGGCAGGGCACACACTGCCCGCTCAAGCGCTGCGAAGGGACCCTCGCCCGGCCCTCGGAGGAGGCGGGCGGTCGTGCGGCTCGTGACTACCGCTCCGACTACTACCGGCGGCTGTACCGGGAGGCCGAGCCGTACAGCGTCGTCGCGGCCGAGCACACCGGTGTCCTGGCACGCAAGGAACGCGAGGAGGTCGAGAAGGGCTTCCGGCTGGGGCTGCGGCACACCGACCCCAATGTGCTGTCCTGCACTCCCACCCTCGAACTCGGCATCGACATCGGCCAGTTGGAAGCGGTCATCCTCGCCTCGCTGCCGCCGTCCACCGCGGGCTACGTGCAGCGGGTCGGCCGCGCGGGCCGCGCCACCGGCAACGCCTTCATGGTCACCCTGGCCGACACCAGCCCCCGCGCGCTGTACCACCTCGCAGAACCGCAGCACCTCATCGCCGGCCCCATCCTGCCCCCCGGCTGCTTCCTGTCCGCGGGGGAGCTGCTGTGCCGCCAGTACACCGCGTTCCTGATCGACCGGGCGGCCCGGGGCGCTCTGCCGGGGGTCATCCCCCTGCCCGACCGGACCACCCAACTGGTCGGCAGGGAAGGGTGGTTGAAGACGTTCCGCGATGCCACGAAGGGGCGCGTGGACCTCGCGGACGAGTTCCTGAGCCTGTTTCCCGAGATCGACGGGGTGCCAGGCTCCGGTGTCTCCCGAGACGCCCGCAAGACGCTGCGGCGCTACGCCGAGTACAAGCTGGCCGACGAACTGGACCGGGCCAGGGACGCGTGGGAGGAGGAGCGCGCCGAACTCGTCCGGCGCCGCGGCCTGATCAATGACGCGGCCGATTCACTCCAGGAGCATGTGGAGGACGAGGCCCGCGAGAAGCGCAACCTGAACCGCGAAGCGGCCGGCGTGTCCAAGATCCTTCAGAGGATGGCGCAGTCGGACGCTCAGGGGTTCCTCGTCGAGCACGGGCTGCTGCCCAACTACAGCCTCGTCGAGGACGGCGTACGACTGGAGGCCCAGCTCAGCTACAAGCAGCCCGCGCGGAAGGCGCGTCCGGCAGGTGAGGCGGGGGCGGGTGAGGCACCCAAGGCCCGTTGGAGCAACGACCCGCGCACGTACGACCGCCCTGCCGAAGCCGCCCTCACCGAACTCGCCCCGGGCAACGCCTACTACGTCCGCGGCTACCGGCACGTCGTCGACGGCTTCGAACTCGGCCCCGTCCCCCAGGACTCGCCAGACGGCATGCCCGTCGGGCTCCGGACCTGGCGGGTGTGCAAGGAGTGCGGTCACGTCCGCACCGGCGACCGCGCCGAGGAGGACACCTCACCCTGCCCCCGCTGCGGCGGACCCGGGATCGGCGGGCGTACGGCCCTGTTCCGGGTGGTGGTCCCGCGCAAGGTCACCGCCCACGACAAGCGGGACGACGCACGCATCGTCGACGACCACGAAAGCCGCACACGAACCCAGTACACGACCGTCACCGCCGTCGACATCGACCCGGCCGACATCAAGCAGACCTGGCGGCACCAGAAGACCACCTTCGGCGTGGACCATGTCCGCGAAGCGGTCATCCGCCGCTTCAACCTCGGCAAGAGCCGCCACGGCAGGCGCAACGACACCTATTTCGCCGGCACCGAGGTGGCCATCACAGGGTTCACCGTGTGCCCGCGGTGCGGCGGCGCAACCGACCGAGAGTCCGGCCAAGGGCCCGCCCAGGACACGCTCAGCCAGTCCCTGCTCGGCCGGGCCGAACTCGCCCACCACCGGCCGTGGTGCGCCACCCGACGCCGCGACAAGCAGGCCAGGCCAGAGGACGTACCGGTCATCACCGCCACCGAGCACAGAACGGAAGCCCTGCGCATCCTGCTGCCGGCCGCCACGCTGAACGTCCCGGAGCGTCTGGCCTCCTTCTCCGCCGCCCTCCACCTGGGCCTGGCCCTGCGCTACGGCGGGGACCCCGCCCACATCCGCTCCGCCCCCGCCACCGAGCCCGACCGCGAGAGCGACCTCACCCGCAACTACCTCGTCCTGTACGACGCGTTGCCCGGGGGCACCGGCTACCTACAGCGCCTCGTCGACCGCGACGGGGAGGAGTTCCGGGCCGTATTGGCGGCCGCCCAGCAGGAGTTGCGGGCCTGCCCCTGCAAGGACACCCCGAGCCGCCCCGCCTGCCACCGCTGTCTGCTGGGCTATGGCCCCGAGCGGGAGTACAAGGACCTCAACCGGCAAGAAGCCCTGTGGATGCTGGACAGTCTTCTGGGCGCCGACGGCAGCAGCGGATGGGATGTCCGCAAGGACGCGGCCGACGCCGAACTCCGCTTCGCCGACCAGGCCGAAAGTGACCTGGAGCGGAGGTTCATCGAATGCCTCGACCGCTGGCTCGCGATCCCGGGCAACGCGGCCGAGGCGGGCCACACCTCGACACCGACCGGACGGAACGGCAAGCAGTTCACCCTCACCCGACCCGACGGCAGCCCCGTCCACTGGGAGGTCGTCGCCCAGAAGGACCTGCACGGCTACCGCACCCGCCCGGACCTGCTGTTCCGGCCCGTCGCCGGAGACACCAGCAGTGACGGGGCCCCGCCCCTGCCCATCGCCATCTATCTCGACGGATACCGCTGGCACGCCTCGTCCCGCACCAACCGGATCGCCTCCGACGCGGCGAAGCGGGCCCGGTTGCGCGCCGACGGGATACTCGTCTGGCAGATCACCTGGGACGACGTGGCGACCTGGGACCGTACCTTGAAGGGCGAGGCGGCACGTGACCCGGACGCACCGGCCGATGCCCTCGACGCCGTCATCGCGGGCCGTGCCGCCGACGCCGCCTGGCCGCCGTACGACGTGACCTCGGTCGCTGGCCCCGGCGCGATGGTGCGCGAGCAATGGCGCACCGTACGGCGCGACCCAGCTGAGATCGACGAGCTCCTGTTCGCCGGGGCGATCCCCTCCCTGCTGGGATTCCTGCGCGACCCCCGGCTGAACAAGTGGCAGCAGCTGGCGACGCTCGCCGTCAGCGCGCCCGCCGCCCAGCGCAGGCGCGACCTGGTCGACGCGGACCCGGTCACGGCCGTCGCCTGGATCGAGGCCGCCCTGCGCGACGAGCCCACTCCCGCCGTCTCGGGCAAGGGGCTCAAACTCCTTCCTTTCCGGGACGGTTCTGGGCTGCCGCTCGTCTTCGCCGGAGCCCGGCGCCCGGACGGCAAGGGGCTGCGGTGGAGCGCCCTCGCCGTTCTCGACGACCGGCCCGAGGCCGTAGAGGGCGACCGGGACGATCATCGCCGACGGTGGAAGGCGTGGCTGTGCTGGGGCAACCTCATCCAGTTCCTCGATCCCACCGGAACAGGTCAGGCCGACGGCATCGCCCTGGCCCGCACCACGCTCGACACCTTCGACGCGGCACTGCTCGCCGCCACGGCCGGACCGGTCAGTGGGCTGCTGGCCGCCCTGCGCGACGACGCTCCGCATGCGGGCCTGGACCTGCCCGAGGACGGACCTGATCTGCCCGAGGACCGGGCTCGGGAACCGGAGCCGGCACCCGAACAGGTGGATGAGATGACCCCGTTGGAGCGAACTGCCTGGGAACTCGTCCTTGAGGAACTGAAAAAGTGGGGCGACCCGGAAGTCGCAGCGCTCGGTGAAGCCCTGGCCGGCCGTGGAGACGTCCCGGCGGGAAAGGCGAGCTGGGACGTCGAAGGTGTGTCACGCACGGTGGAACTCGCCTGGCCCGGCCCTAAGATCGGAATCGTCCTGACGGAGGATGCCGAGGACGCGGATTACATGGCCCGGTGCTCGGCGGCCGGCTGGCAGGTGCGCGCGCCGCAGGGCTGGGACGTGGAGGAACTCGCCCGTCTGGTGGGCGAGGAGGGGGGCGTGGGATGAGCTACGGGGCAGGAGCGGGTCGTCCGGGGAGTCGGGTCAGGACACGGGTCCAGGTCAACCGTCAGGCGCACGGAGACCTGGAACACCGGGACGCGGCCGTGGCGGACGCGGTGGGTGACTTCGTCCAGCGGCTTCGCGACAACCGGAACAACCGAGCCCTGCGCCTGGCTTTCCTGCGCAAGGCGGGTGACAACGGAGACCTGTTTCTCGCGCATCCCGACACGCACTGCATGGTGCTCCTCCTGTCGACCGACGGTGGCGACGAGATGCGGGTCCTCGCGGTACGGGACGGAGTACGGGCCCGTGACGAACTCGCCCGTCTCACCGTGGAGATCAATGCCGTCTCCGGGGCCGTCGAGGTCGTCGACCAGAGCGAGGTCAGTGAGAACGTCGTCGCTCTGCCGGACCGGGCCACCCCTCTCTTCGCCGCGTACGACGACCAGACCCTGATCGACCTCGGCGTAATCCACTCGCTGCTGCCGGCCGTTCGCAAGGTCACCACGGACGAACAGTTCGCGAAGCTCCTCACGCACAATCTCCCCGAACTCACCCGCGACGTCCTGCTCGCCCTGCGCGACCACGTCGAACCCGAGGACGTACAACGGCACATCACCGACGAGTGGCGTGCCGACGACGACGTCGACACCCACGACTGGGCGCGGGCGGCCAGGCGACCCGTCTCCCAGGCGGAGACGGACGACGACGCCGTCCTCGGCGCGCTGGGCCGCAGCTTCGACGCCTGGCGGCTGTTCCTCCATCCCGAGCAACAACGCCTTGCCGTAGCTGACTTCAAGGGCTCGGCGAAGGTGACCGGAGGCCCCGGCACCGGCAAGACCGTCGTCGCCCTGCATCGCGTACGCCACCTCGTCGACCGGCTGCCACCCGGCCACTCCCGCCCGGTGCTGCTCACCACCTACAACACCAACCTTGCTCTCGACCTCAAGGAGCGGCTGCGTCTGCTGGGCGGCGACGAACTGCTGCGCCGCGTCGATGTCAAGTCCGTCGACGCACTCGCCCACGAGATCGTCCAGGAGTCCCGCCTGGACGTGGGACGGCCGCTCGGCGACGACGCGGCCATGGACCTGTGGTATCTCGTACGCACCGAATTGAACCTGCCGCAGTACGACACCGACTTCCTGGACAGCGAGTTCAAGCACGTGATTCTCGCGAACCGGTGTGGCTCCTGGGAGACCTACCGGCGCGTCGGCCGACCGGGGCGGCCGCGTCTCGGCAACGCCCAGAAGCACGACGTATGGCAACTCGTGCAGGCCTACAAAAACCACCTGGACACACCGCCGCGACGAACGACGTACGCGCTCATCGCCGACCAGGCGGCCGAACTCGAACAGCGGCGCATGGCCCGCGTCGAGGAACAGGCACGCTACAAGGATGAACAGGGCGGCCGGGACCTCGTCCACCGGGAGGCAGGCAGCGGCATGTGGCTCAAGCCGCGCTACCAGCACATCGTGGTGGACGAGGCGCAGGACCTGTCCGCCTCGCACTGGCGGATGCTGCGTGCCATGGTGCGCAGAGGACCGAACGACATCTTCCTCGTCGGAGACGCCCACCAGCGCATCTACGGCAGCCGGGTCGTTCTCGGCCACCAGGGCATCGAGATCCGGGGCCGCGCTTCCCGCCGCCTGACTCTCAACTACCGCACCACCAGGCAGATCCTGGGCAGCGCCAACCGCTTGATCGAGGGAGCCCCCTTCGATGACCTCGACGCCGGCACCGACACTCTCGACGGCTACCGGTCGGTGCTGACCGGGCTAGCGCCCCAGTTCTGGCGCGCACCCGACCGGCTGACCGAAATGCGTGCTGTGGCCACTCTCATCAAGGAGCGTCACGACAGCCACGGGACGCCCTACTCGGCGATGGCGGTCAGCGCCCCCGACCGTGACTCGGTCCTTGAGTTCGCCAACGTCCTCGTCAAGGAGTTTCACCTTCCGGCCGTGGAACTTGGCAAGGCAGGGGTGCGGTCCGACGTCGAGGGGGTGCGTATCGGAACCATGCATCGGTTCAAAGGGCTTGAGTTCCAGCGCGTATTCCTGACCTCCGTGGGCGACGGCCAGGTGCCTCACCAGCGCATCGAGCAGTACCGGGTCACCAACCCCGATCGCTACAAGCAGGAGGAGCAGAAGGCTCGTTCCCTCGTGTTCGTCGCCGCCACTCGTGCGCGCGATGAGCTCGTCGTCACGTGGAGCGGCAGGGCCAGCCGGTTCCTTCCTGCCGATGCAGACGAGATTGCCTATCGAGCCGCGGATCTGCTCAGGCACGATGGACCGCCGTCCGGATCGGCAGCTGCCTGATCGTGGATGTGACGTTTCGGGTTGGAAACGCAACCCACTACCGGCCCCGAGCGTCCATCAGCCCCGCAGCTCTTCAGAGCGCCGTTAAGTAGCCGTCAGCGTAGCCATGAAGGGCTCCAGAGTGCATGTTTACGCAGGTCATACAGCTAGCCACTCACCTGATCTGTCTCCGGAGCTCGGCACCCCCTCCCGACGCGAGCAGCTTTCGTCTCTCAGTCGCCCCCGACCTCGACCTGTTGTTCGCGCTAGGACATCTGGTCGGCCGGCTGCTGAGCGATCCGGCACGCTATCTCACCGCGGATTGGGAGATGCCCGTTTCCGTAGTTCCGGCAGAAGCCACTCGATCGCTTTTGGCCCTGACCCTCGTGATGACGATGTCCCCGGAAGTGGAAGCGATCGAGGACGGCGACCCTGAAGCCTGGCGCCGGCTTCCCGGCCGGTAGGCGGCCATGGGCATTTGGGTCCGGGCACCTTGAACGAGCGCAAGCCGAACCTGTGATCGCCGTGTGGAGGACGCGCATCCCCAGGGTCGGACCTGTCGCCAGTGGGAGCAGCCCCACACGACTTTCCGCCACCCTGAGCGTGAAGTACCACTTCTACACCTGGCGTGCCGAGGGCATCGACCAGGCCATTCACGACTTGCTGCGTCGGCAGGTGCGGGAAATGGCGCGTCGGAAAAGCGACCCGAGCCCGATGGTGCTCGGTACCCAGAGTGTGTGGCGCGGTGGGGCGTTGACCTGAGCAGCGCCCCTCCACCGCCGGATCCCGGCGGTGGAGGGGCGTGTGTGTCAGGAGGATTCGGAGGGTGAGGCCAGCGACTTGAGGTGATCGCGCCAGGCAGCGGTCACACTTGACGGGATCTTCGTGGTCAGCCCGCCTTTCTTGGTGAACGCGAGGCCCTGACTGTAGGCGCCGCCACCGCAGCCGTCGGACTGGCGGGTGAGCTTCACGTCGGAGGAAGCGTCGATCTCGGGACTGCCACTTCCCTTCGGGGTGACGCGAAAGCGGACCGTGCCGAGGTCGGCGTCCACGTCGTCGGGGAGAGGCAGGTTGATTCGGGTGATGTCTTCCTGTTCGAGCTTGTCCTTGACGCATTTGCCCCCTGCGCACAGTTCGTAGGAGGCGCCCGCGAGGTCGGTGTAGCCCTGCTGGAGGAACATCACTCCGATCTGCGAGGTGACGCCGACGCCGGCGCACGGCTTGGAGCTGCTGCACGCCGACGCGGTCACCGCCACGACGGACATCATCGCGAGGACCCCGAGCCTCACCGTTCGTGTCACCACTTCTTTACCCCTCCCGGGAGTGCCTTCTCTGCCAGAGCGATGTCCGTGAAGAAGACCGTGCACTTGCCGTCCCACCCGTCGCTGCACTCGCCGTCGTCACTCACCGAGTCGCAGCCCGCGCCCGAGATGATGCCCTTCGCGTTGACGTGGCCATTGGACTTCACGGTGTAGACGGGGCCGCCGGAGTCACCGGAGATCACGCAGGATCCCGAGTTCTTCTGGCCCACGGTCATGTTGTGCACCACGTCCCCGCCGCTGTACTTGAACCGCTTCTTGGTCTCCGTCACCTTCCAGCCGCACACCTCACTGGAGCGGCCACCCCCGGTGCAGAACTTCTGTCCCTTCGACGACCGCGTGGTGAACCGGTTGTCCACCCGCCGCATCACGCTGTCGTGCTGGTAGATACGTGCGGACACGTTGTACCTGTTCTCGAGGACCTTGATCAGCGAAAGGTCTCCCGAATAGTAGTTCTGGCCGCGGAGTTTCACCGAGCCCCTGCCGTTGGCGTAGTTGTCGACGTTGACGAAGCCGACGGTGACCGAGTTGTCGGTCCCGCTGTTGTCCCAGCTGTCCATGTATCCGTCGGCATAGGTGCAGTGCCCGGCGCTGACGATGTACGGATTGCCGTTGTACGTCCAGGCGAAGCCGGTAGTGCATGCCTTGATCTTCCCCGCCGCGTCGCCCGCGGCCCAGTGGGACTCGTAGCCGGCTCCTCCCTTGTAGGGGTTCTTGTCAGTCCAGCGGGTCGAGGTCTCCTGGAGCTGGGTGACGCCGGGGTTGACGCGGACGGTGACGGTGTCGGTGCCGTATCGCCGGCCGAGCCCGTCGGCGAGTTCGGGGTTGTCCGCGACGATCTCGACGACGACCTTGTTGGTCTCGGCGTCGACCTCCGCACTGGCGAGCGCGGAGGCACCGGACAGGTCATCGTCGTCGAGCAGCAGAACCTCGTCGGCGATGGAGTCGAGTTCGGCCTGGCTGTGATCGACGACCTTGGTCGTGGGAACCACGGTGGCGTCGGTAGTGGTGACCGCGGCGGCCACGTCGTCCTCGGTCGTGGTCGTACCGTCGGCGGCCTCGTCCGCGTCGTCCACCGTGGTGTCGTCGCCGCCCTCGTCGACCGGTACGTCGGTCAGGGAGATCGTCGCGGTGGCATCGGCCTGCGCGCCGCTGTCCGTGACCGGGGCGACGATCTTGCCGGTGTCCTGGTCGAGGTAGGGCGGTGCGAGGGTGTCGGGAGACGCCTCGGCTCGGTCCTCGGCCGTCTCCAGCGCGTACGACTCGACGGAGGTCGGTGAGGCCAGGCTGTCGAGGTCGGTACCATCGTCGGTGACCTCGACCCGGTTCAGCAGGACGGCGACGGACGCGGAGGGTGCCGGGGTGTTGGCACCCGTGAAGGTCGCTCGCAGCTGGAGGTCTCCGTCGTCGGTGACGGCGTCGGTGGTCCAGGTGAGCGCCGGGGTGACACCGGCGGTCATGGTGACCGGCCAGGTGACGGCGGTGCCGTCGGAGGCGAGGGTGACGGCGGAAACCGGGATGTCCGACCAGCTGTCGCTGTCGGCGCGCCGGTACTGGAACGTGGCCCCGGTCAGGTCCGCGGGTCCTGCCGCGGTGAGGGTGACCGAGTGGCCGACCTCCTCTCCGGACAGTGGTGTGGTGAGGCCGGCGGCGCCGACGTGGAAGGTGTAGACGGTCGCGGCGGAGGTGTTGCCGGCCTTGTCGGTGGCCGTGACGGTCAGCCTGTGGCTGCCCTCGCTCGCCGGGGTCAGGTCGATCGCGGCGGCCGCGGCAGACGCGGCGACCGTGGTGGCCGTACCGCCATCGAGGGCGTAGGTGAAGGTGTCCAGGCCCTTGTCCGCGGACGTCAGCGTGAACGTCCCGGTGTCGCCCGCGTCACCGGCCCAGGCGTCGTCCGGGAAGTCCGGTGAGGAGACCGCGGGCGCGGCGGGCGCGGTGGTGTCGACGGTGAAGCGGTAGTGGGCCGCTGGTCCCCAGGTTCCGGCTGAGTTGACGGCGCGGACGTGCAGGTACCAGGTGCCCTGTGCGACGGCGCCGCCGTAGCCGGCGGTCGTGGAGTCGGCCGTGGTGTCGGGGACCGTGGTGGCACTGGAGTCCACGGTGTAGCTGTAGCCGGTTGCTGTGGCGCTGGTCGTCCACGTCGCCTTGAAGGCGGTCGCCTTGTAGGCGGCCGTCTGGTCGGGGTGGGTGGAGGAGGCGACCGTCGGCAGCAGACCCAGGGTGGAGTCGACCGTGAAGGCGTAGTGGGCGGCGGACGCGGACCAGTTGCCCGCCTTGTCCCTGGCCCGGACGTGCAGATACCAGATGCCGTCGGCACTCACCGTGGTGGTGTAGGACGCGGCGCTCTGCGTGGTGCCGGTGCTGCTGGGCAGAGTCGTGCTGCTCTGGTCCACGGTGACCGCGTACGCGGACACACCGGAGGTGTCGCTGGGTGCGGTCCAGGCGAAGGCGGCCGTCCGGCTCGCATACGTGGACGCGCTCAGCGGGTGCGTGGACGAGGTGACGGTCGCCGCGCCCGGGGCCGTCGTGTCGACGTTGAAGGGGAAGGTCTGGGTCGGTGACCACAGGCCGGCCGCGTTCCGGGCCGCCGCGTGGACGTACCAGGTGCCGTCGGTCCGGTCCGTGGCGGACACGGCGGTGGAGGTCTGGGTGACCGTGGTGCCGGCGCTGGTGGCCGGGCTCTTGTCGACCTTGACCGCGTACCCGTTGATGCCGCTGGTGTCGTCGGCGGTGAGCGTGCCGGTGAAGTGGTTCGACGCGTACCAATTGGCGGGCGAGCCGTGGCTGCTGCTGGTGATGGCGGGTGTGGCCGGAGCCGTCGGGTCGACGGTCAGGGTGCGCCAGGCCGACCACGCCTTCGACAGGTCGGTCGTGTCGTACGCCATGACCCGCCACTTGTACGTTCCCGCGGACAGCGTGCCCGAGGTCCAGGTGCCCATCCGTCCGGACAGTACGTACTTGGAGTTGCCGGTGGTCTTACGGGTCGTCAGGCCGCTGTCCCAGACTTCGAAGGTGTAGCGGAGCTGGTCGGAGTCGGCGTCCGTCGCCCTGGCCCACAAGGTGGGGGTGGCGTCGGCAGTAACGACTCCGCTGAGCGGGAAGAACTGAACGGCGGTGCTCGGGTACGAGTTGTAGGTGACGGTGAGGTGCGGCTCGGTGGCCGAGTCACCCGAGGCATAGTTCGCGGAACGGAAGCGGCGCCAGGTCAGCGAGTCGGTCTCGCTCGCGCCGCGCACCTGGATGCCGTAGTTCGTGGATCCATCGGCCCAGGACTGGACGATGTCGTCGATGTCGAAGTTCATCGTGCCGGCCGGGCAGTCGTCCGAGTAGCCCTTGGCCGCGGTGTTGGTCACCGCGCCCGTGGTGGTCGTCGAAGGCTGGTCGTCCCAGGTGACGCTTGACGATGACCAGGACGAGGTGATCCGCCGCACCTGGGTGCCCGCGCCCGATGTCGAGCACGAGGAGGACCAGTACGAGTACAGGGCCAGGTCGGTGTCGGTGATGTGCTTGCCCGCGAAGTCCGAGACGTCGAACTTCAGGTACGAACGGGCCTTGGTGGAACCCGCGTTGTACGTTCCCGACTTCAACTCGGTCGACGAGATCTGTGAGTCGGTGTAGTTGGTGGCCACCCAGGTGTCCGTGGTCACCGCGAGGGTGGAGGTCGGATCCACCGTCACCGGGTAGGTGGCCGTGGCCAGGAAGTCCGCGTCCGGGGTGAGGACCAGGGTCTGCGACCCATCTGCAGCGGTATCGATGTCGGCGTCCACCCGGGCCTGGTTCTCCGGCTCGCCGGACAGCTCGTCCTTGCTGGAGTCCCACATCATCGGTGCGGGCGCCTCGGCCACCAGGTCACCGGAGGAGTCCTTGAGCAGCAGGTGCCCCGAGTCGGCCTCGGAGAGGCGCAGCCCGTGCAGTTCCAGGGGGATCCGGTACGACACCGGTCCGTCCGGTGCCCGGTCGAGGAGCACGTTCTGGGAGAAGCCCTGGGGCAGCGCGGTCACCTGGAGTGTCTCGCCCCCGTTCAGTGCGTACGAGGCGGTGTCGCCGTCCACCGTGGGTGTGGGCAGTTTGTCCTGCCAGCCGAGCCCGAAGCTCTTGCCGTCGTCCGACACTGAAGCCAGATCGGTGTCACCGCCGTCGGAGACCGTGATGTCCGCAGCGGCCGTCTCAGGCGTGAGGTCGGCACCGGTGTCGGACAGCGTGGTGTCGATGTCCTCCCACTTGCCGTTCTCCTTCACCCGGATCTGCGCGGCGAACGCCTCCGCCGTGAGCGTGCCGTCGGGATTGGCGTACGTCGAGCCCGTCTCAGTACGCTCCGAGAGGATCTCGATGCGGCGGTTCTCGGCCTGGGCCAGCACACGGGCCGTGCTCTCGTCCTCGGCCTCCGCCAGACCGAAGTCCCGCTGCTCGGCCGCAGCCGAAGCGGTGGAGTCAGAAGGCGTGTCGTCGGCCGCCGCCTGGCCGACAGATGACAGAACACCACCAGTCAGGGTCAGCACCAGCATCGCCGCAGTGACGGCTGTGGTGCGCGTTGGCCTGCACCCGCGCTTACGCCCGGGTCTGAATTCGTGTCGCATCAGCGACCCCTCCCCTGTTCATGCCGGCAAAGCGCGTCCGGCCTGGGGAATCTTCACAAAGTCCACTGTCAGCAAGGCGAGTTGACGAACCGACACGCATGGCGCGTACGCGACAACTCGCAGTTTCGACCCAACTCGGTCCAGACCAAGTCGGCATGACGCGATGTCTGATTTGGGTGACAATCCGGTTCCGAAATCTACCGAGAAGTGACGTTTATCGGCCCTATGAATTCCAGGCAGAGGCTCTTTATGTCTCTCGCCGAATGTAATGAAACCGTGATGCCCAAGGGTCGCTGGAGTGAAGATGCAGGTCGGTCGACCCCAGTAGGTGCAGGTCCAAGGTGTCAGAACCGCGTTTCCTGACCCTCCGGCACCTCCGGCACCTCCGGCACCTCCGGCCGCTTGGCCCCGGCCGCAACCGGAGCGGTCTGCGCGACCGGTGCCGGCGACGGGGTGGGAGTAGGGGGCAGCGGCGCCTCTTCGCGGGCCTGTGGCGTGCGTTTCCGCCCCCGACCCCGCCTGCTCCCAGGCTCCGGTGTCCCGCCCGCGAGCACGTCCTGGACCGAGGAGATCGAGGACGGAAACACCACCTACGGCAGCAAGGTCGTCAGCCACGAGCGGGCGGCCCGGCCGGCACTCACGGACTACGCCCCCGGGAACCTCTTCTACTTCAAGGGGTACAAGCACCGGGTCTCCGGCCTGGACGTAGGCAGTGCCGAACGCCCCAAGTGGCTGGTGTGGCGGGTGTGCCCCAACTGCGGCTACGTCCATGCACACGGGGCCGAGGACGACACGACTGCCTGCCCGCGCTGTCACGGCAGCGCCATCGGTGACCGCGGCTGTCTGCACCGGGTACTGCAGCCCACCCGTGTCACCTCCCGGACCGGCGCGACGACGCCCGGGTCAGGGCGAGTCCGACGACCGCGAGAGGCTCACGCACACCGTCGTCACCGCCGTCGACATCCCCACCGAGGACATCGAGTCCGCGTGGCGGCACCAACAGGACACCTTCGGCTGGACTTCAGCCGCACCCAGTGAGGGGGGGGCGCCACGGCGAAGGGACGCCCCGCGCCCGACCAGTCCCCGGACGCCCTGAGCCCGTCCCTCGCCCGCCGCCCGGACCGGTCCCACCACCGGCCCTGGTGCCCTCGATTCCGGGGCCGGGGCCGGGGCCGCCCGGACGGCGACGTCTCCCTTCTGCTCGCCCACGAACTGCACACCGAGGCCCTGCGCGTCCTGCTGCCCGCCGCCACGACCCACGTGGAGGAACGGTTGTCCCCCTTCAAGGCGCTGCTGCGGGCGGGCGTCGCGGAGACCTACGGCGGCAACCCCGACCACCTGGAGGCCGTCGTGGCCTCCATGCCCGACCAGTCGGGCGGCAGCGAAATCCGGCGTCGCTTCCTCGTCGTGTACGACACCCTCCCCGGCGGAACCGGCTATCCGCACCGCCTCGCCGACCCGGCGACCTTCCGGGACGTTCTCGTGGCGGCACGCCACCGCATCGACACCTGCCCCTGCCAGTGCGAGGCCCGCTGCCTCGGGGAATCCGTCCAGGGTGGGGGCGCCTCCTTACACAGGCGTCCTTCTTCGACGTACAACCCGACTGGTCTGCCGTTCCACGCTTCCGTGGTTTGGCTCGGCTTCTGAGCTGTTCCCGGCCAGGAGGAGCCCTGCTGCCGTGTGTCATGCTGTGGCGGTTTTCGACAGGGGAGGGTGAGTTGACCGAGAAGCCGCTGACACACAAGCAGGCGCTCGCAGCGGTGATTCAGGCGCTGGGAGGCACGTGGGACACGGAACGTGCCGTACTGGCTCTACGAGTAGCCGGGTACCGGCCGGCGAACGACGAAGCCGCGGGCAAGGAAGCCCGCCACAACCTGCGCGAGCTCGCCAAGGACGGTCTGATCGTGAGGCCGGCACCGGATCAGGCCGTGTATCGGCTCGCGTAGTCCTCGCGTAGTCGCAGAAGGCCGGACAGCCACTCGCCGCAGGCCGAGCCGGACCTCTCGCTACTGCCCTGGTGCCCGCAGGTTGATCGGCGTACGGTCGCGCAACCCGTCCAGGACCGTGTGGTCGATGGCGGGCCGGGGTCTGGGCGCGGCCGCGGTGAGGGTGATCGTGCCGCGGTCGCTCAGCGCGGTCCGCCACTCGCCCGGGCGGGGCCGGGTACCGCGCTCGCCGGCGGCCTGGGCGAAGAGCCTGCCCGACGCGGTGGCTTGACGCTCGTTCAGGCAGCCGGCGACGGGCCGCAGTTGCTGGTCCGGCCGGGCGTACGGATCCTGCGCGAGGATGCGCCCCGCGGTGAGGGCCGTCTTGTACGCGTCCGTGTCGACGCTCGCCTCGGAGGAGGGGGCGAGCGGGTCGTTCCAGTCGGGAGTGGCGGCCTGGGTCTGGACGGCGGCCCTTCCCACCCGGCGGAAGCCGTCGCAGTCCAGGAAGTGGATGGCGGGTCCCGGTGTGAGGGACCACAGGATATTGGCCTGCGAGATGTCCCCGATCACCAGTCCGGCGTCATGGAACCAGCCGATGGCCTCGACGCATGCCAACGCGAGAGCCCTGCGCTGCTCAGGAGACGGCTGCGGCACCTCCTGCCAGGCCACTTTCGGAGGCCTGATCAGATACTGCAACTCGAGGAGCTTCGTCGCCCCGGTCGTGGTGCGCCAGGTCATGGAGGATGGTGCGCGCCGCATGAGGAAACCGAGTGTCCGGCTGCCCTCGACCACTCGGCACAGCGGCCACGCGGCAAGGGTGTCCAGGCGGGTCCGGTCGGCCTCGCCGAGTCGCTGCCGGAACGTGACCAGGTCCGCGAGCGCATGACCGTTGACCGTGGACGGGTTCTTGTACTCCTTGTAGAGCAGCGACCCGTCGCCGACGGTGTGCACTTCGCCTTGGCCGCCGCTGCCCGCCCGGTCTCCCAGGGTGAGCGAGGGGCGGGTGACATCGGCGCCATCCTCCGCGCTCATGCCTGGTCCTCCCACACGCAGATGACGGTCCGGTCGTCGTCGTAGGACTTCGCACGCATCTGCGCCTGCCACAGGAAGTCGGAGAGGGACGGCACATCGGGCCCGCCCCATGCGTCGGCAAGGCGGCGCGCGAACTCCGGATCCTTCTGGGTGAGGGGGTTGGTGATGCCGTCGGTGCCCAGCAGGAGAACCTCACCCGGCACGGTGCACAGCAACGTGGCCTTGACGCTGCGGTAGGCGTGGGGGAGAGCCTCGGTGCGGGGGTCGAGCAGTCCTTCGCCGTCGTCCGGGTCCCCGTGTACCCAGCCGCCCTCACGCAGCACGAACAGACCACCGTCGCCGACGCTGCACAGAACCCGCTCGCGGATGCGCGGGTCCGTGGGGATCAGGAGGACGTGCAGCGTGGTGGCGTAGTCCTGGTCGGCGTAGGGGCGGGGCTTGTGCTGTGCGGCCAGTGCCCACTCGGAGCGCAGTTCGGCGGCTGCGCCGGCGACCGCTTTGGTGGCCAGGACGCGAAGTTCGTTCTCGTCGCGCGCGCACGCCGCCGCGTGGATGCCCTCCGCCTCCCGGTCCAGGAAGACGGCTGCCCGGCGTGCGAACTCGTACGAGCCTATATGCGAGTACACGGCGGAGCCCACCCCGTCGGCGACCGCCAGCAGGAGCATCTCCGCCTCCGGCGGGCCGATCCGCGTCACCGTCATGGCGTCCTGACGGCAACTGCCCTCCCAGTTGTGCGAGTCGCCCCGCATGGAGGCGGCACGCACCGTCAACCGCCCGACCTGGGCACCGTCCAGCAGCACGACGGGGGAGAAGGGAGCGAACGCGTCCGCCTCTCGCACGGAGGGGCGCCCCAGGGGGTGGGGCGGATAGCTGGGAGGACGGTTGCCCACGTGCGGCGGCACTCCCCGCGGGAGCTCCGTCCTGGGCTCCGTGGACGGCACGGGGTTCTCGGGTGGCAGAGGAGCCGACGGTATGGGCGGCACCTCTGCCTCCGCCTCCGGGAACCGACCGACCGTCTCGCGGGTCATGACTCCGTACGGCAGGCCGGCGATGTGCGCGTCGAAGCTCTCAGGATCGGGGGTGCCCGTTCCGCCACGGTGGCCATGCCCCGGATCGTTGTGGGCGCCGCGGGATTCGTCGTAGTTCACCGGGCCGCTCACAGCTTGTCCAGGGAAAGGCTCGTGAAGCCGGGCACCTGCTCGTCGACCTGCAGCTGGAATCCATCGCCGCCCTGCGAGGCCATGCTGGTCGCCGAACTCACGATGGACCGGGTGAGACTGGAGGCGAACTCACGTAGCGCGACGGCCGGAGTGATGGACGCGTCCTGCTGGATGAACGCCTTGAAGTTGGCCACCTCGGTGATGATGGCGGCGTCGGCGTCGCTGATCCCGAAGGCGATGATCTTCGGGGCGTAGCGGAACCCGTTCAACTCCTTGAGGGTGGTGCGCCAACCGTCGTCCGTAGGGATGCCGTCGGACAGGAAGAACACCACAGGGCGGTACACGTCGTGGCCGTCGGCCTTCAACGCCGCGACGTCCTTCTCGATGGTGTCCTTCAGCAGGGTGAAGGCAGCCCCGAAGGACGTCACGCCTCCCGCCGACAGAGACGGCAGCTGCGTCAACTCGCTCAAGTCCGCGAGCGGTTGCAGCACGGACGCCTGGGTGGAGAACCCGATCAGGGCGAAACGCGTCTTGTCCGCGACACTCGGATTGGTGCTGATCTCGTGGTGCAGGTCGGGCAGGGCCGAGTTGATGGCGTCCACGCCGGTTCCCGCCATGGAACCCGACTCGTCACACACCATGTAGAAGGGCAGGATCTGCATGAGGTCTCCTGAGCGTAGGTGACGGCGCAGCCGTCAACGGGTGTAGAAGTAGATCTCCAGGTCGGCCGCGCCCGCGGCACCGCCGTTCCAGAAGTCCCGTGTCGTCGCGTCGGTGAACATGTCCGGTCGCGCCTTGCGCAGGGATTTGTTGATCTCGCGCGCGTATGCCTGACCGTCACTGGGGTCCACGGCCTGGCCGAAGGTCAGTACAAAGGCGGCGGCGCGACCCTTGTAGGGGGCGGTGGCCGACCGGAGTTGCTTGACCATGCGTGCCGTGTCACCGACAGCTGCCGCCACATGGACCTTCACGGGCCTGCGTTCCACCGACCGGGGGCCCTGCGGACTCGGACTCGGTTCGGGCGACGGCTCGGCGTCGGACGAGGGGGACGGGGAAGGACGGGTGGCGGCCTGTGCGGCCAGTGGATCGCCCCGGTCCCCCATGGACACGAGGGCGAGCACCAGCAGCATGTCGGCGAAGAGCCACCCGGCGAGATGCAGCGGGGTGAAGCGGAATCGTCTTCCCACCGGGCTCACCGCCCCGATCCGATTCCTGCCCGCAGCTCCTTCGCCTGCCGCAGTTCCTCCTCGGCCCGCTTCTGCGCCGCCTCGGCTCCGGCTCGCGCCGCCTCCGCCTCGGTCCGCGCCGTCTCGGTCTCGGCGCGGACCGTCTCGGTCTCGCGCAGTGCCCGCAACAGGGCCTCGGTGACGCCGGTGAAGCGGTCGGCCGCTTCGTGGAGGGCGAGGCTGCGGGCCTCGATGCCGAGCAGGGCCTCGCGCGAGACCTCCGCGGCCTCACCGGTGCGCTCGGCCACCGTGCCGAGGTCGTTGAGCAGTCGGCCGTTGACGTCCGCGACGACCTCGACGCCGGTGGTGAACCCGCGTTGCGAGGCCGCCAGCACGGTCAGCGAGTCCTCGACCTGCTGCGCCGCGTCCGACAGCGCCTTGTGGACGCTGCTGCCGTTGGCGCCGACCGCTGCCTCCAGCCGGTCTGCGGTCCGGGCGAGGAGATCGCGCGTCCCGTCCCCGGCTGCCCGCAGTTCTTCCAGCGCCTTGTCGAGCACGCTGGTCTGTCCGCCGACCGCGTCGGCCAGCCGCCGGCCGGCCTGTGTCACCGGGTCGTCCAGGCTCTGTACGGCGGTCCGGATGGCCGTTCCGCTGTCCCGCACGGTCTCCTCGATGCGCAGCACCACCTGCTCGATCGGCCGCACATACGACTCTGCCTGGGCCAGACGCTGTTCTGCCTTGTCCATGGCTTCGCCCACCACCTCGGCGGCCCGCGTGAGCTCCTCCTGCGTGGCGATGGCCTTGGTCTGCATGCGTTGCAGTCGGCCCGCCGCCGAGTTGAGCTCTGCGGCGAAGCGTTGCGGAGACGCGAACCGATGTGCGTTGAGGGAGAG
This sequence comes from Streptomyces sp. NPDC001668, assembly GCF_042893155.1. Classification (NCBI taxonomy): domain Bacteria; kingdom Bacillati; phylum Actinomycetota; class Actinomycetes; order Kitasatosporales; family Streptomycetaceae; genus Streptomyces; species Streptomyces sp. NPDC001668. The sequence goes on from NZ_JBIAUQ010000001.1 coordinate 1,060,122, forward strand.
TTGGGCCCGGGTGAGGACCGGGGTCAGGCGGGCGAGGGTCGCACGGCTGCGTCCGCGAGCCTGCTCCTCGTGGCGTTCGGCAGCGGTACGCCGGTAGCCGTGCACCGCGGTGAGAACGAAGAGCATCGCGAGGGTCAGACAACCGAACACGGCGACGTGCCCGAACCGGAAGACCTCGCCCAGATGTCCGTCGAACCCGGACTGCCACAACTGAAGGAACGGCCGGCCGGCGGCCTTGGGATCGTCGCCCGTGAGCGCCCCGTAGGCACTGGAGGCCTGCCACAGGCCGAACCAGGTGAACAGCAGAGGCAGGAAGACCAAGGCCCCCAGAACCCAGTCCAGTGCCGAGTTGAATTTCGTACCTCGGCTGTCGACCACTGACTCGGCGACGCTCTCGGGCCGGGCGAAGTGTGCCATCAGGTCGAGGTCGGCCCAAGCGTCGAGGGCCTGCGTGTCAGTGGAGAGGAGCGCCTGTGCCAGTGCGCGCAGCTCCTCGGCGCGCGGTGCGAGCGCGGGGTCCCGCGCCAGGTCTTCGAGGTGACGTGCCGTCACGCCTTGGTCGAGTTGTATCCCCGCGAACATTCCCACCCCTGCCCGGTCACGCCGGGACGTTCTCGCATCTCCGCGCGCAGCGACGGTCGACTGAGACCAGCGGCGCATGCCCCCTGCTGCGCAGAACGAACTGATGGAGACTTTTACATCTTCTTCACCAGTCGCGCCATAATAGACGACGATCTCATCGGCGGACGGCGTGGCATGAAGCGGTCATGCGAAATGCTGAACCAGGGGGCTTTCTTGAGCGGTGACGACAGGCGACGGGGTGTCATCCAGCTGGGCGGAGGCGGGGCTCCCATCGAGTCCGCGAGTCGGACGGCGCGAGAACCGGCCTCCCGAACGGTGGAACTCACCCGGCAGACACCACGTGCCGGCATCACAGGCCGGGGCGTCCTCCAGGTCAACCTCAACTGGTCGGTCGCCTCCGAGGCTGATCTCGATCTGGGCTGCATGGTCCTCACCCGTGACGGCATGGGTGCTGCCGTGCAGCCTCTGGGTGCGGAGTTCGGCGCTCTTGACGCCTGGCCGTACGTCAGTCTCGACCAGGACGACCGGACGGGGGAGACCTCGGACGGAGAGACGCTGCGGATCAGCCTGGAGCATCGGCGTCAGTTCACCAAGCTCCTTGTCTATGTGTACATCTACGAGGGAGCGGCCGACTTCCGGACGCTGGGAGGCATCGTCACCATCAGTGCGCCGAGCGGAACGTGGCGGATCCACCTCGACGACTCCCCGGCCGGAGCCACGTCGTGCGCCATTGCCCTGCTGACGCCGGGGAAAGACACCCTCGACCTGCGGCGCGAGGTGCGTTGGTTCACCGCCAGGCCTCCGTCGTCGAACCAGCAGCTCATCGACCGGGCGTACGGCTTCGGCTTCGAGTGGGTGCCCGGGGTCAAGCCCCCTTTGTGAAGCGGCGCTTCGCCTGCTGGTGACGGTGGTACGCACCGCATCGAAGGGCTCCAGGATGGTCATCCTGGAGCCCTCCCGTGGCCGTTGTCAGATCAAGGTGAGTTCCAAGACCGTGACCGACAGCGCCGGCAGCGTCGTCGTGAAGGTCTGCCCCGCTCCCGTCACCGCCCTGGTCCTCGGCACCAGCGTCGTCGGCTCGGTCAGCGTGTTCGTCGCCGTCGGTGACGGGCCCGTCAGGATCGTGGCCGTCGCGCTCCTCCGGACCCCCTTCGCCAGCCCCTGGAGCTCCACCGGCACATCCAACGTCTCCGTCCCGTAGTTCACCACCGCCAGGTACACGTGCTTGCCGGTGCGCGTCGCCACCGTCGCCAGTCCCGGCAACGCCCGTGCCGTTGCCGGGAGCACCCTCTCGCCCAGCTTGCTCGTCAGCATCTGCTGCGCCCAGTAGCTCGGCGAGACGTAGCTCGTGAGGTTGTCGTAGGCGATCAGGTTCGTCGCCCAGACGTTGTTCTTCACGTGGGAGAACAAGGGCGCGTAGCACTCCATCAACACCTGGTCCGAGTTGCGGATCAGGCCCGCCAGCCACGACGCGTCGCCCAGCGCCGCATTCAGGTCGGGGGTCGGGCGGCCCTCCTGTGCCGCCCACTCGCCCACGAAGACCTTCGTCGACGCGCGGTCCCTGTTGTCGTATTTGTGCGTTGCCGCCTGGGCTGCCGACGGGGCCAGGTAGTAGTGCTCGTCGATCAGGTCCGGGGTGCGGCTCGTGACCGTTGTCGTCGCGATCAGCTTCAGGTGCGGGTACTTCGCCTTGATCGCGTCGTGGAACGCCGTGAAGCGGGAGTCGTACGAGCCCGAACCGTCGAACCAGTCCTCGTTGCCGATTTCGACGTACTCGAGCGGGAACGGCTCCGGGTGGCCGTCCGCCGCGCGCCGGGCGCCCCACGTGCTGGTGACCGGGCCCGTCACGTACTCGATCTCGTCCAACGCGTCCTGGACGAAGGGCTGGAGCGCGTCGCCCGTGACGTGGTCGCCCTTCAGCGTGTAGCCGGCGAAGACCGCCAGGACCGGCTGGGCCTTCATGTCCTCCACCCACTGGAGGTATTCCAAAAGGCCCAGCCCATCCGTCGACCAGTAGCCCCACGCGTCGTCCATGTGGCCGGGGCGTTCCCAGACCGGGCCGATCGTGTTCTTCCAGTTGAAGCGGGTGGCGATCGTGTTGCCCTCCAGGAAGTTGCCGCCCGGGAAGCGCAGGAACTTCGGCTTCAGGGCTACCAACTTCTCCATCAGGTCTATGCGCAGGCCGTTCGGGCGGTTGTTGTAGGTCGGGGGGAAGAGGGACACGTGTTGCAGCCACAGCGTCTCGCCGGAGGCGGACGGGTCGGTGGTGGTGACGGTCAGTCGAGCGTCGCCCGTCACCGGGGCGTCCGCCCCTGTGCGCAGGGTCAGTTCGTAGGGGCGGTCACCGAACTCCGTGCCGATGTGCGGCAGACGCGCCGACGCGTACACCGTCCTCCCGTCCGCCGACTCGATCGCCACCGTCAGCGGTCCCACCCGGCGGGACGCCTTCGCGAACAGGCGGGCCGTGTACGTCGTTCGGGGGCGTACCGGGATGCCCCAGAAGCCGTCGTTCGCGACACCGGCCCGGCCCGAAGGTCCCGGTCCCGTGCCGCTCGGCAGCACCACCTTCAGCGAGCGGTTCAGCGCCTCGTTCAACGGCGCCGTCGTGTCCAGTGCCAGGGTCGATCCACCTACCGCCGACCAGTGCACAGGATCCGTGTCGCTCGCCATCATCGAGCGGTTCTGGACCAGTTCGGCGTAGATGCCGCCCTCGCCGGAGTGGTTGATGTCCTCGAACATCAGGCCCGGGAGGATGGGGGAGACCGTATGGGCGGGATTCGCCACATCCACGCTCAGCAGCGGTGTCGTGGACTCCACCGGGACGCCGGCCAGGGTGGCCACCTGGTCGGAGGTCAGGGCGGTCGGGAACAGTTGTACGTCGTCGATCAGGCCGTGCCACTGGTCGACCTGTCCGCCGCCGTACAGGGCGCGGCCGATCGCCGTGGCCCCCGTGCCCGCCCAGCCCGCGGTGTACGCCGTCTCCCCTTCCAGTACGCCGTTCACGTACAGGCGGGTGACACCGGCCGCGGGATCGCTGACGCCGACCAGGTGGGTCCACGTGCCGGCCGTCGGGGCGGAGGCGGCCGCCGCCACCGCGGCTCCCTGTGTGGCGTCGGACGCCAGGCGGGCGAAGGCGAAGGTGCCCGTGTCGTCGCGCAGGCCCAGGTAGAAGGCGCTGACCACCTTGCCGTCGATGCTCACGGCGGTCTGGTAGCCGCCCAGTTGGGCGAGGTTGACCCAGGCGGACACCGAGAACGCCTTGGAGGTGTCCACCACCGGTCCCGACGCGGTGGCGTTGCCGCCCGCCGTGAGGTTCAGGCTGTGCGCGCCCACCTTGCCGGTGTCCCAGCCGGCCGCGCCCTGGAGGGTGGCGGTGTGGGCATTGCCGGACGAGTCGGCGGCGGTGGTGCCGGAGCCCTCGTCGAAGCTCCAGTGCGCGGCCGCGGCGGGGAGGGGCGCGGGAGCGGTCCCGGTCGTGGGGGCGGCGACGGCGGGCACGGACCCGGCGAAGGTCCCGGCCAGGGACGCGACACCGAGTGCGGACAGGACTGTCCTGCGGGACGGTCCGGCTTCTGAGGGCATGCGCGGTTCCTTTGCTCGGAGGATACGAATGAGGGGGAGGGGCCAGGGCGGGACCACAGCGCGGGCCCGTCGGCGGGGAGGCCCGACGGGCCCGCGCTGCCGCGATGACCGTCAAATCAGGGCGCGATGTTCCACTGCTGGCAGCTGTTGTCCAGCTGCTGCCACTGCCGGACCGCCGTCCCGTTGGCCGTACCGCAGTTCGCCACGTCCAGCGCCATACCGGTGTTGACGTTGGTGATCGTGTAGTGGCTGCCGAACTTGGTGACGTCCCACTGCTGGCACGTGTTGCCGAGCGACGCCCACAGCTGGACGGCCGTGCCGTTGGACTGGCCGCAGTTCTTGTCGTCGAGGACCGTGCCGCTGTTGACGTTGGTGATCGTGTAGTGGCCGTTGCCCGCGCTCGCGAACTTCCACTGCTGGCAGGTGTTGCCGAGCGAGGCCCAGATGTCGATCGAAGTGCCGTTGGCGGTACCGCAGTTGACCGCGTCCAGCACCTTGCCGGAGTTGGCGTTGGTGAGGCGGTACGCGGTGCCGGTGACCGGGAAGGTCTGCGTCGGGGTCGTGTAGCCGACAGACGTGATGTTGGCCTGTACGGCGTTGTCGGCGGCGTCGGTCGGGTAGCCGGAGGTCATGACGCCCTCGAAGAAGGAGCCGTCGGAGCCGTTGCTGTTGTCACCACCGGTGCCGAGGACGATGGCGCCCTCCTTGTGCATCGGGGCGTATCCGCTGGTCGTGGGCAGCGCCCCGTTGTAGAAGGTGCTGAGGGAGCCCGATTGGGCGTTGCCTCCCTTGATCGCGTACGTCGTGGTGCCGTTGTTCTTCTCCAGGGCGGTGACGTACTCGCTGGAGATGCCCGTGTTGCCGGAGTACGAGCCGTTCGCGCCGAAGAACAGGCCGTTCTCCAGGTCCGCCTCGACCCACGGACCCGAGCCGGTGCACGAGAACCAGCACTCCGTACCGAAGTTGATGGCATCCATGTGACCGTTGCCGGTGTCGTTGCCGGAGGTCTCGGCGTTGCCGTAGTCGAAGCAGCAGCGGTTGTTCACGTGGTGGCCGCTGGTCACCATGTACGCGCCCTCGGGGGAGCTGCCGGTGGCGATGCCCGTGGTGCTGTTGTCGCGGTAGCCGACACCCGCCGACACGAAGACGCCGTACGCCGCGTGGCCGCCGACCGTGACCGGGAGGGCGTCGGCGATCGCGCCGACGTCCTGGCCGCCGTTGCCGCCGGGCCCCTCGATCGTCAGGTCGTTGTGGTTCGCGCTCTGGTCGTAGATCTTCGTGATGGTGCAGGTCGTGCCGGAGCAGAAGGAGTCCTGCGCCGCCGCGTTGGCGTAGCCGCCCGCGCTGAGCACGCCGATGTTCGTGGTCGCGCCGTCCGACGCGCGCTTCACCTGGTAGAGGGCGCCGTTGTACGAGGCGTAGAGCGCCCGCGTGGTGCTGTGCGCCGCGGCGCACGGTGTTCCCGCGGAGGCGTAGATGTCGCAGGGCAGGGACGAGGCGGCCGCGGCCGTGCCGGCGGTGCCGACGATCCCGGCCAGGATGCCTGCGAGGAGGGTGAGGACCGCGCTGACCGTCAGCAGGAGCCCTCTCGAACGTCGGCCTGACACTGGACCTTTCACGGTGGACCCTTTCCGTCGGGGAGAAGCCGGGGAGTAGCCGGGGAGAAGCCTGGGAGGAGCCTGGGAGAAGCCGGGGGCAAAAATGTGGGCGCTAACATTTCGGGCCCTCACGAGGCATCAGTGATGCGAGGCGCGGGGGAGAGTGGGGGAGCAGGGGGTGGGGGGTGGGGGGGTGGAGGGAGCGCTGACCTGGGGCGCTTGCGGTGGCCGCGCAGTCGGTCAGGGCCAGCGGTCGCTCTCGCGGCTCCGTCTTTTTACGGCTGGATGAATGCCGGGTCAACACGGGCGAACAGTCAAGAGTGCGGAAACAAAAGCTGTGCCCGCTGTTTACTCGGGCGCCCCGCTGTGCCGGAAGAGGCCATCGAGGAACAGGTAACGCCTGATCAGAAGGGCTTTGCCAAAAGCGGCATGGTCGGGCAGAGCGTGTGCCAGGGGCCCGACGAGCCTTGACCCTTGAAGAATGTGTGCGCTAACAATTCGTCCCGACGTACACAACACGACGGTGTGTGAGGAGGCGGACCATGGACGCGGATCGCGCGCCGGTGATGGCGGACGTGGCCCGGATCGCCGGCGTCTCGCACCAGACCGTCTCCCGGGTTCTCAACGACCATCCCAACGTCCGTCCCCGCACCCGGGAACGGGTCCTCGCCGCCGTACGCGAACTCGGCTACCGGCCCAACGCAGCCGCCCGCACCCTGGCCACCCGCCGCACCCGCACCCTGGGTGTGATCAGCTTCAACACCACGCTGTACGGCCCCGCTTGCATGCTCTACGGCATCGAGCAGGCCGCCAGAGAACACGAGTACGTCGTCACCGTTGCCGCCGTCGGCACCCTCGACCGGAGTTCGGTCCTTGACGCCGTCGAGCGGCTGCGCAACCAGGGCGTGGCCGGGATCGTCGTCATCGCACCGCAGACCGCCGCGGTGGGCGCGCTCGCCAACGTGCCGGCGGACGTGCCCCTGGTCGCGGTCGGCTGCGGCACCCACACCGCGCTGGTCTCGGTCGCCGTGGACAACGAGGCGGGCGCCGAACTCGCCACCTCCTACCTGCTCGACCTCGGCCACCGCACGGTGCACCACCTCGCCGGGCCGCGCTCCTGGCTCGACGCGCAGGAACGCGAGACCGGCTGGCGTGCCACCCTGGAGAAGCGGGGGGCGCCCGTGCCCGAACCGCTGGCAGGCGCCGACTGGACCGCCCGCACCGGATACGAGCACGGCCGCCGGATCGCCGCCGACCCCGAGGTCACCGCGGTGTTCTGCGCCAACGACCACATGGCGCTCGGCCTGCTGCGGGCCCTGCAACAGGACGGGCGCCGGGTGCCCGAGGACATCAGTGTCGTCGGCTTCGACGACATGCCGGAGGCGGAGTACTTCGGCCCGGCGCTGACCACCGTCCGCCAGGACTTCGACGAACTCGGCCGCCGCGCCCTGCGCGCGCTGATCGAGATCGTCGGTGATCCGGACGCCGGGATCCCGGCGTCCGGCGACAGACCCCACATCGTCATACCGCCCAGCCTTGTCGTGCGGACCTCGGCGACCCGCCCGCGACAGAGAACAGAGAGCCCGACATGACCGACCCCCGGTAGCACCTCGGAGTACCTCGGAGCACCTCGGAACAGCAACGCCCTGACCCACGGGGCCCTTTGTGAGCCACGTGCCATGACGTGGCCCTAATCTCCATCCCGGACCTCGCTTCGAGAGGTCGGCGTCTTTTCCGTCCAGGTCTGCTGTCAGGCAGCCTCGCGCCCTCGCCACGCTCACCCCGCTGCGCCCCCTCGCGCACCGGCATGCCCGTGAACCGACGTGCGCCCCTCACGATCCCCGTCTTCCTCAACCCTCAACTCGCCATGAACCGAAGGGCGTTGATCACCCATGTCTCGTACCAGAAGGTCCCGCACCATAGCCGTCGCGACCGCCGTCCTCCTCTCCCTCGCGGCCGCCGGCTGCTCCAAGAACGCGGGCGGCTCCGACACCGCCGGCTCTGGCAGCGGCACCAAGGCCGCCGCCCCCGTCGCGCTGGCCGGTTCGGTCACCTTCAACCAGGCCAACCTCGCCAAGCTCGACGCGGCGCTGAAGTCCGCGCTGGCCGGCAAGGACCTGTCCAAGGTCGACATCGCGATGGTCGTGAACGTGGCCGCCGACTACTGGAAGGCCGGCCAGGTCGGCTTCCTCAAGGGCTGCTCCGACCTCGGCATCGCGAAGAGCAAGTGCACCTACTTCGCCCCGCCCAACGGCAAGCTGACCGAGCAGAACTCCGAGCTGGAGACGCTGCGTTCGCAGGGCGTCACCGGTTACTCGATCTCCGCGATCGACCCGACCTCGGCCGCCGGCACCATCCACACCGACGTCCAGAAGGGCATCGGCGTCCTCGCGATCGACTCCCCGCTGCCCGGCACCGACGCCGCCTCGCTCTACCTCGGCACCCCCAACTACACCGCGGGCTTCCAGGCGGGCACCGCGATGAAGCAGGTCCTCGGCGGAAAGGGCAAGGTGGCCATCCTGGTCGGCTCGCTCACCGCGTCCAACGCCACCCAGCGGATCGCCGGCTTCGAGGCCGCGCTCAAGGGCACCCAGATCACCGTCGCCCAGAAGGTCAACGACAACCTCCAGGCCAGCACGGCCACTTCGGACGCGGAGACCATCCTCGCCAACAACCCCGACGTCAACGGCCTCTACGGGGTCTACTCCTACGACGGTCCCGCCCTGGCCCAGGCCGTCACCTCGGCCGGCAAGACGGCATCCGTGCACATCGTGTCCGACGACTCCGACGCCCAGACGCTGAAGTTCATCAAGTCCGGCGTGATCTCCGGGACCGTCGTGCAGATGCCGTACCAGCAGGGCTACACCGGGGCGTACATCCTGGCCGCGGAGAAGGTGCTCGGCAAGGACAAGACGATGGCGCTCGTCAAGCCGTACCTGGAGAAGGACGGTTCGACCCTGAGCTCCGGCGTCGGCCTGGTCACCAAGTCCGACCTGGGCGCCTACCAGTCCCTCGAGTCGCAGCTCGGAATCGGCTGAGCATGACCTCCACGAAGGCGGCCAAGAAGACCGCCCCGGACCGCGCGGTCACCGCGCGGCTGCGGGGAGTCCACAAGTCGTACGGTCCCGTACGCGTCCTCGACCTGCCCGAACTCGACCTCTACGCCGGCCAGGTGATCGGCGTCGTCGGCGAGAACGGTGCCGGGAAGTCCACCCTGATGGGCACGCTGGCCGGCTCCGTCCACCGGGACGGCGGCGAGATCCTGATCGACGGCGAGCCGCTCGCCCCCGGATCCACCGAGGCCGCGGGACAGCTCGGCATCGCCATGGTCTCCCAGGAGTTCCCGCTGGTCGGACAGCTCTCGGTGGCCGAGAACCTGCTCCTCGGCCGCCGTCCGCGCGAGTCGAAGCGGCGGCTCCTGGTGGACCGTACGGCACAGCGGGCCGAAGCCGAGGCGATGCTCGCGGAGATCGGGCTGTCCGCCGAGACGATCCCGGTGAACCGGGAGGTGCGCACTCTTCCGGTGCCGACCCGGCAGATGATCGAGATCGCCAAGGCCTGGGGCCGTGAACCCAAGCTGCTCATCCTGGACGAGCCGACCTCCTCGCTGGGGCCGGTCGAGGCTCGGATGGTGCTGGGCCTGGCCCGTCAACTCGCCGAACGCGGCGGCACGGTGCTGTTCATCGGCCACCGCCTCGACGAGGTGCGGGACATCAGCGACCGGGTGCTCGTGCTGCGCAACGGCAGGCTGGTGGCCGACCTCGAACCGGCCGAGGCCACCGAGGAACGGCTGATCCGGGAGATGGTCGGCGGCGAGGTCGCCCAGGGTGCACCGAAGGCACCGCCCGCCACCAGCCCGGTCCTGCTCCGCGCCGAGGGCCTGACCGCCGACGGCCTCGGACCGGTCGACCTGGAGGTGCGCGAGGGCGAGATCCTCGGCGTGGCCGGGCTGATGGGGTCGGGCCGCAGCCGCCTGGTCCACACGATCGCCGGGGCACAGCCCTCGACCGGCGGCCGGATGCTGCTGGGCGGCGAGCCCTACCGGCCGCGCGGCGCGGGGGACGGGGTGGCGGCCGGGATCGCGCTGATCCCCGAGGACCGCAAGGAACAGTCGCTGGTGCTGTTCGCCTCGATCCGTTCCAACGTCGTCGTCTCGGTGCTGAAGCGGATCAGCACGCGGGGCCTGCTCGGACCGGGCCGGGAGCGCGCCGAGGCGCGGAAGATCACCGAGAACGTCAACGTGCGGATGCGGTCGGTGGAGCAGCCGATCGGCTCGCTGTCCGGCGGCAACCAGCAACGCGCCATCTTCGGCCGGGCGTTCGCCGCCGAACCCCGCCTGCTGCTGCTCGACGAGCCGACCCGTGGCGTGGACGTGGGCGCCAAGGCGGAGATCTACAAGCTGATCGACCAGGCGGCCGAGCAGGGCATGGGGATCGTGGTCGCCTCCTCCGAACTGGAGGAACTGCTGTGGATCTGCCACCGCGTCGCGGTGATGAACCACGGCCGGGTGGCCACGGTCATCGACCGGGCCGACGCCACCAAGGAGCGGATCATGACGGCCGCGGCCGGCACCGCGCCTCTTGAGGAACACCGAGTGACGAACGGAGCCACAGCATGAGCGCGCAGACCACGCTCGCCCCGAACGAGGTCGCGCCGCCGTCCCGTTCGGCCGTGAAGACCCTCGCCCGCAGACTCGCCGCCTCCCCGGAGGCCGGCGTGATCATCGCCTGCGTGGTGGTGTTCGCGGCGATCGCCGCCAACGCCGAGACGTACACGGCGGTGGGCAACCTCCAGGTGATGGGCCGCGACCTCTCCCAGGTCGGCATCCTCGCGATCGGCGAGTCACTGGTCATCCTGACCGGCGGCATCGACCTGTCGGTGGGCGCCCTCGCCGGTCTGGCGGGCATCCTGGCCGGCTGGATGAACGTCAACGAGGGCCTGCCCGCGCCCCTCGCGATCCTGCTCACGCTGGTGATCACGGCCGGCGTCGGCCTGTGGCACGGCGTCATGGTCACCCGCCTCAACGTGCCGCCCTTCGTGATCACCCTGGTCACCTACACCGTCGCCCAGGGCACCGCCCTCGCGATCACCAGCGGCTCGCCCATCAACAACCTGGATCCGATGTTCAGCAACCTCAGCCAGTACTACATCGGCCAAGTCCCGGTTCCCGCCCTGTTCTTCGTCGGCGCGGCCGCCGTCGCCTGGTTCGTCCTGGAGCGCACCTACGTGGGCCGCCAGATCTACGCGGTCGGCGGCAACAAGGAGGCCGCCCGCCTCGCCGGCATCCCGACCGCCCGCCGCGTCACCGCCACCTACATCGCCAGCTCCGCCCTCGCCGGCCTGGTCGGCATCCTCGTGATCGGCCGTATGAACGTGGCCGACCCCTCCGTCGGCGCGGGCTGGGAACTGACCGCGATCGCCGCCGCGGTGGTCGGCGGAATGTCGCTGTCGGGCGGCGAGGGCCGTATCGCGGGCATCGCGGCGGGCGCGATCCTGCTGGAGTTCATCACCAACGGCCTGCTCGCCCTCAAGGTCAGCCCCTACGACCAGCAGGTCGTCCAGGGAGCGGTCCTCGGCGTCGCGATCCTGCTCGACCGGGCACGCGCCCGGTACTTCGGCAGGAGCCGGAGCTGAAACGCAGGTCCGCTGTTCTGAACGTAGACCGACATGTCGAACACCGCACTGTGAGGAGGCGCCGGTGAACGCCGGACACGAGACAGCCGCGCACCCGGAACCCTGCGTCGTAGGAGTCGATTTCGGGACGCTGTCCGGCCGGGCCGTGGTGGTCCGCGTGCGGGACGGCGCGGAGTTGGGCACGGCCGAGCACGCGTACCGGCACGCGGTCCTGGACCGGGAGCTGCCGGACGGCACCGGGTTGCCGCCCGACTGGGCCCTTCAGGTGCCCTCCGACTACCTCGACGTGCTGCGTACGGCCGTACCCGAGGCACTCGCGCGCTCCGGTGTCCGGCCGGAGCAAGTCATCGGTATCGGCACGGACTTCACCGCCTGCACGGTGCTGCCGGTGCTGGCCGACGGCACCCCGCTGTGCGAGCTGCCCGGTCTGAGCGACCGCCCGCACGCCTACGTCAAGCTGTGGCGCCACCACGCGGCGCAGGCGCAGGCCGACCGGATCAACGCGCTGGCCGCCGAGCGGAAGGAGACGTGGCTGCCGCGGTACGGCGGGAAGATCTCGTCCGAGTGGGAGTTCGCCAAGGCCCTGCAACTGCTGGAGGAGGACCCCGAGATCTACCACCGCACCGAGCGGTGGGTGGAGGCGGCGGACTGGATCGTGTGGCGGCTGTGCGGGACGTACGTCCGCAACGCCTGCACCGCCGGATACAAGGGGCAGCTCCAGGACGGCGCGTATCCCTCCCGCGCCTACCTGGAGGCGCTGAACCCCGGCTTCGCCGACTTCGTGACCAAGAAGCTGGAGCACCCGATCGGCCAACTCGGCTCCCGCGCGGGCGGGTTGACGGCCGAGGCGGCGGCCTGGACCGGACTGCCCGAGGGCATCGCGGTGTGCGTGGGCAACGTCGACGCCCATGTGACGGCACCCGCGGCGGGCGCGGTGGAGCCGGGACAGATGGTGGCCATCATGGGCACCTCGACCTGCCATGTGATGAGCTCCGACCGCGACGGGACGGTGCCGGGCATGTGCGGTGTGGTCGACGGCGGCATCCTGCCCGGGCTGTGGGGCTACGAGGCCGGACAGAGCGGCGTCGGCGACATCTTCGCCTGGTTCGTGCGCACCGGATTCCCCGCCGAGTACGCCGAGAAGGCCGCGGCGGCCGGGCAGACCGCGCACGAGTACCTGACGGCTCTCGCGGCCGGGCAACGGGTGGGCGAGCACGGGCTGATCGCCCTGGACTGGCACAGCGGCAACCGCTCGGTACTGGTCGACCACGACCTCAGCGGCCTGATCGTCGGCCAGACCCTGTCCACCCGCCCCGAGGACATCTACCGGGCACTCCTCGAGGCCACCGCCTTCGGCACCCGCACCATCATCGAGGCGTTCGAGACGGCCGGCGTGCCGGTCGGCGAACTGATCATCGCGGGCGGCCTGACGAAGAACGCCCTGCTGATGCAGATCTACGCCGACGTCACCCGCCGTCCCCTCGGCGTCATCGGCTCCACCCAGGGCCCCGCCCTCGGTGCGGCGATGCACGCGGCGGTGGCGGCCGGGGCGTACGACGACATCCAGGCCGCCGCCCGGTCCATGGGCAAGGCGGACCGCGGCGTCTATCAACCGGACCCCGAGCGGGCGGCCGCCTACGACCGGCTGTACGCCGAATACCGGCTGCTGCACGACTACTTCGGCCGCGGCACCAACGACGTCATGCACCGCCTGCGCCGCCTCCGCGCCGAAGCCTCCTCCTGAAAGGAACCACCCCCATGGACACCAGCACCCCCGTCCACCCCGACCACGAGATCTGGTTCCTGACAGGCAGTCAGGGTCTTTACGGAGAGGATGTGCTGCGCCAGGTCGCCGACCAGTCGCGGAGCATCTCGGAGACCCTGGGCAGGCCCGGGAAGGTCCCGGTGCGGATCGTGTGGAAGCCGGTCCTGACCGACGCCGAGTCGATCCGGCGGATGTGCCAGGAGGCGTCCGCGTCCGACACCTGCGTGGGCGTGATCGTGTGGATGCACACCTTCTCCCCGGCCAAGATGTGGATCGCCGGACTCAGCGTCCTCGACGTGCCGCTGCTGCATCTGCACACCCAGTACAACCTGTCGTTGCCCTGGCCCAGCATCGACATGGACTTCATGAACCTCAACCAGGCCGCGCACGGGGACCGCGAGTTCGGCCACATCGAGTCCCGGGTCGGCGTCGACCGCAAGATTGTCGCCGGTCACGCCACCGACCCCAGAGTCGTACGACGTGTCTCCGCCTGGGCGCGAGCCGCCGTCGGCCGGCACGCCTCGCGCACCCTGCGCCTGGCCCGCTTCGGCGACAACATGCGCGATGTCGCGGTGACCGAGGGCGACAAGGTCGAGGCCCAGATGCGGTTCGGGTTCTCCGTGAACACCTACGGGGTCAACGACCTGGTCGCCGTCGTCGACGCGGTCGAGGACAAGGCGGCGGCCGAACTCGCCGCCGAGTACTGCGCGTTGTACGACGTCGTCCCGTCCCTGCGCCCCGGCGGCATCCGCCACGACTCCCTCCTCTACGCGGCCCGCCAGGAACTGGGCCTGCGTACCTTCCTGACCGAGGGCGGCTTCACCGCGTTCACCACCAACTTCGAGGACCTGGGCGGCCTGCGCCAGCTCCCGGGCCTGGCCGTGCAGCGGCTGATGGCCGACGGCTACGGCTTCGGCGGCGAGGGCGACTGGAAGACCTCCGCGCTGCTGCGGGTGCTGAAGGTGATGGGCCAGGGCCGGCCCGGCGGCACCACCTTCATGGAGGACTACACCTACCACCTGGGCCCCGGCACCCCGCGTGTCCTCGGCGCGCACATGCTGGAGGTCTGCCCCTCGGTGGCCGCCGCCCGCCCCAGCTGCGAGATCCACCCCCTCTCCATCGGCGGGCGCGAGGACCCCGTGCGGCTGGTCTTCGACGCCGCCCCCGGCCCCGCCGTGGTCGTCGGCCTCTCCGACCTCGGGGACCGCTTCCGGCTCACCGCCAACGAGGTCGACGTCGTCGGCCCCGCCGAGCCGCTGCCCCAGCTCCCCGTCGCCCGGGCCGTGTGGAAGCCGCGGCCCTCCCTCGCGGAGTCCGCGGAGAGCTGGCTGCTGGCCGGCGCCCCGCACCACACGGTGCTCAGCTCGGCCGTCGATCCCGAGACCCTGAGGGACTACGCCGCCATGACCGGCGTCGAACTGCTCACCATCGACGAGCACACCACGACCGAGCAGTTCGGCAAGGAAATCCGCTGGAACGCCGCCTACCACCGACTCGCCCAGGCCCTGTGACGGCCACCCCAGGAGAGAACCGATGACCGTACGAGTCCGCGACGGCCTGCGGCAAGAGGTACTGGACGCCAATCTCGCCATTCCCCAGGTCGGGCTCGCGACCCTGACCTGGGGCAACGTCAGCGGCGTGGACCGCGAGGCGGGCGTGTTCGTGATCAAGCCCTCGGGGGTGCCCTACGAGAGGCTGTCGATCGAGGACCTGGTGACGGTGCGGCTGTCCGACGGCGCCGTGGTCGAGGGCGATCTGCGCCCCTCCACCGACACCGAGACCCACCGCTGCCTCTACCGCGCCTTCCCCTCCATCGGCGGCGTCACCCACACCCATTCCACCCACGCCACCGCCTTCGCCCAGGCCCGCCGCGACATCCCCGTCCTGGGCACCACCCACGCCGACACCTTCAACGGACCCATCCCCGTCACCCGCGACCTCACCGCCGCGGAGTGCGCCGACGACTACGAGTACAACACCGGCGTCGTCATCGTCGACACCCTCGACAAGGACGACCAGAAGGCGGCCGAGGTCCCCGCCGCCCTCGTCGCCGGCCACGGCCCCTTCACCTGGGGCACCACCGCCCGCAAGTCCCTCGAACACGCGATCATCTGCGAAGCCGTCGCCGACATCGCCCTGCACACCCTGTCCCTGTCCCCGACCGCCCCACCACCCGCCCACCTCCTGGAACGCCACTACACCCGCAAACACGGCCCCGACGCCTACTACGGCAACCCGGACATGACGCCGTCGGGATGACCCACCTCTGCTCGTCACGCCTCTGTGCGGCGGGACCCCAGCGAGCGCTCCGTGACGCGGTTCAGGTGGGTCATGAAGGTCTCGCGGGTGTCGGGAGTGAGGGTGCGCAGTGCCACCAGCGCCGTGATCACCACATCGCACAGCTCGCCCCGCACGTCCTCCCAGGTGTGGCTGACACCCTTGCGGGGGTTCTGGCCGATCGCCCCGATCACCGCCTCGGAGACCTCGCCGACCTCCTCGGAGAGCTTCAGCATGCGCAGGAGGAGTCCCTCGCGGCCGCTCACCGGCTGGTCCGTCTCCAGCCAGGTCCACAGGGCGTCCACGGACTTCCAGAGGTCGGGAGCCGGCCCGTCGTGATCAGTCATGCGGGGCAGCTTGTCATGGGGCGCCGACTGGCCGGCCGGCCCCGGCCCGGCTACTCCTCGAACAACGCCTCTTCCTCGTCGAACAACGTCGCCTGCGCGTCGTCGCCCCCGTTCTCCTTCTCCCGCAGCCGCCGGGCCCGCGTCCCCACGACCGCCGCCGTCACCAGCCCCGTCGCCGCGAGCGCCACCGGCACCATCCACCCCCGGTTCACCGTGTGGCCGAGCGCGTGGTCCAGGGAGATCCGGCCGGGGCCGGTCACCGCGAGGCCCGCCGCCGTGAGGCCCAGCGAGGCCGCGTACTCGTAGCCGCCGCCCGCGTTGAAGAAGCCGTTGGGGGCGTGCACCGCGGACGCCCCGGCCATCGCGCCGGCCGCCGCCGCACCCGCCGCGGGGGTCGCCAGGCCCAGCGCCAGCAGCGTTCCGCCGCCCGCCTCGGCCAGCCCGGCCGCCGTGGCGCTCGCCCTGCCCGGCGCGTAGCCGACGGACTCCATGAACTGGCCGGTTCCCTCCAGGCCCCCGCCGCCGAACCAGCCGAGCAATTTCTGCGCACCGTGGGCGGCCAGCACACCCCCGGTTCCCAGCCGGAGGAGCAGCAGGCCCAGATCACGTCGGTCGTAAGCGGTCACGATGACTCCCAGCACAAGAAGCGGAACGGGACCCCCCTCGCGTTTCCACCGTCGCACCGCTCACACCTGCCCGGAAGACTCGCGCGGCCGTTCGGGTGGCGGGCGCACGGGCGCGGTGTGAGTCTGGCTGCCATGACGATTCAGACCGCCAGACTCAGCGACCCGGCCGTCCGCGCCTTCGTCTCCGCCGTCAACGCCCATGACCGCGAGGCCTTCCAGGCCGTGCTCGCACCCGGTGCGACCATGGCGGACGACGGCAGCGACCGCGACCTCGACGAGTGGGTCGACCGGGAGATCTTCTCCTCCCACGGCCACATCGACGTCGACAACGAGTCCAACGGCGGCCGTTCTCTCCTCGCCCACTACCGCAACGACGCCTGGGGCGAGATGCGCACCCGCTGGGACTTCACGGTCGGGGAGGACGGCAGGATCTCCCGCTTCGAGACCGGTCAGGCCTGAACCCGGCAAGACGCCCCCGCCGAAGCCCTTGCCCTGAAGCGCACTTCAACTCCTAGCGTTCTCGGGCATGGAGATCACACGCACTCTGGGCCGTTCCGGCATCGAGGTCAGCGCGCTCGGCTTCGGCTGCTGGGCCATCGGCGGTGAATGGAAGGCCACCGACGGGCAGCCGCTCGGCTGGGGCAAGGTCGACGACGAGGAGTCCGTACGGGCCGTGCGGCGCGCCCTCGACCTGGGCGTCACCTTCTTCGACACGGCGGACACCTACGGCGCCGGACACAGCGAGCGGGTGCTGGGCCGGGCGCTGGGCAAGCGACGCGACGACATCGTCCTCGCCACCAAGTGGGGCAACGTCTTCGACGAGGAAACCCGCACGCTCACCGGCTCCGACCCCACGCCCGAGTACGCCCGCCGTGCCCTCACCGCGTCCCTGGAACGCCTGGGCACCGACCACATCGACCTGTACCAGCTCCACCTGTCCGACCTGGACCCGCTGCTCGCGGCCGAACTCAGGGACCTGTGCGAGGAGTTCGTACGCGAGGGGCTCATCCGCACCTACGCCTGGAGCACCGACGACCCGGCCCGCGCCGCGGTGTTCGCCGAGGGGGAGCACTGCGCGGCCGTACAGCACGCACTGAACGTCATGCAGGACGCGCCCGAAATGCTGTCCCTGTGCGAGGAGTCGGGGCTCGCGAGCGTCAACCGCAGTCCGCTCGCCATGGGGTTGCTGGCCGGCAAGCGCCAAGGCCCCCGGGACACCGGCGACATCCGCAGCAAGCCCCCGGCCTGGCTCCAGGGCTTCGGCGACGGCACGGCGGCGGACCCGGAGTGGCTGGCGCGGATCGACGCGCTGAAGGAGATCCTGACGAGCGACGGCCGCACGCTCGCGCAGGGCGCCCTGGCCTGGATCTGGGCCCGCAGCCCACGAACCGTTCCGATCCCGGGCTTCCGCTCGGTGACCCAGGCGGAGCAGAACGCGGGCGCGATGGAGAAGGGGCCGCTCGCCGCGGACCAGTTGACCGAGGTCAACCGGATCCTGGAACGGTGAGCGGCCCGGCCCCCTACCGCACGTAGGCCTGTTGCTGCTCGGTCAACGTGATCCGTCCCGCCTTGATGGTGGCAACGCGAGGCGCCCGCCGGGCGATCGACGAGTCATGCGTGACCAGGACGAACGTCAGCCCGTACTCGTGCCACAGCCCTTCGAGGAGTGCCATGATCTCGTCCCGCATCGACTCGTCGAGGTTGCCGGTGGGCTCGTCGGCGAGCAGCACCCTCGGCTTCTTCACCAGCGCCCGCGCGATGGCGACCCGCTGCTGCTGACCGCCGGACAGCTCGGAGGGGGCGTGGCTGAGCCGCTCGCCCAGGCCCACCGAGCGCAGCGCCTCCGCGGCCCGCTCACGCCGCTCGGCGGGCTTCACGCCGAGCGGCACGAGGGCCGTCTCCACGTTCTCCTGGGCGGTGAGCGTCGGGATGAGGTTGAAGGACTGGAAGATGATGCCGATCTTCTCGGCCCGCAGCCGGGTCAGCCTGGCCTCGCTGATCTTCGCGAGGTCGACGCCGTCCAGCTCGACGCTGCCCTCGGTGGGCCGGTCCAGGCCGCCGATCATCTGGAGCAGCGTGGACTTGCCGCCTCCGGTGGGGCCCTGGACGACCAGCTGGTCGCCGTCCTCGATGGTGAGGTCGACGCCCCGCAGGGCCTCCACCGTCTCCTTGCCGCGCGTGTAGTGCTTGGTGACGCCGGTGAGTCTGTACATGGGAACTCCGTGGAGAGGAAGAGAGGGTTACGACACGCTGCGCAGCGCGTCCGCCGGCCGCATCCGGGACGCCCGCCAGCCGCCCATCGCCCCGGCGATCAGACCGCCGGTCACCGCGAGGCCCACCGCGAGCGTGATGGTGGTCATCGAGACCGGCGCGGACAGCGCGATCTCCATGGTGTTCCGGGTGGACTGCTGCCCCGGGCCGCCGCCGCCCGGGCCGCCGCCCATGCCGCCACCGCCGCCGGTGCTGCCGAGCTGCGCGGTCAGCTTGGGGCTGATCATGGTCACGGTGTACGTGGCGGCCAGGCCGAGCCCGATGCCGAGAACGCCGCCGAGCAGACCGTTCACCATCGACTCGCCGACGACCTGCCGGGTGACCCGGCGGCTCGGCCAGCCGAGCGCCTTCAGGGTGCCGAACTCCCGCACCCGGCGCGAGACCGCCGAGGAGGTCAGCAGCGCGGCCACCAGGAAGGCGGCGGCGAGCACGGCGACGGAGAGCCACTTGCCGACGCCGGCCGCCAGGTCGGAGGCGGTGGACAGGGACCCGGACACGGTCTGCGCCAGGTCGGCGGAGGTCGTGACGGTCGTACCGGAGATGTTCTTCTGGATCGCCGCCTTGACGGAGTCGATCTGCTTCGAGTCGCTCGCCTTGACGTAGATCGTGGTGACCTGGTTCTTGGCGTCGGCCAGTGTCTGGGCCTGCTTCAGCGGCAGGTAGACGTCGGTGGTGGACTCGCTGCTGTCGGGCGTGGCGATGCCGATGATCGTGTACTTGGTGCCGGAGATCTTCAGGGTCCCGCCGACCTTGAGGGAGTTCTCCTTGGCGTACGCCTTGCTGACGACCGCGGCCTTCGCGTCGGTCTGCGCGGCCGTGAACGTCCTGCCGGTGGTGATCTTCGAACCGGCCAGCGGACCGAGCGTCTGGTCGGTGACGTCGACGCCGGCGACGGAGTAGGAGTTCACGTCGAAGTCGGCGCCGCCGCCCTGGACCCGGGGCGCGGCGGTGCTGTTGCCGCCGGAGCCGCCGGGACCGCCCTGGCCGCTGTTTCCGCCGGAGCTCTGCGCCTTGCCCTGGGTGAAGGAGCCGTCGACCTTGGTGACGTTCAGGGTCAGCGCGCCCACCGCGCTCGCCACGCCCTTCTGCCGGGCGACCTTCGTGACCGCACTGGACGCCAGGGCCTGACCCCCCTGGGTCATCACACGGTCGGAGCTCTGCGTGTCGTCGCCGCCGTCGGAACTCGCGTCGAACCGGAAGTTCGGTCTGCCCGAACTCCCGGACGTGGGGGCCGTCCTGGCCTTGGTGACGGTCATGTCGGTGCCGAGGCCGTAGAGCGACTTCAGGACCTTGTCCTGAGCCCGGGTCATACCGGCCGACACCGAGTTCACGGTGATGACCAGGGCGATACCGAGCGCCAGACCCAGAGCGATGACCAGGGCCGCCTTCTTGCGCCGGCCCAGCTCGCGCTTGAGATAGATGCCAAACATCCCGTTCCTCGAAGGTTCTTGGCGCCCGCTGTGGGCGCGCCCTCAAGGTAGGGAGGCAGCATTGCGCGGCCGTGAGTAAGGGATAGGTACCGGCTGAGAAGGGATGTGCGTGAGCTGAGAATGCGCGCGGCGGCCGTCCACGGACCGGTGCGTACCTCGCGGTCCCACGCGAGATCCACCCCCACCCGGACCATGGACGGCCGCCGCGCTCCCCCCTCGGGCGAGGTCGACGGAACGCCACTCCTCAAGTGTGAAGCTCTTGTGGAGGACGCGTGATGAGCATAAGCCGTGAACCGGCCGCGACGGGGGTGGAACAGGAAATTCCGCTTGTGGAAATCGGCTGCTCAGCCACGCCCCACGTACGGCATCGCCGTCGCCAGTACGGTCGCGAACTGCACGTTCGCCGCCAGCGGCAGCTCCGCCATGTGCCGCACGGTGCGCGCCACGTCGGCCACGTCCATCACGGGTTCCGGCACGACCTCGCCGTTGGCCTGCAAGGCCCCGGCCCCCATGCTCGCGGTCATGTCGGTCGCCGCGTTCCCGATGTCGATCTGCCCGACCGCGATGCCGTACGGCCGCCCGTCCAGGGACAGCGACTTGGTGAGGCCGGTGAGGGCGTGCTTGGTCGCGGTGTAGGCGACGGAATGCGGCCGGGGTGTGTGCGCCGAGATCGAGCCGTTGTTGATGATCCGCCCGCCTTGCGGATCCTGCTCCTTCATCTGCCGGTACGCCGCCTGCGCGCACAGGAACGCCCCGTTGAGGTTGGTGTCCACCACGTGCCGCCAGGCGTCGTACGGCAGCTCCTCCACCGGCACCCCGCCGGGCCCGAACGTCCCCGCGTTGTTGAACAGCAGATCCACCCGCCCGAACCGCTCCACGGCGGCGGCGAACAGCGCGGCCACGTCCTCGGGCCGTGAGACGTCCGTCCGTACGGCGAGAGCGGCGCCCTCGGGCACGAGGGCCGCCGTCTCCTCCAGGGGTTCGGTCCGCCGCCCGGCCAGCGCCGCCGCCCAGCCCGTCCGCAGCAGTTCCACGGCGACCGCGCGGCCGATCCCCGAGCCCGCGCCGGTCACCACGGCGGTCTTCACGTTCTTGGTGTCCATGGGCCCGCAGCGTAGGCGCTCTCAGACCGAGGCCGGCGTGACGACCTCCCCGGTCACCTCTCCCGGGTAGCGGACCCCGATCCGGTCCCGTACCGCGTCGAGCGTCCGCATCACCGCGAGGGTGCCCTCCAGCGGCACCAGCGGGGACTGGGTCTCCCCGGCCCGCAGCGCGCGCATCACCTCGCGGGCCTCGTGCTTGAGGCTGTTGCGGGGTCCGTCGGCCGGGTCGGCGACGAACTCCTCGGGGTCGCGCCCGTCGCGGTGCAGGACGAAACGGTCCGGGTGGAAGAAGCCGTTCGGGATGTCGATCCGGCCCAGCGAGCCGGTCACCGAGGCGATCGTGGCCGTACCGCCGGTCAGCGAGCAGTGCAGCGAGGCGAGCGCCCCGCTGTCCCAGGACAGCAGCGCGCCCGTCTGGAGGTCCACGCCCTCCTCGGAGAGCACCGCCTTCGCCGTGACGTCCGAGGGCTCCCCGAGCAGCAGTTGCGCGAACGACACCGGGTACACCCCCAGGTCGAGCAGCGCGCCCCCGCCCTGTGCCGGGTCCCGCAGCCGGTGCGCGGGCGGGAAGGGCCCGGCGAGCCCGAAGTCGGCCTGCACGGTGCGTACTTCACCGATCGCGCCGTCGTCGACGAGAGCCTTGAGCCGACGGACCAGCGGGTTGCAGTACATCCACATGGCCTCCATCAGGAAGCGGTCACGGTCCTTCGCGAGCGCGACCAGCTCCTCGGCCTCCCGGGCGTTCAGCGTGAACGCCTTCTCGCACAGCACGTTGCGTCCGGCCTCCAGACACAGCCCGGCGGCCGCGCGATGCGCCGAGTGCGGGGTGGCGACGTACACGACATCGATGTCCGCGTCCTCGGCCAGGGCGCCCCACTCGCCGTACGCCCGCCCGATCCCGAACCGCTCCGCGAAGGCCTTCGCCGAGGCCTCGGACCGGGAGGCGACCGCGACCACCTCCGCGTCCGGCAGATCCACCAGGTCCGCGGTGAACGCGGCCGCGATCCCGCCCGTCGCCAGAATCCCCCAGCGCACCCTCTGCTCCGTCATGCCCGGCTCCACCCTCGCTCACCTGACCTTCGCCACCCTGTACGAGCTGAGAGCATAGGTGGCCGGGGGTCCGGGGCGTCCCCCGGAACCACGCAGTACTCGCAGAGGGAGGGGCACATGCCCGAGCAGGGCACACCGACACCGCACCTGGAGCAGCAGGCGGCCGTACCGGACACGGAGCCGCCCACCGTCGCCGTACGCCGCACCGGCCTGCTCGTCACCCTGCTCCTCGGCGGCCTCACCGCCACGCCCCCGCTGGCGATGGACATGTACCTGCCCTCGCTGCCGGAGGTCACCGACGCCCTGCACGCGCCCGCCGCCACCGTCCAGCTCACCCTCACCGCCTGTCTGCTCGGCATGGCGCTCGGGCAGCTGGTGGTCGGCCCGATGAGCGACCGCTGGGGCCGCAGGCGCCCGCTGCTCGCCGGTCTCCTCGTGTACGTCCTCGCCACCGCGCTGTGCGCCCTCGCGCCGAACGTCGAGTTCCTGGTCGGCTTCCGGCTGGCCCAGGGTCTCGCGGGCGCCGCGGGCATAGTGATCGCCCGGGCCGTGGTCCGGGACCTGTACGACGGGGTCGCGATGGCCCGGTTCTTCTCCACCCTCATGCTGATCGGCGGGGTCGCGCCGGTCGTGGCGCCGCTGATCGGCGGGCAGATCCTGCGGGTGACCGACTGGCGGGGCGTGTTCGTGGTCCTGACGGTCATCGGGGCGCTGCTCGCCGCCCTGGTGTGGGCGCGGCTGCCCGAGACCCTCCCGGCGGCCGAGCGGCACACCGGGGGCGTCGCCGACGCCCTGCACTCCATGCGCCGCCTCCTCGCCGACCTGCCCTTCACCGGCTACATGCTCACCGGCGGCTTCGCCTTCGCCGCGCTGTTCGCCTACATCTCGGCGTCCCCGTTCGTGGTCCAGGAGATCTACGGCGCCTCCCCGCAGACGTTCAGCCTGCTGTTCGGCGTGAACTCGGTCGGCCTGGTCGTCGTCGGCCAGATCAACGGCAAGGTGCTGGTGGGCCGGGTCGGTCTGGACCGGGTCCTGGGCGTGGGCCTGCTCGTGGTGACCGCGGCGGCCACGGCTCTGCTGCTGATGACGACCGGGGTCTTCGGCGAGGTGGGCCTGTTCCCGGTCGCGGCCGGCCTCTTCGTCCTGATGTCCGCGATGGGCGTCACCCTGCCCAACGCCCAGTCCCTCGCCCTCCTGCGCACCAAGCACTCCGCCGGGTCCGCGTCCGCCCTGCTCGGCACCTCCTCCTTCCTCATCGGAGCGGTCGCCTCCCCGCTGGTCGGGATGGCCGGGGAGGACACCGCCGTCCCGATGGCGGTCGTCCAACTGGCGGCCGCACTGGTAGCCCTCACCTGTTTCATGGCAATGTGCCGTCCCTGGAACAGACGTGCGACTGCGGAGGGAGCAGAGAACTGAGCGCACCGAGACTGCGCACCGACACCCCGGAGCGGGCCGGGCTCGACCCGGAGGAACTGCGGCATCTCGTCCGGGAGTTCCACGCCCTCACCACCGGCGCACCCCCCTGGGCCCCCGGCGCCGTGCTGGTCGCGGGGCGCGGCCCGGTGATCGCCGTGCAGGAGGCGTCCGGCTGGGCCGTCCGCTACGCGTCCTACGACCCCGAGGCCGACGCGGGCGTGGAGCTGCCCGTGGAGGCACGCGTCCCCGTCCGCGTGGACACCCCCTTCGACCTGGCGTCCCTCACCAAGCTGTTCACCGCCGTCGCGGCCGTCCAGCAGATCGAGCGCGGCACGCTGGGCATCGACGCCCGGGTGGGCGCCTACCTCCCGGACTTCACGGCGGCCGCGACCCACCACATCACCGTGCGCGAGCTGCTCACCCACACCTCGGGACTGCGCCCCGAACTCCCGCTCCACGACTGCGACGACCACGAGGCCCGCCTGAACCTGCTGCGGGCCGAGCCGCCCGTCGGAGTCCCCGGCACCTACACCTACTCCGACCTCAACCCGCTGCTCCTCCAGCACGTCCTGGAACGCATCACCGGCCGCCCCCTCGACGTCCTCGTCCACGAGGGCATCACCCGCCCCCTCGGCATGACCTCCACCCGCTTCGGCCCCTGCCCCGGGGCGGCGGCCACGGAGGACCAGCGCAGGCCCTGGGCCAAGGCGGACCGGGGGATGCTGCGGGGCGAGGTCCACGACGAGAACGCGTGGGCGCTGGGCGGGGTGGCGGGCCACGCGGGCCTCTTCTCCACCGCGGGCGACCTCGCGGTCTTCTGCCGGGCCCTGCTGGCGGGCGGCGCGTACGGCCCCGCCCGCATCCTCGGCCCGGACTTCGTGGAACTCCTGCTGACCCCACCGGGGCTGGGCTTCGCCATCGACCAGAAGTGGTTCATGGGGGAGCTGGCGGGACACGGGGCTGCGGGTCACACGGGCTTCACGGGCACGTCCCTGGTCCTGGACCCGTCGACGGACACCTTCGTCGTGCTGCTGGCCAACACGGTGCATCCGAGGAGACGCCCACCGGACAACCGGCCGAGGGCGGCGCTGGCGACGCGGGTGGCGCGGGCGGTGCGGGGGGCGTGAGGGGCGTGAGGGGGCGCTGCCTTTCAGAAACGGGCGAGTCCACCCCCACACCCCCGGCCCCTAGAATCACCGGGTGACCGCCCCCGCACCGCCGTCGGAGACCCTCCGCGCCAGCCTCGCCACCCTCCTCGACGGCCTCCCCCCGAAGCAGGCCGCCCAGGCGGTGGACCGCCTGATCGCCAACTACCGCGGAGCCACCCCCACCGACATCCCCATCCTCCGCGACCGCGCGGACGTGGCCGCCTACGCCGCCTACCGCATGCCCGCCACCTTCGAGGCGGTCCACGCGGCCCTGGAGGCGCTCGCCGAGGCGGTCCCCGACTGGACCCCCACCGACCACACCGACGTGGGCGGCGGCACCGGCGCCGCGACCTGGGCCGTCAGCGCCACCTGGCCCGGCGACCGCGCGGTCACCGTCCTCGACTGGTCCGACCCCGCGCTCGCCCTCGGCCGTGAGATCGCCCTCGCGAACCCGGCCCTGAAGGACGCCCGCTGGCAGCGCGCCAGGATCGGCAAGGACCTCACCCTGCCCGCCACCACGGACCTGGTCACCGTCTCCTACGTCCTCAACGAACTCACCCCCGCCGACCGCACCGCCCTCGTGGACACCGCGGCGGAGTCGGCGCGGTCGGTCGTGATCGTCGAGGCCGGAACCCCCGCCGGGTACGCCCGCGTCATCGAGGCCCGGGACCGCCTGATCGCCGCCGGGTTCCGCGTCGCCGCGCCCTGTCCGCACAGCGCCGCGTGCCCGATCGCGCCCGGCGAGGACTGGTGCCACTTCTCGGCGCGGGTCAGCCGCTCCTCCCTCCACCGCCAGGTCAAGGGCGGCTCGCTGCCCTACGAGGACGAGAAGTTCAGCTACGTCGCCGCGACCCGCCTCCCGGTCACCCCGGCCCCCGCCCGGGTGATCCGCCGCCCGCAGATCCGCAAGGGCCAGGTCCTCCTCGACCTGTGCGAGCCCGACGAACAGCTGACCCGCCGCACGATCACCAAGCGCCACGGCGACCTGTACAAGGCGGCGAGGGACACGGCCTGGGGCGACAGCTGGCCCCCTGCGGACAGCTAGGGCGTCGTTCGGATCCTTCCGGCGTCGCGGGTCCGGCACGCCCATCCGCGGCGTCGTCGCACTCTCCCCCTGCTCGGCTTCGCTCGCGCGGCGACCTCCGTCGCTCCGCGTCGGCTCCCTCCGCCGCCTTGCGGCCGCAGGTACCGGGCCCCGCTCGGGCCGGCGCGCTCGCGGCGTTGCCGACGTGTCCGAGGTGCTCCGCGCCACGATGGCGCACCGGCCTCGTGCGATCACACGCGGCAGACCCCGCCAGGGCCCGGCCGCCGGGGGACCGGGGGCCTGTGGGACAGGACCCGGCCCGACCCGCAGGCCCCCCGGTCACGACGACGCTTCCCCCGTCGCGCCCGGCTCCCGCCTCTCCCGGAGTTTCCGCAACAGCTCGCGCTTCCGGGCCTGCGGGTCCCGCGCGCCGCCGATCCGCCCGTCGCGGTCGCCGCCGCGCAGCGCCTTGCGGCCGAGGTTGCTGCGGGTCCCGCCGACTCCGAGCATGCCGCCCGCTCCACCTCGCGTCATGAGTGTCCCCTTTCACCGAACCATGACGAGACGTATCGTCTCGCTCGACCTCTCCACCCTCCGGCGAGACGCACCGTCTTGTCAACCTGATAAGTTCGCCCCCATGGCCACCCCGAAGCCCAAGCAGCCCGCCCCCGACACCACCCGCCGCAGCGAGCGGTCCCGCCGCGCCATCTACGACGCCGCCCTCGACCTCGTCGCCGAGGTCGGCTACCCGAAGACCACCATCGAGGGGATCGCCGCCCGGGCCGGCGTCGGCAAGCAGACGATCTACCGCTGGTGGTCGTCGAAGGCGGAGGTGCTGATGGAGGCGTTCCTCGACCTGAGCGAGCAGGCCGCACGGGAAGCCGGCCCCGGGCAGACGTACGCCATCCCGGACACCGGAGACCTCGCCGCCGACCTCAAGGCCGTACTGCGCCTCACCGTCGACCAGCTCAAGGACCCCCGCTTCGAGGCCCCCTCCCGCGCCCTGGCCGCCGAGGGCGTCGTCAACGAACAGGTCGGCCGGGCCTTCATGGCCAAGCTCCTCGAACCCTCGCTCCAGCTGTACGTCGACCGGGTGCGCGCCGCCCAGGACGCCGGCCAGGTACGCCCCGAGATCGACCCGCGCATCGCCCTCGAACTCTGGGTCTCACCCCTCGCCCAGCGCTGGCTCCAGTACACCGGCCCGATCAGCTACGACTACACCGACACCCTCGTCGACTACGCCCTCAACGGCATCGCACCCCGCTGAACCGCCCCCGCACGCGTTCCAAGCCCCTCATATCCGCTCAGGGCCCCCCGGAGCGGAGGAAGGTGGGACCATAAGGCATGCTGTTCCGCACGACAGCGAGGCGAGGGTGGTAGATGAGCGCGGAGTCGGGAGGCCGGACCGGCCTGCAGGGCAAACTCTCCCAGTGGCTGCGCGGACGCAGGCCGAAGGAGACCGCCGCCGGGGACGACGGCGGTCGTGAGGCCCTGCTGCTGGCCGCCGCCGAGGCCGGGCTGCCGCTCGCGCCCGCCGCGCACCCCGCCCCCGGCTACCGCTGCTCCTGCGACCGGGTCGGGTGTCCGACGCCCGCCCGTCACCCCGTGTCCTTCGCCTGGCAGACCCAGTCGACCACCGACCGCGGGCAGATCGAGCGCTGGGCCCGGAACCAGCCGCAGGCCAACTTCATCACCGCGACCGGCATGGTCCACGACGTCCTCGACGTCCCCGTGGAGGCGGGCCGGGAAGCCCTGGAGCGGCTCCTGGACTCCGGCATCGAGGTGGGCCCCGTCGCCGAGAGCGACGACGGCCGGCTCCTCTTCTTCACCCTCACCCGCGGCACCCCCGAGGACGAGGACGAGTGGTGGCCGTGCGAACTGGACTGCCACCCCGAGACGGCCGAGGAACACCCCGGCCTGCGCTGGCACTGCCGCGGCTCCTACGTCCTCGTACCGCCCGCCCGGCTGCCGGGCGACCAGACCGTGCACTGGGTCCGCGGCCTCGAACACCCGCTGCCCGACCCGCTGAGCCTGCTGGAAGTCCTCACCGACGTCTGCGCCCGCTACGTCGGCGAGGAGCCGGACCACGCGAACACGGCCTGGCCCCTGCGCCGGTAGCGCCCGGTTCCCGGGCCGCTACGAGCCCTTCGCGGACGTCAGCCCCTGGATCCTGCCGAGCATGGTCACCTGCTGCCCGCCCGCGCCCTTGGGCGGGTCGACGGCCACCGAGTTCGAGACGATCTCCATCGTCAGGGACTGCTTGATCTCGCCCGTCGTCAGGGCCCGCACGTCATCGGTGGTGGGGATCGAGGTGCCCGGGGCGGCCGTCTGCTTCGTGAACAGGTGCGTGGCGAAGAACACCAGCGCCCCGCCGTCCGTCGTGCGCAGGGCCAGCGGCGCGTAGTCGCCGTTCGTCATCGGTTCGTCGATGTACTGCGTGACCAGGCCCGGCCGCTTGGCGTCCTTCGCGCGCGTCGCACGCCAGGCGCTGGTGTACGGGCCGTCCGTGAAGGTGTCGCTGCCGTTCTTGAGGTAGGTCGCGTACTCCTGGGCCACCTCGGCGGGCGGGACGGCCAGTTCGGCCGAGTCCGCCGGAACCGCCTCGGCCCAGCCGTCCGCGTCCTTCTTGAACTGCGGCACCTTGCCCTGGGCCACCAACGTCAGATACGCCACCTGGAACGGCTCGTCCATCCCGTCGCGGGTGAACACCAGCAACCAGCGCGCCGTGCCGCCCTTGTTGCCGGCCGCGTCGGCGACGAACCAGCGCGGCCAGCCCGCCTTCTTCGGGATGGTGTACGTCACGTCGGACAGCTTCAGCGGGGTGTGCGTGGCGTTGCCGCTCGGGCTGTTGGTCTTGCCGGCCTTCAGCCGCGCCGCGTCGATGGCGCCGAGCGCGCCCGTGACGTGGGCGGCGTCCAGCGAGCTGTCGTAGGCCTTGTCCGCCGCGTTGTACGCGTTCGTGAACTGCTGGAGCGCCTTGGCGGCCTCCGCCTTCGTGGTCGCGGGAAGCACCTCCCGCTCCCCGTGCACCACCACGCATCCGCTCGCCGTCAACGACAAAGCGGTCACACAGGCTGCTATCAGTGCGCTCCGGTCAAGCCTGCGGAGCCTTCGAGGGCCGCGATCCCTGCTCATCAGGTGCCTTCACCTTCCCCTTCCCGGAGGCGAACCCTACCGGGGCGAGGAACAGCGCGAGCGTCGGGATCAAGTACAGCAGCCACACCGTGACCTGAAGCACCGTCGGGTCCGGCTGGAAGTTGAACACGCCCTTCAGGAGCGTGCCGTACCAGCTGTCCGGCGGGATGGTGTCGCTGATGTCGAAGGGCTTGGTGTACAGCCCCGGCAGCCAGTTCGCCTCCTGAAGGTCGTGGACGCCGTACGCCAGCACGCCCGCGGCCACGACGACCAGCATCCCGCCGGTCCAGGTGAAGAACTTGGCGAGGTTGATGCGCAGGGCGCCGCGGTAGAACAGCCAGCCCAGGACGATGGCCGTCAGGATGCCCAGGGCCGCCCCGATCAGCGGGCGCGGGGTGCCGTCACCGGCCGCGTGCACGGACGTCCACACGAACAGGGAGGTCTCCAGGCCCTCCCGGCCGACGGCGAGGAACGCGGTGGCGACCAGGGCGCCGGTGCCCATCTGGAGGGCGGTGTCCAGCTTGTCGTGCAGCTCGGACTTCAGGTGCCGGGCGGTGCGCCGCATCCAGAACACCATCCACGTCACCAGGCCGACCGCGATGATCGACAGGGAGCCGCCGAGGGCCTCCTGCGCCTCGAACGTCAGCTCCTGGGAGCCGAATTCGAGCGCGCACCCGAAACCCAGGGCGAGCGCGACGGCGACGCCGATACCCGTCCAGATGGGCCGCAGGGCGTCCCGGCGGCCCGTCTTGACCAGGTAGGCGATCAGGATGCAGACGACGAGAGAGGCCTCCAGGCCTTCGCGCAGACCGATCAGGTAGTTGGAGAACACGGACTACGCCTCCTTGGAGAACAGCGTGCTGCCCCACCAGTCGTCCTGGTCGCGGACGCCGGGCGGGACGGCGAAGACCGCCGAACCCACATGCTGGATGTACTCGTTGAGCGCGTCGGTGGACAGATGGCGCTGGATGCGGATGAAGCCCTCGCGGACGTCCTTCTGGTACGCCAGGAAGAACAGCCCCGCGTCCAGCCGGCCCAGACCGTCCGTGCCGTCGGTGAAGGAGTAGCCGCGGCGCAGGATCGTCGCCCCGCCGTTGGAGTCGGGGTGCGCGAGCCGCACGTGCGCGTCGGGCTTCATCGCCGGAAGGAACGGCTTGTCGCGCTCCTTGGCCTTGCCGACCGGGGCGCCCTCGCCCTTGTCCCGGCCGAAGATGTCCTCCTGCTCCTGGAGCGAGGTGCGGTCCCAGGTCTCGATGTGCATGCGGATGCGGCGGGCGACGAGGTACGAGCCGCCCGCCATCCAGTCCGCGTCCTTGCCGTCCGCCCACACGAACTTCTTCAGCCGGTCCGTCTCGGTGCCCGCGATGTTGCGGGTGCCGTCCTTGAAGCCCATCAGGTTGCGCGGGGTCTGCGCGTCGGGGGTGGTCGACGAGGTCTTCCCGAAGCCGAGCTGCGACCACCTGATGACGACCTTGCCGAAGCCGATCCGGGCGAGGTTGCGCACGGCGTGCACGGCGACCTGCGGGTCGTCGGCGCAGGCCTGGATGCACAGGTCGCCGCCGCTGCGGTTCTTGTCGAGGTTGTCCCCGGCGAACTGCGGGAGATCGACGAGCGCCTCGGGCCGGTGACCGGCCAGGTCGAACTTCTCGAACAGGGACGGGCCGAAGCCGATCGTCAGCGTCAGCCGCGACGGCTTGAGCCCGAGCGCCTCCCCGGTGTCGTCCGGCGGCGCCTCGGCGAGACCGCCGTACGCCCCCTCGCCGACCGCCTTGCCCGCGGTCATCCGGCGGGCCGCCGCCGTCCAGTCCTTGAGCATCTGGACGAACTCGGCGCGGTCGTCGGTCGTCACGTCGAACGCGGCGAAGTGCAGCCGGTCCTGCACGGGCGTGGCGATGCCCGCCTGGTGGGCGCCGTGGAACTCGACGGCGGCACCCGCGTCGGCGGCGGTCGGGGAGATGTCGTCGTCGCCGGACCGGGTCATCGCGACCGCGCCACCGGCCGCGGCGGCACCGAGCGCGAGCCCGGCCCCGCCCCAGCCGATGAGCGCGCGGCGCGAGGGAGCCGTGGTCTTTTCCGTGTCCGTCATGGCTCCCGCCTCAGGAGGACTTGGTGGCGACGGCGGCGGCGAGCTTGGACAGCGGCTCCGCGAGCGCGTTCACACCGTCCGACAGCTGCTTGCGATCGGCGTCGCCGACCTTGTCGTACGAGGTGAAGTCGTACGACGTCTTGTCGGTCCGGTACTTGTCCAGCAGCGTGTTCAGCGCCGCGAACTGCTTGTCGAGCTCGGTGACCAGGGCCGCGTCGTTCTCCTTGGCGACCGGCTTCAGCAGCTCGTAGGACTTCTCGGCGCCCTCGACGTTGGCCTTGAAGTCGACGAGGTCGGTGTGCGAGTAGCGCTCCTCCTCGCCGGTGACCTTGCCGGTGGCGACCTCGTCGAGGAGTTCCTTGGCGCCGTTGGCCATGGAGGTCGGGGTGATGTCCGCCTTGCCGACCCGCTTCTGCCAGTCGGTGAGGTCGGTGATCAGCTGGTCGGCGAGGGTCTTGTCCGCGGCGGTGATCTTCTTGTCCTGCCAGAGGGACTTCTCCAGGCGGTGCCAGCCGGTCCACTTCTGGCCGGCCTCCAGACCGTCGGCCCGGACGTCGACCTTGGGGTCGATGTCGCCGAAGGACTCCGCTACCGGCTCGGTGCGCTCCCAGCCGATGCGGGAGGGCGCGTAGGCCTTCTTGGCGGCCTCCAGGTCCCCGGCCTTGACCGCGGCCGCGAAGGTCTTCGCCGGCGGCAGGGTCGCGTCGGCCTGCTCCTGCGCGTACTCGCGGTACGAGGCGACGGCGGCGTCCAGGCGCGGGTCGCGCTTGGCCGCGGTGCCGCCGGTGGCCTTGACCTGCTGGCGGATGCCGTCGCCCTTCATGCCGGGCTTGCACGCGATGGTGTAGGTGCCGGCCTTCACCTCGGCGGTGACCTTCTGCTTGGTGCCGGGGCCGATGTTCTCCCGCTCGGTGACGATCCGGTCGTCCGGGAACAGGACGTAGACCTCGGTGACCTTGGAGCCCTTGTTCTCGATCGCGAGCTCCACGTGGCCGGCCGGGAACTCCTTCTTGGAGACCTCGCACTTGCTGTCCGTGGCGGTCACGTCGATCACGCGGTCGCTGTCGCCGGAGCTTCCCTTCTCCGTGCACCCCGTGACGGCGGTCAGGGCCGCCACGGCGGTGGCGGTGACGACGGACAGTCTGACGGCGCGCATACGAGCTCCTGAGGGTTGGATAGGCTCGCCTAACTTATCTGAGGCTTATCTATGTATGGCTCAAAATAAACGTCAAGTAAAGGTCAAGGGAGATTCAAAGGGTCCGCTCCGGAGGCAGTGGAGCTGCGGGGGTCCGAGCGGATGTTTCAATTCCCCCGTGACTGACTACGACGTGCTGCGCGTCTTCTGCGCGCCGAACGGCGGCTACGGCAATGAGCTGGGAGTCGTCCGTGAGGGGTCCGTACTCCCGGACCGGGACGAGCGGCAGGCGTTCGCCGCGAAGCTCGGGTTCAGCGAGACCGTGTTCGTCGACGATCCCGAGCGGGGGATCATCGACATCTACACCCCCTCCGTGCGGCTGCCGTTCGCCGGATACCCCTGTGTCGGGGCCGCCTGGCTGCTCGACGTGCCCGAGCTCGTCACGCCCGCCGGTGTCGTCGGCACCCGGCTCGACGGAGAGTTCAGCTGGATCGAGGCGCGGGCCGAGTGGGCGGCGCCGCGGACCTTCCGGCAGTACCGCAGCGCCGCCGAGGTGGACGACCTGGCCGTTCCGCCGACGGGGGAGTGGATCTACGCCTGGGCCTGGGAGGACGAGGCCGCCGGACGCATCCGGGCCCGGGGCTTCCCCGGCCGCGGTGACGGCGTCGAGGAGGACGAGGCCACCGGCGCCGCCGCCCTCCAGCTCACCGCAGCACTGGGCCGCGCCCTGAACATCGTCCAGGGCGCCGGCTCCCAGATCCTCACCGCACCGCAGCCGGGGGACTGGGTGGAGATCGGCGGCCGGGTCTTCCTGGAGCGCTGAGAACCCGCCCGCTACGGCAGCGTCAGGATCTCCGCCCCGGTCTCCGTCACCACCAGCGTGTGCTCGAACTGGGCCGTCCGCTTGCGGTCCTTCGTGACGACCGTCCAGCCGTCGTCCCACATGTCGTACTCGTGCGTCCCCAGCGTCAGCATCGGCTCGATCGTGAAGGTCATGCCGGGCTGGATGACCGTCGTCGCGTGCGGGCTGTCGTAGTGCGGGATGATCAGGCCGCTGTGGAAGGAGGAGTTGATTCCGTGGCCCGTGAAGTCCCGGACGACTCCGTACCCGAAGCGCTTGGCGTACGACTCGATCACGCGGCCGATGATGTTGATCTGGCGGCCCGGCTTGACCGCCTTGATCGCGCGCTCCAGGGACTCCCGGGTGCGCTCCACCAGCAGCCGGCTCTCCTCGTCGACGTCACCCACCAGGTACGTCGCGTTGTTGTCGCCGTGCACCCCGCCGATGTACGCCGTCACGTCGAGGTTGATGATGTCGCCGTCCCGCAGCACGGTGGAGTCCGGAATGCCGTGGCAGATCACCTCGTTGAGGCTGGTGCACAGGGACTTCGGGAAACCCCGGTAACCGAGCGTCGACGGGTAGGCGCCGTGGTCGCACATGTACTCGTGCGCCACCTTGTCCAGTTCGTCGGTGGTCACCCCGGGGGCGATCAGCTTCGCCGCCTCCGCCATCGCCCGCGCCGCGATACGGCCGGCGACCCGCATCGCCTCCACGGTCTCCGGGGTCTGCACC
The DNA here is from genome assembly GCF_042893155.1 of Streptomyces sp. NPDC001668. Classification (NCBI taxonomy): domain Bacteria; kingdom Bacillati; phylum Actinomycetota; class Actinomycetes; order Kitasatosporales; family Streptomycetaceae; genus Streptomyces; species Streptomyces sp. NPDC001668. The sequence continues at coordinate 1,093,904 of NZ_JBIAUQ010000001.1, forward strand.
TCCGGCCCGGTGTACGGCGTCGGCGCGGGCTTGCCGACGTACTCGGGGCGACGGATGTTTCCGGGCACGGAACGGGTGGGGGACAGTTCCCCGGGCACGAGCAGCGACTGGCCAGACATGCGGACGAGTCTATCCAGCGGCGATGGGGGAACATGTCCGTGGCGAGAGGAGCTGGTCATGGCCTTGTTCAAGAAGCGCACGGTCGGTAAAGCGGGCGAGTGGTACTACTGCCTTGAGCACAAGAAGGTCGAGGAAGGGCCCGAGTGCCCGGCCAAGGACCGCTTCGGGCCGTACGCGAGCCGCAAGGAGGCCGAGCACGCGATGGAGACGGCCCGCGAGCGCAACCTCGAGTGGGAGAACGACCCCAAGTGGCACGACGCCCCGGCGGGGGGCCGGGAGGACGACTGATCACACCCGGGCCGCGGCCCGCTGTTCCCGTACCTGGGCCGCGTGCTCGTCGCTGCGGGCGTCGTAGGTCATCAGTTTCGGCAGGCACAGGGCCAGCAGGCCCACCGCCCCCGCGCACAGCACCCCGCCCGACCAGACCGACGTCCGCACGCCCCACCACGCGGCGAAACCACCGCTGCGGACCTGGCCGACGGTCGGGCCCACCGAGTACGACAGCAACTCGATCCCGGCGAGCCGACCGCGCAGCTCGTCCGGGATCGTCTGGTTCCACATGATCCCCCGGAAGATCCCGCTGACCATGTCGCAGCCGCCGGCCACGGTCAGGAACAGCAGCACCAGCCAGACGTCGCTCATGATCCCGGCCGCCGCGATCGCCAGGCCCCACAGTGCGGCCGACAGCACCACCATCCGCCCGTGCCGGTGGATCCGCGCGGTCCAGCCGCTGACCAGGCTCACCAGCAGGGCTCCGAAGGGGACACTCGCGTACATCAGGCCCAGCGACCACTCGGCGTCCAGCTCGTCCGCGAGGAACGGCAGCAGGGCCAGCGGCATCGCCAGGAACATCGCGGCGAGGTCGACGGCGTAGGTGCCGAGGAGTTCCTTGCGGCTCCAGGCGTACCGGGCGCCCTCGGCGATGGCCTTCAGGGAGGGTTTCGCCGCTTCGTGGGAGGCGGGTGCGGCCGCGATCCGTACGACCAGCGCGACCGAGACGACGAACGTCAGCAGGTCCGCGCCGTACGCCCAGCCCAGGCCCGCGTAGGCCACGACCACGCCCGCCAGCGCCGGGCCCGCGACCCCGCCGACCGTCCAGCGGAAGGAGTTCAGCGAGCCCGCCGCCGGGAGGTGCTCGTGGGCCACGATCCGGGGCCAGAGGGAGTCGAGCGCCGGGCGCTGCACCGAGACCAGGGCGGAGGACAGGGCGGCGACGGCGTACAGCGGCCAGACGGCGGGGCGCGGGAGCAGCGCGTTGAGCAGCAGGGCCGCGCTCAGCAGGCCCTGTCCCACCTCGGTCCACAGGATCAGCTTCCGCTTGTCCCAGGCATCCGCGAGCGCGCCGCCGTACAGGCCGAAGACGAGCAGGGGGATCAGCTCCACGGCCCCGATCGCGCCCACGGCCGCCGCCGATTCCGTCAGGTCCTTCAGCTGCACCGGCAGTGCCACGAAGGTCAGGAAACTGCCGAAGTTCGAGATCAGCCCCGAGTACCACAGCCGCCGGAAGTCCCGCGAGGCCCGCCAGGGGGCGAGGTCGGGAAGCATCGCGCGCCAGCCGGAGGGGGGTTCAAGGGCGTCGTCGGTCACGACCGGTCATGGTCCGGGGAGCCGCCCGGCCGGGCAACTGCTTTTCGCGGCTACCAGCGGGCGGGAGGCGGCGCCGTCAGCTGGTCGGCCAGTCGCGACAGCCGGTCCCGGAACCGCCGCCGGCCCCTGGGCGTGGGGACGGAGTTCTCCCCGGCCGCCGCGCTCACCAGGTGCTGCACGGTGTCCAGATCGAGGTCCGTGGCCTCCGGCACGGCCAGCGACTCGTGGGCCATCGCGGCGAGTTCGCCCTCGCCGGGGCCGAGGGAGAGGACCGTCGCACCGGCCCGCCGGGCGTCGTGGACCTGCTCCAGAAGCGGGGCGCCCGCCCGGTCCGGGGACGGGGACACCACCAGCAGGGTTTCCCCGCGCCGGGCCGCCGCGAGCCGCCCCGGCCCGACGGACAGGTGCGGGGGGTCGGAGGGGCGCACGTCGTGGCGTACGAGCGTGGGGGCCAGCTCCGGCGTGCCCGACCAGGCGGCCTCGTCGACCAGGTGCGCCGCCAGATGCCACGGCTCGTACTCCGGAGTGCCGACCAGGAGCAGCCCACCGCCGTGCGAGACCACCGAGCCGCGCAGCACGCCCGCGAAGCGCCGCGTGGCCCCCAACCACTCGGTCCCGGCGAGCACTTCGCGCAGCAGCGCGACCCGTACGGCGTCCATGGGGCCGCATCCTGCCGCAAGCGGGCGCCGGTGACCCGCGGTTCACCCCGGATTCGCCCGAACCGGGCAGAGCCGGACTCCCCGGGGTGACCGGGACACCGGGGTCCGCGAGCTTCCGGCGGGTGCCCGTGACGCGGCTCACCCGGTCGGCCGGGGCGGCCGGCGCGGACGTAAAGTCGGGCCCATGACCTCTACCGACAGTGCTGCACAGAAGGCTCCCGCCAAGGACCCCTGGGACCTTCCCGACGTCTCCGGGCTCGTCGTCGGCGTGCTCGGCGGGACCGGGCCGCAGGGCAAGGGCCTCGCCTACCGGCTCGCCCGCGCCGGGCAGAAGGTGATCATCGGCTCGCGGGCCGCCGACCGCGCCCAGGCCGCCGCCGACGAACTCGGGCACGGGGTCGAGGGCGCCGACAACGCCGAGACCGCGCGCCGCAGCGACATCGTGATCGTCGCCGTGCCGTGGGACGGCCACGGCAAGACCCTGGAGTCGCTGCGCGAGGAACTCGTCGGCAAGCTGGTCGTCGACTGCGTCAACCCGCTCGGCTTCGACAAGAAGGGCGCCTACGCGCTGAAGCCGGAGGAGGGCAGTGCCGCCGAGCAGGCCGCCCTGCTGTTGCCGGACTCGCGGGTCACCGCCGCCTTCCACCATCTGTCGGCCGTGCTGCTCCAGGACCCGCAGGTCGAGGAGATCGACACCGACGTCATGGTGCTCGGTGAGGAGCGGGCCGACGTGGAGATCGTGCAGGCGCTGGCCGGGCGTATCCCCGGCATGCGCGGCATCTTCGCGGGCCGGCTGCGCAACGCCCACCAGGTGGAGTCGCTGGTCGCCAACCTGATCTCGGTGAACCGGCGGTACAAGGCGCATGCGGGGCTGCGGGTCACGGACGTGTGAGCCGAGGTGAGCCGAGGTGAGCTGATGGTGAGCTGATGGGGGACACTGGACGCCGTAACGCAGCAGTGTCCCCCTGACAGGAGCCCGTGGAAATGCCCCGCCTCGCCGTCTACGCCCTCGCCGTCTGCCTCCTCGCCGTCGCGGCGGCGGTCGTCTCCTTCACGCAGGGCAGCTGGCTGGGGATCGTGTGGGTGCTGCTGGCGGGGCTTTCGTCGAACATGTGCTGGTACTACGTCAAGCGCGGGAAGGCCGAGGCCTACGCCCAGAAGCGGTAGAGGCTCCAGCCGTTCGCCGATTCCTGCTCGCTGACCCCGAGTCCGTTCAGGACCGCGTGGACCACGTCGAAGAACACGGCGTTGACCTGCGGAACCCACAGCAGCGCGAACACGAACAGCAGGCCGAAGGGGGCGAAGGGCTCGATCTGGCGCTTGACGCCGTACGACAGCCAGGGCTCGATGACGCCGTAGCCGTCCAGGCCCGGGACCGGCAGGAAGTTCAGGAGCGCGGCCGAGACCTGGAGCAGGGCGAGGAAGGCCAGGGCGTAGCGGAACTCCTGGGGTACGCCGTCTAGGGCGCCCAGCCAGAACGGGGCCGCGCAGGCGATCGCGAACAGGACGTTCGTGAGGGGGCCCGCCGCGGAGATCAGGCTGTGCCGCCAGCGGCCGCGGATCCTGTCACGCTCGATGAACACCGCGCCGCCGGGGAGGCCGATGCCGCCCATGATCACGAAGATGACGGGGAGGACGATACTCAGCAGGGCGTGGGTATATTTCAGAGGATTCAGCGTGAGGTAGCCCTTCGCGCCGATCGTGATGTCGCCGCTGTGCAGGGCGGTGCGGGCGTGGGCGTACTCGTGCAGACAGAGGGAGACGACCCAGGCGCCGGTCACGAACAGGAACACGGCGACGCCGGGCTTCTCGGCGAATCCGGTCCAGGTGGCCCAGCCGGTCACCGCCGTGACGGCGACGATCCCGAGGAATACGGGGCTGATTCGCCGGTCGCTGTGGCGGGTGGTGGCGGTGGTCATGGGGCTCCCTGGACTGGACTGGACATGCGCGCGACGGTACCGGGCAGAGGTGAGAACGTCTTGGGGTGGGGCGGAGGTTCCGGTGCGGTTGTGTGTGCGGGTGCGGGGTGGTGGGGGCGGGCGTTTTGCGCAGTTCCCCGCGCCCCTGAATGCCTGCGGCGGCCTGGCTCGGCTTCGGTGGGGGCGTGTGTAGCGCGTTCTGTTCGGTGGGTGGGTCGGGGCCGGGGGGGGGGGGGGGGGGGGGGGGGGGGGGGGTTTTTGGGGTTTTGTTTGGGGGGGGGGGGGGGGGGCGGGGGTGGGGGGTATCCGTCCTCGGTCCGGCGGCTCGGTCACTTGAGCAGTACTGGATAACGGACGCCGGCCGCTGCGGGCGGACACCCCCCACCCCGTCCCCTTCCCGCCGTACGCGGCCAACGGCCCGTCCTGGCCGGCGCCGACCTGACCCACCCAGGGGCGCGGGGAACTGCGCGACCAGCCCCCACCGGCCCGCAGCCGCCCGACAGCCGCCGGCACCCCCCATCCGACACCCCACCGAAGCAACCCCGTGACCCGCCCCGACCTCACCGGAGACAATGGACCCCGTGCGCTATCGCATCCTCGGCACCACTCAGGCACTCCGTCCCGACGGCACCCCCGTCCCGGTGGGCGGAGCGCGGTTGCGTGCTCTGTTGACCGTGCTCGCTCTGCGGCCCGGCCGCACCGTTCCGGTGAGCGTGCTGGTGGACGAGGTGTGGGACGGTGATCCGCCCGCCGACGCGACCGGCGCGGTGCAGGCGCTGGTGGGGCGGCTCAGGAGGGCGCTCGGGGCGGAGGCGGTGGCCTCCGTGGACGGTGGGTACCGGCTGACCGCCGCGTCCGACGACATCGACCTGCACCGTTTCGAGCGGCTCGCCGGTGACGGCGTGCGGGCGCTGGCCGACGGCGATCCCGCGAAGGCGGCCGGGGTCCTGGACGACGCCCTGGCCCTGTGGCGGGGGCCTGCGCTGGCGGATCTGCCCGACCGTACGGCCGACGCGGCACGCGCGGAGGGCCGCCGGCTGGACGCCCTGCGGGCCCGCCACACCGCCGCGCTCGCTCTCGGTCAGGCCGACCTGGCGCTTCTCGAACTGACGGCCCTGTGCGACGCCCACCCCCTCGACGAACCCCTCCAGGCCCTCAGGCTGCGTGCCCTGCGCGACACGGGTCGTACGGCGGAGGCGCTGGCCGCGTACGAGTCCGTACGGCAGCTGCTCGCGGACCGGCTGGGAGCGGACCCGGGAGCCGAACTGCGGGCGCTGCACGGGGAGTTGCTGCGGCCGGAGCCGACCCGCGAAAGTGCGGGTGCGCACGGCCGTGGGCCGGTGGGTGAGCGGCCGTCGGCGGTTCCTGCGCCTCCCGTCGGCAATCTCCGGGCCCGCCTCACCTCTTTCGTCGGCCGGGAAGCCGACATCGAGGCCATCCGGGGCGACCTCGCCGCCGCGCGGCTGGTCACGCTGCTCGGGCCGGGCGGGGCCGGGAAGACCCGGCTCTCGCAGGAGGCCGCCGAGGCCGTGGGGGACGTGGTGCGGGACGGGGTGTGGCTCGCCGAGCTCGCGCCGGTCGACGATCCGGACGCCGTGCCCGAGGCCGTGCTCACCGCCGTCGGGGCCCGGGAGACCGTGCTGTACGGCGCCGGCGCCGAGGCGATGCGTGCCGCCGGTGGCGAGCGGCCCGACGATCCCGTGGAACGGCTCGCCGAGCACTGCGGCCGGCGCAGCATGCTGCTGATCCTGGACAACTGCGAGCATGTGGTCGACGCGGCGGCCCGGCTGGCGGAGACGCTCCTGGAGCGCTGTCCGGGGCTGACCGTCCTGGCCACCAGTCGTGAACCCCTGGGTGTGCCGGGGGAGTTGCTGCGGCCCGTGGAGCCCCTGCCCGAGCCGGTCGCGCTGCGGCTGCTCGCCGACCGGGGGGCCGCGGCCCGGCCCGGGTTCCGGGTCGACGCCGACGAGGAGACCGCGGCGGCCTGCGCCGAGATCTGCCGGCGTCTCGACGGGCTGCCCCTCGGTATCGAGCTCGCGGCGGCCCGGCTGCGGATGCTGACCCCGCGTCAGATCGCCGACCGGCTCGACGACCGCTTCCGGCTGCTCACCTCGGGCAGCCGTACCGTCCTGCCCCGCCAGCAGACCCTGCGGGCCGTCGTCGACTGGTCCTGGGACCTGCTCGACGAGGAGGAACGGGACGTCCTGCGGCGCCTTTCGGTGTTCGCCGGCGGCTGCGACCTGGCCGCCGCCGAGGCCGTGTGCGGCCCCGCCGCGCTGGAGGCGCTCGGCTCGCTCGTCGACAAGTCCCTGGTGGTGACCGCCCCTTCGGGGGACGGTGAGATGCGCTACCGGCTTCTGGAGACCGTCGCCGAATACGCCGGCGAGCGCCTGGACGAGGCGGACGGCTCGCGGGCCGACGCCGAGCGCGCGCATCTGACGTACTACCGCGAACTCGCCCGCACCACCGACCCGTTGCTGCGGGGTCCCGGCCAACTCGCCGCCATCGGGCGCCTTCAGCGCGAGTACGAGAACCTCCGCACCGCCCTGCGCCGGGCCGTGGCCGACCGGGACGAGCAGGAAGGGCTGTGCCTGGTCCTGTCCCTGGCCTGGTACTGGCAGATGCGCGACCTGCGCATCGAGGCCCGCAACTGGTCCCGCGAGGTCCAGACCCTCGGCCCCGACCCCTTCACCGAGCCGGTCCGCCCGGCCGCGCCGGTGTGGGAGCGCTGCACGGACACCCCGCCGCCGTGGACCGGCGAGGTGCTGGAGGAGGCCAGGCGAGGGGCTCACCTCGTCCATCTCGCCTGCATGGACACCGAGTTGGACGCCTGGCAGAACCAGCACGCGCAGGCCAAGCTGCGGTCCATCGCCGCCACCTACGAGCCCGGCATGGCACAGACCTGCCGGATGCCGGGCTCCCTGTGGTTCTTCGCCATCATGCTCACCGGGGACATGGACCGGCTGCGCAACGTGATTCAGGCGACCGTCGACACCTGCCGGGCCACCCCGGGCTACGAGTGGGAGCTCGCCGCGGCCCTCCAGTGGCGGGCCAACCTGCTCGCCAACCGCTCCGACTGGGCCGGCGACGCCATCCAGGACGCCGAGGAGGCGCTGGAGATCTACGAGCGGCTCGGTGACCTGTGGGGAACCGCCGAGGCGCTGTCCGCACGTGCCGAGGCCCATGAGCGCAAGGGCGAGTGGCGCGCGGCCGCCGACGACTACGAGCGGGCGATCGAACGGGCCGAACAGCTCGGTGCCCGCGCCCAGAAGTCCGTGCTCAACGCCCGGCTGGGCAGCACCCTGCTGGAGACGGGGGAGGCCGAGCGCGGCGAACTGCTGCTGCGCGAGGTGATCGCCGACCAGGACGGCGCCCGCAACGAGGCGATGCCCGCCTCCCGGATGTTCCTCGCGGGCCGGCTCGGACTCACCGGCCGCGTCGACGAAGCGCGTGAACAACTCCGGCTGCTGCGCCAGCAGTTCGGCATCGCCCACTTCGTCATCTTCGACGCCTTCATCCTCGGCTCGGAGGCCTGGCTGGAGGCGGTCGACGGCTGCTACGAGGAGTGTCTGACCCTGACCCGCCGGGCGCTGGAGAAGTCCGAGGACCCGCTGGCCCTGACCATCGCCCCGCACATGCGCACCATGTACCTGCACATCGCCGCGCTCGCCCTCGCCGCGGCCGAGGGCGGTGCCCGGGCCCGGGACGGGGCCCGCTGCCTCAGGGCCGGGGACGCGCTGCTGCCGCCCGGTCACGTGCCGACGTCCGTCGAGCGCAGGGTGCGGGGGGACGCCGAGCGGGAGCTGCGCGCGGTGCTCGGCGACGCGGCCTACGAGTCGGCGTACGCGGAGGGCGGCGGCCTCTCCCCGCAGGAGGCCGCCGCCCTGGTGTGACGCGCACCGAGCCGGACTTCAGTTCTTCGTACGGAACTTGTGGATCGCGTATGGTGCCGCCACCGCCGTGATCGCCGCCGACCAGCCGAGCGTGACCCACAGGTCGTGCGCGACCGGGCCGCCCACCATCAGCCCGCGGGCCGCGTCGGCCAGCGTGGACAGCGGGTTGTAGTCGGTGAAGTGCTGGAGCCAGCCCGGCATCGAGGCCGTCGGCGCGAAGATCGACGAGCCGAACTGGAGCGGGAAGAGCACCAGGAAGCCCATCGCCTGCACGGACTGCGCGTTCTTCAGGATCACGCCCAGGGTGAGGAACACCCACATGATCGAGGAGGCGAACACGGCGGACAGACCGACCGCCGCGAACAGCCCGGCCCAGTGGTGGATGTCGAAGCCGACCAGAACGGCGACGATCATCAGCACGGTGGTCGCGAACAGCATCCGCAGCAGTTCCACGGAGATCTTCGCGAACAGGACCGAGCCGCGCCCGATGGGCAGGGACCGGAAACGGTCCATCACACCGGAGTTGAAGTCCTGGCTGAAGCCGGTGCCGACGCCCTGGGACAGGGTCATGCTCATCATCGCGATCATGCCCGGGATGACGTACTGGACGTAGCCGTCCTGTCCGCCGCCCAGGGCCTGCCCGATCGAGCCGCCGAAGACGTAGACGAACAGCAGGGTGAAGACGACCGGCATCAGGATCGCGTCGAACATCGACTCCGGGTCCTGGCGGATCCACAGCAGGTTGCGGCGGACGAGGGCGCCGGTGTGGCGCAGATGGCCGCGCAGCGGAATCCTGGCGTCGGCGTCCGTGATGGTGGCGGTTGCGGCGCTCATACGGCGACCTCCTCGCGGGTGTCGGTGGGAACGGTGTCCTGCGGGGCACTGGCGCGGTGGCCGGTGAGGGACAGGAACACCTCGTCCAGGCTGGGCAGTTCGGTGGTGATGGAGGACAGGGTGATGCCGCGCGCGGTGACCGCGCCGACCACGGCGGTCAGCTGCTCGTCACTGAGGATCGGGACGATGAGGGTGCCGCTCTCGGTGTCCACGGTGGAGGTCGCGAGGCCGGTGATGCCGAGCTCGTCGATCCATCCGGCGAGCGGCTGGAGCTGCAGCGGATCCAGCGGTCGTACGCGCAGCGAGCGTCCGCCGACCTTCGCCTTGAGCTCCTCGATGGCGCCGGCGGCGATGACCTTGCCGTGGTCCACCACGGTCAGCTCGGAGGCCAGCTGCTCGGCCTCCTCCATGTACTGGGTGGTCAGCAGGACGGTCACGCCGTCCCCGACCATGCGCTTGACCTCGTCCCACACCTCGTTGCGGGTGCGCGGGTCGAGACCGGTGGTGGGCTCGTCGAGGAAGAGCACCTGGGGGCGCCCGATCATCGAGGCGGCGAGGTCGAGCCGGCGCCGCATACCGCCGGAGTAGGTGCTCGCCGGCCGCTTCGCGGCATCCGTCAGCGAGAACCGCTCCAGCAGCTCGTCGGCCCGGGTGCGGGCCTCCTTGCGGGGCAGGTCGAGCAGCCGCCCGATCATGTACAGGTTCTCCCAGCCGGGCAGCTTCTCGTCCACCGAGGCGTACTGCCCGGTGAGCCCGATGACCCGCCGCAGCTGGCGGGGCTGGCGCACGACGTCGTGACCGGCGACGGTGGCCTGCCCGGCGTCGGGGGACAGGAGCGTGGAGAGAATGCGTACGAGGGTGGTCTTGCCGGCGCCGTTCGGCCCGAGGACACCCATCACGGTGCCCTCGCGCACGTCCAGGTCGACGCCGTCCAGCGCCTTGGTCTCGCCGTAGTGCTTGACCAGCCCCCGCACGGAAACGGCCCAGTCCCCGCTCTGGGGGTTCTTGTCGATTCGCGTCATACCGAGAACGGTGTCAGCCCCCGCCGACAAACCACCGACAGGTCGCCTACAGGGGTCTACAGGTCACCGACAGCGCCTTTGGGCATTCCCGACGAGGAATTGTCCGCCCCCGTCTGGGCCCCGGAAGATCTGGCCACGCACCCACGCACCCACGCACCCACGCCGTCACGAGGAGATCCGTGTGATCGACATCGACCCCCAGGACCTGGCCGACCGCTACCTCGCCTGCTGGACGGAGCCGGATCCCGTCACCCGCCGCGCGGCGGTCGAACAGCTCTGGGCCGAGGACGGCACCCACGTCCTCCAGCCGCCCGAGGAGATCCGGGAGGCCGCCGCGGCCCTCGGCTTCGACCACACGACCCTCGAGGCCCACGGGCACGACGCGATCGAGACCCGGGTGACGCGAAGCCACGAGCGGTTCGTCGAGAAGGAGGGCTTCACCTTCCGGTCACGGCACGACGCCGTCCGCTTGCACGGCGTGGTCAAGTGCGGCTGGGAGACGGTCCTCGCCCGCAGCGGCGAAGTCCTGGGCGGCGGCCTGGTCGTCCTCGTCCTCGGCGACGACGGCCGGATCAGGACCGACCACATGTTCCCGGGCCCGTGAGACGGGCGGAGCCGGGGAACAGCGGTCGAGTTCTACGGTGCCACCCGGGCCGAGTGCGCGGTGCTGAGTGCCTCGGTCGTCATCGGATCGGCGGGCAGGAACGCCTCCAGCTTCAGTTCGGACAGCGTCACGTCCACGGCGGTGGCGAAGGTGGTCACCGTCGTCATCAGGTGCAACTCGCCGTACGCGGAATCCAGATGCAGCGGAACCGCGAAGCCGAGCTGCCCGGCGGACGGTTCCAGCTCGGGCACGTACCCGGCGAGTTCGTCCCGCAGCGCCGGCAGCCGGCCGAGGCCGGCGAGGATGTGGCGAGCCCACTCGGCGAGATTGCGGATGCGGGGCGCCAGACCCCGCGGATGCAGCGCGAGCCGGTAGACGTTCCTTCCCGGCCCGACCAACTCCTCCGCAGCCCCCTCGGTGAGCAGCTCGAACGCGCTGTTCGCGGCGATCAGGTCGCCCCCGCGGTCCACGACCACTGCCGGATAGGGGAGATGCCCGCGCAGGATGTGGTCGATCGCCGTACGCACGGGCGCGAGCACCGGGTCGTCGAGCGAGCTCTCCGGATAGACGGGCGCATACCCGGCCGCCAGCAGCAGCTCGTTGCGCTCCCGCAGGGGCAGTTCGAGCGATTCGGCCAGACGTACGACCATGGTGCGGCCCGGCCGGGATCTGCCGGACTCGATGAAGCTGAGGTGCCGCTGGGTGGTGCCCGCCCGCAGTGCCAGGTCGAGCTGGCTGAGCTGACGGCGGGTACGACGGTCGCGGAGTGCACGGGGGAAGTCCACGTGGCAGTTCTACGGCGGCCGGGGGAGTCCGGGCCATTCCCCGGAGGGAATTGTCGCCATTCCCGCCGACCGGAAGCATCGCGGCCATGGACATCGGCGTACTGCTTCCGACCGGCACGTCCCAGTGGGGCGCGACCGAAGACCCGCGCGACCTGGTGGCCTTCGGCCGACGGGCGGAACAGGCGGGCTTCTCCTCCCTGTTCGTCAACGACTCGTTGCTCACCCCGCGCGTCGAGGCCCTGACGATGCTTGCCGCGCTGGCACCGGCGACCGAGACCGTCACCCTGGGAACGGCTGCCCTGCTGCCGTTCCTGCGCCGGCCGGTGCAGGCCGCACAGGCTCTGGCCTCGATCGACCTCCTGTCCGCCGGCCGGCTCACCGTCACGGTCGGCGCCGGCTTCCCCGGCCGCTTCGGCCGCCCCCTCTACACCTTGTCCGAGGTCCCCTGGGAACGGCGCTTCGCGCGCCTCGACGAGACGGTCGCCCTCTGGCGGGCCCTGTGGACCGGAGCGGGCTCCTTCCACGGCGAGGTCCTCCACCACGACGAACTCCCGCCCGCCACCAGGCCCCACCGCCCCGGAGGGCCCCCGATCTGGCTCGGCGGCGCGACACCGGCGGCTCTCGCCCGGACCGGCCGCATGTACGACGGATGGCTGCCCTACCCGCCAGAACCGGCCGACTACGCGTCCGGTCTCCTGCGGATCCTGGGCGCCGCGGCCGACGCGCGCCGCCGCGCCGAGGACATCACCCCGGCCCTCTTCGTCTCCCTGCGCCTCGACGACGACCCCGTCGGCGGTCGCCGCGCGCTGGACGACTACGCCCGCGCCACCTACGGCATGCCGCTCGAGGACCTGAGCAGGATCCAGGCGGTCGTCACCGGTTCCGCCGACCAGGTCCTCGACCACCTGATGCGGTACGCCGCCGCAGGTGCCCGGCATCTCGTCGTCCGCCTCGGCGCCCTGGGCCGGTCGGCCCAGCAGGATCAGCTGGAGCGTCTCGCCGATCTGATCCCCGCCGTACGGGAACGGGCCCGAACGCTGACATGAAAGGGGGGCGCCCGGAGATCTCCGGGCGCCCCCCTCGTCGTAGGACTGGTCAGTGGTGTACTGCCTCCGCGTGTTCCGGCAGATGGGTCGCGATCACGCGTTCGCGGGCGGGGGACTCGCTCGCGCGGCGCCGATCCACGAGGGTGGCGATCGCGGCGACCCCGAGGCCGAGCACGGCCAGGGCCGCCCCGGTCAGGGCCGGGGACGTCACGCCGAGGCCCGCGGCCAGGGCGAGGCCGCCGATCCAGGCGCCGCCGGCGTTGGCCAGGTTGAACGCGGCCTGGTTGGCGGAGGAGGCCAGGGAGGGGGCGGCCGACGCCTTCTCCATGACCATCAGCTGGAGCGGGGAGCCGGTGACGAAGGCCGCCGTGCCCAGCAGGACGACCGCGACCGCCGCGCTCCACTGCGCCGACATCAGCACCGGGAACACGGCCAGGACCACGACCAGCGAGGTCAGACCGCCGTACAGGGTGCCGCGCAGCGAGTGGTCGGCCAGGCGCCCGCCCAGCAGGTTGCCCGCCGTCGCGCCCACGCCGAACAGGGCGAGGAGCAGGGTGACGCTGGAGTCGGCGTAACCGGCGGAGTCCGTGAGCATCGGCGTGATGTAGCTGTACGCGGAGAACAGCGCGCCGAAGCCCGCGACCGTGGTGCCGAGCGCCAGCCAGACAGGCACCGACTTCAGCGCGACCAGTTCGCGGCGCAGGCCCATGGCGGGCGCGTGCGCGTGGTCGTGCGGGATGAGGAGTGCCAGGGAGGCTATCGCCGCCAGGCCGATCGCGCTGACGCCGAGGAAGGTCGCCCGCCAGCCGAGGTGCTGGCCCATGAGGGTGGCCACGGGCACGCCCGCGATGTTGGCGAGGGTCAGGCCGAGGAACATCAGGGACACCGAGCGGGCCTTGCGCTCCGGCGCCACCATGCCGGTGGCGACGACCGCGCCGACCCCGAAGAAGGCACCGTGCGGCAGCCCGCTCAGGAAGCGGGCCGCGAGCAGCCAGTGCTCGCCGGGGGCGAGGGCGGACAGCGCGTTGCCGGCCACGAACAGTCCCATCAGGCCGATGAGGACCGTACGGCGGGACATGCGGGCGGTGACCGCGGCGAGCAGCGGGGCACCGATCACCACGCCCAGCGCGTACGCGGAGACCAGGTGGCCCGCGGTGGGGATCGAGATGTTCAGGTCGTCGGCGACGTCGGGCAGCAGGCCCATCATCACGAATTCGGTGGTGCCGAGACCAAAAGCGCCGACGGCCAGTGCGAGCAGGGCCAAGGGCATAGAAGAGCCGAGCCTTTCAGGGGAGAGCGGAGTTCCGTACGAGCTTATGTTCAACTACGGAACAAACACTCCCGTGCCCGGTATTCCAGGGGGCTTCCGGCGGGTTACGACGAGGTGGCGATGTTCACACGGGCCGCCACCGGCAGATGGTCGCTGCCAGTCTGGGGCAGTGTCCACGAGCTCACCGGCTCCACGCCCTGCACCATGATCTGGTCGATCCGCGCCATCGGGAACGACGCCGGCCAGCTGAACCCGAAGCCGCTGCCCGCCGCGCCCTGCGTGGAGCGCAGCTGCGAGGTGACGGCGTTGAGCGCGCGGTCGTTCATCGTGCCGTTGAGGTCGCCGAGCAGGATCTTGCGGGGGAGCTTCTCGTCGGCGATGGCCTCGCCCAGCGCGTCGGCGCTCTTGTCGCGCTGCCGGGCGGTGAACCCGGCCTCCATCTTCACCCGTACGGAGGGCAGGTGGGCGACGTAGAACGCGACCTGGCCGTCCGGGGCGGCGACCGTGGCCCGCATGGCCCGCGTCCAGCCCAGCTTGATGTCGACGGCCCGCACGCCGGTCAGCGGGTACTTGCTCCACAGCCCGACCGTGCCCTCGACGGCGTGGTACCGGTACGTCGACGCCAGCGCCTTCTCGTACACCGGCACCGCGGAGGCGGTCAGCTCCTCCAGGGCCACCACGTCCGCGCCGGAGGCGGCCACGTCCCGGGCGGTGCCGGACGGGTCGGGGTTGTCGGCGTTGACGTTGTGGGTGGCCACCGTGAGGTCGCCGCCGGTGGCGTCCTTGTCGGAGAGCAGCCCGCCGAAGAGGTTCAGCCACACGGCCGCCGGGAGCAGCACCGCGATCAGCGCGGTCGCGGACCTGCGCAGGAAACCGAGCAGGAGCAGCACCGGGACGAACACGCCGAGCCACGGCAGGAAGGTCTCGGTGAGACTGCCGAGGTTGCCGATGGCGTTCGGGATCTGCGCGTGCAGCAGCATCACCAGGGCGACGATCACCGCGAGGGCGGCCAGGACGATGCCGCGGCGCCAGATCCGCCGGTCACCGCGCCAGCCGGCGAGCGGGCGGCCGAGCAGGCGCCGGAACCGGTCTCTGCGGCGCTCGGGTCCCGAGCCGCCGTCCGCCGTCTCCGTCACGTACGCCTGCTGCGCCATACCGTCGCCTCACTACCTGCCGTGCACACCGTTCACCCCGTTGCCGGGGGGTCTCAGACACCCCGTACGACCCTAGGGGATGATCGGCTCTCATCTCGTCGTCCCATGACGACCGTACGGGGGCGATGACGTACAAGTCGCCTGCGCGAGTTCCCCGTCCCGGTGGGGAAAGCGCCCTCTGTGACGAAACGCGCACACTAGGAACTGACGGGGCGTAGGCCTTCGAGGAGGGTGTCGACGATCTGTTCGGACAGGCCCTCCGGCAGAGCGGCGTTGGGCTGCATCACGGTGCGCAGGAGCATGGGGCCGATGAACAGGTCGTTGAGCAGCTCGATGTCGACGTCCGTGCGGAGTTCGCCGTTGGCCTGGCCCTGACGGAGGATGGCGACCTGCTTGCGGCGGCGGGGTGCGACGACGATCGTGTGGTAGGCGTCCCAGACCTTCGGGCTGCTCTTCATCTGGGCGAACACGCTGTGCAGCAGCGCCGAGGAACGGGCCATCAGCCCGCGCTGCCGCAACTGCTCGAGCAGTGCCACGAGATCGTCGCGCATCGAGGTGCCGGGCAGGTCGGGGTCCGGGGGCTCGGCGGTGCGCACGACGTCGACGAAGAGCTCCTCCTTGCCGTTCCAGCGGCGGTAGATGGTGGCCTTGCCGACGCCGGCGGTACGGGCGATGCGCTCGATGGACAGCTCGGCGAGCGGCACGCCGTCCTCCAGCAGCTTGATGACGGCCTCGATGATGGACCGCTCCACCGCCTCACTGCGGGGCCGGCCCCGCACGGCCCCCGGCTGCCTGGACTGACTCTCGGCGAGGCCGCTCACGTCGCTTCGTCCTCTCTGTGGGATGAGATGATTGTCCCTGGCCCACGGCATTGCGGGAGGGGCGGGGTGATGTTCGGCCCACGTCCTCGGCGGGGTCGGCCCGCCGCCCGCTCCGGTCCCGTGACCTCCTCAACTCGCGGTCGTAGCCTGTCGTTCCACTTGGCCGGAGCCGGAGCCGGAGCCGGAGCCGGAGCCGGAGCCGGAGCCGGAGCCGGAGCCCGGGTCTGCGCCGGGCCAGGCGCCGCCGGGTTGTCCACCGCCGGGGACGTGCCCCGGCCGGCCGGAATCCCTTCGGCGCCGCGGCTTACGGCGTCCGCCGTCCGCCTCCTGCCGCGGGCCTCCGGTCACCGGCCCGGCGTCAAACCTCCTGGCATCACGGCTCGGGGCTTCACTGTTCCCCGCCGCGCTGCCCGGCCGCCTTGCCCGGTCGCCCTGCCTGGTCCCGCAGCCCGGCCCCGGCGCCCGGTCGCGCTGCCCGGTCTTGCCTTGCCCGGCCCGGTGTGGCGCCGTCCCTGGCGGTCGCCCCACCGGGCCGGGTCACTCGCCGGCGGGCACCAACTCCTGCTCCTCCTCGCCCGGCTGACGCTCCGCCGGGCGGCCCGGCAGGTACAGGGCCACCACCAGGGCGCCGACCAGGGCCACGCCCGCTCCCCACAGCGCGGTGACGTGCATCGCGTGCAGGAAGGCGTCGTTGGCCGGGCCGACCAGGGCGTCACCGCGGGGGCCGAGCTTCGCGGCGACGCCGAGCGTGGCCTCGATGGACTCGCCCGCGGTGTGCCGTACGCCGGCCGGGAGCAGCCCGAGGTGGGACTCGATGCCGTTGCGGTAGGCCGTGGAGAGCACCGAGCCGAGGACGGCGATGCCGAGCGCGCCGCCGACCTGCCGGAAGGTGTTGCTGAGCGCGGACGCGGAGCCCGCCTTCTCGCGCGGCAGGGCCTGCATGATGACGACGCTGGTCGGCGTCATGATGTGCGCCATGCCGGTGCCCATGAGGAAGAAGATCACTTCGAGGAGCCAGATCGGGGTGTCCGCCTCCAGCGCGGCGAACGCGCACAGCATCGCGGCGATCAGCAGCATGCCCCCGGTCGTCGTGGCCCGGTTGCCGAAGCGGTCGACGACCAGCCGGGCGCGCGGCGCGAAGATCAGCTGCGCGGCGGCCAGCGGGAGCATCAGCAGACCGGTCTGGAGCGGCGAGTAGCCGCGCACGCTCTGGGTGTAGAAGACCGAGAAGAAGGTCACACCCATCAGCGCGAAGAAGACCAGCCCTATGGCGCCGATCGCGGCCGAGAAGACCTTGTTCTTGAAGTAGGTGACATCGATCGACGGATGGTCGCTGCGCTTTTCGAACACGACGAACGCCACGAGCACGGCGAGACCGGCACCGATGGTGGCCAGTACGGTCGCGTCCGTGAAGTCGGCGAGCTGGCCGCCCTTGATGATGCCGTAGACGAGCAGGACCAGGCCGATGACCGACAGCACGACACCGACGGGGTCGATCCGGCCGGGATTCGGGTCGCGGGAGTCGGGCACCAGCCACAGCATCAGCCCGAGCGCGAGCACCACGATCGGCACGTTGATGAGGAAGACCGAGCCCCACCAGAAGTGGTCCAGGAGGACACCGCCGGTGATCGGGCCGATGGCGATGGCGAGTCCGACGCCGCCCGCCCAGATGCCGATGGCCTTGGGCTGCTCCTCGCGCTCGAAGACGTTCATCAGTACGGCGAGCGTGGCCGGCATGACGAACGCCGCGCCGAGGCCCATCAGCGCGCGGAAGGCGATCAGCTGGACCGGCGAGCCGGAGAAGGCGGCCAGCGCGGAACCGGCGCCGAACACGACCAGGCCGCCCAGCAGCACCTTCTTGCGGCCGAGCCGGTCGCCGAGCAGGCCGGCGGTGAACAGGAGGCCCGCGAAGACCAGGGTGTAGGCGTTGATCGCCCACTCCAGCTCGCTCTGGGTGGCGCCCAGACCGGTGGGCGCGGGGGTCGAGATCGTCTTGATCGCGACGTTCAGGATCGAGTTGTCGAGAACCACGATCAGCAGGCTCAGCATCAGCACACCGAGGATCGCCCAACGGCGCCGGTGCACCGCCTCTGATACCCGGGATTCAGGGACTGCGGTAGTCATGCGTCCGAGAGTAGCGGCATTACGATACGGCACCGTCTCGTATCGTAATTCTTTACCGAGACCTTACGTGCCGGAACGGTCACACCGACCACCCCTGGCCCTGACTGGCACGAGGTGCCACCATGGAGGGGATCCGGGGACGCCGTGAGGGCGCCTCGAGATGACGTAAGGAGCCGTTGCAATGACGCAGCTTTCGGCTGCCCACACCAAGCCCTCCGACGGCAGCAAGGCGCTGTACGGGGGGAAGGGCACCCGCCGCATCACTGTCCGGGACATCGCCCTCGCCAAGGAACGCGGCGAGAAGTGGCCCATGCTCACCGCCTACGACGCCATGACCGCGTCCGTCTTCGACGAGGCCGGCATCCCGGTCATGCTCGTCGGCGACTCGGCGGGCAACTGCCATCTCGGCTACGAGACCACCGTGCCCGTCACGATGGACCAGATGACCATGCTGTCGGCGGCCGTCGTACGGGGCACCTCGCGCGCCCTGATCGTCGGCGACCTGCCCTTCGGCTCCTACCAGGAGGGCCCGGTGCAGGCGCTGCGCTCGGCGACCCGGCTGGTCAAGGAGGCCGGTGTCGGCGCCGTGAAGCTGGAGGGCGGCGAGCGCTCCCACGAGCAGATCCGGCTCCTTGTCGAGTCCGGCATCCCGGTCATGGCCCACATCGGCCTGACCCCCCAGTCCGTCAACGCCATGGGCTACCGCGTCCAGGGCCGCGGCGAGGAGGCCGCCCAGCAGCTGCTGCGCGACGCCAAGGCCGTCCAGGACGCGGGCGCGTTCGCCGTCGTCCTGGAGCTGGTCCCGGCCGAGCTCGCGGCCGAGGTCACCAGGGTCCTGCACATCCCGACGGTCGGCATCGGCGCCGGCCCCGAGACCGACGCGCAGGTCCTCGTCTGGACCGACATGCTCGGCCTCACCGGCGGGCGGGTCCCGAAGTTCGTCAAGCAGTACGCCAACCTGCGCGAGGTGATGTCCGGCGCGGTCAAGGCCTTCGCGGAGGACGTCGTCGGCGGCACGTTCCCGCTGGAGGAGCACTCCGTCCACTAGGGCCCACGGCCCCCAGAGCCACCGTGGCACCACAGCGCCCCGCCGATCTTCCCCCGTCGGCGGGGCGCTCTCTGTTCCAGGGCAGTCGGACGTGCCGCCCGGCGACTAGTCGAACCGCTCCAGATCCCGCAGCCACGCCCGTGCCGACCCGTCCGACGGTGCCCGCCAGTCACCGCGGGGCGACAGCGAACCGCCCGCCGACACCTTCGGCCCGTTCGGCATCGCCGAGCGCTTGAACTGCGCGAACGCGAAGAAGCGCTTGCAGAACACCTCCAGCCACCGCCGGATCTCCGGCAGGTCGTACGTGCCGCGCTTGGCCTCGGGGAAGCCGGGGGGCCACTCACCCGCGTCGACGTCGTGCCAGGCGTGCCAGGCCAGGAAGGCGATCTTCGAGGGCCGGAAGCCGTAGCGCAGGACGTGGAAGAGCGTGAAGTCGTGCAGCGCGTACGGGCCGATCTTGGACTCGGTGGACTGCATCTCCTCGCCCGGCACCAGCTCCGGGCTGATCTCGGTGTCGAGGATCGCGTCGAGGATGTCACCGGTCTCCGCGTCGAACTGCCCGCTGCTGATGACCCAGCGGATCAGGTGCTGCATCAGCGTCTTCGGCACGCCCGAGTTGACGTTGTAGTGGCTCATCTGGTCGCCGACGCCGTACGTGGACCAGCCGAGCGCCAGCTCGGAGAGGTCACCGGTGCCGAGCACGATGCCGCCGCGCTGGTTGGCCAGCCGGAACAGGTAGTCGGTGCGCAGGCCCGCCTGGACGTTCTCGAAGGTGACGTCGTACACCGGCTCGCCGGAGGCGAAGGGATGGTCCATCTCCTTGAGCATCAGGCGCGCCGTCGGCGTGATGTCCAGCTCGGCCGCGGTGACGCCGAGGGCCCGCATCAGACGGTGGGCGTTGCCCTTCGTGTGGTCGCTGGTGGCGAAGCCGGGCAGCGTCCAGGCCAGGATGTCGCTGCGGGGCCGGCCGGCCCGGTCCATCGCGCGGGCGGCGACGATCAGCGCGTGCGTGGAGTCGAGGCCGCCGGACACCCCGATGACCACCTTCGGGCCGCCGATCGAGGCGAGCCGCTGCTGGAGCCCGGCGACCTGGATGTTGTAGGCCTCGTAGCAGTCCTGGGCGAGCCGCTCGGCGTCGGCCGGCACGAACGGGTAGCGCTCCAGGCGCCGCTTGAGCCCCAGGTCGCCCGACGGCGGGTCGAGCTCGAACGACACCGTACGGAAGTCACCGGTGCGCGCCTGATGCGTCCGCCGGTTCTCGTCGAACGTGCCCATCCGCATCCGCTCCTGCCGCAGCAGGTCCAGGTCCACGTCGGCCACCGCGTACTCGTCGCCCTGCGGGAAGCGTTCCGTCTCGGCCAGCAGCACGCCGTTCTCGTAGACCATGGCCTGTCCGTCCCAGGACAGGTCGGTCGTCGACTCGCCGAGTCCGGCCGCCGCGTAGACGTACGCGGCGAGGCAGCGCGAGGACGCCGAGCGGCACAGCAGCTTGCGGTCCTCGGCGCGGCCGACCGTGATCGGGCTGCCGGAGAGGTTGACCAGGACGGTCGCACCGGCGAGCGCGGCCTCCGCGCTGGGCGGCACCGGCACCCACATGTCCTCGCAGATCTCCGCGTGCAGCACGAGACCGGGGACGTCGGCCGCCTCGAACAGCAGGTCCACGCCGAACGGCACACTCGCGCCGCCGACCCGGATCGACCCGCCGCGCTCGTCGGCGCCGTCGCCGATCTGCCGACGCTCGTAGAACTCGCGGTAGTTGGGTGGGTACGACTTCGGTACGACACCGAGGACCCGGCCGCGGTGCACGATCACCGCGCAGTTGTAGACCCGGTTGCGGTGGCGCAGCGGGGCCCCGACGACCAGCACCGGGAGCAGGTCGGCCGACCCGGCGACCACCTCCCCGAGCGCCGCCTCGACCTCGTCGAGCAGCGCGTCCTGGAGCAGCAGGTCCTCGATGGAGTAGCCGCACAGACCCAGCTCCGGGAAGACGGCGACGGCGACCCCTTCCGCATCGCACCGGCGCGCGTGGCGCAGCACCGCCTCGGCGTTGGCGGGCGGGTCCGCGATGACGGTGTGACCCGTACACGCGGCGACGCGTGCGAACCCGTGCTGATAGATGGACCAGAAGTTCAGAGCAGGCACACGATCAGTGTAATCGTCAGAGCGACGCTATAGCGGCTGGG
The DNA here is from genome assembly GCF_042893155.1 of Streptomyces sp. NPDC001668. Classification (NCBI taxonomy): domain Bacteria; kingdom Bacillati; phylum Actinomycetota; class Actinomycetes; order Kitasatosporales; family Streptomycetaceae; genus Streptomyces; species Streptomyces sp. NPDC001668. The sequence continues at coordinate 1,114,973 of NZ_JBIAUQ010000001.1, forward strand.
GGCCTGGGTCCTTATGCTGCCGTTCATGAGCGCCGTGAGCGGCAAGACCCACGAAGGCCCCGCCCGTTGGCCGGGATGGGGCTGGTTCCTGGCCTGGCTCCTGGTGGGAGCGTGCGGCGGCATCGGCCTCGCCGCGATCCTGACGGTGGGCGCGGCCTTCCTCGTCCCCGCCGGGGTGGCCGCGGTGTTCCTGCTCCGTGCCGGGCCCGCACGCGCTGCCGTGGGCGCCGTCTCGGGGCTGGCGCTGCCGCTGTTCTACCTCGCGTACCTGAACCGGGGCGGCCCGGGCGAGGTGTGCCACGCGGTGACCGGCGGGCAGAGCTGCACCGAGGAGTACACGCCGGTGCCGTTCCTCGTCGCCGGGGCCCTCCTGCTGGCCCTGGGGCTCGTGCTCCACGCGACGACCGGCCGCCCCGGGCGCACGGATCCCATGCCGCGACGGTAGGCGGGACATGTGCGGGGGCCCGGCCCCGAAGGTTCTCGCCTTCGGGACCGGGCCCCTGGGTGGACGTACGTCCGGTCAGTGCCGGCCGAACGACCGCACGTAACCGTTCGCGGGCGTGCCCACGCCGGTGACGTCGTCGTAGCCCTTCACCGCGGACAGCGAGCTGTCCTTGCCGAGGCTGCGGACCGAGGTGCTCAGACCGCCGCCGGCGTCAGTGCTGTTGATGAAGTCGACGCGCGCCACGGCGAGGCCGGAGCCCGTCGGGTTGTCCGTGACGTCGTGGTACACGCGGGACCCGTACTTGGAGTAGATCGACGGGTTGGCGAAGCCGAGCGCCTTGCCGCCGGCCGCCTGCTGCGCCAGCGCCTGCACGGCCGCGATCACCGGCGAGGCCAGCGACGTGCCGCCGATGCGGTACTCGCTGTACTGCTGCGAGCCGTCGGGGAACGTCTGCGTCTGACCCACCAGGAAACCGGTGTTCGGGTCGGCGATCGCGGAGATGTCCGGGACCACGCGGTTGCCGGCGGCGTTGTTGGCCGTGGCGAGCGCGTCCGGGACGACACCCTTCTGGTAGAAGGGCTCGGCGACCGTCCTGCTGGTGCCGCCGCCCGCACCGGAGGTGAACGCGCCGGGGAAGTTCGTCCAGCTCTTGCCGTCCGCGGACAGCGTGGCCTTCTCGGTGCCCCAGCCGGTCTCCCACAGGTACTTGTCGCCCTTGCCGACGGCGAGGGAGGTACCGCCCACCGACGTCACCCACGCCGAACTGGTCGGGACGTCGACCTGCTTGGTCCCGGTGTTGGCGACCTCGTCGCCGTTGTCGCCGGAGGAGAAGTAGAAACCGATGCCCTCGACCGCGCCGAGCTGGAAGACCTGGTCGTAGGCGGCCGCGAGGTCCGGCGTCTGGTTGGCCTCGATGTCGCCCCAGGAGTTGGAGACGATGTCGGCCAGGTGGTTGTCGACGACCTTGCTGAGCGAGTCGATCAGATCGTCGTCGTAGCAGGACGCGGCACCCACGTACGTGATGTTCGCGTCCGGCGCGACCGCGTGCACGGCCTCGACGTCGAGGGTCTCCTCGCCGTACCAGCCGGCCGCCCCGCACTCCTCGGTCTTCGTGTAGTTCTTCGGCAGGACCTGCTTCAGCTGGCTGGTGGTGTAGGCCGCGTCGCCGTTCTTCTTCGCGTAGGTGGCCGCGTCGAAGGCGATCGTCGGGGAGGCGTACGCGTCGGTGATGGCCACGCGCACCCCCTTGCCCGTGTACGTGCCCGCGCCGTAGGCGGCACGCAGCTGCTTGCCGGTGTAGCCCTTGATCGCGTACGGGATCTTCGTGCCGTAGGCCTCGGGCAGCGTGCTCGCGATGTTCGAGCCGTAGTACGAGGAGAACGGACCCGAGTTCTTGAACACGGCGTCCGGCGGCGGCAGTTGGTCCTTGGCGCTGGACTTGTGCGGCGCGTTGTCCAGGCCGGTGACGGTCAGCACGGCACCGTCCAGAGCGGCCGGCGCGGAGGCGGCCTTGGCCGGGGCGCGGTAGGTCTTGGAGCCCTTGGTGTAGTTGTGCAGCTGGGTCCCGAAGGCCTTCTCGGCGGCGGCCACGTCACCGGTGACGGAGACGTAGTGCTGCGAGACCCCGGTGACCTTCAGACCCGCCGACTCCAGCCAGGACTTCACCGCGGCGACCTGCGCCTTGGTGGCGCCGAAGCGGGCCTGCGCCTGCTTCGCGCTCAGGTACTTGCCGTACGACGCCGAGGCCGGGTCGGAGACCGACTTCGCGTAGGCGGCGAGGCCGGCGGCGTCCTTGCCGGCGAGGTACACCCGGGCGGAGACCTGGGCGCTGTCCGAGGTGGCGCCCTTGTCGGCCTTGGCGGTGGCCCACGCGGGCTTGGTCCCGGCCAGCGTGTCACGGTTCGGGCTGTCCGCGGCGTGGGCCGCGGGTATACCGAGCGCCAGCGCGCCCGCGAGCATCGGCAGTGTCGCCGCCATGCTCACCCCGGCGCGGAATTTGGCGCGGTTGGATCTCATGGAACCCCCAAGATGCGGTTCGTCGCGAGTGATCACTCGACGGTGTGGCCACTCTGGCGACGAACGGTTCATGCCAGGGGAATGGGCATGCCAAGAGGAGCCCAATTAACCTAATGAAAAAGGCTCGTTCGAGGGTTAACCCTCTATGATCGCGGTTTTGCCCCCCGCTCCTTCAGCATCCCCGCCATCAGGTCGATCTCCGACTGCTGCGCGTCGACCATCCCCTGCGCCAGCCGCTTCTCCACCCCCACCTCGCACTTCTGCACACAGCCCTTCGCCATGTGGATACCGCCCCGGTGATGGTCCGTCATCAACTGGAGGTAGAAGATCTCGGCCTGCTTGCCGTTGAGCGTGCCCAGCCTCTTCATCTCGCTGTTGGTCGCCATGCCCGGCATCAGCGAACCCTCGCCCGCCGACGGCATGTCACCCATGTCCATCCACGTCATCGGCGGATCCGCCGACACCTTCGGCAGCCCCCACAGATCCAGCCAACCCAGCAGCATGCCGCGCTGGTTGGCCTGCGTCTGCGCGATGTCGTAGGCGAGCCGCCGCACTTCGACGTCCTTGGTGCGGTCGCGCACGATGTACGACATCTCGACGGCCTGCTGGTGGTGTACGGCCATGTCACGCGCGAAGCCGGCGTCCGCGGACTGTGCGGACGGGGTGTCGCCCGAGCCGCCGTCCTCGGCCACGGCGTAGGTGATCGCGCCGGCCGCGACGAGCACGCCCGCCACGGCCACGGCCACTCCCGCGAACCTCACTGCCCCATACCGCCCGTGCACGCCGCGCCCGGCTCGGGCGTCTGCTCGCCTTGCACGAACTGCTCGAAGAACTTGTCGACGTTCGGGTCCTTCGCCCCCGTCACGGTCCGCTGGTGGCCCCACGCCGACAGCATGATCGGGTCCTTCTGCTTGTCGTCCGGGCTCATCAGCGTGTACGGCGTCTTCTTCACCTTCGCCGCGAGTGCGTCGACGTCGGCCTTCTTGGCCGCGCTGGTGTACGTCACCCAGACCGCGCCGTGCTCCAGCGAGTGCACGGCGTTCATGTTGTTGAGCGCCTTGGTGTAGACGTCGCCGTTGCAGTTCATCCAGACCTGGTTGTGGTCGCCGCCGACCGGGGGCTCCATCGGGTAGCTCACGGTCTTGACGACGTGGTTGCGGCCCAGCGTGCCCTTCCAGGTCTTCACGCCGTCCGAGCCCGTGACGAAGTGACCCTTGTTCTTGCCGTCGGCCGCCGTGTCGTCGGACTGCGACTGCACCAGCACGATGGAGCCGACGACCAGACCGGCGACGACGACCACGGCGGCGCCGATGGTGAGGATCCGGTTGCGGCGCTCCCGGGACTGCTCGGCGCGCCGCATCTCCTCTATGCGCGCCTTGCGTGCCGCGGCGGTGCTCTTCTTGGCGGAACCCATGAGGTGTGTCCTTCTGGGGGAAAGGGGCGGGACGGATGGTGACGATCGGTCCGCTGATCGTAGTGGGGCCGGGGTGACTCCTCGCAGGGAGCCCACAGGAAACCCGGACGCGCGGTGAGACGGGGAGGGCCGGGCATTACGTATGTCAGTCCGAGCAGGCAAGATGGGCGGCAGAGCAGTACATCCGCCGGACGGGAGGCGTTCACTCCCGGGTCGCCGCGACGATCAAGGTCGGCAACGCGCACGAAACGGTGTTGTGGTGTGATGCTCAGGTGCCCGACCGCCTCCTGCGGGACACGGAGACAGGCGGCCTGACCAGCAAGGATGGGGAAGCGGAAGATGGACAAGCAGCAGGAGTTCGTGCTCCGGACCTTGGAGGAGCGCGACATCCGGTTCGTACGCCTGTGGTTCACGGACGTGCTGGGCTTCCTCAAGTCCGTGGCCGTGGCCCCGGCGGAGCTGGAACAGGCCTTCGACGAGGGCATCGGCTTCGACGGCTCGGCGATCGAGGGATTCGCCCGCGTATACGAATCCGACATGATCGCCAAGCCGGACCCGTCGACCTTCCAGGTCCTGCCCTGGCGCGCGGAGGCCCCCGGCACGGCCCGGATGTTCTGCGACATCCTCATGCCGGACGGCTCCCCGTCCTTCGCGGACCCGAGGTATGTGCTGAAGCGCGCCCTGGCCCGCACCTCCGACCTGGGCTTCACCTTCTACACCCACCCGGAGATCGAGTTCTTCCTCCTGAAGGACCGCCCGCTGGACGGCTCGCGCCCGACGCCCGCCGACAACTCGGGTTACTTCGATCACACCCCCCAGAACATCGGCATGGACTTCCGCCGCCAGGCGATCACCATGCTGGAGTCGATGGGCATCTCGGTCGAGTTCTCCCACCACGAGGGCGCCCCGGGCCAGCAGGAGATCGACCTGCGCTACGCGGACGCGCTCTCCACGGCCGACAACATCATGACGTTCCGCCTGGTCATGAAGCAGGTGGCGCTGGAGCAGGGCGTCCAGGCGACCTTCATGCCGAAGCCCTTCTCGGAGCACCCGGGCTCGGGCATGCACACCCACCTCTCGCTCTTCGAGGGCGACCGGAACGCGTTCTACGAGTCCGGCTCGGAGTACCAGCTCTCCAAGGTCGGCCGCTCCTTCATCGCGGGCCTGCTCAAGCACGCGGCGGAGATCTCCGCGGTCACCAACCAGTGGGTGAACTCCTACAAGCGCATCTGGGGCGGCACCGAGCGCACCGCCGGCGCCGGCGGCGAGGCCCCCTCCTACATCTGCTGGGGCCACAACAACCGCTCGGCCCTGGTCCGCGTCCCGATGTACAAGCCCGGCAAGACCGGCTCGGCCCGCATCGAGGTCCGCTCCCTCGACTCCGGCGCCAACCCGTACCTGGCCTACGCCCTGCTCCTGGCCGCCGGCCTCAAGGGCATCGAGGAGGGCTACGAGCTCCCGCCGGGCGCCGAGGACGACGTCTGGGCCCTGTCCAACGCCGAGCGCCGCGCGATGGGCATCGAACCCCTGCCCCAGAACCTGGGCGAGGCCCTCACCCTGATGGAGCGCAGCGACCTGGTCGCCGAGACCCTGGGCGAACACGTCTTCGACTTCTTCCTGCGCAACAAGCGCCAGGAGTGGGAGGAGTACCGCAGCGAGGTCACGGCCTTCGAGCTGCGGAAGAACCTGCCGGTGCTGTAAGGCTTCGCCGTAGGGGCGCGGGGTTGTCGCGACGGCTGCCCGGGGGGCTTGTCGCGCAGTTCCCCGCGCCCCTACAGGTGAGCTACTGGGCCGCCTGGTCCGCGAGGACCTTGTGCAGCGGCTCCGTCTCCCGGCGCCTGTACTCCTGGATCGCCCAGCCGTTGCCGTCCGGGTCCTTGAAATACATGAAGGTGGCGCCGTCCTGCGGGGCGAACTGAACCGGTTCGCTCACGTCCAGGCCACGCGAGGTGAGCTCCTCGTACGCCGCCTTCGCGTCCGTCACACACAGTTGCATGCCGTGGTACGTGCCGGGCTGCGGGGCGCCCGTCGGGACCTGGAGGCCGTCCACCAGGGCGATCGAACAGCCGGAACCGGGCGGGGTGAGCTGGACGATGCGGACCCCCTCCATCACCTCGCCGTCCAGATCCACGTGGAAGCCGACCTTGTCGCGGTAGAACTCCTTGGCCCGGTCCACGTCCGTGACGGGCAGCATGATCACTTCGAGGCTCATGTCCATGGCGTGACTCCCTTGTCGACGTCAGTACCCAGGGCCGTCCTCAGAAGCGCCACCGCGTCTGGCTGAACGGCTGTCCCTTACCGAAGCCGAAAACAGTGCGCGGCGCCACCGCATAGACGACAGCGTGTCCCGGTCCGTGATGGAAGTAGCCGTCCCGCACCTCGAAGCGCCAGAAGTCGCCGTACTTGGCCTCCCACGCGGCGGCCAGCTCCCGGAGGCGAGCGTCGTCCGACACCCGCACCGCCTCGCCCTCCACCACCAGGTCGTAGCCCTTGTCCCAGATGTTGTTGCCGGTCGTCAGCGTCACGTGCGCGTTGTGCGCGAGGTTCTTCGCCTTGCGCTCCTCCGGGCCGGTGCAGAAGTGCAGCGCCCCGTGCGCCCACACCGCCGGCAACGGCGTGACGTGCGGGCGCCCGTCCGGCCGTACCGTCGAGATCCAGAACAGCTCGGCGGAGGCCAGCAGCGACTCCGCGTCGACCCAGGAGTGCGCCGTCGCGCCGGGGTCGCTGTAGCGCTCATCGAGGTGGGTCTCGGGTTCCTTCTCGGTCATCACGAAGCCTCCGGCTCGGGGAACACCCGGGCCACCGCGGCGGTCCGGCTCGACACTCCCAGTCTGCCGAAGGCGTGGTCCGGATGCGGGGCAGACGACGATCCGCCCGGCGCCGGCGCCGGGGCCGTGTCCGGCCAGGAGACCGGCCCGGCCGCGCCCGGAATCCACCCGCCCGCGCCCAGGCGCTTCTCCCCGGCTCTCCGGTTACGCTCGATCGACACGACCTTGATCGGACGGGAGGCCGGGATGACGTCGGCGCCGGGGCGCAGGAGCAGTACCTTCACGCGGCTGCTGCGGCACGGTTTCACCGATCCGTCGGCCGCCGAGCGGTTGTTGGAGAGCGGGGAGCTGAGCGCCGTACGCAACGACCCGGTGCTCCTGGAGGCGCTCGGCGGGACCGCCGACCCCGATCTCGCGCTGCTCGGTCTCGTACGGCTGCTCGAGGCGCAGCCCGACCGGGAGCTGCTCGACACGGTGATAGCGGCGAAGCCGTTCCGGGACCGGCTGCTCGGGGTGCTCGGCGCGTCCCAGGCGCTCGCCGAGCATCTCGCCCGGCACCCCGGCGACTGGCAGGCCCTCGTCACCTACGAGCCGCGCGACCTGCACCCCGGTGTCGAGGAGTTCGAGCGCGGGCTCGCCGAGGCCGCCGACCCCGTCACCCTGCGCGTCGCCTACCGGCGCTGTCTGCTGTCCATCGCCGCCCGTGACGTGTGCGGCACCACCGACCTCGCCGAGACCGCCGCCGAACTCGCCGACCTCGCCACCGCGACCCTGCGCGCCGCCCTCGCCATAGCGCGTACGGCCGCCCCCGAGGACGCCGCACTGTGCCGGCTCGCGGTGATCGCGATGGGCAAGTGCGGGGGACATGAACTCAATTACGTCTCCGACGTCGATGTGATTTTCGTGGGGGAGGCCGTCGAAGGGGCCGACGAGGGCAAGGCCCTGCGCGCCGCCACCAAGCTGGCCTCGCACATGATGCGGGTGTGCTCCGAGACCACCGTCGAGGGGTCCATCTGGCCCGTCGACGCCAATCTGCGGCCCGAGGGCAGGAACGGCCCGCTGGTGCGCACCCTCTCCAGCCACCTCGCCTACTACCAGCGCTGGGCCAAGACCTGGGAGTTCCAGGCCCTCCTCAAGGCCCGCCCGGTCGCCGGCGACCTCGCGCTGGGTGAGGAGTACGTCGCCGCCCTCGAACCCCTGGTCTGGAAGGCCGCCGAGCGCGAGAACTTCGTCGCCGACGTGCAGAAGATGCGGCGCAGGGTGGTCGAGAACATCCCCGTCGCCGAGCTCGACCGGCAGCTCAAGCTCGGCCCCGGCGGCCTCAGGGACGTCGAATTCGCCGTACAGCTCCTGCAGTTGGTGCACGGCCGCGAGGACGGCTCGCTGCGCAGCGGCACCACCCTCGACGCCCTCCAGGCCCTCGCCGCCGGCGGTTATGTAGGCCGCGCCGACGCCGCACAGCTCGACGACGCCTACCGCTTCCTGCGCTCCATGGAGCACCGCATCCAGCTCTACCGGCTGCGCCGCACCCACCTCGTCCCCGAGGACGAGGCCGACCTGCGCCGCCTCGGCCGCTCCCTCGGCCTGCGCGCAGACCCGGTGACCGACCTGAACCGCGAGTGGAAGCGGCACGCCTCCGTCGTACGACGACTGCACGAGAAGCTGTTCTACCGGCCGCTGCTGGACGCCGTGGCCCAACTCGGGGCCGGGGAGATCAGGTTGAGTGCCGGGGCGGCCCGGGAGCGGCTGGTCGCGCTCGGGTACGCCGACCCCGCCTCCGCCCTGCGCCACCTGGAGGCCCTCGCCTCCGGGATCACCCGCAAGGCAGCCATCCAGCGAACTCTCCTTCCCGTCCTGCTGGGTTGGTTCGCCGAGTCCGCCGACCCGGACGCCGGACTGCTCAACTTCCGCAAGGTGTCGGACGCGTTGGGCAAGACGCCCTGGTATCTGCGGCTGTTGCGCGACGAGGGCGCCGCCGCCGAGAACCTCGCCCGGGTCCTGTCCGCCGGGCGCCTCGCCCCCGACCTGCTGATGCGCGCCCCGGAAGCGGTGGCGCTGCTCGGGGACGGCGACGGCGGGGGACTCGACCCGCGCGGGCGGGCCGGTCTCGAGCAGGAGATACTCGCCGCCGTCGGCCGTGCCGAGGGCGCCGTCCAGGGCGTCACGGCGGCCCGTGGAGTCCGCCGCCGCGAACTCTTCCGTACGGCCGCCGCGGACATCGTCGGCTCCTACGGCACCGAGACCCAGCCCGCCGAACCGGACCAGGGCGCCCTGGTCGACCGCGTCGGCGCCGCCGTGTCCGACCTGACCGCCGCGACCCTCGCCGGCACCCTGCGCGCGGTCGTCCGGGACGGCTGGGGCGAGACCCTGCCGACCCGGTTCGCCGTGATAGGCATGGGCCGCTTCGGCGGTCACGAACTCGGCTACGGCTCCGACGCCGACGTCCTGTTCGTGCACGAACCGCGCGAGGGCGTCGACGAGCGGGAGGCCTCCCAGGCGGCCGACAAGGTCGTCTCCGAGATGCGCCGTCTGCTGCAGATCCCGAGCGCCGACCCGCCGCTGCTCATCGACGCCGACCTGCGCCCGGAGGGCAGGTCCGGGCCGATGGTGCGCACGCTGACCTCGTACGCGGCCTACTACCGCCGCTGGTCGCTGGTCTGGGAGTCGCAGGCGCTGCTGCGGGCCGAACCGGTGGCCGGCGACGAGGATCTGGGCCGCCGTTTCGTCGAGCTCATCGACCCCCTGCGCTACCCGGCGGACGGCCTCGGTGACGACGCCGTACGCGAGATCCGGCGGCTCAAGGCACGCATGGAGTCCGAGCGGATGCCGCGCGGTGCCGACCCGAAACTGCACACCAAGCTCGGGCCGGGCGGGCTCTCGGACGTCGAGTGGACGGTCCAGCTGCTCCAGATGCGGCACGGGGCGCAGGCGCCGGGGCTGCGCACGACCCGTACCCGCGCGGCCCTCACCGCCGCGCGGGACGCCGGGTTCATCTCCGCGGACGACGCCCAGGTCCTCGACGAGGCATGGGTGCTGGCGACCCGGGTGCGCAACGCGGTGATGCTGGTGCGGGGCCGGGCCGGGGACACGTTCCCGACCGAGGCACGCGAACTGGCCGCCGTGGGCCGGTACCTGGGGTACGGGCCGGGTCACGCCGGAGACATGCTGGACGACTACCGGCGTACGGCCCGACGGGCCCGGGGCGTGGTGGAGGAGCTGTTCTACGGGGCGTAGGCCTTCCGGCGCCGGTCCCGGCCCCCCGGGTCCGGGACCACCTTCGGCAACGCGTACGGCAGCGCCCCGTACCAGAGGCGCGCCACCGTGAAGCCGAACAGCAGGCACAGGACGCCGCCCACCGCGTCGAGCCAGAAGTGGTTGGCCGTGGCGACGATGACCAGGAGCGTCGCCGCCGGGTAGAGGAGGCCCAGGACGCGCACCCACGGCACCGACGCCAGCGCGAAGATCGTCAGGCCGCACCACAGCGACCAGCCGATGTGCATGGACGGCATCGCCGCGTACTGGTTGGACATGTGCTTCAGGTCGCCGGAGGCCATCGAGCCCCAGGTCTGGTGGACCATGACCGTGTCGACGAAGTTCCCGCCGCTCATCAACCGCGGGGGTGCCAGCGGATACAGGTAGTAACCGACCAGTGCCACGCCCGTCGTCGCGAACAGAACCATGCGGGCTGCCGCGTAGCGGCCGGGATGGCTGCGGTAGAGCCAGACGAGGACGCTCAGCGTCACGACGAAGTGCAGTGTCGCGTAGTAGTAGTTCATCCCCACGATGAGCCAAGTCACCGAGTTCACCGCGTGGTTGACGGACTCCTCGACCGCGATGCCCAGATGGTGCTCCATCCGCCAGATCCAGTCGGCGTTGCGCAGCGCCTCCGCCTTCTGCTCCGGCACCGCGTTGCGGATCAGTGAGTACGTCCAGTAACTCACCGCGATCAACAGGATCTCGAACCACAGGCGGGGCCGGCGCGGGGTGCGCAGCCGGCGCAGCAGGCCGGGCCGGTCCACGGCCGTGAGGGAGTCCGGAGCGGCCGCGTTCTCGCGGTCTTCCAGGCTGGTCACGGTCGAGTCACCCATAGGCACAAAGTCTGCCAGAAACGCCTTACCCCACCGATCATCCCCCGGTCGGGTTCGGGTCGCATGTCCTACGACGGGAAGACTGTCCCGTTCTCCTCCCGACGCACGGCGCGGAGCCCGGTCTCTCCGCCCTACGGACGAGAGCGTTCCCCGGGGGCCGAAGCCGTCGAACCGCGAACCACCAGCTCAGGCATGAACACGAACTCGCTGTGCGGCGCGGGAGTTCCGCCGATCTCCTCCAGCAGGGTCCGCACCGCCGCCTGCCCCATGGCGGGCACCGGCTTGCGGACCGTCGTCAGCGGCGGGTCGGTGAAGGCGATCAGCGGGGAGTCGTCGAAGCCCACCACCGACACGTCCCGCGGCACCTCCAGGCCCCGCTGCCGGGCCGCCCGTATCGCGCCCAGCGCCATCATGTCGCTCGCGCACACCACGGCCGTGCAGTCCCGGTCGATCAGGGCGGTGGCGGCCGCCTGACCGCCCTCCAGGGTGTACAGCGAGTGCTGGACGAGGTCGTCCTCGACGGTCGCCGCGGCCAGCCCGAGCAGGTCGTGCATGGTGCGGACGAAGCCCTCGATCTTGCGCTGGACCGGCACGAAGCGCTTGGGGCCGAGGGCGAGACCGATCTTCGTGTGCCCGAGCGACACCAGGTGCGTCACCGCAAGTGCCATCGCCGCGCGGTCGTCGGGGGAGATGAACGGCGCCTGCACCTTCGGCGAGAAACCGTCCACGAGCACGAATGGCACGCCCTGCGCCCGCAACTGCTCGTAGCGCTGCATGTCGGCGGAGGTGTCCGCGTGCAGCCCGGAGACGAAGATGATGCCCGCCACGCCCCGGTCGACGAGCATCTCGGTGAGCTCGTCCTCCGTGGAGCCGCCCGGGGTCTGGGTGGCGAGGACGGGCGTGTAGCCCTGCCGGGTCAGCGCCTGACCGATCACCTGGGCCAGGGCCGGGAAGATCGGGTTCTCCAGCTCGGGGGTGATCAGGCCCACCAGGCCCTCGCTGCGCTGCCGCAGCCGCACCGGGCGTTCGTAGCCGAGCACGTCGAGGGCGGCCAGTACGGACTGGCGGGTGGTGGCGGCGACACCCGGCTTCCCGTTGAGGACGCGGCTGACGGTCGCTTCGCTCACCCCCGCCTGAGCAGCGATGTCGGCTAGCCGTGTGGTCACGGCACCGGACTGTACCGGCCGTATCGTCATCGCGGTCCCTCTGTTCTGGTCGGTGCCCCTTGTCCCGCAAGGGGATGATTCCTGTCCGGGAGGAGGATGGCAAGAGCTTGCAGAGTCTTGCACAACCCGTAGTCGTCCCGCTCAGCCCCGTAAAACAAGGGTCTCGTGACGATCGACGAGGGATCACGAGGGGGTAACTTCCGCACTCTCTTGCACTTTTTTTCTGCAAGCTCTTTCGCAAGTCTTGCATCGCTGTTACGTTCCCACTCGCCCGGCGGCCGCAAAGGCGCAGTCGGCAGACGGAGAGGGCAGACGGGGCCTCTCTCCGCAGCACACGGGCTTTCACCCTCAAGGAGAACTCAATGCGGCGTGGCATAGCGGCCACCGCGCTGGTGGCGTCCCTCGCCCTCGCGGCGACGGCCTGCGGCGGAAGCGACAGCGGCGACAAGGCCGACGGTCCGACCACCATCACCTGGTGGGACACCTCCAACGCCACCAATGAGGCGCCGACGTACAAGGCCCTGATCAAGGACTTCGAGGCCGCCAACAAGGACATCAAGGTCAAGTACGTCAACGTCCCGTTCGACCAGGCGCAGAACAAGTTCGACACCGCCGCCGGCGCGAGCGGCGCCCCGGACGTGCTGCGCTCCGACGTCGGCTGGACCCCCGCCTTCGCCAAGAAGGGCTACTTCCTGCCGCTCGACGGCACCGAGGCCCTGGCCGACCAGGCCAAGTTCAAGCCGAACCTGATCGAGCAGGCCCAGTACGACGGCAAGACCTACGGCGTCCCCTTCGTCACCGACACCCTCGCCCTGGTCTACAACAAGCAGCTCTTCCAGAAGGCCGGCGTCGAGGCCCCCAAGACCTGGGACGACCTGAAGACCGCCGCCGCCACGATCAAGTCGAAGACCGGCGTCGACGGCTACTGGGGCTCCACCGCGGCCTACTACGCCCAGCCGTTCCTCTTCGGCGAGGGCACCGACACCGTCGACGCCTCCGCCAAGAAGATCACCGTGAACTCGGCCGCCGCCAAGAAGGGCTACGGCACCTGGCTGAGCCTCTTCTCCGGCAAGGGCCTGCACAAGGCCGACACCACCGCCGACGCCTACGCCCACATCCAGGACGCCTTCGTCAACGGCAAGGTCGCCGCGATCATCCAGGGCCCGTGGGAGATCACCAACTTCTACAAGGGCTCCGCGTTCACGGACAAGTCCAACCTCGGCATCACCACCGTCCCGGCCGGCTCCACCGGCAAGGCGGGCGCCCCGACCGGCGGCCACAACCTCTCGGTCTACGCCGGCTCGGACTCCGCCCACCAGAAGGCGGCCGCGAAGTTCGTGGGCTTCATGACCTCCGCGAAGTCCCAGACGCAGATCGCCCTGAAGAACTCCACGCTGCCCACCCGCGACGACGCCTACACCGCCGAGGTCAAGGCCGACCCGGGCATCGCCGGCTACCAGACGGTCCTCGCCTCCGCCCAGCCGCGGGTGGCCCTGCCGGAGTACAGCTCCCTGCTGACCCCGCTCGACACCGAGCTGAACAGCATCGCGGGCGGCAAGGAGTCCCTGGACAAGGGCCTGGGCAACGCCGAGGCCGCCATCGCCAAGCTGGTGCCGGACTTCAGCAAGTGAGCCCGCGTGGCCGCCGGATCTCCCGGTCCTGGGGGGAGAGGGGATCCGGCGGCCACCGGCCTGTGCGCAGCCACTTCTCAGAGCCGTAGAACTTCCAGAAGGTGTCGTACATGACAGTCGCCATCGACCGCGCCACCGGCAAGCGCCACGGTGACCGCGCGCCGCGGCCCGGGCCGGGCCAACGCCTGAAGCACAGCTACCAGAAGCACTGGTACGCCTACGCGATGATCACCCCGGTCGCCGTCGTCCTCGGCGTCCTCGTGCTGTACCCCCTGGTCTACGGCGTCTACCTCACCCTCACCGACGCCAACAGCCTCAACACGGCCCGCACGATCGGCGTCAACCACATCGACGCCACCTACAAGTTCATCGGCCTGGACAACTACGCCGACATCCTGTGGGGCGACACGGCCTACGACCGCTTCTGGTCGCACTTCATCTGGACGGTCGTCTGGACGGCGCTGTGCGTCGCCCTGCACTACTGCGTCGGCCTGGGCCTCGCGCTGCTGCTCAACCAGAAGCTGCGCGGACGCACGCTGTACCGGCTGATCCTGGTCCTGCCCTGGGCCGTGCCGACCTTCGTCACCGTCTTCGGCTGGCGCTTCATGCTCGCCGACGGCGGCATCATCAACACCGCCCTGGACGCCCTCCACCTGCCGAGTCCGGCCTGGCTGGAGGACACCTTCTGGCAGCGGTTCGCCGCGATCATGGTCAACACCTGGTGCGGGGTGCCGTTCATGATGGTCTCGCTGCTCGGCGGACTCCAGTCCATCGACGCCTCGCTGTACGAGGCCGCCGAGATGGACGGCGCGAGCGCCTGGCAGCGCTTCCGGTACGTCACCCTGCCGGGACTCAGAAGCGTCAGCTCCACCGTCGTCCTGCTCGGCATCATCTGGACGTTCAACCAGTTCGCCGTGATCTTCCTGCTGTTCGGCACCACCGCGCCGGACGCGCAGATCCTCGTCACCTGGGCCTACTACCTGGGCTTCGGACAGCAGCCGCGTGACTTCGCGCAGTCGGCCGCGTACGGCATCCTGCTGCTGGCCATCCTGATCGTCTTCACCTCCTTCTACCGCCGCTGGCTGAACCGCAACGACCAGCAGCTCGCGATCTGAGGCAGGAGCTCCCATGAGTACGACCACAGTCGAGACCTCCGCCGCGGTGTCCGAGGCCGGCCCCGCACAGGCCCCCGGCCGGGTCCGCCGCCGCGGAGAGCAGAGCCTCGCCGGCTCCCTCGCCTCGCACGGCATCCTGATCGTCGCGAGCCTGATCGCGCTGTTCCCGATCGTCTGGCTGATCTTCCTGTCCCTCGGTCCGGACAAGGACGACTACCTCCACCCGGGCGGCATCTGGAAGAAGATGACGTTCGACAACTACTCGTTCGTCCTCCAGCACACCGAGTTCTTCAGCTGGCTCAAGAGTTCGCTGATCGTCTCGCTCGGCACCACGGTGATCGGTGTGCTGATCGCCGCGACCACCGGGTACGCCGTGTCCCGGATGCGCTTCCCGGGCTACCGGAAGTTCATGTGGGTGCTCCTGGTCACCCAGATGTTCCCGGTGGCCGTACTCATGGTGCCGATGTACCAGATGCTCTCGGACCTCCAGCTCATCGACAGCTATCTTGGGCTCATCCTCGTGTACTGCACGACCGCCGTGCCCTACTGCGCCTGGCTGCTCAAGGGCTACTTCGACACCATCCCGTTCGAGATCGACGAGGCCGGACGCGTCGACGGGCTGACCCCCTTCGGCACGTTCGCGCGGCTGATCCTGCCGCTCGCCAAGCCGGGGCTCGCGGTCGCCGCGTTCTACAGCTTCCTCACGGCTTTCGGTGAGGTCGCGTTCGCCTCGACGTTCATGCTGTCCGACACGAAGTACACGTTCGCGGTGGGACTGCAGAGCTTCGTGAGCGAGCACGACGCCCAGCGGAACCTGATGGCGGCGACGGCGGTGCTGATCGCGATACCGGTGTCGGCGTTCTTCTACCTCGTGCAGAAGAACCTGGTGACGGGGCTTACCGCCGGTGGCACGAAGGGGTAAGGCTGTCCGTCTTTCGGCTGCGGCTTTCGTCGTGGCTGGTCGCGCCCACGCGGCGGAGCCGCACATCGATGCAGCCCCGCGCCCCTGTGGGGGCAAGCCCCCCACACCCCCCATACCCGAGGTGGCCGTGGTCTCCATCCGACCCCGCTGTGACCACGGCCGCCTCGTCACCCTCCCTACCTTTGACCTGATGAACCCGTTACACATCAAGGACGCCATGAGCCAGCAGCACTCCGCCCTCGCCCCGGCCCCCCACTCCGCCGAAGCCAAGCGCAGCGACTGGTGGCGGGACGCGGTGATCTACCAGGTCTATCCGCGCAGCTTCGCCGACAGCAACGGCGACGGCATGGGCGACCTGGAGGGCATCCGCACCCGACTGCCGTACCTGCGCGACCTCGGCGTGGACGCCGTGTGGCTGAGCCCCTTCTACGCCTCCCCGCAGGCCGACGCCGGCTACGACGTCGCCGACTACCGGGCCGTGGACCCCATGTTCGGCAACCTCCTGGACGCCGACGCGCTGATCCGGGACGCCCGCGAACTGGGCCTGCGGACCATCGTCGACCTGGTGCCCAACCACTCCTCCGACCAGCACGAGTGGTTCAAGCGGGCGGTCGCCGAGGGCCCGGGATCTCCGCTCCGGGACCGCTACCACTTCCGCCCCGGAAAGGGCGAGAACGGCGAACTCCCGCCCAACGACTGGGAGTCGATCTTCGGCGGCCCCGCCTGGACCCGCGTCGAGGACGGCGAGTGGTACCTCCACCTCTTCGCCCCCGAGCAGCCCGACTTCAACTGGGACCACCCGGCCGTCGGCGACGAGTTCCGCTCGATCCTGCGCTTCTGGCTGGACATGGGCGTGGACGGCTTCCGCATCGACGTGGCACACGGCCTGGTGAAGGCGGAGGGGCTGCCCGACCTTGGATCCCACGACCAGGTCAAGCTGCTGGGCAACGATGTCATGCCGTTCTTCGACCAGGACGGCGTCCACGAGATCTACCGCCAGTGGCGGCTGATCCTCGACGAGTACTCCGGCGAGCGCATCTTCGTCGCCGAGGCCTGGACCCCGACCATCGAGCGCACCGCGAACTACGTCCGCCCCGACGAGCTCCACCAGGCCTTCAACTTCCAGTACCTGAGCACCGCCTGGGACGCCGAGGAACTGCGCGAGGTCATCGACCGCACGCTGGAGGCGATGCGCCCGGTCGGCGCCCCGGCCACCTGGGTGCTCTCCAACCACGACGTCACCCGCCACGCCACCCGCTTCGCCAACCCGCCCGGCCTCGGCACCCAGATCCGCACGGCGGGCGACCGGGAGCTGGGTCTGCGCCGCGCCCGCGCCGCCACGCTGCTCATGCTGGCGCTGCCCGGATCGGCGTACATCTACCAGGGCGAGGAGCTCGGCCTGCCGGACGTCGTCGACCTGTCCGACGAGGTCCGGCAGGACCCGGCGTACTTCCGCGGCGCCGGCCAGGACGGCTTCCGTGACGGCTGCCGGGTCCCGATCCCGTGGACGCGCGAGGGATCCTCGTACGGCTTCGGCGCGGGCGGCAGCTGGCTGCCCCAGCCGTCGGAGTGGGCTGAGCTGAGCGTGGAGGCGCAGACCGGCGACCCCGACTCCACCCTGGAGCTGTACCGCACGGCCCTCGCCGTCCGGCGCGCCCAGCCCGACCTGGGCGCAGGCGACGCGGTCGAGTGGCTGCGGGCACCCGAGGGCGTTCTCGCCTTCCGGCGCGGCGCGTTCGTCTGCGTCGCCAACACCGGCGGTGAGTCGGTGACGACTCCGGCGTACGGCCGTCTGCTCCTCGCCAGCGGCGAGGTCGCCGAGGCCGACGGGGACGCGAAGGTGCCGGCGGACACGACCGTGTGGTGGACGACGGCCTGACCACCGGCAGAAGGATCACCGGGCCCTGAGGGGGCCCGGTGATTTCTTTCTCCGGCGTGTCGATCGGCGGAGTCCGCGTTCGACGCTTGGGTGAAAGGGCGAAACAGCGCCCCGCGACCCGAGGAGACACCATGCAGATCCGCGCCCGCCTGAGCATGAGCGCCGACGGCTATGTGACCACCCCGAGCGGCTGGCCCGCGCTGACCGCCGACCCCGCGTTCGTCTCCGGCCAGAGCCACGGCATCCGGGAGTTCCTGGCCGACTGCGAGGCCGCGCTCATGGGCCGTACGACCTTCGAGCCCGCCCTGACCAACAGCCGCTGGCCGTGGCCCGACCTGGACGTGTTCGTGCTCGGCTCGCACCGCCCGGAGGGCACCCCCGACCACGTCACCACCGACAGCGACCCGGTACGGCTCCTTGAGAAGATCCGCGCGGCCAACCGGGGCGGCGACGTCCACCTCATCGGCGGCCCGCGGACCATCGCGACCTTCCACGCGCTCGGCGCCCTGGACCGCCTCGAACTGATCGTGCTGCCCATGCTGTTCGGCGGCGGCACCCAGCTCACCCCGGCGCTCAGCCCCGAGACCGGACTGACCTTCCAGAGCCAACGGGCCCTGCCCGGCGGGTCGGTGGAGATCGTGTACTCCTGCGGGGGCAGGCGCGGCGACCTCCCCGGCAGGCCCGCCAGCCAAGTGTGAAAGTTCTTGCCGTTACTTTCTCGACTCTTGCTGTAAACATTTCAACAGCGGTACGTTCTCGCCGGCGCCGGGCAAAGACGCCCGGCCGTCGCGTAAGGAGAACCCCCACGTGATACCGAGAAGCACCGCAAGGGTCACCGCCGCCGCCACGGCCACCGTGCTCGCCACCGCGGTGGCCGTCCTCACCCCCACCGCCGCCCAGGCCTCCCCGCCCGGCGGCAAGGACGTCACCGCAGTCCTCTTCGAGTGGAACTTCGCCTCCGTCGCCAAGGAGTGCACCACCACCCTCGGCCCCGCCGGATACGGCTACGTCCAGGTCTCCCCGCCCGCCGAGCACATCCAGGGCTCGCAGTGGTGGACCTCGTACCAGCCGGTCAGCTACAAGATCGCGGGCCGGCTCGGTGACCGAACGGCCTTCCAGAACATGGTCAACACGTGCCATGCGGCCGGGGTGAAGGTCGTCGTCGACACCGTCGTCAACCACATGTCCGCGGGCAGCGGCACCGGTACCGGCGGATCGTCGTACTCGAAGTACACCTACCCCGGCCTGTACTCCTCCTACGACTTCGACGACTGCACCTCCCAGGTCGTCAACTACGCCGACCGCTGGAACGTCCAGCACTGCGAACTCGTCGGCCTCGCGGACCTCGACACAGGTGAGTCGTACGTCCGCGGCGCGATCGCCGGGTACATGAACGACCTGCTCACCCTCGGCGTCGACGGTTTCCGCATCGACGCGGCCAAGCACATCGACACCGCCGACCTCGCCAACATCAAGTCCCGGCTGAGCAACCCGTCGGTGTACTGGAAGCAGGAGGTCATCTACGGCAGCGGAGAGGCCGTCCAGCCCACCGAGTACACCGGCAACGGGGACGTCCAGGAGTTCCGTTACGCCTACGACCTCAAGCGGGTCTTCAACAACGAGAACCTCGCCTACCTGAAGAACTACGGCGAGGGCTGGGGTTACATGAACAGCTCGGTGGCCGGCGTCTTCGTCGACAACCACGACACCGAGCGCAACGGCTCCACCCTGAACTACAAAGACGGGGCCAATTACACCTTGGCCAACGTCTTCATGCTCGCCTGGCCCTACGGCGCTCCCGACATCAACTCCGGGTACGAGTTCTCCGACACGGACGCCGGTCCGCCCAACAGCGGTGCGGTCAATGCCTGTTGGCAGGACGGCTGGAAGTGCCAGCACAAGTGGCCCGAGATCATCCGCATGGTCGCCTTCCGCAACGCCACGCGCGGTGAAGCCGTTACCAACTGGTGGGACAACGGGGGTGATGCGATCGCGTTCGGGCGCGGCAGCAAGGGCTTCGTGGCGATCAACCACGAGGCGGGCAGCCTGAGCCGTACGTACCAGACCTCGCTGCCCGCGGGGACGTACTGCGATGTGCAGAACAACACGACCGTGGCGGTGAACTCCAGCGGCCAGTTCACGGCCACCCTGGGCGCCAACACGGCGCTGGCGATCTACGCGGGCAAGTCCAGCTGCTGAAAGTTCTTTCTGGTCGTTTCAGGACTCTTGCTGTAATCCTTACGGCGGCGATACGGTCACGCGGGGTCGGACCCACAGAGCCGTCATCGCAAGGAGTCCACGTCAGTGATACCGAGATGGCCGGTGCCGACGAGGCGCCGTACCGCACACGCAGGACGGGTCGCCGCGGTCACCGTGACCGCGCTGGCCGCAGCGCTCGTCCAGCCGCTGTCCGCCCGGGCGGACACCCCGCCGCCACCGCCCTCCGACGCGAGGCTCGCCGCGCAGCCGGCCCGGCACGACGACACCCGTGAGCAGTTCTACTTCGTCCTGCCGGACCGCTTCGCCAACGGCGACACCTCCAACGACCGGGGCGGGCTCACCGGTTCGCGGCTGAGCACCGGATACGACCCCACCGACAAGGGCTTCTACCAGGGCGGCGACCTCAAGGGCCTCACCCAGCGGCTCGACTACATCAAGGGCCTCGGCACCACCTCCATCTGGATGGCCCCGATCTTCAAGAACCGGCCCGTACAGGGGACGGGGTCCAACGCCTCGGCCGGCTACCACGGTTACTGGATCACCGACTTCACCCAGGTCGACCCCCACTTCGGCACCAACAAGGACCTGGAAACCCTCATCTCCAAGGCCCACGGCAAGGGGATGAAGGTCTTCTTCGACGTCATCACCAACCACACCGCCGACGTCGTCGACTACGAGGAGAAGTCCTACGACTACCTCTCCAAGGGCGCGTTCCCCTATCTGACGAAGGACGGCCGGCCGTTCGACGACGCGGACTACGCGGCAGGCGGCCGCGGATTCCCCGCCGTGGACGCCGACTCCTTCCCCCGCACGCCGACGGTCACCGGCGCGGGCGCCAAGGTCCCCTCCTGGCTCAACGACCCGACGATGTACCACAACCGCGGCGACTCGACCTACGCCGGCGAGTCCACGACCTACGGCGACTTCTCCGGCCTCGACGACCTGTGGACCGAGCGCCCCGAGGTCGTCTCCGGCATGGAGAGGATCTACCAGCGCTGGGTCAGGGACTTCGACATCGACGGCTTCCGCATCGACACCGTGAAGCACGTGAACATGGAGTTCTGGACGCAGTGGGCCACCGCCCTCGACGCGTACGCGGCCGAGCAGGGTCGCAAGAACTTCTTCATGTTCGGCGAGGTCTACTCCGCCGACACGGCCGTCACCTCGCCGTACGTCACCCAGGGCCGCCTGGACGCCACGCTGGACTTCCCCTTCCAGGAGGCCGCCCGGCAGTACGCCTCCCAGGGCGGCAGCGCGCGGAAGCTGGCGTCCGTCTTCGGCGACGACTACAAGTACACGACCGACAAGGCCAACGCCTACGAGCAGGTCACCTTCCTCGGCAATCACGACATGGGCCGCGTCGGGTACTTCCTGAACCAGGACAACCCCAAGGCCACCGACGCCGAACTCCTCGCCAAGGACAGGCTCGCCAACGAGCTGATGTTCCTCAGCCGCGGCAATCCCGTCGTCTACTACGGCGACGAACAGGGCTTCACCGGCGCCGGCGGCGACAAGGACGCCCGCCAGACGATGTTCGCGTCGAAGACCGCCGACTACCTCGACGACGACGAGATCGGCACCGACCGCACCCACGCGAGCGACGCCTACGACACGAGTGCCCCGCTGTACCGGCAGATCGCCGCGCTCGCGAAGCTCCGGGGGGCCAACCCGGCGCTGACGGACGGCGTCCAGGAGGAGCGGTACGCGGCCGACGGGGCCGGGATCTACGCCTTCTCCCGCACCGACGCCAAGAGCGGCCAGGAGTACGTCGTCGCCCTCAACAACGCGGGCGAGGCCAAGTCGGCGACGTTCGCGACCGGTTCGGCGCGTATGGCGTTCAAGGGGATCTACGGCACCGACGTCACGACGAAGACCGACGCCGACAAGAAGATCACCGTCACCGTCCCGGCGGGCTCCGCGCTCGTCCTCAAGGCGGCCGGCAAGCCCGCCGAGCCCGCCGCCGAGCCGACGATCGCGCTCAAGGCCCCGGCCGCCGGCGCCACGGGCACCGTCGAGCTCACCGCCGACGTGGACGGCGGCCGGCTCAACCGGGTCGTCTTCGCGGCGCAGGTCGGAAACGGCACGTGGCGGACGCTGGGCTCCGCCGACCACGCGCCCTACAAGGTCACACAGGTCATCGACAAGGCCGTACCGGCGGCAACCGCCCTGCGCTACAAGGCGGTTGTGATCGACTCGGCCGGCCGCACGGCCAGTGCCACCACCTCCTCGGAAACCGGCACCCCGCCCACCGAGGAACCCCCCACCGCCTCCTCCCGCGACTACGCGGTCGTCCACTACAAGCGCGCCGACGGCGACTACGCCGACTGGGGCCTGTACGCCTGGGGCGACCTCGCCGACGGCGAGTCCACCACCTGGCCCGACAGCCATCCCTTCACCGGCCGGGACGCGTACGGCGCCTTCGCCTACGTCAAGCTGAAGCCCGGTGCCTCGAACGTCGGCTTCCTCGTCATCGACAAGGACGGCGACAAGGACGTCTCCGCCGACCGCACCATCGACGTCACCAGGGCCGGCGAGGTGTGGATCGAGCAGGGCAAGGACGCCGTACTCACCGAGAAGCCCGACTACCCGGCGCAGGACAGGACCAAGGCGGTCCTCCACTACCACCGTGCCGACGGGAACTACGACGGCTGGGGCCTGCACGTGTGGACGGGCGCCGCGAACCCCACCGAATGGTCGAAGCCGCTGGAGCCGGTGAGGACCGACGCCTACGGAGCGGTCTACGAGGTTCCGCTCAACGACGGTGCGACAAGCCTCAGTTACATCCTCCACAAGGGCGACGAGAAGGACCTGCCCACCGACCAGTCCCTTGACCTCACGGCCAACGGCCACGAGGTGTGGCTCCTGAACGGCCAGGAGAAGTACCTGCTCCCGCAGCCCGCCGGGTCAGCCGCCGCGCTCGACCTCACCACCTCCAAGGCGGTCTGGATCGACCGGAACACGGTCGTCTGGAACGGCTCCGAGGCCGCCGCCTCCACCCAGCTCCTCTTCTCCCACGACGGCTCGATCACCGTCGACGGCGGTGCTCTCACCAGCGACGACGAGCGCTGGCTGCGACTCACCAAGACCGCCCTCACCGACGCCCAGAAGGCGAAGTTCCCGCATCTGAGGGACTACACGGCCTGGTCCGTGGACCCGCGTGACCGCGACCGTGTACGCCAAGCCCTGAGCGGCCAGCTCGTCGCCTCCCAACGCGCGGCGAACGGCGCCGTGGTGGCCGCGACCGGCGTCCAGATCGCGGGCGTGCTCGACGACCTGTACCCGAGGGCGACCAAGGCCCACCTCGGGCCGACATTCACCGAGGGACGCCCCACGCTCGCGGTCTGGGCACCGACCGCGCAGTCGGTGAAGCTCGAACTCGGTAGCTCCACGGTCGCCATGAGACGCGACGACACCACCGGAGTCTGGTCCGTCACCGGCCCGGCCTCCTGGAAGGGCAAGCCCTACCGGTACGTCGTGAAGGTCTGGGCGCCCAGCGCCGGCAAGGTCGTCACCAACAAGGTCACCGACCCCTACTCGGTCGCCCTCACCACCGACTCCGCGCGCAGCCTCGTCGTCGACCTGGACGACAGGTCCCTCGCCCCGGGCGGCTGGTCGACGTACGCCAAGCCGAAGGCCGTACCCCTCAAGGACGCCGAGATCCAGGAACTGCACATCCGGGACTTCTCGGTGGCGGACAAGACCGTGCCCGCCGAGGACCGGGGTACCTACCTCGCCTTCACCGACAAGGACAGCGACGGCTCGAAGCACCTGCGGGAGCTCGCGAAGTCGGGGACGAGCTACGTGCACCTGCTGCCCGCCTTCGACATCGCCACCGTTCCCGAACGCCGACAGGACCAGGCGACCCCCGCCTGCGACCTCGCCTCCTACCCGGCCGACTCCGGCCGGCAGCAGGAGTGCGTGGCGAAGACCGCCGCGAAGGACGCCTACAACTGGGGCTACGACCCGTACCACTACACCGTCCCGGAAGGCTCGTACGCGACCGACCCGGACGGCACCGGCCGTACCGTCGAGTTCCGCAAGATGGTCAAGTCCCTCAACGAGGACGGCCTGCGGGTCGTCATGGACGTCGTCTACAACCACACCGCGGCGAGCGGACAGGCCGCCACGAGCGTGCTCGACCGGATCGTGCCCGGCTACTACCAGCGGCTCCTGGCCGACGGCTCGGTCGCCAACAGCACCTGCTGCGCGAACACGGCCACCGAGAACGCCATGATGGGCAAGCTGGTCGTCGACTCGATCGTCACCTGGGCCAGGGAGTACAAGGTCGACGGCTTCCGCTTCGACCTCATGGGCCACCACCCCAAGGCCAACATCCTGGCCGTGCGCAAGGCCCTGGACGCCTTGACCCCAGCGAAGGACGGCGTCGACGGCAGGAAGATCATCCTCTACGGCGAGGGCTGGAACTTCGGCGAGGTCGCCGACGACGCCCGCTTCGTTCAGGCCACGCAGCAGAACATGGCCGGCACCGGCATCGCGACCTTCTCCGACCGCGCCCGTGACGCCGTACGCGGCGGCGGCCCCTTCGACGAGGACCCCGGCGTCCAGGGCTTCGCGTCCGGGCTGTACACCGACCCCAACACCAGCAAGAACAACGGCACCCCCGCGGAGCAGAAGGCTCGCCTCCTCCACTACCAGGACCTCATCAAGGTCGGCCTCTCCGGCAACCTCAAGCAGTTCACCTTCACCGACACCGACGGCAAGCGGGTCACCGGCGCCCAGGTCGACTACAACGGGCAGCCCGCCGGATACGCGGACGCGCCCGGTGACGCCCTCGCCTACGCCGACGCGCACGACAACGAGTCGCTGTTCGACGCGCTGACGTACAAGCTGCCCGCGGGCACCGGCGCCGCCGACCGGGCCCGGATGCAGGTCCTCGCCATGGCCACGGCCGCCCTCTCACAGGGCCCGGCGCTCTCCCAGGCGGGCACCGACCTGCTGCGCTCCAAGTCCCTGGACCGCAACTCCTTCGACAGCGGCGACTGGTTCAACGCGATCCACTGGGACTGCCGGGACGGCAACGGCTTCGGCCGCGGACTGCCCATGGCGGCCGACAACACGTCCAAGTGGCCGTACGCCAAACCCCTGTTGGGCTCGGTGAAGGTGGGCTGCGCGCAGATCGAGGGGGCGTCGGCCGCGTACCGGGACCTGCTCAGGATCCGTACGACGGAGAAGGCGTTCTCGCTCGGCACCGCCGACCAGGTGCAGTCGACGCTGTCCTTCCCGCTGTCCGGGAAGGACGAGACACCCGGCGTGATCACGATGGAACTCGGTGACCTCGTCGTCGTCTTCAACGCGACGCCCGAGGAGCGGAGCCAGCGGGTCGACGCCCTTGCCGGCAGCACATACCAGCTGCACCCGGTGCAGGTGGCGGGGGCGGACTCTACCGTCAAGGCGGCGTCCTACGAGAAGAAATCGGGCACTTTCGCCGTTCCGGCACGGACCGTGGCTGTTTTCATCCGCCATCCCTAGCTGAACGCATTACCTTGGTGGAGCGGACCCCGAACCCCGGTCCGCTCCACCGGTGTTGCCCGAGGGGTGACAGATGGACGCACAGAGCAAACTGACCGGCACGACCGTGATGGTCGTGGACGACGTGGAGGCCAGCCGGTACGCCATGGGCACCGTGCTGACCCGCGCGGGGCACCGGGTCGTACCGGTCGCGACCGGCGGCGAGGCCCTCGCCGAACTCGACACACGCCTGCGCAAGGGCACCCTGCCGGACGTGGCCCTCGTCGACGTGGGCCTGCCCGACATGAGCGGCTTCGAACTGTGCCGGCTGTTCAAGGAACGCCCGCACACCGCCGGGATGCCCGTCGTGCACTTCTCGGCCTCCGCGGTGCCCCCCGCCGTGCACTGCGCGGGCATGGACACCGGCGTCGAGGCCTATCTGAAGGTGCCCGCCGAGCCCCTGGAGATCGAGGCCGTGGTCCGGGGCGCCGTCCGCAACGCGCAACTGCGGGCCGGGGACCGGGCGCTCGTACGACGGCTCACCCTGCTGTCCGAGACGATCGTCACCATCCAGTCGGCGAGCACCCTCCAGGAGCTGTCCGACGCGGCCGCCGAGGGCGTCTCGCGGCTCACCGGAACCCCCGCGGCCGTCTTCGTCCTCGACCAGGACGACCAGCTCTACCGCGGCCTGTCCCGGGACCGCATCCCCGTCGCACTGCCCGACGAGGCCGCCGACCGGGCCGTCGCCGGCCTGCTGCGCCGCCTCTCCCGGGGGCAGGCCGGGGTACAGCTCACCACCGTGCCCGCCCCGCTGTGGCCCGCCGGGTTCTTCCGGCCCGGCGTCGAGCAGGACGCCCGCCTCGCGCTCGTCGTCACCCAGGACGGCCGGGCCCCGGTGTGCCTGGCCGCCCCCGCGCGCGGGATGCGCAGGGTCGGCCTGGAGGGCGAGACCCTGCTGGCCCAGCTCGCCCAGGCCACCGCGCTCGCCGCCCAGCCGCTGCTCATGTACAAGGTCGAGCGGCATGTCGCCCTCACCCTCCAGCACAGCTTCCTGCCCCAGCCGCACAAGCTGCCCGAGCTGCCCGGCATCGACGTCGTCGTGCGTTACGTCCCCGCCTCCCGGCAGACCGAGATCGGCGGCGACTTCTACGCCGCGCTCCGCGTCGACGAGGGCGTGCTCACCGCCGTCGGCGACGTCGTCGGGCACTCGCTGGACGCGGCGACCGTCATGGTCGAGCTGAGGCACGCGCTGCGCGCCTACGCCGTCGACGAGAGCGACCCCGCCGTGCTCGCCGAGCGCCTCGACCGGACGCTCCGCCGCTACCACCCCGACACCACGGCCACCGTCTGCCTGGCCCTGATCGACCCGGACACCGGGCGTACCCGGATCGCCAACGCCGGGCACATCCCGCCGCTGATCGTCCGCGACACCGGCACCGCCGAGTACGCCAAGGCGGCCGGTCCGCTGCTCGGGGTCGGCCTGCCCCATCCGCCGGCCACCGAGCTGTTCCTCGAACCGACCGACCGGCTCCTCATGGTCACCGACGGCCTCATCGAGACCCGGGGCACCGACCTCACGGCCTCCCTGGAACAGCTGCGGGCGGCCTCCGCGGGCGCCCTGCCCGGACTGGACGCGCTGTGCGACACCCTCCTGGACACCTTCGGCCACGACCGGGAGGACGACATCGCCATGCTGGCGCTGCGGCTAGGGTGACCTGTGTCGTCCTAGAACAGGAGTGCCCATGCCGCAGATCACCGTCGAACGCTCCCCGCACCTCGACCACGTCGACTGGGACGGGTTCGCCTTGGCGCTGCACCCGGTCGTCGTCGAGACGGCGGCCGCGAAGCTCGAGGCGTGCAAGACCCGGGTGCTGCGCAGCGTGGACGAGTCGGTCGGCGGCGAGAGCGAGCACCACGCGATCGTGAATGTCTCGATCGCCCTGCTCGCCGGCCGGTCCGAGGAGACCAAGGCGAAGCTCACCGAGGCCGTCGTGGAACTGCTGCGCAAGCACGTCGGGCCCGTGGAGGGCCTCACCGTGCACCTCTCCGCGGAGGTGCGCGACCTGGACGCCTCCTACACCAAGGCCGTGCTCTAGGAGGCCAGCGTGATCAGCCGGGCGGCGAGGTCGGTGAATGGCCCGTCGTGCGGCTCGTCCTTGAGCATGTGGCGCAGCAGCTCGGTCATCTCCTCGTCGTAGGCCGCGCTCACCGCGGCCAGGGCGGCGAAGTCGTGGACGAGCTGCGTCTCCAGTTCGGCGCGCGGGATGCGGCGGCCGTCCAGCCAGATCAGGGCCGTCGACTCGGCGAGCGAGATCCAGGAGCGGATGAGCAGTTCCAGCCGCGCGGGCGGGTCCGTGACCCGCAGGTGCGACAGGATCTGCTCGTAGGCGATCTGCCGTACGGAGTCGATGAGCGCGTTCGTCGTCGACGAGCCGACCGCCGGGCCGCCGCGCATCAACGCCGAGAAACCCGGCCCGTGTTCGTCCACGAAGTCGAAGAACCGGCGCATCACCCGCAGCAGACGGCCGCCCAGCGACCCCTCGTGCGGCTCCTCGAAGCGGCTCGCCAGATCCTGTGCCGCCCGCTTCAACGCGGCCTCGTACAGGCTGAGTTTGCCGGGGAAGTAGTGGTAGACCAGCGGCCGCGAGATACCGGCCGCCGACGCTATCTCGTCGATGGAGACCTCGTCGGGCGAGCGGCGGGCGAACAGTTCGAGGGCGACGCCGATCAACTGCTGACGCCGTTCCTCGACTCCCATTCTTCGACGGACCCCGGTTGTCATACGAACACCTTACCGATCGGATCCGGCCTGGAACGGACGTGTCCGGCCAGCGGTGTTCATAGGTGAGGCACCGGTCGGCTTACCGCAGCCCGCCGACCGCCCGACCGTCCTCCAGGGTCCCCTTCAGCTCGGCCTGGACGCCCTGGCTTGCCTTCACGGCAAGCAGATTGCCCCGGGCGGAACCCTTCACCCCGCCCGTCGCGCTGATCGCCGACGTCCCCGGGCTCCCCGCGGCCAGCAGGTACCAGGAACCGGCCTCCGACTTCCACAGCACCCCGGCCAGCACCTGCGGATCCTTCGCCCCGCACGCCGGCACGTTCTCGGCTTTCGCGGCGACCGCCCCGTACGTCGAACCGGGCGTGTGGAACTGGGCCAGCACCCGCTCCCCGCCGCCCTGCCAGGTCTCGGCCCGGGTGCACACCCAGTCGGCCGTCCCGCTCGCGTCGGGCAGCGGCTGCGCGGCGTAGGCCCAGGCGTTCACCGCGCGCACCCCCGAGGAGCGCATCGCGCCGAGCGAGCAGGCGTACGGCGCCCAGGCGCGCAGCGCCCCAGCACCGGAGGCGTCCTTCACGGACCCGGGGCGGCCGGTGGTGAGGCGGGCCGGCACCAGTTCGCCGAGGTCGGTCAGCAGCCGGGTGCCGGAGGCGTCCGTCAGCTGGAGCACGTTCCAGGAGGTGCAGGCGCCGCTCTGCGCGGGGCCCGCCATCGGCGCGGTGGTGCCGCCGGACAGCGCGAGGTCCATGGCGCCGGAGCCCGGCTTCAGCAGGTCCCGCTCGGCCGCCTTCGTCACCCAGGGGGCCGTCAGATAGCGGATGTTGCCGTCGGCCCGGCCCAGGACGAGCGCGCTCGCCTCGGCCCGGTCCGCGCCGTCGACCCGCGCGAAGTCGAGGGCGGCACCCTTGGTGCTGCCCAGCGGCTCGGCGTAGCGGACGACGCGCAGACCGTCGTAGAGGATCACCACGCGCGCGGTGTCGACGGTCCCGGCGTACAGGAGCTGCGGGGGGCCGGAGGGGCCGCCCGAGGGGGTGCCGGGGGTCGCGGAGACCTGGACGCTCTCGCCGGGGCGGGCCCAGACGGCGAGCGCGCGGCGCAGCAGGGCGTTGTCGCCGGTGAGGTCGCCGCGCGCGGGCCACACCGAGAAGTCGGTGCGCGCCGAGGACTCCCACGCGGCGGCCGGGACCTTCAGCAGCAGGGACGGGTCCAGGGCGGCCTGCGCTGCGGGATTCTGCGCGTACGCGGGCGCGGCGGCGCCGTCGGGCCCCCAGCCGTCGCCGGGCATGCCGAGCAGCGCCCCGCACACGGCGACGGCCGCGGCGGCGGCCAGCGCGGCCTTCATGTGCTGCCTGCGCCGCATCAGGTCGGTGGGGCGGGCCTGGAGCGAACAGGGGTCGAACTCGGGGGAGTCGAGAAGGGCGTACCGGTCCTCGGCGGAGCCGGTGTCGGCGGAGGCGGCCTCGTCGAGCGCCGCGTCCACGTCGGCCACGCCCGCCGCCGTCAGCACCTGGCGTACGTCTCCGTCGGGGAGCTTCTCCAGGCCGCGCAGGACATAGGCGGCGCGGGCCGGCCCCGACATCGCCGACAGGCGCTGGTCCAGGGCGAGTTCGTCGGCGCCGCCGGAGCGCGGGAAGAGCCTCAGGCCCCACACCTGGGGGAGCAGCGGCGGGAGCTGGGAGCGCTTGGGCCACGCCCTGCGCCGGAGCGGCAGGCCGGCCTCCAGCGCCGTACGCACCACCTGGAGGCGGACGAAGGCGTAGCCGGGGTCGCCCTCGCGGCCGGCCGACTGGGCCGGGATCACGGGCGTCGCCGTGCGGCCCCGGGGCAGGGCGCGCTGGGCGAGGGCGTGCGCGGTCAGGACCCGCCGGCCCCGGCCGAGGCCCGGCGGCAGTACCAGATAGGCGATCCTGACCAGCCGGGGGTAGTGCTCGACGAGCGCGGCCTCGGCCTGTTCGACATCGACGACGGGGTCGGCGGCGGAGCCGGAAGCGGGTGCGGGGCGCGGGGCGACATCCTGTGACTGCACGTTCAGCAGAACGAGCGAATCGTGGGTTGGTCACCGCCGCCCGGGTGAATCAGCCTTCCGGGTCGACCAGGGCGCGCGCGTAGGTGGCCATCGAGCGCTGGTAGCGCGGGAGATGGGGGGCGAGCGCGCCCAGGACCAGCGAGAGGCCCTCGCGGTCGCGGCCGAGGCTGGACAGGCACAGCGCGAGCGTGGCGCGTACCGCGTCGTCCAACTCGTCGGACGGGGCGTCCAGTTCGGGGGTGAGCAGCTTGACGCCCTCCTCCGCCTGCCCGATGTTCCGCAGCGAACTGGACAGCTGGATCTTGGCGCGGCGGCCCTTGTATCCGCGCAGCCCCTTCGCGAGCGCTTCCCGGTACAGCGGGGCCGCCTTGTCCGAATGCCCCGTGGAGTCCCAGGCGCAGGCCCGCTCGAAGGGGCCGTCCGGACTGCCCTCCGGCAGCTCCGCCACGAGCGCGTCGATCACGGCCCGGAACTCGGCCGCCCGCTCCTCGGGATACTCGTCGAAGGTGTCCCACGCGGCGGTCACTCGCTTTTCCCAGTCCTCGTTCACCGGCACACTTTCGCACAGCCGTACCCGTGACGGCAGCAGGATTTGAGCGTCCCGCGCCCCGCAGCCGTATGGGGGGAGACGGACCCCCGCCGGGGCCCGTCCGACGTGACCCCGTGACCGGAGGAACAGATGAGGTTGACCCGACCGATGCTCGCGCTGACCGGCGCGGCCGCGGTGCTGGCGCTGGCGGGCTGCGGATCCGGCGGTGACGCGAAGGCCGCCGCGGTGCCGCAGGCGGCCACCGGCAGCCTGGAACACCTCGCCGCCCAGGTGAAGTGCACGCCCAACATCCAGATCGACGCCGACGAGCTGCGCCAGGCCGTGTGCAAGAAGTCCAAGGACGCCGACGGCAAGTTCATCCTCGCCACCTTCGCCACCGACCGCGGCCAGCGCGAGTGGATCAACGGCGCCAAGGACTACGGCGGTCACTTCCTGGTCGGCCGCAAGTGGGTCGCCGTAGGCGACACCACCAAGACCGTGACGGTGCTGCGCAAGACGCTCGGCGGGGACATCGAGGAGGGCACCGACCACTCGAAGATGGGCGCCACGCACTCGGCGCACTGAGGACACGGACAGCGAAAGCGGACACGCGAAAGCGGACACGCGAAAGCGGACACGAGAAAGCCGGCGGTGAGAGATTCTCACCGCCGGCTTTCTCAGTGCGTCACTGGCAGTTCTTGCCGGTGTTGATGCAGTTGACCATCTTGTTCATCGTGTTCTGGGAGAAGAAGTTGATGAAGTCGTTGTGGTCGGTGATCGGCTTGTGCAGGTTCTCCGGGAAGGTGTCCACCGCGTAGGGGTTGACGACCGTGCCGTTCTGCAGCTTCGGGGCCGGGACGTTGTAGACGAGCCGGACCTGGAGCTGCGGGATCGCCTTGAAGCCGTTGGCGCAGCTGCCGTCGGCCTGGACGAAGGACACGTGGGTGCGGTGGTTGGCGCTGTCGATGTTCTGACCGTCCCAGCAGCTCTGGAAGTTGGTCGTGCGCACCACCTGGCTGCCCTGCGGGCAGATCGGGTACTTGTCGTGCAGCTGGACCTTGTTCTCGAAGCCGGTGCAGGACCAGTTCACGTTGGCGTTGGCGTTGCCGTTGACGAAGGCCTTGGCGTCACCGGTGATGATGCGCAGGGCCGTCGGCATCGCGACGACGTTGCCCTTCTTGTTGCCGACGAACTTGATCTGCGCCTGGGAGGCCTGCAGGATCTTGCCGACGTTGCCTTCCTTGCCACCGCCGTCGGCGTTCTGGTCGAAGTCCTGCGTGCCGTTCTGCAGCCGCAGCACCGGCCAGAAGTACGAGGACTTGTCGCCCTGGTTCTGGCAGGTGGTCTGTGCCGCCGCCAGCTCCTGGTCGCTCGCGAAGGCGTCGTTGCTCTGGTTGCCGACGTAGTCGTGCAGGTGGTGGGCGCCGTTGGCGACACCGGGAGCCACGATCACGTTGTCCGTGTTGTGGTTCTTGTTCGCGTTGGTGCCGCACTTGCTGGTGAAGGTGCCTCGCGAACCCGAGTTGCCGTTGGCCGGGAGGCCGTTCTGGCCGACACCGAGCTGGGCGCTGCCCTGGACCTTGGTGATGTCCACGAAGTCGGCCGCGACCGGGCCGTTGCCGCCCTGTCCGCCGTTGCCCTGCTGCTGGCCGCCCTGCTGCTGGCCACCGTTCTGCTGGCCGCCCTGCTGCTGGCCGCCGTTCTGCTGCTGGCCGCCTTGCTGCTGGCCGCCGTTCTGCTGCTGGCCGCCCTGCTGCTGACCGCCGTTCTGCTGCTGGCCACCGGCCTGGCCGGCGTTCGTCTGCGCGTTCTGCGTGGTGCAGGCGGCCAGCTGGCTGAGCGAGGTGTTGAACTGGCCCCCGACCCGCTGGATGTCGATGCGGATCCGGTCGATCGTGGCCGCCCGCTTCTCCTTCAGGGGACCGACGATGGCGTTCTGGACGAAGCCCGGGTCACCCGCCTGGGCCTGTCGCGTCGAGGCGAGCCTGGCGTAGGCCTCGGTGATCTGCTTGTCCAGGTTGGCCAGCTCCGTGGCCACACCCTGACGCGCGTTCTGAGGCACGTTCGTCAGCTTCTGACCGACGTCGGGGCACGAGATGGTCGCCACCTGTGCGGCGGCGGCCTTGGTCTGGTTCTGCGACCAGCCGTTGTTGTTCGACTCGTGCGCCGAGGCGTAGAAGTTCGCCCAGATCAGCCCGCCCCCACCGAGCGCTAGGGCCGCCGACGCGGCTATGGCCTTGCCGGCCATCGACGAGCGGCGTTTACGTGTATTGCGTCCCATGGAACTCCTCTGACTTCCTTTTTCGGGGCTATCGAGGCGCCCGACAGGAGTGAAGCGGCGCCATCCCATACGGATGGGGTCCCAGGGGTGTTCAGCCGCCCCACAAACAAATCAGAGGTTTGCTGCGCCCCGGGGCGGCAACAGCCCCTTGAGCAGCAGGAGTTACAGAAAATGAGGAACCGCTCACCGGCCCCGGTCCAGGAACGCGAGCACCGCCAGAACGCGGCGATTGTCGTCGTCCGACACCTCAAGGCCCAGTTTGGCGAAGATGTTGGCGGTGTGCTTGGCGATCGCCCGTTCCGTGACGACCAGCTTGCCGGCGATCGCCGCGTTCGACCGCCCCTGCGCCATCAGCTCGAGCACCTCACGCTCGCGGGGCGTGATCCGGGCGAGCGGCTGGTCGTCGGCCGCCCGCCGGGCCAGCAGCTGCTGGATCACCTGCGGGTCCATCGCCGTACCGCCCGCCGCGACCCGCCGTACGGCGTCCACGAACTGCTCCGCGTCGAACACCCGGTCCTTGAGCAGATACCCCACCCCTCCGGTGCCGTCGGCGAGCAGCTCGCGCGCGTACAGCTGCTCCACGTGCTGGGAGAGCACCAGCACCGGAAGGCCGGGTCTGTCCCGCCGGGCGTTCAGCGCGCACTGCAGGCCCTCGTCGGTGTGGGTCGGCGGCAGCCGTACGTCGACCACGGCCACGTCCGGCTCCAGCTCGGCCAGCGCGCGGGCCAGCTCGGGCCCGCTCTCGACGGCCGCCGCGATCTCGAAGCCGTGCGCCTCCAGGAGCCGTACGAGGCCGTCGCGCAGCAGGAAGAGGTCTTCGGCCAGGACTACGCGCAAGGGATCTCCATGGTCACCATGGTGGGACCGCCCGCGGGTGAGCTGACGGCCAGGACGCCGTCGAATGTACCCAGCCGCCGCTCCACCCCGGCCAGGCCCGAACCGGCCGCGACGACCGCGCCGCCCCGGCCGTTGTCGGTGACGGTGATCCGCAGCATGCCGTCGGTGCGGTGGAGGTCGATCCAGATCCGGTCGGCGCCCGAGTGCTTGACCGCGTTGGTGAGCGCCTCGCTGACGGCGAAGTAGGCGGCGGACTCCACGGGGGCGTCCGCCCGGCCCGGGAAGTCCACGCTCACCTCCGTCGGCACCGGCATCCTGAGCGCCAACGCCCGCACCGCGTCGCCCAGTCCGCGCTCCGCCAGTACCGGCGGATGGATGCCCCGTACCAGGTCGCGCAGTTCGGCGAGCGCGTCCACGGAGGACTGGCGGGCCTGCGCGAGCAGCCGCTTGGCCTGTGCGGGGTCCTTGTCGAGGAGCATCTCGATGGTGCCGAGATCCATGCCCATGGCGACAAGCCGGGCCTGCGCCCCGTCGTGCAGGTCCCGCTCGATGCGCCGCAGTTCGGCCGCGGAGGTGTCCACGGCGTCCCTGCGGGTCTCGGTGAGGACACGGACGCGTTCGGCCAACTCGCCCTGCCCGGCGACCAGTACGGCCCGGGTGAGCCGGAAGTGCAGGGTCAGCGCGCGCGGCGCGAACGGGGCGAGGGACAGCAGGACGGCACCCAGGGCGCCGGCGAGGAGCGCGGAGACCTGGTCGGTGACATGCACGAAGCCGTACCAGTAGCCGCCCAGGTCCTGGAACGGCCGCCACAGTCCGGCCGCGAGCGCGAGCCCCTCCAGCGGGTAGAGCACGAGCACCGCCGGCAGCAGGGCGGTCACGAACCCCGCCGTCATGTCCACCAGCAGCCACCGCAGGTCCCGCCAGGTCGCCGGGTCGCGCAGCATCCCGAAGGTGCGCGTCCAGGGATTGGCGTCCTCGGGTGCCGGCCGGTACGCCGACGGGATCCGCACCCCGCCCCACTCCGCGGCCAGCACCCGCCGCCAGTCCGCGAACGCCCGCACCCCGGTGAGCACCCACGGGGTCGTCACCAGCCCGACCCCGATCGGCACGAGCGCGATCGACACCACGGCGAGCGTGAAACCGAGCACCGCCCCGGGCAGCGTCACCAGGGCCAGCGCGAGCCCCCGCGCGGCCGCGAGCCCCATGGCCCGCACCCTCGTACTCCTGCTGCCGTCCCGCGTCTCGATGGTCATACGGTCAGTCTGGCCGAGGGGGAGGCAGGGGTCACTGGGGCCGGCCACCCGGCCCGGGGGTGGCACCAGGTACACCCCCTCACCGCGCTCACACCGTGAATCGCGCCACAGCACCACCAGGTAACACGGGGTTCACATTCGAGCAATGACCGGGAAATCGCCTGTTGACAGGCTCGCGGGCACCAAGTGGCGGCGTTTCAGTGCCGCAGCGCCGCAGCACCCGCAGTGCGTAGACACATCCCCGAAGGAAGTGGCCCGTGACCTTCAAGGCTGAGTACATCTGGATCGACGGCACCCAGCCGACGGCCAAGCTCCGTTCCAAGACGAAGATCCTGGCGGACGACGCCAAGGGCGCGGAGCTGCCGATCTGGGGCTTCGACGGGTCCTCCACGAACCAGGCCGAGGGCCACTCCTCGGACCGTGTCCTCAAGCCGGTCTTCTCCTGCCCCGACCCGATCCGCGGCGGCGACGACATCCTCGTCCTGTGCGAGGTCCTCAACATCGACATGACGCCGCACGAGTCCAACACCCGTGCCGCGCTGACCGAGGTCGCCGAGAAGTTCGCCTCCCAGGAGCCGATCTTCGGCATCGAGCAGGAGTACACGTTCTTCAAGGACGGCTACCCCCTCGGCTTCCCCAAGGGCGGCTTCCCCGCCCCGCAGGGCGGCTACTACTGCGGTGTCGGCGCCGACGAGATCTTCGGCCGTGACGTCGTCGAGGCGCACCTGGAGAACTGCCTGAAGGCGGGCCTCGCGATCTCCGGCATCAACGCCGAGGTCATGCCCGGCCAGTGGGAGTTCCAGGTCGGCCCGGTCTCCCCGCTGGAGGTCTCCGACCACCTGTGGGTGGCCCGCTGGCTGCTCTACCGCACCGCCGAGGACTTCGGCATCTCCGCCACCCTGGACCCGAAGCCGGTGAAGGGCGACTGGAACGGCGCGGGCGCGCACACCAACTTCTCCACCAAGGCGATGCGCGAGGGCTACGACGCGATCATCACCGCCGCCGAGTCGCTGGGCGAGGGCTCCAAGCCGCTCGACCACGTCAAGAACTACGGCGCCGGCATCGACGACCGCCTGACCGGCCTGCACGAGACCGCCCCGTGGAACGAGTACTCCTACGGCGTCTCCAACCGCGGCGCCTCGGTCCGTATCCCGTGGCAGGTCGAGAAGGACGGCAAGGGCTACATCGAGGACCGCCGCCCGAACGCCAACGTCGACCCGTACGTGGTGACCCGCCTCCTCGTCGACACCTGCTGCTCGGCCCTGGAGAAGGCCGGCCAGGTCTGATCCCCACCGCTTGTCCCGAGGGCGTCCACCGGCCACGGTGGGCGCCCTCGGCGCGTTGTCAGTGGGGCCTGGCATGGTGGGGGCATGGAGATCGACGGGGGCCTGGCGGTCAAGGCCGAGACGGAGTACGGGGAGACGCTCGTCCGGGTGAGCGAACAGTCGCTGCGGGACCTGGTGCACCGCATCGGGGAGAGCGGCGACCGCTGGCTGGTGCTCCAGCGCGTCCCCGACCGCCCGGACGTGTTCGCGCAGGTGTGGCACGAGAGCGGTGGGACCTACCAGCTGGAGCACCGGGAGAGTCGCGACAGCTTCTCGGGTACGGAACTGACGCATCCGGAGGCCGTCGCCGACGCGCTGACGGGCTGGGCCCGCGGGGAGGCGGGCTGGGACGAGGGGATCGCCTGGGCGCCGGTCGGGGTCGATCCGCCCGAGGACGTGCCCGACCTGCCCGAGGAGGTGCGCGAGGAGGTCGAGGCACACGTCCGCGAGCAGGTGCGATGCGGCTACGACACGCGCGCGACGCTCGCCCGGTCCGCCGAGGAGTGGCTCGCCGAAGCCGACAGGCGGCCCGTGTCCGCCGCTCAGGCCCGTCTGCTCGTCGACCGGCTCTGGCTGGAGCGCCTCGCCGAACAGGAGACCTGGCAGGGCACGACCGACCCGGAGCGGCTCACCCGCGCCTTCGAGGCGCTGAACACACGGGGCGTCATCGCCCGCGAGAACTTCACCTGCTGCCGTACCTGCGGCACCGCCGAGATCGGCGCGGAGCGGGCCGAGGGCGACCGCGGTTTCGTGTACTTCCACACGCAGTGCACCGAGAGCGCCGCCGCCGGACAGGGACTGACGCTGCTGTACGGCGGTTTCGACGGCTCCGCCGACACCACGGCCGCCGTCGGCCAGGAAGTCGTCGCCGCCCTCACCGCCGTCGGCCTGTCCCCGCAGTGGGACGGCGACCCGGGCAAGGCGATCGAGGTCAGGCCCCTGACCTGGCACAGACGCCTGGTCGGTTGAGACCGGCCACGCACATTTCACGCCAAGGAAGCGTCCAAGCTGTGAGAGGAGGCTCCTGTTGCGGGCCGGTGTCTGCTTCAATGAGCACATGGCCAGCTTCCGGAAGTGCAGCGCGACGGGTCGCCATGACCTCGAGCCCTTCTGGCCTTCCCGTCAGCACCACGACTTCGACCGGGTGTGTTGCCGCGCGATGAACGCGCCGGCCCTCTAAAGCCGTACACCCCGGCCTTCGGCCAGCGCGCGGACGCACGTCTCCCCGACGACCCTCTCGCGCGAAAGAGCTGACCTCATGGCGACCACTCGTTCCCTCTCCACCGCCACCCTCCCCACCCCGTCCGAGAACGGCGCACGGCACCGCCTGCGAGCCGTGGGCCCGGACGAGGTCCCGTACGTGGCGGAGTTCCTCCCGCCGGGCGCCACCTGGCTGCCCGCGCCCCAGCACACGCTGCCCACCCTGCCGGGCCAGCCCCCGATGATCGGCTACCTGGTGCTCGTCCCGGCCGACCAGCACCCGCCGTTCCCGCAGGAACCGACGGTCACGGACGCGGCCGACGCCCCGCTCGTGCGGATCGACACCGTGCAGCGCACCGCCGAGGTGAACGGCCGCGCACTCGACCTCACCTACCTGGAGTTCGAGCTGCTCGCCCACCTGGTCCAGAACCCCCACCGGGTGCACACCCGCGACCAGTTGGTCACCACGGTCTGGGGCTACGGCCACGTGGGTGACGGCCGTACCGTCGACGTCCACATCGCCCGGCTGCGCCGCAAGCTGGGCGCGGAGTTCCGGGGCGCGATCCAGACCGTGCGCCGGGTCGGCTACAAGTACACCCCGCCGACCGGCGGCTGAGACCGCGTCTGCCCTCGGCAGATCGGGGTTCCCCGGCGCCGCCCCGGCGGGCACAGTCACCGGCATGAGACTTCTTCTGCTGGGTGGTACGGAGTTCGTCGGCCGGGCCGTCGCCGAGGCGGCTCTGGAGGCCGGCTGGGAGGTGACCGCCTTCCACCGGGGACGGCACGCGCCCGTGGCCGGGGTGCGGTCGCTGCACGGCGACCGCACCGACCCCGACGGGCTCACCGCCCTCACCGAAGGGGGCGGGTGGGACCTCGTCGTCGACACCTGGTCGGGGGCGCCCCGCGCGGTCCGGGCGGTGGCGCGGCTGCTGCGGGACCGCGCCGACCGGTATACGTATGTGTCGAGTTGCTCGGTGTACACCTGGCCCCAGCCGGCCGGGTACACCGAGGCCGCCCCCGTGGTCGAGGGAGCCTTCGCCGACGCGGACCGGACCGACTACGCCCGGGACAAGCGGGGCGGTGAACTCGCCGCCCTCGACGCCTTCGGCCCGGACCGTTCCCTGTTCGTGCGGGCCGGGCTGATCCTCGGCCCGTACGAGAACATCGGTCGGCTGCCGTGGTGGCTGGGCCGTATCGCCCGCGGCGGCCCGGTCCTCGCGCCCGGACCACGGGACCTGCCCCTCCAGTACGTCGACGCCCGGGACCTGGCGGAGTGGCTGCTGGAGGCCGCCGGGACCGGGAGGAGCGGCCCGTACAACCTGGTCAGCCCACCGGGCCACACCACCATGGGCGAACTCCTCGACGCCTGCGTCGCCGCGACCGGCTCGGACGCCGAACTGCGCTGGACCGACCCGGACATCGTCCTCGGCGCGGGCATCGCCCCGTGGACCGGCCTGCCGGTGTGGGTCCCGCCGGACACCGACCTGCACAGCACCCTGCACGGCGGCGACACCTCCCGGGCCGCCGCCGCGGGCCTGCGCTGCCGTCCGGTCACCGAGACGGTGGCCGACACCTGGCGCTGGCTGGGGGAGATCGGCGGGGTGGCACCGCAGCGCCCGGACCGGCCGGCGGTGGGCGTCGATCCCGAGACGGAGGCGAAGGTGCTGGAGGCCGGGGTGCGAGGCTGAGGTGAAGGTGCTGGCGGCCGGGGCCAGGCTGAGGTGTAGGTGCTGGCGGCCGGGGTGCGAGGCTGAGGTGTAGGTGCTGGCGGCCGGTGCGAGGCTGAGGTGTAGGTGCTGGCGGCCGGGGCGCGGGGCTGAGGTGAAGGTGCTGGCGGCCGGGGCGCGAGGCTGAGGATCAGCAGTCGGTTCGCGCGGAGGTCAGTTCGCCTCGGCCGCCGCGTCCCGCACTCCCGCCAAGAACCCCCGGATCGCGGCCCGTTCACTCTCGTCGTACCCCTGGAGCAGCTCCACCGCCCGCCCGATCAGCGGCCCGAAGAAGGCCTGCCCCAGCTCCACCGCCCGTTCGTCCACCTCGACGACCACCTTGCGCCGGTCCTGACGCCCCCGCACCCGCCGCACATGACCGGTCCGCTCCAGCCGGTCGATCAGCGAGGTCGTCCCGGCCGAGTTGAGCCCGAGCTCGGCGCCGAGCCGCCCCGCGGTCATCTCCTCCTCCCCGCGGGAGGCGTCCATGAGGGAGATCAGCGCCCGTACGTCCGTCGGGTGCATGGCGTTGCGCTGCGCGAACCGCGCGCTGTGCAGGCCGAGTTCGACGGTCACCGCGCGCAGGAGATGGACGATCTCCATCTCGGGTCCCTGGGACGGCATGCGCACCCTCCAGTAGTATCTCGCTCATCGAGTATCTTGCTGAGCGAGATAATACGGGAGGGGTCGATGGGCAGGTACGACAGCGACGCGTTCGAGGCCGTCTACGACAAGGTGCTGGCCAAGTGGCCCGCCGACCGGGAGACGCTGAGGGTGCCGACCCCGTTCGGCACGACCCACGTCAACGCGTGCGGCCCGGCCGAGGCGCCCCCGCTCGTCCTGCTGCCGGGCGGCGGGGGAGCGACCTCCGCGTCCTGGTACGCCCAGGCCGCCCACCTCGCCCGCACCCGCCGGGTCCTCGCCGTCGACCTGGTCGGCGCCCCGGGCCGCAGCACACCGGCCGCCGACCGTCACCCCCGTACGGTCGCCGACCTGACCGCCTGGCTGAACGCCCTCCTCGACGGACTCGGCGTCACCCGGGCCGACTTCGGCGGGCACTCCTACGGCGCCTGGATCGCCCTGCATCACGCCCTGCGCGCCCCCGAGCGGATGCGCCGCCTGTTCCTCCTGGACCCGACCCAGTGCTTCGCCGGGTTCAAGGCGGCGTATCTGCTGCACGCCCTGCCGATGCTGCTGCGCCCCACGCCGGCCCGGGTCCGCGCCTTCCTGGACTGGGAGACCGGGGGAGCGGACCGCCTGGACCCCGACTGGCTCCGCCTCCAGGAGGCCGCCGCGGGCTTCCCCGCCGCCAGACCGGTCACCGGTCCACGCCCCGCCCCCGACGCGCTGCGCGCCCTGAAAACGCCGGTCCTGCTGCTCGTGGCCGCGAACAGCAGGACCCATGACAGCGCGTACCAGGTGACGGCCCAGGCCGGCGCACTGCTGCCGCAGGCGGAGATCGACGTGGTCCCCGGTCTCTCCCACCATGCGCTACCGCAGTCCGCACCTCCCGGACTGGCCCGCCGCCTCAGTGAGTTCCTGGGCGAAGGACGCGAATAGCCTCACCCCACCTTCTCGATCAGGGCCCGACGGATGAGGAACTTGCCGGGCTCCCGTACCTGTTCGAAGGCCGCGTTGTTGAGCAGCGCACAGCTGCCGGAGACCGAAGTGACCTCCACCGTCGTGGACTTGTTGTTGTCCAGGTTGGTGACCCTCAGCTTCGTACCGGCCGGGAACTGGTTGCTGGACGCGGCGGGCGCACCGGCCTCACCGGAGAGTGTGACGGTGGAGCCGTTGCACACCTGCTGCCCGGAGGCGGCGTTCCCCGCGGGCGGGGCCTGGGAAGCGGCGGGCGCCGAGGGGGACGCGGCGGGCGCCGACGGGGGTGCGGCCGGTGAGGGCTGCCCGGTGGCGGCCTGGGAGCCCTGAGCCGACTCCCCGACCACGCAACCGGACGCCTTCTGCTGCACCTTGATCTGTGCGACCACCGCTTCCCGGTTGGCGATCCGGGCCGCCGACTGCGCGTCGGGCGTGGCCCGCTGCCCCTCGATGAACCGCTGGTTGTTGCCGAGCGCGGTGGCGAGACCCTGGCAGACCGTCGACTCCGCCGCCGTCTGCGGAGTCGCGGCGTTCGAGGTGCTGGCCATCACGAAGGCCCCGCCACCCGCCACCGCCGCCGCGCTGACCAGCAGCGCGACCTTCTTCTTCGTACCGAGCGTTCTCCTGCGCGACATCCGCGCCTCCTGAGAGCTAGGGGAGCGTACGCCGCTATGTACGAGATACCGAACGAGGTTACTCAGTGGTCACACGAGTCTTTCGGCGTAACCTGCGTCACACTCCGCTATTTCCTGGCCAGAGCGTCCCGTACGGCGTCCTCGGTGCGGCCGACCACCGCCGAGCCGTCCTCCGCCGTGATGATCGGACGCTGGATCAGCTTGGGGTGTGCGGCGAGCGCGGCGATCCACCGGCCGCGCGAACTCCCGTCCCGGGCCCACTCCTTGAGCCCGAGCTCCTTGGCGGCGGCTTCCTGGGTGCGGGTGATGTCCCACGGTTCGAGGCCGAGCCGGTCGAGCACCTCGCGGATCTCGTCCTCGCTCGGGACGTCCTCCAGATAGCGGCGGACGGTGTACTCGGCGCCCTCCGCGTCGAGCAGGCTGATCGCGCTGCGGCACTTCGAACAGGCGGGGTTGATCCAGATCTCCATGGCACCCAACGGTACGTCAAAACCCGTCTTCCACCTGCGTCACAGCACCCCCGAAAGGCCCTGTGGCCAGGGGCTTCTGTCAGTGCCGGGCGGTAGAATAAAACCAGTGTTCGAGGGCGTCGCCGGGGTCTCCGGTGGTCGTCCTTACCGCGACAGGAGGATGCCTGTGCCCGCTGCCGCACTGAAGCCGAAGCCGTTGCCCACCCAGTCCACCGCGAAGCACTCCGTGCTGCTCGACCTGCCGTACGCCCCCGTGGAGAAGCGCCCGTTGCCGCCGGGCCGTCCCCGCGAGTGGTACGTCACCCACAACCGCCGCCTCAAGGCGATGCGGCTCGCGATCGCCCTGCTCGACTCCGGCGTCTACGTGCCGAACCAGGCGCGCAACGAGACGATCCGGGACGCGGCCGAGATGATCGGCGTCCACCCACCGTCGGACACGACGTGCCACATGGTGCGGGCGCTGATGCGGTACTCGCGCTAGACCACGACGCCGGGTGCCCTCCCGCTCTCCGGGACGCCCCGGCGTCCCGGGTCGGCGGGCGGGTCCGGCCGACTCTCAGCGGGTGGGCCGGGCCGACCCTCAGCGGGTGGGTCCGGCCAACTCCTTGTCCAACGGCACCCGGAACCGCGGTGTTACCCGGGTCGCCCCCACCCACCCGCGCAGCCGCTCCGCCTCCGCGGCGACGGCCGCCTCACCCTCGCGGCCCACACCCTTCGTCTCCAGCAACCGCCAGACGATCTCCCCGTCGGGCCGCTGGCCCCAACCCCCCACCACCCGGCCGTTCCACCACACCGTCGGTCCCACGTTGCCGCTCCGGTCGAACAGCGCGGACCGCAGTGAGGGTGCCAGATACCAGTCCCGTTGCTGCCAGCCCATCGCCGTCGGATCGAGGCCGGGCAGCAGGGCGGCCCAGGGCTCCACGGGCCCCTCGACCGGGCCGGCGTCGCCGTCGACGACGTAGGCCGGGCCCTCGTCGACGGACACCCGCTCGGCGCGGATCGCGGTCAGCGCGCGGCGGACGTCGGTCACCTTCCAGCCCGTCCACCACTTCAGGTCGGCCTCGGTGGCGGGACCGCACACGCCGAGCCACCGCCGCAGCAACTCCGCCTGGGCCTCCGCCACGTCCAGCTCGGGATGCGGGGGTGCCACCGCCCAGCGGAACTGCGAGGAGATCCAGGAGCCGAGGGGCCGACCGCGGACCACCTTGCCCTCCACACCGAGCACCCTCAGCAGACGGCTCGCCACGGTGTGGACGCCCTCGTAGCTCTTCCCGGCCGCGTACACGAACTGCTCCCGCAGCCGCGGTTCGTCCTCGGCGAGCTCCGTGGCCGTCGCCTGCCCGCGCCGGGCGAGCGCGGCCAGCATCGACTCCTCGACCTCCTTCAGCCAGGTCGCGTCCGGGGCACCCGCCTTCGCCATGTCCTTGATCAGCGCGGCCCGTTCCCGCGCGGCGACCGTCAGACCGGTCGAGGCGTGCACGACCGCGGTGAGCTCGGTCGGGAACGCGAACACGGTGTGCCGCATCCCGTGCATCCGCACCAGGGACCGGTCCTCGTACAGCGCCCGCTCGGTCTCCGCGACGGTCCGGGCCGGGTCCACGAGCCGGGCGCCGACCGCGAGGTACACGGTCGCGGGATCGGACCCGTGCAGCGCGACCAGCGCCCCGGCCACCTCCTCCGGACTCCCCACACGGGCTCTCACGGCCAGCTGATGCCGCAACCCCAGCCGAGCCCGCCGCTCGTCCACCCCGATGTACCGCTCCCCGTCACCCATGGGCCCCATCCTGACGCACCCCACTGACAACGCGCCCCTTCAGGGGTGCGCGGAACGGCGCGACCAGCCACGACGGCGCCGCGGACGACAGAGCGCCGACCGCCT
Organism: Streptomyces sp. NPDC001668; assembly: GCF_042893155.1. Taxonomy (NCBI): domain Bacteria; kingdom Bacillati; phylum Actinomycetota; class Actinomycetes; order Kitasatosporales; family Streptomycetaceae; genus Streptomyces; species Streptomyces sp. NPDC001668. Next base: position 1,158,622 of record NZ_JBIAUQ010000001.1, read on the forward strand.
TCACCCGATCGCCGTACCCGGCATGCGGACCTCCCCGGTCCGGCCCTTCACTGCGATCAGGAGGTGAAGGACACACCGGGGCCCAGGAGGCGCACGTGACGCGAAGGCAGGCCGCATGAACACCCCCGGCACTCCCGGCACCCCCGGCACTCCCGGGTCTCCCGGCACCCCCGCGGCCCGAGCCGACCGAGGCCGAGCTGCCCGCAAACACGTCCCCCGCTCCGCCCACGCCGTCTGGATCCCCTCCGCCGACCGCCCCGACCCGGTCGCCGTACTGGAGAGACAGGGCCGCGACCGCCTCTCCGAGCTGCTGCCGATCCGGTACGGCAGGATGTCGGCCTCCCCCTTCGCCTTCCTGCGCGGCGCGGCCGCCGTGATGGCCGCCGATCTCGCCGCCCAGCCCCACACCGGGCTCACCGTGCAGCTCTGCGGCGACGCCCACCTGCTCAACTTCGGCCTGTACGCCTCCCCGGAACGCTCCCTCCTCTTCGACCTCAACGACTTCGACGAGACCTTCCCCGGCCCGTTCGAGTGGGACGTCAAACGGCTCGCCGCGAGCGTGGCCGTCGCCTCCCGCGAGAACGGGCACACCGAGGCCAAGGCCCACCGGGCGGCGGGGGAGGCGGTCACCGCGTACCGCACGGCCATGCGCGAGCTGGCCCGCATGGGCGAGCTGGAGGTCTGGTACGCGAGGGTGGACGCCGACAGCCTGCTGCCCGCCGTGCGCTCCGCGCGGCACCGCCGGCAGGTGCAGTCCAGCCTCGCCCGGGCCCGCCGCCGCACCAGCCTCCAGGCCCTCGGCAAGCTCACGGAGGTCGTCGACGGCCGCCTCCGCATCGTCCACGACCCGCCGCTCCTCGAACCGGCCGGCGCCCCCGACATGGCAGGGCTGCGCAAGATCTTCAGCGACTACCGCTCCACGCTCTCCGAGGAACGCCGGGTGCTCCTGGACCGCTACCGCTTCGTCGACGCGGCCCGCAAGGTCGTCGGCGTGGGGAGCGTCGGCATGCGCTGCTTCATCGTCCTGCTGGCCGGGCGGGACGCCGACGACCCGCTGTTCCTGCAGATCAAGGAGGCCCGGACATCCGTCCTTGAGGAACATCTGCCACAGGGCCCGTACGTCCATCCCGGCCGCCGTGTGGTCGTGGGCCAGCGGCTGCTCCAGGCGGCGAGCGACATCTTCCTGGGCTGGATGAGCGGACCGCAGGGGCGGGCCTACTACTGGCGCCAGCTGCGTGACATGAAGGGCTCCGCGGACGTCGCCGGCATGTCCCCGGCCGACCTCAGGGCCTACGCCCGCCTCTGCGGCACCACCCTGGCCCGCGCCCACGCCCGCTCCGGCGACCGCATCGCCATCGCCGCGTACCTGGGCGGCGCCGACACCTTCGACCAGGCGGTCGCCGACTTCGCGCTCGCCTACGCGACCCGCACCACGACCGACCACGCGACCCTGTGCGCCGCCATCGCGGCAGGCGTCGTCAGGGCGTCCCCGGGCGAATGACCACCTGCCCCGGACCCGGCCCCGGGATCACCCGTACCGCTCCATCAACTCCCCTACATAAAACTCCAGTCGCCCGCTCAGCACCTCCGGTGTCAGCTCCGTGCGTCCGAGTTCGCGCCACGGACCGGCGAGCTTCGCCGCGTCGGGGCAGTAGGCGAGCGCGTCGAGGAGCCGCCAGTACAGGTGGTCCGGCCCGTCCGCGAGCCGGTGTCCGCCGTGCGCCTCGTAGCGCTGCCGGAAGGCGAGGCCGTGTTCGGGGCCGTGCAGCAGGGCCAGGGCCGTGGAGCAGTGAGCGACGTCCAGGTCGGGCGGCCCCCAGGAGGTCTCCACCCAGTCGACCACCCCGCTGATCCGCAGGTCGGGGCCCGCCCCGGTGAACAGCACGTTCCCGGGGTGGAAGTCCCGGTGCAGGAAGCATCCCTCGTACGGCGGCGGTTCCCGGCGGATCACGTCCACGGCCCGCTCCCACAGCGGTCCCCGCACCCCCTGCACCTTCTCCGGCCAGGTCCAGGCCTGGTAGGTGCGCGGCCGCTCCTCGGGAACGACCCGGTGGATCCGTACGAGTTGGGCCGCCAGCAGGTCCAGTCGCCGCTCAAGGTCCTCCTCGTCGACGCGCACCCGTCCCGCCAGCCGGGACATCAACAGCGAGGGGTGGTCGCAGTGTTCGGCCGTGGCGTCCACGGCGACGAGCTGCGGAGCCGGAACGCCGTCGGCGTCGGCGAGCAGCGTCAGGATCATTGCCTCGCGACCCAGCAGGCCGGGGGCGTGGTGCCGGAAGAACGGCTTCACGAACGACCGCAGGACCAGTTCGCTGCCGTCGTCGAGCGCGAGCCGCCGCATCTGGGAGCTCCACCCCCCGGACAGGAAGCCCGAGCCGGCGACCGTACGGTCCTCGGGGAGCTGCTTGGCCACCCAGCGTGCTGTCGCCGTCCATCCCCGGTCGCCGAGCCCGGTCAGCAGCGCGGACACCAACTCCCGCCGCTCATCCGGGTGATCGTGCAGCCATCGGCCCAACTGGTGGTCGGCCGCAGGTAGGTCAAGGCGTGTGAACTGAGAACGGAAGGCCAGCGCCTCCTGCACGGCCTCGGTCACCTCCGGCGGGATCACCGCGTCCGTGCCCGGGACGACGAGCACCGCCCGGCCCTCGTACGCCCGCAGCACCTCCAGCGCCGGCGACCCACGCCAGCTGTCCGGTCGCCGGATGGTCTCGCTGAACTGCCCGTCACCGTGCCCGAACGGCAGGTCCCAGGCCTCCTCGGCGTACACGGCGGGCGCGCACAGCCCCAGCGCCGCCACCCGCTCGCCGTAGTGCCGGACGAGGTCCGCCACCGTCTGGCCGCTCATGCTGAACCCGGCCAGCACCAGCGGCCCGTCCGCAGGCACCTGCGCGTCGATCACGGCGACCGCCTGCTCGAACCGGCGGCGCAGACTCAACTCGGCCAGTTCACCTGAGCTGTCGCCGTGCCCCGAGAAGTCGAAGGCGAGCGCGCGGCAGCCGTGGGCCACGAACTCGTCGAGCAGTGGCAGGAGTCGCTCCTTGCTGCCGTGGCCGGCGCCGTGCAGCAGTACGGCGGTGGCCACGGCCGCCGCACCGTCGGCACCCCGGACGCCGCTCAGGAGCTCATCGTCGTGGTCCTGCATGAAGGGCTGGGGCATTTCCGGCGACTCCCGAGTGAGGGAAAAGGAGCTGGCGCAGGGCAGGCATCACCCCGCCGCTCCGGGGCTAGTCTTCTACACCACACTCACGTACACGGAGGCCCGTCATGGGCACCATGGTCATTTCCGGGACCGTTGTCCTGGTCGTCCTGGGCTTCGGGAACCACACCTGGTGGCTCGTCGCCGTAGCCCTGCTCTTCCTGTACGCGCAGTACGGGCGGAGCGACCGGGGCGCCTCGGCGTCCTCGTCCGGGGGCGCGTCGGGCGCGACGCCCGGGAGTTACCGGGCGTACCGCGACCGGCGGGACAAGCAGGCCAGGTGGGAACGCCGTTACCGCCGCGAGCACCCCCTGGAGGCCCGCCGACAGGCGCGGGAGAGAAAGGGTTAGGAGCTCGGCGTCCCGGTCTCAGAGTCCGGGGGCGCCCCACAGGGGGAACCAGCGGTTCAGGTCCTGCTCGATCCGCAGATCGTTCGTGAGCGCCGCCTTCACGCGAAGCTCCAGCGGGTTGTCGCGCCGCTGCCCCGCACCCGGCAGCGGCGCGAAGGGGTAGAAGCTGCCGCGCTTGTAGAGGTAGACCAGCGCGAGGGAACGGCCCTCGGAGTCCTGGAACCCGGCCAGCGAGCACAGCAGTTGCGGCCCGAAGCCGTTGACCTCCATCGAACTGTTCACCGCGTGCAGGTCGTTGACCAGCTGCGGAAGCTGGTCCGGGGTGCGCTCGGAGACCAGCCAGGAGTAGCCGAAGTCGTCCCGCCGCAGCTCCACCGGCGGCCCGTCCCGGTCGGCGTCCGCGTCCAGCAGGGCCTGGACCTCCCGGTGTGTCTGCTCGAAGGCCGCGCCCTCGACCGTGGCGAAGCACACCGCCCCGCGGCCGGTCGGCGTGAAGGAGGCGGCCGCCTCCAGCGTCACGGCCGCCGACGGCAGCGCGAAGAGCTGGTCGAGGTCGGGAGCGACGGGCTTCGTGCGCCCGAGCAGGATGTCCAGCAGCCCCATGCTCAGTCCGTCCTGCCGTTCCCGGGCGTCGCCGCCTCACCCAACTCCGTGGAGATCCGCCCCAGTTGCTCCAGTCGCTGTTCCAGGGACGGGTGGGTCGAGAAGATCCGCTCGATGCCGGGCTCCTTGCCGGTGGCCGGGGTGAAGTAGAAGGCGTTGAAGGCCTGGGCGGTCCGCAGGTCCTTGGTCGGGATGCGGGCGAGCTCCCCGGAGACCTTGGTGAGCGCGGAGGCGAGAGCCGAGGGACGGCCGGTGAGGTGGGCCGCCGCCCGGTCCGCCGCCAGCTCCCGGTACCGGGACAGTGCCCTGATCAGCAGGAAGCTGAGCGCGTACACGGCCGCCGAGACACCCATGACGGCGGCGAAGATCACGGCGGTGTTCTGGTCCTTCCGGCCTCCGAACACCTGGCTGTAGAAGGCGAACCGCACGATCAGACCGGCGATCACGCCCAGGAACGAGGCGATGGTGATCACGGCGACGTCCTTGTGCGCCACGTGCGACAGCTCGTGCGCGAGCACACCCTCCAGCTCGGCGGGCTCAAGGCGCCGCAGCAGCCCGGTGGTCACACACACCACCGCGTTGTCCGGGTTCCGCCCGGTGGCGAACGCGTTCGGCATGTCCATCGTGGACACCGCGATCACGGGCTTGGGCATGTCCGCGATCGCGCACAGCCGGTCGACCACGGCGTGCAGTTCGGGATACTCCTCCCGCCCCACGACCCGCCCCCGCATCGCGAACATCGCGATCTTGTCGGAGAACCAGAACTGCGCCACGAACATCACGGCGATCAGCCCCACGACCAGCAGCCAGGACTTCAGCAACACGATCAGCACGGCGACGAAGGCCACATACAGCAGCCCGAGCAGGAACATCGTGACCGTCATCCGCACGGTCAGCCGCCGGTCGCTCCGGAAACGACTCCGCATCTGCACCACCCCGCAGTCAGGCACTCGTCCCACCCTTCAGTGTGCACCTGTCCGTGCCCATGAAGCGGTCGCGATCAGCCCTAGGGGCAGCAAAGGTTCAGGCCTTGAGCCCGGCCTCCCCATACGCCTCAGCGCCGTACCGACCGTCGGGCCCAGTACCGCAGCTTGTCGTCCGGATCGTCGACCAGTGCGACGGCCGCCCGCAGCCCCGCGAGCCCGCCGTGCGCCTGGAGCAGCCGGAACGCCGAGACCCGCGTCTCCCGGGCCCGCTCCACCGCCAGCCGCTCCAGCAGCCATCCGGCGTCCAGCAGCCGCGCGGACGGCACCAGCGCCAGCGTCGCCTCCCGCACCACACCGGCCGCGGGATCGTCGAGCAGCGCCCGCAGCCGTCGTACGTCCAGCACGTCCAGCGTCCGCAGCCCGCCCACGGCGCGCGCCCTGACCACCGGGTCCGGATGCGAGGTCAGCGCCCACAGCAGCTCGGCGTCACTCCGGCTCCCGCACTCCGCGAGCCCGCTCACCGCCCCCGCCGGCAGCGCCGCGTCACCGGCATCGGCACACCGCCGCCGGTACCACGCCAGGGGATCACCCCCGGACTGCCGTACGACATACCGCGCACAGGCCCGCACCATCCCGGCCCGGTCGCCGAGGAACCCCACAGCCCGCTCCCCTTGTCCGGCCCGCCGCAGCGCGGTCACCCCGGCCGACCGCACCCGCGGATTGCGAGCGGCCAGCAGCGGTTCGAGTACGGCGTCGTCCACGCCGCCCTCCACCACGCCGGCCAGGGCGGCATCCGCGCAGAGCCCCTGCACGACCGTGTCGTCGTCCCGGGCGGCGGCTCGGGCCAGCTCGGCGGGGGAGAGGTACCCCTCCTTTACGGCGAGGCGGTAGCCGTGGCGCCGGGTGGTCCGGTCGGCGTCGGTGTACAGCGGGACGAGCGTGTCCCGGGGCGCGGCGCGCAGCAATCGGGTGGCCAGGCCGGTGACGAGGTCACCCCGGTCCCGGCGCCCGATCCGCAGGATCAGCGGCATCAGCCGTACCGCGGACCCGGCGTCGAGGACGTCCGCGAGCAGCCGCCGGGCGTCCTCACGCACCGGCGAGGCCCAGTCGGAACACCGCACGACCACCAGCGGCAGCAGCCCGGGATACGCGGCCGCCCGCGCCAGGGCCGCGGATCTGACCCTGCCGTCACGGTGGCACAGACCGAGCGCGAGTTGCCCCTCGGTGAGGAGGCCGGCCGCCGTCGAGCCCTCGCGCAGGGCGTCCGTCAGCGCGCGTCCGCTCGCGGTCCGCTCCCAGCCCGGCGGCAGCCACGGGTCGTCGCCGTGGGTCCAGCCGCTCGCCCGCACCCCGGCGTCCAGCCCTATCCAGGCGCCCGGGTCGGCCGTGTCGACGGCCTCCCCGAGCGACGCCCCCTCCGCGAGGCGAACCGCCGCCGCTGTCCCGTCCCCGTTGTTCCCGCGCACGCCCGCTCCCGGTCTCGATGTGTCCGCAGATCGTAGGCGTACCAGCGCGGAAGGTCCCGCGATTTACCTGCTCAGCCCGGGGGCAGTCAGTACGACGCCCGGAAGTTCACGTACCCCAGCAGCAGCACGACCACCGCCACACAGCCGAACACGATCACCGTCGAGCGCCACGAGGAACGCCGCGGCGCCCTGAACTCGGGGTCGGCGCGGAACGGCTGCGGCTTCGGCGGGTTCTCCTTCCAGCGGGCGGCCAGCATCCGGGCCCGTGCCGAGGGCTCCTTGAACTCGGCCCCGTCGGCCCACTTGATGTCGAACTCCCGCTCCATGTCGTCCTGTTCGGGCATCCCCGTATCCCCCGTCGTCTCCTGTCGAACAGCCGTGCAGGAAACGATACGACGACGCCCCCACCCCCGGACAACAGGAGTGAGGGCGCCGCCGTACGGCCTACGCGTCGATCACACGTCGAAGTACAGCTCGAACTCGTGCGGGTGCGGACGCAGCTGCAGCGGGGCGATCTCGTTCGTCCGCTTGAAGTCGATCCACGTCTCGATCAGGTCCGGCGTGAAGACATCGCCCTGGAGGAGGAACTCGTGGTCGGCCTCGAGGGAGTTGAGGACCGCCGGGAGGGAGGTCGGGACCTGGGCGACGTTCGCGTGCTCCTCGGGAGCCAGCTCGTACAGGTCCTTGTCGATCGGCTCGGCCGGCTCGATCTTGTTCTTGATGCCGTCCAGGCCCGCCAGGAGCAGGGCCGAGAAGGCGAGGTACGGGTTGCCGGAGGAGTCGGGCGCGCGGAACTCGACGCGCTTGGCCTTCGGGTTGGAGCCCGTGATCGGGATACGCATGGCCGCGGAGCGGTTGCGCTGCGAGTACACCAGGTTGATCGGCGCCTCGAAGCCCGGCACCAGGCGGTGGTACGAGTTCACCGTCGGGTTGGTGAAGGCCAGCAGCGACGGGGCGTGCTTGAGGATGCCGCCGATGTAGTAGCGGGCGGTGTCCGACAGGCCCGCGTAGCCGGCCTCGTCGTAGAAGAGCGGGGAGCCGCCGGCCCACAGGGACTGGTGGACGTGCATGCCCGAGCCGTTGTCACCGAAGATCGGCTTCGGCATGAAGGTCGCGGTCTTGCCGTTGCGCCAGGCCACGTTCTTCACGATGTACTTGAAGAGCTGGAGGTCGTCGGCCGCGGCGAGCAGCGTGTTGAACTTGTAGTTGATCTCGGCCTGGCCGGCGGTGCCCACCTCGTGGTGCTGGCGCTCGACCTGGAGGCCGGACTTGGCCAGCTCCAGGGAGATCTCGGCACGCAGGTCGGCGAAGTGGTCGACCGGCGGGACCGGGAAGTAACCGCCCTTGTAGCGGACCTTGTAACCGCGGTTGTCCTCCAGCGCACCGGTGTTCCAGGCACCCGCCTCGGAGTCGATGTGGTAGAAGGACTCGTTCGACGAGGTCGCGAAACGCACCGAGTCGAAGACGTAGAACTCCGCCTCGGGGCCGAAGTAGGCCGTGTCGGCGATGCCCGTCGACGCGAGGTAGGCCTCGGCCTTCTTCGCCACGTTCCGCGGGTCACGGCTGTACTGCTCGCCGGTGATCGGGTCGTGGATGAAGAAGTTGATGTTCAGCGTCTTGTCGCGGCGGAAGGGGTCCACCCGGGCGGTCGACAGGTCCGCGCGCAGCGCCATGTCGGACTCGTGGATGGCCTGGAAGCCGCGGATCGACGAGCCGTCGAACGCGAGCTCCTCGTCCGGGTCGAACGCCTCGACGGGCAGCGTGAAGTGCTGCATGACGCCCGGCAGGTCGCAGAAGCGGACGTCGACGAACTTGACGTCCTCGTCCGCGATGAACTTCTTGGCCTCGTCGGCGTTCTGGAACATCCAGCTCCTCCTACTCCCGACCGTTCCTGGACCGGGGTGGTAGTTCGTTCGTGCGGCCAGTGCGGTGGCACACGCTGTCCACGACCCTAGGGACGGGTGGTTTCTCGGGCGTGACCCATTTGTTTCGCACAAGTTAACCGGACATCGTGGGTCCCGCCCCACCTGTCCGTATCCCGAAACGCTGGCAGTACGGTGGACGCGTGGACAAGAGGGATGCAATCGGATCGTGGCTCTCAGGCCCCCGCGCGGCCGCCGAGGATGCCGGTGTCGACTTCGGATACCGCGGAGAGCAGCTCGGCCTGCCGGAGGAGGGACCGGGGTCGATCGCCCGCCCCGGGCGACGGCTGGGCGCACTGGCCGTGGACTGGGCGATGAGCGTCCTGATTGCATCCCAGCTCATCACGCAGAGCTACGGCGATCCCGCGACCTCGAACTGGGCTCTGCTGGTGTTCTTCCTGATGGGCGCCCTCACCGTCGGCACCATCGGCTTCACCCCGGGCAAGCGCCTCTTCGGCCTGCGCGTGGTCGCCCTCGCCACCGGCCGTGTGAACCCGGCGCGCGCCCTGCTGCGCACGGTCCTGCTCTGCCTCGCCCTCCCGGCCCTGATCTGGGACCGCGACGGCCGGGGGCTGCACGACCGGCTGGCGAAGACCGTGGAAGTGCGCATCTGACCCCGCGCATCCCACCGCCGACGAGGTCCCTCGCCTTTGTCGCGTCCTGACAGCCGCCGCGACGAACATGCGCGGTGGCTGACTATGGGTCAGTAGGTCCGGGCTCCTAGCGTCTGGCACCCAGAGCAACCTCCCCCGTTGCGAAGGGACGCGCCGGACCGATGAAGAGATCCGCCCTGGTCACCGCTGTCACCGCTCTCACCACTGCCGCCCTGCTGGGCGGCGTCCCGGTCTCCCAGGCCCCCGCCGCAGAGCGCGCGGCCGCCTGCACCGCCGCCGACGCGGACGTCTACACACCCCCCGCCACCGTGCCCGCGACGCCGGGCACCGTGCTGGCCTGCCGTTCCGTCACCCTGAGCCAGGTGCCGGGGAACATCGCCATGTCCGCCTGGAAGGTCCTCTACAGCTCCACCGACAACCAGGGCCGGCCCGTCGCCGTCTCCGGCACCCTCGCCGTCCCCACGGCACCCTGGACCGGCGCGGGCACCCGGCCCGTCGTCGCCTTCCACCCCGGCACCCTCGGTCTCGGCCCCCAGTGCGCGTTCTCCAAGCAGCTCGCCGGGGCCTTCCAGGACGAGTACGAGGGCGACAACATCGCGGCCCTGCTCAAGGCGGGGTACGCGGTCGCCGCGACCGACGGTCCCGGCTACCTCGACGGCCAGACGCACCGCTATGTCGCCGGCACCGACTCCGGCCATGCCCTGCTCGACATCGCCCGCGCCGCCCCCGCGGTACCGGGCAGCGGCTTGTCCGAACGGACCCGCGTCGGCCTGTGGGGCTACTCCGAGGGCGGCGCGGCCAGCCTGTGGGCGGCCCAGCTGGCGGCGGGCTACGCCCCCGGGCTCAACGTGGTCGGGGACGCCTCCGGTGGCGTCCCCGGTGACCTGAAGCAGGTGGCGGCCGGGCTCGACGGCGGTGCCTTCTCCGGTTTCCTCGCCGACGCGGCCGTCGGCGTCCAGGCCGCCTACCCGACCCTGCCTCTCGACTCGCTCCTCAACGACCAGGGCAAGGAGGCCGTGAAGACCGCCAAGTCCGTGTGCGTGGCGGGCACCGTCACCGCCCTCGCGGGCAAGAGCATCAAGGACTTCACCACGGCCGGGCTCACCCTCGACCAGCTCTACCGGCAGCGCGGCAGCGACGGCCGCACCTGGGGCCAGGTCCTGGACGCCCAGAAACTCGGCGTGAACCTCGGGAGCTACAAGATCGCCTTCCCCGTCCTCCAGTACCGGGGCGCCCTCGACGAGGTCATCCCCACCGCCACCGAGGACGCCGTCCACACCGCCTACTGCGCCGCGGGCGTGAAGACCGGCTGGAAGATCTACCCCGGCGATCATCTCCTCACCGACAACCAGGCCGTCGGTGACGTCGTCTCCTGGCTCGGCGACCGGTTCGCGGGCCGGGCCGCGCAGAGCGACTGCTGATACCCCCTGATACCCCTTCCCCTGTCCGTTACGACGATGGGGGCGCCCGGAGTCGTTCCGGGCGCCCCCATCGTCGTAGCAGCGAGGTCAGCGGGCCTTGCCGCCGCCCTTCGGCAGCTTCATACCCTTGGGCATCGGGCCCTTCGGCAACGGCATGTTGCTCATCAGGTCGCCCAACGCGCGCAGCCGGTCGTTGGTGGCGGTCACCTGCGGGCCCGTCAGTACACGCGGCAGCTTGAGCATGGCGGTCCGCACCTTCTTCAGGGGGACCTGGCCCTCGCCCGTGCCGACGACGATGTCGTGCACCGGCACGTCCGCGACGATGCGGTTCATCTTCTTCTTCTCGGCGGCCAGCAGGCTCTTGACCCGGTTCGGGTTGCCCTCGGCGACCAGGACGATGCCGGCCTTGCCGACGGCCCGGTGCACCACGTCCTGGCTGCGGTTCATCGCCACCGCGGGGGTGGTCGTCCAGCCCCGGCCGATGTTGTCCAGTACGGCCGCGGCGGCACCCGGCTGGCCCTCCATCTGCCCGAACGCGGCCCGCTCGGCGCGGCGCCCGAACACGATCGCCGTCCCGAGGAAGGCGAGCAGGAAGCCCAGGATGCCGAGGTAGACCGGGTGGCCGATCAGGAAACCGATGGCGAGAAAGACGCCGAGGATGAGGATGAAGACACCCGCGAGCACCAGGCCGATCGTCTTGTCGGCCTTGCGGGTCATCTTGTACGTCAGGGCGATCTGCTTCAGTCGCCCGGGGTTCGCGGCATCGGCCGCACTGTCACTTCTCGCCATGCCCCGAAGTCTACGTGGCCGTGCGGACGCCGACGACGGCAGTGTCCGCACCCTGAACGGGAGGCTTCAGGAGCTGATGGTGAACGTCTGGTCCAGGACGCGCTGCGCCTCGACCCGGTCCTTGGCGCGGCGGCGGTCCTCCAGGACGGAGGTCCAGGCGTTGCGGCGGGCGGTGCGCTGACCGCTGCTCATGAGCAGCGACTCGACGGCACGCAGTGCAGTGGTGAACGACGGGATGGCGGTGGCGCGAACCGGCGCGGCCTGCATGATGGGGGTCCCCCTCGGGGTGGCGGCTCGGGTGAGCGGTGCACGGGCTGTACAACCAGGGTCACTGAATGGTGTTACCAGGGCGTGACCGACCGGTCAAACGCCCATGAAGCCTTGTACTCCGCCCGAAAACACGGACGCGGCCCCGATGACCCCCCTATCTGCGGGGATGTCCGGGACCGCGTCAATCGGCCGCTACCGAGCGGTAGTTGCTTGTGCTGGGATTCACACGTTTGGAGTGGCACTCCGTGCCATCGGGGAGGTCTCAGACCGCCTGCGAGGCGACGTAGGAACCACGCTTCTCGACGGCCATCTGATACAACCGGCCGGCCCGGTAGGAGGACCGGACGAGCGGACCGGACATCACTCCGGAGAAGCCGATCTGCTCGGCCTCCTCCTTCAGCTCCACGAACTCCTGCGGCTTGACCCAGCGCTCCACGGGGTGGTGGCGCACCGACGGGCGCAGGTACTGCGTGATGGTGACGAGCTCGCAGCCGGCGTCGTGCAGCTGCTGGAGCGCCTCGCTGACCTCCTCGCGGGTCTCACCCATGCCGAGGATCAGGTTGGACTTGGTCACCAGGCCGAAGTCGCGGGCGTCGGTGATGACCTTCAGGGAGCGCTCGTAGCGGAAGCCGGGGCGGATCCGCTTGAAGATCCGCGGGACCGTCTCGACGTTGTGCGCGAAGACCTCGGGGCGGGACTCGAAGACCTGCCGGAGCAGCTCCGGCACGGCGTTGAAGTCGGGGGCGAGCAGCTCGACCTTGGTGCGGCCGGCCTCACGGGAGGACGTCTGCTCGTGGATCTGGCGGACCGTCTCGGCGTACAGCCAGGCGCCGCCGTCCTCCAGGTCGTCACGGGCGACGCCGGTGATGGTGGCGTAGTTCAGGTCCATGGTGACCACGGACTCGCCCACGCGGCGCGGCTCGTCACGGTCGAGCGCCTCGGGCTTGCCGGTGTCGATCTGGCAGAAGTCGCAGCGCCGGGTGCACTGGTCGCCACCGATGAGGAAGGTCGCCTCGCGGTCCTCCCAGCACTCGTAGATGTTGGGACAGCCGGCTTCCTGGCAGACCGTGTGCAGACCCTCGCTCTTCACGAGCTTCTGCATGGCGGTGTACTCGGGGCCCATTTTCGCCCGGGTCTTGATCCACTCGGGCTTGCGCTCGATGGGGGTCTGGGCGTTGCGGACCTCCAGGCGCAGCATCTTGCGTCCGTCGGGTGCGACTGCGGACACGACCGGCTCCCTAGCGTTTGATTCTTCGGCGTGCTCAAGGGTACGCCCGTGGATTTGAAAGCCCGCTGCCTGTCTCAGGCCGCAGGTGTCTTCTCGATCACCCTCGGCTTCAGCTCCGCGTTCTCCAGTACGTCCCTCAGGTGCCGTTCGACGACCGGCAGGACCTCGTCGATGGTCACGTCGCGGCCGAGCTCGTCCGCGAGGGAGGCGACGCCCGCGTCACGGATGCCGCACGGGATGATCCGGTCGAACCACTTGTTGTCCGGGTTCACGTTGAACGAGAAGCCGTGCATCGTCACGCCCTTGGCCACGCGGATGCCGATCGCCGCGATCTTGCGGTCCTCGCGGCGCTGGCCCGCGTTGGACGGGGCGTACTCCGGCCCGTTCATCCGCGGGTCGAACTCCTCGTCGGTCAGCCGGGGGTCGAAGTCCAGGGAGAGCCCGCCGAGGGACGGACGCGTCTCGACCGGATCACCGAGCACCCACACGCCACTGCGGCCCTCGACCCGGCTGGTCTCGAGGCCGAACTCCGCGCAGGTGCGGATCAGGGCCTCCTCCAGCCGCCGTACGTGCGCCACCACGTCCACCGGGCGCGGGAGCTTCTGGATCGGATAGCCCACCAGCTGGCCCGGACCGTGCCAGGTGATCTTGCCGCCGCGGTCGACGTCGATGACGGGGGTGCCGTCGAGGGGGCGCTCGTTGTCCGCGGTGCGCCGGCCCGCCGTATAGACAGGGGGGTGTTCGAGCAGCAGGACGGTGTCGGGGACCTCGTCCTCGAACCGCGCCGCGTGCACCCGGCGCTGCTCGTCCCACGCCACCTGGTACTCGACCGCGTCCGCACCGAACCCCATGCGGACGAACCGCAACCCACTCACGGCAAGCGCCTCCCTAGAAGGTCGTAAGGCACGAAAGGTGCCTACGCCACTGTACGTCCGCCTCGCGGGCGTCAGCCCTGGGGGCAATCCTCACACGATCGGATGAACGAGCGTCGAAGTGTGCGATCGTCTGCTCACTCTCCGCTACATTCGCGCCGTTCGCAGAGGCCATAAGGGCAGCTCACAGGCAATCCGGGCACCACGTGACCACGTGACGGCCCGAAAGGCAGGAGACCGCACCGCAGATGACGGAACGACCCGCGCAGCGCACTCCCAACCGACAGCTCGCCGCGCTCATCGCAGAAGCGGGGTTCTCCAACGCGGGTCTCGCCCGACGCGTGGACCAGCTCGGTCTCGAACACGGGCTGGATCTCAGATACGACAAGACCTCCGTGACCCGGTGGCTGCGCGGGCAGCAGCCCCGGGGCACCACCCCCGCCCTCATCGCCGAGGTCTTCACCCGCCGGCTCGGCCGCCGGCTCTCCGCGCAGGACCTCGGCCTCGACGCCTGCGCGCCCGTCTACGCCGGACTGGAGTTCGCCGCGGGCCCCGAGGAGGCCGTCGACATCGTCAGCGGGCTGTGGCGCAAGGACTCCGGCAGCCACGCCGAACTGCGCAAGATCGCCTTCACGCCGGCCGGCCTGGTCGTCCCGAGCCGGGACTGGCTGATCGGCCGCCCCGACGACCAGGTCGCCCGCGGCGAGCCCCCGCTCCGGGTCCCTGCGCAGGGGCGCCCGGTGGTGCCCCGGCAACGCGGCCAGGCCGAGCGCGGCCCCGGCCAGAAGGTCACCGGCGGCGACATCGCCGCGCTCGCCTCGGTCGGCCGGCTCTTCCGCACCCTCGACGACCAGTACGGCGGCGGGCACGCCCGGCAGGCCCTGGTCCGCTACCTGGAGCACGAGTGCGAGCCGATGCTGCGCGGCACGTACGGCGAGACCACCGGACGCCGGCTCTTCGCCGCGGCCGCGGACCTGACCCGGCTCGCGGGCTGGACGTCGTACGACATCGCGGCCCACGGGCTCGCACAGCGGTACTTCGTGCAGGCGCTGCGGCTCGCGCAGGCGGCGGGGGACCGGGCGTACGGGGCGTACGTGCTGGTCACGATGAGCCGGCAGGCCGTGTACCTGGGGCACGGCCGGGAGGCGATCCAGCTCGCGCGGGTGGCCCAGCAGGGTGTCGGCACGACCGCGCCGCCGGTCGTGCAGGCGCTGCTGCACTCCGCCGAGGCACGGGGGCACGGGGTGCTGGGGGAGGTGCGGGCCTGCACCGCGTCACTGGTCCGCGCGGAACGGGCGCTGGAGGCGGCGCGTCCCGGTGACGACGTCCCGCACTGGGCGCGGTTCTTCGACGAGGCACAGCTGGCGGACGAGTTCGGGCACTGCCACCGGGATCTCCAGCAGTTCCGGGCGGCGGCGCAGCACGCCGAGCGCTCGCTTCAGTTGCGTGCGCCCGCGTACGCCCGCAGTCGGTTGTTCTGCCGGGTGGTGCTCGCCTCCGCGCGGCTGGGGCTGGGGGAGTTGGACCAGGCGTGTGCGTTGGCCGCGGAGGCCGCCGGGCAGGCGGCGGAGATGCGGTCGGTGCGGGCGGTGGAGTATGTGCGGGACTTCGAGCGGCGGTTGGAGCCGTACAAGGATGCGGCGCCGGTGCGGAGTTATCGCGACAAGGTCGCTGCGCTGGGGTGAGCCGCCTCGCCGTAACTCCGCACCGCTGTATGCCGACCGCGACATGCGTCGTGGCTTGTCGCGCAGTTCCCCGCGCCCCCAAGGGGCGCGGGTGAACCGTCACGCTGCTTGAGCTGTTGGGGTCGGGTCTGCTCGGTGCATCGAGCGCGCCGCTCCCAGGTCCTTCAGGATTGCCGCTGTTGCCCGGTGCGCCGAATGCAGTGCGCCTTGCACCGTGCTCGTGTCGCGGTGGTCGCCGCAGACGTACAGGCCGGCCAGGAGGCGTACCGGGCGGCGGAGGTCGTGGGGTGCGGGCATGGCCGGGACCGCCTCCCGGGTGTGGTGCACCGCCAAGGTCTCCCATCGGTGGGTGGGGGTGGCGTAGAGGCGGGAGAGGTGGGTGCGTACCGCCGCGTCCAGGTCGGACGGGGGGTCCCCGAGGACCGTCGAGGAGATCAGGGCCCGGCCCGAGGGGGCCCGGCTCGGGTCGACTTCGCTGATCACCGCCGTGTGGGCCACCGGGCCGCCCCGGTCGGCGTCGAGCAGCAGTGCGGAACCCGTGCGGGGCGGGTCGTCCGTCGTGTGGTGGACGACCGTCACCGGGTGGAAGTCGGGCACCCGCAGCCCCGGCAGCAACTCGGCCGCGGCCCGCGCGTCGGTCGCCAGCAGCACCGCCCGGCACCGGATCGCGCCGTGCTCGGCCGTGGTCACCGATGTCGTCGCGACGGACGTGACGCGTACTCCCGTGTGCATGGTGCCCGCGGGCAGGGTCCGCGCGAGCAGCTCCGGAAGCGTCTCGGCGCCCCCCTCCGGCACACACAGCCGTCCGCCCGCGAAGGCCCGCAGGGCGAGGTCGGCACAGCGGCTGGACGTGGTCAGCGCGGGGTCGCACAGCAGCGCGGCGAGCAGCGGACGCAGGAAGCCGTCGATCGTGCGTGCGGGCAGCCCCCGGGCCGCGAGCGCCTGTCCTGCGGGCAGTTCGGGACGGGCGAGGAGACCTTCGACGGGCGCGTGGGCGAGCCGGGTGAGCGCGGCACCGAGCCGTGCCTGATCGACGGCGCCGCCGAGCGGGGCGGCCGCGCGCGGGGCCCGGGACACGGTTGTCTGGCCGGCACCGGGCAGGACCCGGAACGCGGCTCTCCGGGACGCGGTCCCCGGCACCCCCCGAGGGGCGCTCGCCAGGGCGCGCACCGCACGCAGTGCGCCCCTCGCGCTCCGGGCGCCCGCCGGAGCGTCCACCCGGTGGTGGCGCCCGTCGCCGTGCAGCAGCACCCCCGGCGCGAACGGGCGCAGGACGAGCCCGTCGAGCCCCGGTGTCAGCCGTAGTTCGGGATACGCCGTGGACAGCAGCTGTCCGATCCGGTCGAGCCGGAAGCCGTCGACCTTCTCGGTCGACATACGGCCGCCCGCACAAGGGGCGGCCTCCAACACCGCGACGGTCACTCCTGCGCTGGTCAGCCGATGCGCCGCGGAGAGTCCGGCGACCCCGGCTCCCACGATCACGACGTCCGCCTGGTACGCGGGCTCAAGCACGTGCCCCTCCTCGAGGTTGCGCGGCCGGTGGGGACGTCATGCCCCCAACAGGCTCCGGGAATACCCGAGTTCGGATCGAGGGTAGGGCGGTGGCCGGTCAGGGGCAGTCGCGCATCGGCAGGGCACGGTCGCACACAGGTCGCATGTCGTCACGTACGGCCACGGAGCGTCAGGCCGCCCGAATCGCCCCCTCGATGTCCGGGAACGCGAACGTGAAGCCCGACTCCAGCAGCCGCGTCGGCCGTACCCGGGCGCTGCCGAGCACGTCCCCGGCCATCTCGCCGAGCACGGCCCGCAGGACCGGCGCGGGGACGGTGAAGAGGGTCGGCCGGTGCAGCACGCGGCCCATGGCCTCGGTGATCTCACGGTTCGTCAGGGGCTCGGGGGCGGTCAGGTTGAAGGGTCCTGACAACCCGTCGGTCTCCAGCAGGTGGCGGATCGCGGCCACCTCGTCGTGCAGCGCGATGAACGACCAGTACTGCCCTCCGTCGCCCATCCGTCCGCCGAGTCCCGCCTGGAACAGCGGGAACAGCTTCCCCCAGGCTCCGCCGCCGCGGCCCACCACGAGCCCGGTGCGGGTGAACGCGGTGCGGACGCCCGCCTCCTGCGCGGGCGCGGCCGCCGCCTCCCACTCCACGCACAGCTCGGGCAGGAACCCCTGCCCGGAGGGCGAGTTCTCGTCGACGACCCGGTCGCCGGTCTCGCCGTAGTAGCCCATCGCGCTGCCGTTCACGAAGACGCGCGGCGGCTCGTCCAGGGAGGCGACGGCCCGGGCGAGGGCGGTCGTGCCGTTGACCCGGCTGTCGTGGATCCGCTTCTTGTACGCCTCGGTCCAGCGCCGCGAACCGACGCCCGCCCCGGCGAGGTTGACCACGGCGTCGCACCTGGCGAGCCCGGCCGTGTCGACCCGCCCGGCCTCGGGGTCCCACCGGACCTCGGTCTCGTCCCGCGGCTCCCGGCGCACCAGCCGCACCACCTCGTGCCCGTCCGCGGTGAGAGACCGCACCAGCGCCGAGCCGATCAGTCCGGACGCCCCGGCCACCGCGATTCTTGAAAGTTGCATGACCTCATCCTGCCTGGTGGGTGTGTAAGAGCGATGTCTGGTTCCGGTCCCCCCGCCGTAGGGTGGCGGTCATGTCGCAGCTGTCCATACGCCTCGCTCTCCCCGACGACGAGGAGGAACTGGCCCGCCTCGACCGCGCCGAGTGGTCGCCCCTGCACGAGATCCTGCCCGAACAGCGGCCGCCCTACCGGCCCTTCTTCGACGAGCGCCACCTCCCCGGCGACTGCCTGGTCGCCGAGGCCGACCGCCGCATCCTCGGGTACGTCCGTCTCGGTTTCCCGACCGGGCTCGACGCGAACGCCCATGTGCGCCAGATCCAGGGCTTCGTCGTCAGCGCCCAGGCACGTGGGCGCGGTGTCGGCCGGGCCCTGATCCGCGCGATCACCGACGAGGCCCGCCGCCGGGGCGCCCGCCGCCTCACCCTGCGGGTCCTCGGCCACAACACGCCGGCCCGCAGGCTCTACGAGTCCGAGGGCTTCGCCGTCGAGGGGGTACTGCCGCAGGAGTTCCTGCTGGCGGGGGAGTACGTGGACGACGTCCTCATGGGGCGCCGTCTCTGACCACCTGGTCGGCCGCGGCGGTCGTACGGCGTCGGCGCACCACCAGGTAGAGCGCCACCCCCGCCACGAGCAGCGAGATCAGGAAGAACACGGGCACGGGAGCCTCCGCGACAGGGACGAAAAGGAACCGGCCCTCTCATCATCCGTGAGGCGGCCGCGTTACGACGTGACCAGCTCGCCCGTGTCCACCGGTGAGGTGGCGTCCGCCGCCTTGCGGGCGTCGTCGGCGACCTCCTCGGCGGTCAGGACGTAGCCCGTCTCGTCGTCGGAGGTGGAGCGGGCGAAGACCACGCCGTAGACCTCGCCGGTGGTGGTCAGCAGGGGGCCGCCGGAGTTGCCGGGGCGGACGGTCGAGCGGATCGAGTAGATCTCGCGGGTGACGGTGGCGTCGCTGTAGATGTTCTGCCCGGTCGCCTTCACCCGGCCCGCGACCGTGGCCGCCTGGAGGTTCAGGTCGCCGTCCTGGGGGTAGCCCGCGACCACCGCGGAGTCGCCCCGCGAGGCGCTGTCGTCGAAGCGCAGCACCGGCGCGCGGAGATCGGGGACGTACAGCACGGCCACGTCCCGGTCCGGATCGAACAGCACCACCCGTGCCCGGTACACCTGCCCGACCCCGCCGATCCGGACGCTCGGCTCGTCGATGCCGGCCACCACGTGGGCGTTGGTCATCACGTGCTGCGGGGCGTACACGAAGCCGCTGCCCTCGCGGCCCTGGGTGCCGGAGGCGCCCTCGATCTTGACGGTGCTGACCTTGGCGGCGTTGGTGGCGGCGGCCGTGACGCTGTCGCCGGTGGGCCTCGCGACCTCGGCCGTCGACTCGTTCTCGAACGGGTTGAAGACCTGCGGGAAGCCCGCCTCGGTGAGCGCGGAGGTGGCCCGGGAGAACCAGGTCGGAGTGGTCTCCGGCATGGAGTCCTGGACGGCGCCGAGCAGGGAGGAGTCCCGTATGGCCGTGGTGACCAGCGGGGAGGAGGACGCGCCGAGCACACTGGCGGCGACCCACGCCACGATCAGCACCGCCACCGAGTTGGCGACGGCCCCGCCGACGCCGTCCGCGACCCGCAGCGGCCCCTGGTCCAGTTCCCGGCGCAGCCTCAGCGCCAGCCGCCCCGCCAGCTCGTGCCCCACCGCGGCCGGGACCAGCACGGTCAGCACCGCGGTCACCGTGGCGGCCGTACTGCCCGGTGTCACCAGGTCCATCATCCACGGCAGCACCCACACGCCCACGACCGCGCCGCCCACGAAGCCGGCGAACGAGACACAGCCGGCCACCAGGCCACGCCGGTAGCCGGAGGCCGCATAGGCGGCGATCACCAGCAACAGCAGGATGTCGAGCACGTCCACGGAGCCGCCCTTCTCTCTCTGGACCTTCAGTACGCAGGCGAGGCGTCCAGTGATCAGCTACGCGCGCGCGTGACACCGGGAACCGGCCACGCGCGTGCACCTGGAAAAACGTCGCGGACCAGGACGATGGTTCCACCGGGTGGCACAGCACACATCGCGGGCGGAGCGGATCCGGCCGACAGTGGAACCATGCGTGTCCGAAGATCGCGGGGCCCGCGCAGAAGGCGAGCCCCCCGAATACGCCCCGCGGGCCGACTCCGGCTCGCGCTGCTGAACGCCCTGACCGCGGCAGGGCGGCGACCGGCATCCCGGGGACGTCCGACGGCGTCCCCCGCGCCGGGCACCCCCTCGGCGACCCAGGACCGGCCTTCTGCACCTGTCGGTCCCGCCGAGCGAGGGCACCGACAGCCGCCGCCCTCGGGAGACACCCCTTCCGCGGGCCCCGCGCCTTGCACACGCGCAGCGGGCCTGAGCGGCGCCTCGGCTCCCTCGCCCTCCGAGCCCCCCGGGGAACCACCCTCCGCGAGCCCGGCACCTGCCGACTGTGCGGGCCGCCCGGACCGATCCCCGCTGCCTGCGGGCCCCGCCGGCCAAGCGGCCCGGCAGGCGCCTGCGCCCGCCAGCGGTACCCCCCTCCGCCGTCTCCGAGGAGATGGGCGACGTGGGTCTGGCGATTCAGCGGGCCGAGGACAAGACGGCCCACCCGCGAGCCCCGCCCCCGGCCCACAGCGAGCAGGCCCCGGCCGACTCCGGCTCGCGCTGCTGAACGCCCTGACCGCGGCAGGGCGGCGACCAGCACGCCGGCAACGTCCGACGGCGCCCCCCGCCCCCGAGCCGGCTCCCAGCACGCTCTCAGCGGGCCCCGGCCGCTCCCCGGCTCCGCCGACCGCCTCCCTGCCGGGCGCGCCCCCCGCCGCGACCCCCGGCCGTTCCCCGGCTCCGCCGACGCCCGAACCTTCGGGTGCATCTCCCGCCGCGGGCCCCGGGCCTCGTCCCCGGCAGGCGGGCCCCGGCCGCTCCCCGGCTTCGCCGACCGCCTTCACGTCGGGCGCGCCCCCCGCCGCGACCCCCGGCCGCTCCCCGGCTCCGCCGACGCCCGAACCTTCGGGTGCATCTCCGATCGCCGGCCCCGGGCCTCGTCCCCGGCAGGCGGGCCCCGGCCGCTCCCCGGCTCCGCCGACGCCCGAACCTTCGGGTGCATCTCCGATCGCCGGCCCCGGGCCTCGTCCCCGGCAGGCGGGCCCCGGCCG
>NZ_JBIAUQ010000001.1:1179789-1236670 GCF_042893155.1 Streptomyces sp. NPDC001668
CCGCTCCCCGGCTCCGCCGATGCCCGAACCTTCGGGCGCGCCCCCCGCCGCGACCCCCGCGCCCGGCACCCGGCCGGCCAGCCCCGGCCGAGCCCAGGCTCCGGCGACCCCCACGCCCGCAGGAACATCCCCCGCACCGCCCCCCGGCTCCATGTCCACGCCACCTGGCCAGTCGGAGGGGTCGGCCTTCCTGGGGACCTCGGAGAGAGCTCCCTCCCTGGATCCCACGCCCGCTGACGAGCCCGCACCCGCCCCGAACCCGGCCGCCCCTGATCAGCCCACGCCCCCCGGACCCCGCCGACGAGCCCCCCGTATCTCCCGCCCCCTCCTGGTCTGCATCCCCGCCCTCGCCGCGGTGCTCGTGCTCGTGCTCGTGCTGTGTGTCGTCGTGGGCAGGGAGGGCACGGGCTCCGACAAGGCCGCGCGGAGCGGCACCGGGGTCCGGCACGGGGTGGCCACGCCTGGTGCGGCCAGGCCGCACATCGTGCCGAGGTCGGTGTGGGCCGCCCGCACCGGTGAGGCGAACGCCGCCGTCCGCACCCCGCCGCCCCCGCACTACGACGACAAGGTGCTCGCGGTCTTCGTGCACCACACCGACTCGCCCAACGACTACGACTGCGCCGACGCGCCCCGCATCATCCGCTACCTCGCCGCCGGCCAGACCGGCGCCCGGGACTGGGACGACATCGGCTACAACTTCCTCGTCGACCGCTGCGGCACCATCTACGAGGGCCGTGCGGGCGGCGTCGACCGTCCCGTCACCGGCGCCCACACCCTGGGCTTCAACCACCGCACCGCGGGCATCGCCGCCCTCGGCACCTTCACCGCCGGCGTCCACGTCCCCCGGGCGATGGCGGACGCGATCGCCGCCCTGGCCGCCTGGAAACTCGGCCTCGCCGACATCGACCCGCGCACCACCGTCCGGCTCACCTCCAGCAACAGCCTCAGCCGCTACAAAGCCGGCACCACCACCGCGCTGCCCGCCCTCGCGGCCCACGGCGACGCCTACATGACGACCTGCCCCGGTGCCGCCCTCAAGGCCCTGCTGCCGCAGATCAGGAAGACCGCGGCCCGGCTCCAGGGCAGGACCTGACCCGGTCACCTGCGGCCGAGATACACCCCCAACGCCCGCTGGAGCACCCTGCCCTGGAGCCCCACCGGCCGTTCCCACTCCCCGAGGTACTCCACGACCCGGCCCCCGGCCCCCGTCTTGAAGTGGAGCCGGCCCAGCAGACGGTCCTCGTCGAGGGAGGGCGTGACGGAACGCAGGTCGTACGTCGAGGCACCGGCCGCCCGCGCATCGCACAGCATCCGCCACAACAGCGCGCTGCTGGGCCGTACTTCCCGCCCCCGGCGGCCGGACGAGGCGTAGGAGTGCCAGACCCGGGAGCCGACGTTGATCATCAGCGCGGCGGAGAGCACCTCGCCGTCGTACTCGGCGAGATAGAGCCGCAGCCGGTCGGAGTCCTCGGCGTTCAGGGCCTCCCACATGCGCCGGAAGTAGACCGGAGGGCGGGCCCGGAAGCCGTCGCGGGCGGCGGTCGCGGCGTAGAGGCGGTAGAAGTCGGGCAGGTCGGCGGCCGTGCCCCAGGAGACCCGGACACCCGCCGACTCGGCCGTGCGCAGGGACTGCTCGAAGTGCGGTGCGAGCCCCTCGCGCAGGTCGTCCACCGAGCGGCCCGCCAGCGGGATGTGACAGCCGTACCGCGGCTGCCCGGGGCCGAAGCCGCTGTCCTCGTCGGCCGCGCAGCGCCGCCACCCGAGGCCGCGCAGCCGCTCCCCGGCGTCCAGCGCGAACCCGTCGACGCCTGCCGCGGGCAGCTCGCGCACATGGTGGACGTCGGGGTCGGAGATGCCCGCGGTCACCGTCCCGGCGTCCCAGTGCCGCACGACCACGGGCGGCCCCATCCGCACCGAGAACGCCCCGCGCTTCTCCAGGTGGGCGACGAGGGGATCCAGCAGGCGCTCCGGGCGTGGGCCGAGCCAGTCGATCGCGGGCCCGTCGGGGAGATAGGCGAGACAGCGCCGGGTGCCGGGCAGCGGCCGGTACAGGACGAGCGCCGCCGCGATCCGCGTCCCGTCCTCGAACCAGCCCACGCTCTCCGCGAGCCAGTCGGGCTTCACGTCGGCCCACTCGGGGATCTGCAGATGGCTCACGTCGGGATGCAGCCGCAGGTGGGCGAGATGCTCCTCGCGCGTGATCTCGCGCACGTACGGGCTGGTCATGGGCGGGGTGCTCCTGTTCGGGGCGGCCACGGTAAGCCGGGAGTCACGGCGGGGGTCAAGAGCGCGAGCCCTCACAGGTTCCTCGTAGGCGGCTCAAGGACCACGCCGAAACAGCCGCCCTATCGTCATGCACACGCACTGACTGGAGGTGGGGAAGAAATGAACAGCAGTCACATGAACACCACGAGCACCATGGAGAAGGCCGGCGGCTGGACCCGCACCGCCCGCGGCCCCTGGGCGGTCGTGTGCGCCGTCGCGGCCGTGGTCCTCGGCCCGGCCGCAGTGACCGCGTCCGCGCTCGACCAGGCCAACGCGGCCCCGATGCACCACGCGGTGAAGGCTGACCAGACGCAGGCGTACATCCCGACGGACACGACCCGGCGCAGGACCACGACAGCGGCCTGAGACCGGCGGGCGGCCCTGACGGGGGCTCAGCCCCCGAACCGCTCCCACAGCACGGGGGCTCAGCCCCTGAACCGCTCCCACAGCTTGGGATACCGCTCCGCCAGCACCCGGTCGCTCTCCAGGTCCACCGGCGCGCCGAGCGGCTCGGAGGCCGCGGGCGGAATGCCGAGGTCGGGAGCGACGGCACCGGTGAGCTGCTCGTAGGCCTCGTCGGCCGCGTAACCCAGTTCCTCGCCGTCGCCGTCGATCTCCTCGTCGAAGTCGGCCAGCAGGTCGGCGAGGGAGTCGGGGTCGTGCACCGCGCCCTCGTACACCTCGCGGCCCTGGCCGATCAGCCAGCACCGGAAGAAGTCGAAGGCGTCGTCGCTGGCCCCGTCCAGCAGGATCCAGGCGGCGCCCCACAGGTCCCAGGTGTACGCGCGGTTGAAGCGGGCCTCGAAGTGACGGGCGAAGTCGAGGACCATCTCCGGGTCCAGCGCCAGCAGCCGGTCCACGAGCAGGTCGGCCTGCTCCTCGGGGTCGCCCTCGGCGGCCTCGCGGGTGGCGTCCACCAGCTCCCAGAACTCCGTCTCGTCCATCACGGGTCCAGCATCGGGCCTCAGGGGGTGCGGCGCACGTGGAGTGCGGCGGATTGTTATGTCCCGAACAGAGACCTTCACGTGCCGTACAGCCCCGCCAGACGTACGGCGTCCCGCGCGAACCGCGCCCGCAGGCTCTCCGGAGCCAGCACCTCCACCTCCGGCCCCAGCGAGGCGAGCTGCGCGTGCGCGACCTCCTCGGACTCCACCGGCAGGGTCACCGTCACCCACCCGTCGCCGTCCGGCGGCCCGGCCGCCGCCAGCGCCTCCCGGACGGGAGCGGCGGGATCGACGGCGTACGGCACTCTGTGCGCCCCTGCCTCGGACAGCCGTACGACGACCTCGGCCCGCAGGATCGAGCGCGCGAACTGTTCGGCCCGCTCCTCCCAGAAGCCCGGCAGGTCGAACTCCTCGTCCCGCTCGAACCGATGCTCGTCGGCCGTGACCTCCGTGAACCGGTCGATGCGGTACACCCGGTAGGAACCGGCCCCCGGAATCCGCGCGCACAGGTACCAGACGCCCGCCTTGAGCACGAGTCCGTACGGCTCCAGCTCCCGCTCCACCTCGCCCTCCCGGCCGCGGTAGCGCGCGGTGACCCGGCGGTCGTCCCACACCGCGTCGGCGATGGCGGGCAGCAGCTCGGGGGATTTCGGCTCGGTGAACCAGTTGGGCGCGTCGAGATGGAAGCGCTGAGCGGCGGTCCGGGAGGCGTCGCTGAGGGAGGGGAGCAGCGCGGCGGACACCTTCAGCCGGGCGGCGGAAGCCGCGTCCTCCAGCCCCATCTCCCGCAGCGCCCCCGGCACTCCGGACAGGAACAACGCCTCGGCCTCACCGCGGGCCAGCCCGGTCAGCCGGGTCCGGTACCCGCCGATCAGCCGGTACCCGCCGGCCCGCCCCCGGTCGGCGTACACCGGAACCCCCGCCTCCGACAGCGCCTGGGCGTCCCGCGTCACCGTCCGCTCCGACACCTCCAGCTCCCGCGCCAGCTCGCCGGCGGTCATGGAGGGCCGGGACTGGAGCAACAGCACCATCTTGATGAGCCGGGCAGCACGCATACGGCCATGATGCCGGGGGCCACTGACAGTGAAGGGGCACGGCAGCCGCCGTACCCCTTCGCCGAAGCGCCCAAGTGCCGAGCAGCTCAGAGCCTCACAGCCCGTACTTCTCCCGCGCTTCCTTCACCGCCGTCGCCTTGACCTCGCCGCGGCGGGCCAGCTGGGCCAGGGCGGCGACGACGACCGACTCGGCGTCGACGCCGAAGTGGCGGCGGGCGCCCTCACGGGTGTCGGAGAGGCCGAAGCCGTCCGCGCCGAGCGACGACCAGTCCTGCTCGACCCACTGCGCGATCTGGTCGGGCACCTGGCGCATGTAGTCGGAGACCGCGAGCACCGGGCCCTCGGCACCGTGCAGCGCCTGACGGACGTACGGGACCCGCTCCTCGCCGCGCAGCAGACCGGCGTCGGCCTCCAGCGCGTCACGGCGCAGCTCCGTCCAGGAGGTCGCGGACCACACGTCGGCGGCCACGCCCCACTCCTCGGCGAGCATCCGCTGCGCCTTCAGCACCCAGTGGATCGCCGTGCCGGAGCCGAGGAGCTGGATGCGGGGGGCGTTCGCGACCGGGGAAAGGCCCGCGGACTCCGCCGTGTTGAAGCGGTACAGGCCCTTGACGATGCCCTCGTCGATGCCGAGACCGGACGGCTTGGCGGGCTGCGGAAGCGGCTCGTTGTAGACCGTCAGGTAGTAGAAGACGTTCGGGTCCTCGCCGGGGGCGGCCTCGCCGTACATGCGGCGGATGCCGTCGCGCACGATCGTGGCGACCTCGTAGGCGAACGCCGGGTCGTACGTCAGCGCCGCCGGGTTCGTCGCCGCGATCACCGGCGAGTGACCGTCCGCGTGCTGGAGGCCCTCGCCCGTCAGCGTCGTACGGCCCGCCGTGGCGCCGACCAGGAAGCCGCGGCCCAGCTGGTCGCCGAGCTGCCACATCTGGTCGGCCGTGCGCTGCCAGCCGAACATCGAGTAGAAGATGTAGAACGGGATCATCGCCTCGCCGTGCGTCGCGTACGACGTCGAAGCGGCGATGAAGTCGGCCATCGAACCGGCCTCGGTGATCCCCTCGTTGAGGATCTGGCCGTTCTGGGCCTCCTTGTAGTACATCAGCTGGTCGCGGTCGACCGGCTCGTACGTCTGGCCCTTGGGGGAGTAGATGCCCAGGGACGGGAAGAGGCTCTCCATGCCGAAGGTGCGCGCCTCGTCCGGGACGATCGGCACCCAGCGCTTGCCGGTCTCCTTGTCGCGGACCAGGTCCTTGATCAGGCGGACGAAGGCCATCGTGGTCGCGACGTTCTGCGAGCCCGAGCCCTTGTCGAAGGAGGCGAACGCCTTCTCGGCGGGGGCCGGCAGCGGGGCCACCGGGTGGACGCGGCGGGCCGGGGCCGGGCCGCCGAGGGCCGCGCGGCGCTCCTGGAGGTAGCGCACCTCCGGGGAGTCGGCGCCCGGGTGGCCGTAGGGGACCACGCCGTCGACGAAGTCGCTGTCCTTGATGGGCAGTTCGAGCAGGTCGCGCATCGTCTTGAACTCGTCCACCGAGAGCTTCTTCATCTGGTGGTTGGCGTTCTTCGACGCGAAGCCCTCGCCGAGGGTGTGGCCCTTGACCGTCTGGGCCAGGATGACCGTCGGCGCGCCCTTGAACTCGACGGCGGCCTTGTAGGCGGCGTACACCTTGCGCGCCTCGTGGCCACCGCGGGAGAGGTGGAAGCACTCCAGGATCTTGTCGTCGGACAGCAGCTTCGCCATCTCGACGAGCGCCGGGTCCTTGCCGAAGAAGTCCTGGCGGATGTAGGCGGCGTCGCGGGTCTGGTACGTCTGCACCTGCGCGTCGGGTACCTCGCGCAGCCGTCGTACGAGGGCGCCCGTGGTGTCGAGCTGGAAGAGCTCGTCCCAGGCGTTGCCCCACAGCGACTTGACGACGTTCCAGCCGGCGCCGCGGAACTGGGCCTCCAGCTCCTGCACGATCTTGAAGTTCGCGCGGACCGGGCCGTCGAGGCGCTGGAGGTTGCAGTTGATGACGAAGGTGAGGTTGTCGAGGCCCTCGCGGGAGGCCAGTGCGAGTGCCGCCGTGGACTCCGGCTCGTCCATCTCGCCGTCG
Organism: Streptomyces sp. NPDC001668; assembly: GCF_042893155.1. Taxonomy (NCBI): domain Bacteria; kingdom Bacillati; phylum Actinomycetota; class Actinomycetes; order Kitasatosporales; family Streptomycetaceae; genus Streptomyces; species Streptomyces sp. NPDC001668. The sequence goes on from NZ_JBIAUQ010000001.1 coordinate 1,186,144, forward strand.
CCGAGGAAGGCCCAGACGTGGGACTCGGAGACGTCCTTGATGCCGCGGGCCGTCAGGTAGCGGTTGAAGCGCGCCTGGTAGATCGCGGAGAGCGGGCCCAGGCCCATCGACACCGTCGGGAACTCCCACAGCCAGGGCAGGCGGCGCGGGTGCGGGTACGACGGGAGGCCGTCGCCGCCCGACTCGCGGCGGAAGTTGTCGAGGTGGTGCTCGGTCAGCCGGCCGTCGAGGAAGGCGCGGGCGTAGATGCCGGGGGAGGCGTGGCCCTGGATGTAGAGCTGGTCACCGGACCCGTCGGCCTCCTTGCCCTTGAAGAAGTGGTTGAACCCGGTCTCGTAGAGCCAGGCCGCGGAGGCGAAGGTGGCGATGTGGCCGCCGACGCCGTATTTGGAGCCGCGGGTGACCATCGCGGCCGCGTTCCAGCGGTTCCACGCGGTGATGCGGGCCTCCATCTCCGGGTCACCGGGCAGGCCCGGCTCCGCGGAGGTGGGGATGGTGTTGACGTAGTCCGTCTCGAGGAGCTTCGGCAGCGCGATGCCGTTGCCCTCCGCCCTCTCCAGCGTGCGGCGCATCAGGTACGCGGCGCGGTGCGGGCCGGCCGCCTTGGCGACGGCGTCCAGGGAGGCCTGCCATTCGGCGGTCTCCTCGGGGTCCCGGTCGGGGAGCTGGTCGAGCTCGCTCGGCTGGATGGCGTTGGGGTCGGTCATGTCGCCGCCTTCCTCAGTCGAAGGGGGGTGCCCTTTGTCTTTGGCAGGACAGGGCAGTGGGGCCTCGGTGGAAGCCCGTCGGCGACTCTAACTCCCTGATCGATGATCGATCAAAGGGTTCGGGGTAAAACTTCTCGATCTCGAGAAAGTAGGCACGGGGTGCCTTCGACGATGGCACCGAGTGACCGTGAAAACCGGGGTTATCGCAGGTCGGGGGCCGTTTGAGCGAGGGGGCGCTCGGGTGTTCGGCGACCTTCCTCGGGCGCCGGTGCACTCTGCTCCGCCAGACCTCGCTCGGTATGACGGCGCTGCGGTGGTGCCGAACCTTCAGGTTGTGCTCGCGTCGCGGGCGGGACATCGCGTCGCCGACCAGTGCCTCGCCATCGAGTTCCGGGCCGGCACCTCGCCGTGGTCGTCGACCACCTCGCCGGGGTGTTGTGCAGCCGGTCGAGGACCAGCAGCGGCCCCGTACGGACGGGCGCGTCACCCCCGGTCAGGCCCTCGGCGCGCACCCCAGGACATGCGCCTTCACGATCTCCGGGATCCGCGGATCCCGGCGCTTGAAGGCCGCCACCAGCTCGTCGTGCTCCTCCGCGTACGACTGCTGGACCGTCCCCAGCCAGCGGATCGACAGGGCCGTGAAGACCTCGATGCCCAGGCCCTCCCAGGTGTGCAGCAGCACCGAGTTGCCGGCCGCCCGCACCAGCTCGCGGTGAAAACCGACCGTGTGCCGCACCTGCCCCGTGCCGTCGGACTCCCGGTCCGCCTCGTACAGCGCGGCGACATGCGGCTCCAGGGCCGAGCAGTCCCGCGCCAGCCGCTCCGCCGCCAGCTCCGCCGCGATCGCCTCCAGGCCGGCCCGGACCGGGTAGCTCTCCTCCAGGTCGGCCGCCGTCAGGTTCCGCACGCGTACGCCCTTGTTCGGCGCGGACTCGATCAGCCGCAGCGACTCCAGCTCGCGCAGCGCCTCCCGCACCGGCGTCTGGCTGACCTCCAGCTCGGTCGCGATACGGCGCTCCACGATCCGCTCGCCCGGCTGCCAGCGCCCGCTGACGATCCCCTCCACGATGTGCTCGCGGATCTGTTCGCGCAGCGAGTGGACGACGGGCGCGGTCATGAGAGCTCCTTAAGGGCGTTTGACGTAAAGACAATAAGGCCGAGGGCCCGTCCGGGAGGGGCGCACGGGGGCGCTTTCATGCAGGTGAGACGAGGCTTACACGCTCCCAGCCGCACGACTTCTGTCAAGACACGGAACCCCGAGGCCCTGAGATGTGTCGCGTTCTCCAGGGGGTTCCCGCACGGGGCGCCCCTTCGCACCACAGGGGGACGCATGACCACCGGGGGACGACGAGGACTGGCCGTCGCGGCCGTGATCGGCGCGATCGTCGGCGTGGCGGGCTGCGGGCAGACGGCCACCCGGGTGACGGCCCAGCCGGCACCGAGCAGCACGGAAGCGATCACGGGGATGGCGGGCAGGGCCCCGAGCAGGGGCGGGGCCTGCGTGTTCGTCAAACCCGACGGCGCCCAGAAGTTCGGGCACGTCGGCTGGGGCTTCAAGGTCCCGGGCACCGGCCGCTGGGTCTACGGCGCCGTGGAGAACCCCAGCGGGAAGCTGTACACCCCGCCGGGCGGCGACATCGGGGCCTGGCACGCCGAGGGGCCGTACGACCGCATGCTCAGCGAGATGAGCACGTCGGAGCACCCGTACAGCCGTTACCGCTGCACCACGTCCTCGACGTACGACGTGGACAGGGCCCGGGCCATGATCCGTACGGTCGAGGCCCGCGGCTTCCTCGTCGGCGTCGACCCGAGGACCGGGAAGCTCACCTCGCGGGACTGCCTGGACGCCACCTACGACGTCCTGAAGGCGTACCGCACCAGGCACCTCACGCGCGCGCCGAAGCTGTCCATTCCCAATGTGTGGGTGGAGGAGCTGTGGGGCTGGTCGGACAGGCCGCTGACGCCCCGGTGAGACGACGGCGCCCCCGCCCGGAGAACTCCGGACGGGGGCACCGCGCACAACCGGGTGGCTTACAGGCCGAGCTCGACCTCGAACTCGCCCGCCTCCAGGATCGCCTTGACCGCGGTCAGGTAACGGGCCGCGTCGGCGCCGTCCACCAGACGGTGGTCGTAGGAGAGGGTCAGGTAGGTCATGTCGCGGACGCCGATGACCGTGCCCTCCTCGGTCTCGATGACCGCCGGGCGCTTGACCGTGGCACCGATGCCGAGGATCGCGACCTGGCCCGGCGGCACGATGATCGTGTCGAAGAGCGCACCGCGCGAACCGGTGTTGGAGATGGTGAAGGTCGCGCCGGACAGCTCGTCGGGCGTGATCTTGTTCGCGCGGACCTTGCCCGCGAGCTCCGCCGTGGCCTTGGCGATGCCGGCGATGTTGAGGTCGCCCGCGTGCTTGATGACCGGGGTCATCAGGCCCTTCTCCGAGTCCACCGCGATACCGATGTTCTCGGTGTCGAAGTAGGTGATCGTGCCTTCGCCCTCGTTGATCTTGGCGTTGATCGGCGCGTGCGCCTTCAGCGCCTGGGCGGCGGCCTTGACGAAGAACGGCATCGGGGAGAGCTTGACGCCCTCACGGGCCGCGAACGCGTCCTTGGCACGGGCGCGCAGCTTCATCAGACGGGTGACGTCGACCTCGACGACCGAGGACAGCTGCGCCTGCTCGTGCAGCGCCTTGACCATGTTGTCGCCGATGACCTTGCGGATGCGCGGCATCTTGACGGTCTGGCCACGGAGGGGGGAGGCCTCCAGGGACGGCGCCTTCTTGGCAGCGGCGGCCGGGGCGGCGGCAGCGGCGGGAGCCGGAGCAGCGGCGGCGGCCTTCGCGGCCTCGGCGGCGGCGACGACGTCCTGCTTGCGGATACGGCCACCGACGCCGGTGCCCTTGACGCCGGCCAGGTCGACGCCGTTCTCCGCGGCGAGCTTGCGCACCAGCGGGGTCACGTAGGCGCCGTCGTCACCGGAGGTCGCGGCGGGAGCCGGGGCCGGGGTGACCGGGGCGGGCGCGGGAGCCGGAGCCGCGGGCGCCGGGTCGGGAGCCGGAGCCGTCTGCTGCTGCGGGGCCGGAGCCGAGGGCGCCTGCGGGGCCGGAGCCGGGGCGGGCGCCGGAGCCGCGGGGGCCGGCGCGGGAGCGGGGGCCGGGGCGGGAGCGGGGGCCTCGGCGGCCGGGGCCGGGGCGGCGGGGGCCGGGGCAGCGGCCGGAGCCGCACCCGGGGCGCCGATGACGGCGAGCTTGGCGCCGACCTCGGCGGTCTCGTCCTCGCCGACCACGATCTCCAGCAGGACACCGGCGACCGGCGCCGGAATCTCGGTGTCGACCTTGTCCGTGGAGACCTCGAGCAGGGGCTCGTCCTCCGCGACCTCCTCGCCGACCTCCTTCAGCCACCGGGTGACGGTGCCCTCGGTGACGGACTCGCCGAGCGCGGGCAGGACGACGTCCGTGCCCTCGGCGGAACCGCCGCCGGAAGCGGCCTCGGCGGTGGGAGCGGGCGCCGGGGCGGCCTGCTCGGTGGACGGAGCGGCCGCGGCCGGCTCCGGGGCGGGCTCGGCGACCGGCTCGGCGGCCGGAGCCGGGGCAGCGGCCGGGGCGCCGGTGCCGTCGTCGATCACGGCCAGCTCGGCGCCGACCTCGACCGTCTCGTCCTCGGCGACCTTGATGGAGGCCAGGACGCCGGCGGCGGGGGAGGGGATCTCGGTGTCGACCTTGTCGGTCGAGACCTCGAGCAGCGGCTCGTCGGCCTCTACGCGCTCACCCTCGGCCTTGAGCCAGCGGGTGACGGTGCCCTCGGTGACGCTCTCGCCGAGCGCCGGAAGGGTTACGGAAACCGCCATGGTTTCGGTTGCTCCTTACGAATTGCGGAAGTCTGTGTCGTCGCGAAGACGCGGAGTCGCTTGTCGACCGAGGGATCAGTCGTGCGCGTGCAGCGGCTTGCCCGCGAGGGCCAGGTGCGCCTCGCCGAGCGCCTCGCTCTGCGTCGGGTGGGCGTGGATGAGCTGGGCGACCTCGGCCGGCAGCGCTTCCCAGTTGTAGATCAGCTGCGCCTCGCCGACCTGCTCGCCCATACGGTCGCCGACCATGTGGACGCCGACCACGGCACCGTCCTTCACCTGGACGAGCTTGATCTCGCCCGAGGTACCAAGGATCTTGCTCTTGCCGTTGCCCGCGAGGTTGTACTTCAGAGCGACGACCTTGTCCGCGCCGTAGATCTCCTTGGCCTTGGCCTCGGTGATACCCACGGAGGCGACCTCGGGGTGGCAGTACGTCACCCGCGGCACGCCGTCGTAGTCGATCGGAACGGTCTTCAGGCCGGCCAGACGCTCCGCCACCAGGATGCCCTCGGCGAAGCCGACGTGCGCGAGCTGGAGCGTGGGGACCAGGTCACCGACGGCGGAGATGGTCGGGACGTTGGTGCGCATGTACTCGTCGACCAGGACGTAGCCGCGGTCCATCGCGACGCCCTGCTCCTCGTAGCCGAGACCGGCGGAGACGGGCCCGCGGCCGACGGCCACCAGCAGCACCTCGGCCTCGAACTCCTTGCCGTCGGCGAGAGTGACCTTGACGCCGTCCTGCGTGTACTCGGCCTTCGAGAAGAAGGTGCCGAGGTTGAACTTGATGCCGCGCTTGCGGAACGCGCGCTCAAGAAGCTTGGAGGAGTTCTCGTCCTCGAGGGGGGCGAGGTGCTTGAGGCCCTCGATGATCGTGATCTCCGACCCGAAGGACTTCCACGCGGAGGCGAACTCGACGCCGATGACACCGCCGCCCAGGATGATCGCGGACTTGGGAACGCGGTCCAGGACGAGAGCGTGGTCCGAGGAGATGATCCGGTTGCCGTCGATCTCCAGGCCCGGCAGCGACTTCGGCACGGAGCCGGTCGCGAGGAGCACGTGGCGGCCCTGGATGCGCTGGCCGTTGACATCGACGGAGGTCGGCGACGACAGCCGGCCCTCACCCTCGATGTAGTGGACCTTCCGGGAGGCGACGAGGCCCTGGAGGCCCTTGTACAGGCCGGCGATCACGCCGTCCTTGTACTTGTGCACCCCGGCGATGTCGATGCCCTCGAAGGTGGTCTTCACACCGAACTGCTCGCTCTCGCGGGCCTGGTCGGCGATCTCGCCCGCGTGCAGCAGGGCCTTGGTGGGGATGCATCCCCGGTGCAGGCAGGTACCGCCGACCTTGTCCTTCTCGATCAGGGCGACGTCAAGCCCCAGCTGCGCCCCGCGCAGGGCCGCGGCGTAACCGCCACTACCACCGCCGAGGATCACTAGGTCGAAAACGGTGCTGGCGTCGTTCGCCACGTCACGTCCTCCATGCATGTGCGCCGTACGCCGGTCTCCAGTGACCGGGCGGCGGCTGGTGTCCGGCCGCTCTTTCTTCGGCCCTGTGTGGGGGCCCTGTCCTGCCGAGCCCCATCTTCGCACTTGTCAGCACCGAACGAGACGCCGGGCCGGGGTGTGAGACACCACACGCTCACATGTGAAGGCAGGCCCCGGTGAGACACCCAGGGGCGCGGGGCTGTATCGATCTGCGGCTCCGCCGCGCGGGCGCGACCAGCCGCCGCTCGCAGGCGGACGAGGGCCCAGGTGAGACGCCCAGGGGCGCGGGGAACCGCGCGACCAGCCACCACCGGCCCGCAGCCGCCCACGCCCCTTGGGAACCGAGCTCCTAGGCGAGCATCACCCCAGGTCACCGGAGCCGACAAGCTCCGCCAGCCGCACCAACGTACGCACCGCGGTCCCGGTCCCACCCTTCGGCGTGTACCCGAACGGCCCCCCGTCGTTGAACGCCGGGCCCGCGATGTCGAGGTGCGCCCACGGGATGCCCTCGCCCACGAACTCCCGCAGGAACAGCCCGGCGACCAGCCCGCCGCCCATCCGCTCACCCATGTTCGCGATGTCGGCGGTGGGCGAGTCCATCCCCTTGCGCAGGTGCTCCGGCAGCGGCATGGGCCACGCCGGCTCCCCGACCTCCTCCGCGGCCTCGTACACCGCCGTGCGGAACGCGTCGTCGTTGGCCATGATCCCGAACGTCCGGCTGCCCAGCGCGAGCATCATCGCCCCGGTCAGCGTCGCCACGTCCACGATCGCGTCCGGCTTCTCCGCCGACGCCGCCCACAGCGCGTCCGCCAGCACCAGCCGGCCCTCGGCGTCGGTGTTGAGCACCTCCACCGTCTTGCCGCTGTACATCCGCAGCACGTCACCGGGGCGCGTGGCCGACCCCGACGGCATGTTCTCGGCCAGCGCCAGCCACCCGGTCACATTGACCTCGAGGCCCAGCCGCGCGGCCGAGACCACGGCCGCGAACACCGCCGCCGCCCCGCTCATGTCGCACTTCATCGTCTCGTTGTGGCCCGCGGGCTTGAGCGAGATGCCGCCCGAGTCGTAGGTGATCCCCTTGCCGACCAGCGCGAGGTGCTTGGTCGCCTTGGACGAGGTGTACGACAGCTTCACCAGCCGCGGCCCCGACGCCGACCCCGCGCCGACGCCGAGGATGCCGCCGTAGCCACCCTTCTCCAGGGCCTTCACGTCGAGCACCTGCACCTTGAGGCCGTGCTCCTTGCCCGCCGCCTGCACGATGGCGGCGAAGGCCTCGGGGTTCAGGTCGTTCGGCGGCATGTTGATGAGGTCGCGCGCGCGGTTGAGCTCCTCGGAGACCGCGACGGCCCGGGCCAGCGCGGCCTTGTACGCGGCGTCGCGCGGCTTGCCGCCCAGCAGCGCGGCCTCGGCCAGCGGCGCCTTGCCGTTCTTCGCCTTGGCGTCGCTCCGCGAAGGCGCGTTCTCCTTGTAGGCGGTGAAGGAGTACGCCCCGAGCAGCACGCCCTCGGCGACCGCGCCCAGGTCGGCGGCGTCGCCCAGCGGAAGCGCGAACGCGGCCTTCTTCGAACCGGTCAGCGCGCGGGCGGCGACACCGGCGGCCTTGCGCAGCGCCTCCGGGGCGAAGGAGGAGTCCTTCTCGGGCTCGGCACCCAGGCCGACCGCCACCACGAGGGGGGCCTTGAGGCCGGAGGGCGAGGGCAGCTTCGTCACCTCGCCCTCGGCGCCGGAGGCACCGAGGGTCTCCAGGACACCGGCGAGCCTGCCGTCGTAGGCCGCGTCCACGGCCTCGGCGCCGGGCGCCACGACCGGGCCCTTCGCGCCTTTGACGACACCGATCACGATCGCGTCGGCCCGCAGGCCGGGCGCCGCGGAGGTGCTGAGAGTCAGAGCAGTCACGGTGGTGAATTCTCGCTTCCGATGTGAAGTTTGATGTGGGTCGAGTGGGTGGGTCGACCGGGCCCGACGGCCGACCCTATTTCGTGTCCGAAAATGGATCCCGATCGGGGCCTTCACCCCTGTCGGCGACCACCCGGGACGAGCCTACGCTCGGGTCGGCCGTCGCTCGTTCCGCATGCCCTGGAGCACCCCTTGAAACGCCCCCTCCTGCTCGTCGCCCTGCTCCTCCTGGTGACGGGGTGCTCGACGACCCACGAATCCGAGCCCGGTGACTCCCGCTGGCGGCCCCGCCCCGGCGTCGCCTGGCAGTGGCAGCTGACCGGCCGGGTCGACACCTCCGTGGACGTGCCGGTGTACGACATCGACGGCTTCGACCAGTCCGAGGCGGTGGTGTCCGCCCTCCACGACAAGGGCCGCAAGGTCATCTGCTACCTCTCCACGGGCGCGTTCGAGGACTGGCGCCCCGACGCCGGCCGGTTCCCCGGGTCGGTGATCGGGCGCGGCAACGGCTGGGAGGGGGAGCGCTGGCTCGACATCCGCGCCACCGACGTCCTGGAACCCCTGATGGCGGACCGCCTCGACATGTGCCGCGAGAAGGGCTTCGACGCGGTGGAGCCGGACAACATGGACGGCTACAAGAACCGCACGGGCTTCCCCCTGACGGCGGCGGACCAGCTCCGCTACAACCGCCTGATCGCGAGGCTGGCCCACGACCGCGGCATGTCGGTCGGTCTGAAGAACGACCTCGACCAGATCCCGGACCTGGTGCGCGACTTCGACTTCGCGGTCAACGAGCAGTGCGCGCAGTACGACGAGTGCGCGGACATGGAGCCGTTCATCAAGGCGGACAAGGCCGTCTTCCACGTCGAGTACGAACTGCCCACCAGCCGCTTCTGCGCCGAGTCCCGGCGGCTGAGGCTGAGTTCGATGCTGAAGAAGTACGAGCTGGGGGTGTGGCGCGAGGCCTGCTAGAAGTTCAGCGACAGGACCACCAGGGCGGTCGTTGCGGCCGTCTCCGCGAGCCCTCCGAACACGTCCCCGGTGACCCCGCCGAAGCGGCGCGTGCAGTGCCGCAGGAGAAGTTCGGCCACCGCCACGGCGGCGGCGACCGCGAGGACCGTGCGGACGACGTCGTACGACCCGAAGAGCGCCGCCGCTGCGGCCGCCCCCAGGGTCACGGCGGCCGCCGCGAGCACCGCGCCCCGCACCGGGACGACCCCCGCCACCGCGGCCCCGAGCCCCTCCGGCCGGGCCGCCGGGACCCCGGTGCGGGCCGCCAGGGTCAGGGCCAGGCGCGCGGCCGTCGCCGAGACCACCGCGGCCGCCGCGCCCCGCGCCCATGAGCCGGCGTACGTCTGCGACAGCGCGGCCACCTGGGCGAGGAGCACGAGGACGAGGGTGATGACCCCGAACGGGCCGATGTCCGACTGCTTCATGATCCGCAGGGCGTCCTCGGCGGGCTTGCCGCTGCCCAGGCCGTCGGCGGTGTCCGCGAGACCGTCGAGGTGCAGGCCCCGTGTGAGGACCGCGGGAACGGCGACCGTGGCGACCGCGGCGAGCAGCGCGGAGGCACCCAGGAACAGCAGCAGGAGACCGACCGCCGCCGACACACATCCCAGGACCACGCCGACCAGTGGGGCGCACAGCATTCCGCCGCGGGCCGCCTCCCGGTCCCAGCGGGTCACCTTCACGGGGAGCACGCTGAGCGTGCCGAAGGCGAAGCGGAGGCCGTCGAGCGGGGGCGGGGTCATGGACACGTCGGCAGGGTAGCCCGGACGCCGTAGCCGCCGGGCGGCCCACCCCCGCCGACCGGACACTGGGTCCATGGGCCACTGGCTGCACCGCAACATCGTCGAACCCGGCAAGCTGCCGCTGCTCCTCGCCCTGACCGCGTTCGTGCTGACCTTCCTGGTCACGCGGGTCATCACCCGGCTCATCAGGGCCGGCAAGGGGCCCTTCGGCAACGTCAGTTCCGGAGGCGTGCACATCCACCACGTGGTGCCGGGAGTCGTCCTCACCGTCGTCGGCGGCTTCGGCGCGGTCGCCAGCGGGCGGCACGGCTTCGGGGCGGGGCTGTGCGCGGTCGTCTTCGGGGTGGGGGCGGGGCTGGTGCTGGACGAGTTCGCGCTGATCCTGCATCTCGACGACGTGTACTGGAGCGAGGAGGGCCGCAAGAGCGTCGAGGTCGTGGTGCTCACCGTGGCGCTGGTGGGCCTGGTGCTCGCGGGGTTCTCGCCGTTCGGCGTCAACGACGTGACGCAGGAGGAGGCGCAGGACCGCGGCGGCGTCATCACCAGCGTGGTGGTCAACTTCCTCTTCGCGATGCTCGTCCTGCTCAAGGGCAAGACCCGGATGGCGATCTTCAGCGTGATCGTCCCGCTCGTCGGCCTGATCGGTCTCGTCCGGCTGGCCCGCCCGGGCTCGCCCTGGGCCCGCCGCTTCTACCGCCGCCGCCCACGCGCCCGCGCCCGGGCCACCCTGCGCTCCTACCGCCACGACAAGCGCTGGTCGGGCCCCCGCCGAAAGTTCCAGGACCTGATCGGCGGCAAACCCGACCCGACCCACGCCCCGGAACACCGCTGACGCGCCGCGGGGCTGGCCGAGTGCTGGTCCGGGGTGTGTGGCGGCTTTCCGGGGCCGGTGGGGGCCGGGTCGGCCGGTTTCCGGGAGCCGGCTGATGCGCCGCGAGCCCGGCCAGTTGCCGGGGCCGGTGGGCGGGTTCGGTTCAGGGACCCGGCGTCGGGAGGTGCGCGCCGGTTCTTTCCGGCGGCCGCCTCCGACGGGCCGCGGAGATTCCGCACAGCAGCAGCATCACCGCGATCGCCGCGAGGTGTTCCCGGCCGGCGAGGTTCTCCTTCACCAGTACCTCGGCCACCATCGCGGCGATCACCGCACCCGCGGTGACCCGGGCGCCGTAGCGCCAGCCGAGGAAGACGGCGAGGCCGACCACGGCCGCCGACGGGCCGGTGTCGACGACGTGGGCGTCCGAGGCGTGCAGACCGAGCGGGTTGTCGGGGCCCAGCCAGATGCCCACGCGCGCGTACAGCGTGCCGGCGAGCGTGGCCGCGTACGCCAGTGCGAGCGTCCGCCACCGGCCCAGACAGATCTCGGCGATCCCGAACACGAACAGGATCTGCGCCAGCGCACCCCACACCGGCAGGTCCAGGGCCGGCACGAACAGGGAGAGCGGCGTGCGCAGCAGGGCGAGCCACAGGGGATCCGCGGCGCGCACGGCACCGACGTCCTGGACGAGGTCGTAGCCCCACGACTGGTTGTGCACGAAGTGCAGGGCCGCCGTCAGACACATGGCCGTCAGGGCCAGGGGAACCGCCCGCCACCTCCGCCGCAGCAGGGGACCGCGCACGGCGGTGTACAGCTCGCCCCACTCCGCGCGAGCCCAGCGGCCGAGCCTCTTCATCCCACGGTCCTCACCTGTGCGTACTCAGGCGCTCCCGGCGCCGCAGCCACCCCGGCAGCCCCGGCACCTCCAGGAACCCCTCCGCGCGCGCCGAGGCGATGCCGATGCGTGGCAGGTCCGCGCTCTTCTCGAAGAGCAGGAACCGCGGCTCCCAGATGGGCCGGTACTTGGCGTTGGCCCGGTACAGGGACTCGATCTGCCACCAGCGGGAGAAGAAGCTGAGCAGCGACCGCCACAGCCGCAGCACCGGTCCGGCGCCAAGACGCGCTCCACGTTCGAAGACCGAACGGAACATGGCGAAGTTGAGCGAGACCTGGGTGATCTGAATCTCCTGGGCCCGGTTCAGCAGCTCGATGACCATGAACTCCATGAGGCCGTTGTCGGAGTCGCGGTCCCGGCGCATCAGGTCGAGGGACAGCCCGTGCGGCCCCCACGGCACGAACGACAGCAGCGCCTTCAGCTCACCCTCGCCGTCCCGGCACTCCAGCGCCACGCACCGGCCGTCCTCCGGGTCCCCGAGCCGCCCCAGCGCCATGCTGAACCCGCGCTCGGTCGCCCCGTCCCGCCAGTCGTCGGCCCGCCGTACCAGCGCCTCCATCTCCTCGGCGGGGATGTCCTCGTGGCGCCGGATCCGCACGGTGTACCCGGCCCGTTTCACCCGGTTGCAGGCCTGCCGCACGGTCCGCATCGCCCGCCCCTCCAGGGTGAACTCGGCGACCTCGACGATCGCCTCGTCGCCCAGCTCCAGCGCGTCCAGGCCGTGCCGCGCGTACACGGTCCCCGCGTCCTCGCCCGCCCCCATCACCGCCGGCAGCCACCCGTGCGCCCGGGCCTCCGCGAGCCACGGCTCGATCGCCCCCGGCCAGGCCTCCGGGTCGCCGATCGGATCGCCGGAGGCCAGGGAGACCCCGCCGACGACCCGGTAGGCCACGGCCGCCTTCCCGGTCGGCGACCACACGACGCTCTTCTCCCTGCGCAGCGCGAAGTACCCGAGCGAGTCCCGGTCGCCGTGCCGCTCCAGCAGTGCGCGAAGGCGCCGCTCGTCGTCCTCGGTGAGGGGGTCGACGGCACGCCGGGAGCGGAACGCGGCGTAGAAGACCGCGAGGACGAGGACCGTGCTGAGCACGTTGATGACGACGTTGACCCAGTTCGGCGTCAGGATCCCGTCGAAGCGGGAGTCGTCGGCGGCGACCGACACCAGCCGCAGCGTGCCGTACCACCACCGCTCCGCGAAGGCCGACGACCGCGACGCCTGGTTGGTGACGGTCACCAGCAGCGCGGCCAGCAGCGAGCACACGAGCAGTCCGCCCACGGCCACGGCGGCGGCGAGCCGCGGGTTGGACCGGTCGCCCTTGGCGTAGAACTCCCGCCGCCCGACGAGCAGGGCCGCCACGAAGGCGGCGGTGAGGAACAGGGAGATCCAGTTCTGCGCGTAGCGGCGGATCTCCGGGAACGCCATCGCGAGGACGAACAGCGCGAGGAACGCCCCCGACAGCGCCAGGTTCAGGATCCACGCCGCGCGCTTGCGCCGCCGCATGGTGATGGCGAGGAAGGCCGTGAACACCCCGGAGGCGAAGCCCGCCGTCAGCAGATACGGCGTGAAGAAGTCCTCCTGGTTGTGCCGCCGCACGTCCTGCCCCAGCGAGACCCACGCCGCGCTGAGGAAGTTGACGAACGCGACGACCCGCAGATACCAGACGGCGAACCCGGCGGCCCGCCGGGAGGCGGTGGTGGAGCGGACATTCGGAAGGGGGGCAACGCGGACATCTCCCATGAAGGGCGATCATGCCCTTCGCGCCGCCGTTTCCGTCGCAAGGCCACTCACCTGTCCGTGACTACTCCTCTGCCCGTGACTACTCCTCCTCGGGCTTCTCCTCCGGCTCCTCGGGCTTCTCCGCGGAAACCTCGGGCTTCTCCGGCAGCTCGGCGGCCAGCGCCGCCGCGGCCTGCACCAGCGGCAGCGCCAGCAGCGCGCCCGCACCCTCGCCGACCGTCACACCGTGGTCGAGCAGCGGCTCCAGGGCCATCCTGTCCAGTGCCTTGGACTGCCCCGGCTCCCCGCTGTTCTGCCCGGCCAGCCACCAGTCCGGCGCCCGGAACGCGATCCGCTGCGCCACCAGCGCGCAGGCGGCCACGACCACCCCGTCCAGCACGACGGGCAGTTTGCGCACCGCGCTCTGCAACAGGAACCCGGTGATCGCCGCGAGGTCGGCACCGCCCACCGTCGCCAGCAGCTGCAACTGCTCCCCGAGCACCGGCCGCGCCCGCCGCAGCGCGTCCCGGATCGCCGCGCACTTGCGCATCCACGCCAGGTCGTCGATCCCGGCCCCGCCCCGCCCGGTCACGACGGAGGCGTCGGTCCCGCACAGCGCCGCGACCAGCACCCCGGCCGCCGTGGTCCCGCCCACGCTGACATCGCCGAGCACCACGAGATCGGTCCCGGAGTCGGCCTCCTCGTCGGCCACCGCGATCCCGGCCCGGAAGGCGGCCTCCGCCTCCTCCAGGGTCAACGCGTCCTCGACGTCGATACGACCGCTGCCGCGCCGCACCCGATGCCGTACGACGTCCTCCGGCAGCTCGGCCGGATCGCAGTCCAGCGCCATGTCGACGACCCGCACCGGCACGCCGAGCCGCCGCGCGAGGATCGACACCGGACGGCCGCCCTCCAGCACCTCCCGCACCAGCTCCGAGGCGCTGCCCGCGGCCCGCCCCGAGACACCCCGTTCCGCGATCCCGTGGTCACCGGCGAACAGCACGACCCGCGGCCGTTCGACCGGCCGTACCGGTACGGCCGACTGCGCCGCGGCCAGCCACTCACCCAGGTCATCGAGGCGGCCCAGCGCCCCGGGCGGCACGATCTGACGCTCCCGGCGCGCCTCCGCGTCGCGGCGCACCCCGCCGTCGGGACGCTCGATCAGATCGGTGAAGTCGTCGAGATTAAGCGAGCTCATTCGCCGAACAGTACCGGCCCTGATCGAACACGGGGGCGCCACAGGGCCACGACGTCATTGCACCCGCGATCGGGATCCCATACGTTCCGTTTTGTTGTGAATTGACGCGTGTCCCCGGGAGGCCCCATGACCGCACCAGCCGCCCCTTCCGTACGGCGTCTTCGCTCCACCGCCCGCGCGATACTGCGATTCCCCGAACCCGAGAGCTGGCTGGACGTGGACACGGGCGACGCGGACTTCCCGGAGGCGGCCCGCGCCTTCTTCCCCTACACGGCCTTCGACGGCCTCGACCCCACCCCCCGCGTCCTGCGCGCCCAGGCGGTCGAGCGCCTGGAGCAGGGCTACCAGGGCCGTCTGACGGACCCGTGGATCACCGCCCACCTGCGCGCCCGCTACGACGTGGTCAGCCTGCTGAACCCGCTCGCGGACCCCGGGGAGCTTCAGGCGGCCCTCACCGTCCTGCGCCCCGGCGGCCACCTCCTCGTGGAGTCCCCGGACGATCCCCGCGCCGAACTGGAGTCCCGGGGCTGCACGATCATCGCCACCGCCCGCAGATCCGCGCACGTCCCGGCCCGCCTGACGACCCGTCTGCCCCGCACCCTGCCCGCGCCGGTGACCGGTCCGCTGGCCTCCGCCGCGAGAGCGCTGGACCACACCCTGGCCCTCCTCCTCGCCGGCACCCGCTTCGCGAGGACCTACCGGGTCATCGCCCGCAAGGAGCCGTCAGCCCCGTAGCGCCATAGCCTGCCCCGCCACCACCAGCACCACCTGCTCGCACTCGCCCGCGAACGCCGCGTTCAGCCGCCCGAGTTCGTCCCGGTAGCGGCGCCCGGACGCGGTGGCCGGCACGATCCCCGACCCCACCTCGTTCGACACGGCCACCACCGTCCGCCGCGTCTCCCGCACCGCGTCCGTCAACTCCCGTACCCGCGCCCGCAGTTCCCGCTCCCCGCCGTCGGCCCACTCCGCGTCGTCCCACGCCCCGACGGCGTCCATCGCGTCCGTCAGCCACAGCGACAGACAGTCGATCAGCAGCGGCGCCCCGTCGTCCTTCAGCAGCGGCACCAGGTCACAGGTCTCCGTCGTACGCCACGACCCCGGCCGCCGCTCCCGGTGCGCGGCGACCCGCGAGGCCCACTCGGTGTCCCCGCCCCGCGACCCGCCGGTCGCCACGTACAGCACGTCGGGGAACGCCTCCAGCCGCCGCTCCGCCTCCACCGACTTCCCGGACCGCGCCCCGCCCAGCACCAGCGTCCGCCGCGGCACATCGGGTACGTCCTCGTAGCCGCCGACGACCAGGGCCGTCCCGTCGGGCACCGCACGCGCCCCGGCGGCGGCCAGCCTCCGCCCCAACTCCGCACCGGGATGCACGTCGTGGTCGACATGGACGGCGACGACATCGGTCGTGGCTCCCACCGCCCCCACCGCCCGCAGCCGGGCCAGAGCGTCCGGCCGTCGTACGACATCGGAGAGCACCATGTCGTACGACTCCACGGCCCCCCTCTCCAGCCCCGCGGGCGCGCCCCCGGGCGGCAGATACAGCAGCCGCCGGCCGTCGGGCCCGGTGACCGCGTACCCGGTCCCGGGCGCGTCCATCGCCACGGCCCGCACCCGATGCCCCGTCAGCAGCGCCAACTCCCGCCCGTCCGGCACCCGCCCCGGCTGCGGAAGCCCCGCGGGCACCTCGACGGCGGGCCCGTCATGGGGGTGCGACAGCAGAACCTGCCTTACCCCTGCGAGTGAATGCCCGGAGCGGGCGGCGGCGAAGGCCACACCGGGGGTGAGGTCGAGCAGCAGCGTCTCGTCGACGAGCACGGCGGTGGCGGCCCGTGCGTGCTCGCCGAGAGCGACGGCGCAGGCGGCGCAGGGACAGGAGGGCCGGGGAAGACCGGCGGGGGCGCCGGTGCCGAGCAAAGTCAGTTCCACACGACGATTCTCGCCGGAGCGTGTTGATCCAGCGCGCGCAGAGCCCCCTTCCAGGGGCGCGGGCCACAGCGTGAGCAACCCCTGCCGGCCCGCATCCCGTGAACTACCGCTTAGGGTGCTCTTCGTAACGGATCACATACGGGAGGCTCGCATGGCGACATGGACCTGGCGATTCGAGAAGGCCGACGGCGCGGAGACCCAGCCCGCCGTGGAGCCGGAGGAGTTCACCACCCAGGGCGACGCCGAGTCCTGGCTCGGTGAGTACTGGAAGCCCCTGCTCGCCGGTGGCGCGGAACAGGTGCGGCTGTTCGAGGACACCACGGAGATCTACGGTCCGATGAGCCTGAAGGCGGCGGAGGAAGCCTGACCGGGCGGGGCGAGGGTCCCCGCGGCCCTCGCCCGCACCACCGACTACTGCTCACCCAGCGTCACCTTCACCGTCTTCGCGCTGCCGGCGCGGGTGAACGTCACGGACGTCTTCTGTCCCGGCCTGTCCGCCGCGAGCGCCTCGGACAGCGACGTGATCGTCGTGATCGAGGTGTCGCCCAGCTGCGTGATGACGTCACCCGCCTCGATGCCGGCCTTGTCCGCGGCCCCGCCGTTCTTGACCTCGACCACCGCGACCCCGGCGGGCTGGAAGCTGTCGTCGACGACCGTCCGGCCGGTGATGCCGAGCGCGGCCCGGCCCGAGTCGGTGACCTTGCCGTTCTTGATGATCTGATCGGCGACCGTCTTCACCATCGACGCGGGGATCGCGAACCCGATCCCGGGCGCCGCGCTGTCCCCGAAGGTGGGGTCGACCGCGGCGAGCGTGGGGATGCCGATGACCTGGCCGTCGAGGTTGACGAGGGCGCCGCCGCTGTTGCCGGGGTTGATGGCCGCGGACGTCTGGACCATGTTGGGGATGGTCGCCCCCGTCCCGCCCCCGCTGCCGCTCTCGCTGACGGTCCGTCCGGTCGCCGAGACGATGCCCTGCGTCACGCTGGACGACAGGCCGAGCGGTGAGCCCATGGCGAGGACGATCTGCCCGACCTGGACCTTGACGGAGTCCCCCAAGGCCGCCGGCCGCAGCCCGTCCGGCACCTTGTCCAGCTTGATGACGGCGAGGTCCTGCTCGGGGTAGGAGTACACGAGCGTGGCGGTCAGCTCGTTCTCGTTGTTCGCGGTCGTCACCTTGAAGGTCTTCTCGTTCCCGACCACATGCGCGTTGGTGACGATGTGCCCCTTGTCGTCGTACACCACCCCGGACCCCAGATCACCGCTTGCCTGGATCTGCACGACCGACGGCAGAACGTCCTTGATCACCTTCTGGTAGGCGCTCTGGAGGTCGCCGGCGGCGGCGGGAACGGCGGCCTGGGCGGCCTGCGTGGTCGACGCCTCCTTGCGGCCGGAGGAACCGGAGTCGGAGCACCCGGACAGGAGCGCGACGGAACACACGAGCGCCACCAGCGGCAGCCGCGGAGCACGGGTACGCGAAGCATTCATGGTCCGAGTCTCAGGTCGGGGCGAACACCCCGGCCTGCGCTGTTCGCCCGAACGGGCTCAGCCACGCACTCCGCACAGGTGCAGCAGCGTCTCGGCGTCGTCCATTGCCGTGTCGGTGGGCCCCGGCACGCCGTATCAGGCTTGGAGGGGCGCCGCGGTGGTGGTCAGCCGCGCACTCCGCACAGGTGCGGCAGTGCGGCGACGCCGCGGTAGGGGTCCGTCCGTGCGGCCCGTTCCTCGCAGGCCAGCAGGGTTTCCACGTCGGGTGGTGGTTTCGGTGTCGTCCGTTGGCCCCGGCACGCCGTATCAGGCTTGGAGGGGTTCCCCGGTGGTGGTCAGCCGCGCACTCCGCACAGGTGCAGCAGTGCGGCCACCCCGCGGTACGGATCCGTCCGCCCCGCCCGCTCCTCGCAGGCCAGCAGGGTCTCCATGTCGGGGGGTGTCTCGGCGTCGTCCGTCGCGGTGTCCGTGAAGACCCGCACGCCGTACCAGGCCTGGAGCGGCGCCCCGATGCCGGCGAGCGTGGCGGTCAGGGTGCTCAGCCGGTCGGCCCGGACGTCGAGGCCCAGCCGGTTGCGGTACGCGGTGGTGTCGAAGGCGTCCAGCGTGCCGGCCCAGTCACCGGCCAGCCCCGGCCGCATCGCCAGCGCGTCGGCGTTGCGCACCAGCAGCGACAGCAGCCCGCCCGGCGCCAGCATCCGCGCCAGCCCGGCGAGCAGCGGATCGGGTTCCTCGACGTACATGAGCACGCCGTGGCACAGCACCACGTCGAAGCTGCCCGGCAGGAAGTGCACCCCGGTCTCGCGGCCGTCGCCCTCGATGATCCGCATCCGCTCCCGGATGCCCTCGGGCTCGGCGGACAGCGACTCCCGGGCCGCCGCGACCATCGTGGAGTCCTGTTCGAGCCCGGTCACCTGGTGTCCGGCCCGGGCCAGCCGCAGCGCCTGCGTGCCCTGGCCCATCCCCACGTCGAGCACCCGCAGCCGCTGTCCGACCGGGTACCGGCCCACTATCTGCTCGTCGAGCTGCCGGGCCACCAGCTCCTGTCGTACGACATTGCGCAGCCCGCCCAGCCTCCCCAGCCAGGCATCTGCCGCACCCCCGGAGAACGACGTCGTACTCAGGGCCGCTCTCCGCGCTTGACCTGCGGCTTCGGCAGCCGGAGGCGACGCATCTGGAGGGAGCGCATCAGGGCGTAGCCGACGGCGCCCTTGCGGTCGTGGTCCGGGAAGCGCTCGGCGAGACGCTTCCTCAGACGGAAACCGGTGAGGATCATGTCGAGCACGATGAGGACGATCACCACGAGCCACAGCAGCAGCGCGATGCTCTGCAGCGCGCCCACCCGCACCAGGCTCAGCAGCAGGATGACCACGGCCATCGGCAGGAAGAACTCCGCCACGTTGAACCGGGCGTCGATGGTGTCGCGGGCGAACTTGCGCACCGGGCCCTTGTCCCGCTTGGGCAGATACCGCTCGTCACCGCTGGCCAGCGCCTGGCGCTGCCTCTCCAGGGCCGCACGGCGCTCCTCGCGCTGACGCTTGGCGGCGTCCTTGCGCGTGAGTGAGGTGTTGGCGACGCTGCGGCGCTGGGACTGGGACTCACTGCGCTTGGGCGTGGGCCTGCCCTTGGGGGCCTGCGGGTCGCGGGGCTGCTTGGAGTCGGTCAGCTGCGCCTTGTCGGCGACAGCGGCCTTCTCTTCCTTGGTGGCACGGCTACGGAACACAAAACCCAAGGGTAAGGGGTGTCCGGGGTTGGACCCCAGCCCGGTGGGGAACGATCCGGCAACACCAGTCGTCATGCAGGGGGACAGAGGGGACGTCCGGTGACGGGTCGCTCACCCTGAAGGTCACCTACTCCTTACGCCGGAGCAAGGGATTCGTCAGTCGTCCTTGGGGATGAGCGCATCCGTCCCGGAACGGTGCGTCAATGGATGCAGGGCCCGTACTGTGGGTTCTGTCGCAGAGCTGGAGCTGGAAGTCCGTCAGAAGGGGGCGCGCGAAGCCCATGAGCGGTGTCATGAAGCGTATGGGGATGATCTTCCGCGCGAAGGCGAACAAGGCCCTTGACCGGGCCGAGGACCCGCGCGAAACCCTCGATTACTCGTACCAGAAGCAGCTGGAACTGCTCCAGAAGGTACGCCGGGGCGTGGCCGACGTGGCCACCTCCCGCAAGCGCCTGGAGCTTCAGCTGAACCAGCTGCAGTCGCAGTCCTCCAAGCTGGAGGACCAGGGCCGCAAGGCGCTCGCGCTCGGCCGTGAGGACCTCGCCCGTGAGGCGCTGTCCCGCCGTGCCGCGCTCCAGCAGCAGGTGACCGACCTGGAGACCCAGCACTCGACGCTGCAGGGCGAGGAGGAGAAGCTCACCCTTGCGGCCCAGCGCCTCCAGGCCAAGGTGGACGCCTTCCGGACCAAGAAGGAGACCATCAAGGCGACCTACACGGCGGCCCAGGCACAGACCCGGATCGGCGAGGCCTTCTCCGGCATCTCCGAGGAGATGGGCGACGTGGGCCTGGCGATTCAGCGGGCCGAGGACAAGACGGCCCAGCTCCAGGCCCGGGCCGGCGCCATCGACGAACTGCTGGCCTCGGGTGCCCTGGACGACCAGTCCGGCATGCACAAGGACGACATCCAGGCCGAGCTGGACCGGCTCTCCGGTGGTACGGATGTAGAGCTGGAACTGCAGCGCATGAAGGCCGAGCTGGCGGGAGGCTCCTCGTCGCAGCAGGCCATCGAGGGCGGCACCGGCCAGTCGCAGTCCCAGCAGCCGCAGGACACTCCACGCTTCGACAAGCAGTAGGGCCCACGCCGAGGAGGGCGACATGATCGTACGGATCATGGGGGAGGGACAGGTGAGGCTGGCCGAGAGCCACCTCGCCGACCTGAACAAACTGGACGACGAGCTGCTGGCCGAGATGGAGACCGGCGACGGCCCGGGCTTCCGCCGCACTCTTCACGCCCTCCTCGCCCGCGTCCGGGAACTGGGCACCCCCCTCCCGGACGACTCCCTGGAACCCTCGGAACTGATCCTCCCGTCCGCGGACGCGACCCTGGAGGAAGTCCGGGACCTGCTCAGCGACGACGGCCTGATCCCGGGCTGACACCACCCCGCTCCGTTCCGCGCCGCCCGCTTCCTTACGAAGCGCGCGGCGTGCCGCCCCGAGCCGCCGGCGAGACGGGCCTGCTCGAGGCGGGCCCGGCCCCTTGAGCCGCCGGGGCTTCGCACGTCGATGTGGCCCCCCGCCACCGAGCCACCGACGTCCGCTCGCCCCTTCCCCCTCCCGGGACGGTCACCGCACGCCGCGCCCGTGAGGCCGGAAACGCACTGCTCACGCCCGTTCCGCCCCGGCACGTCCGCTCGCACCTTCACCCCTGCCCGCGCCACTGGCTCTTCCGGTGTCAAGGGCGCCCCCGCCGTGCCCCAGTCGCCCCACGCCTCAGGCCGGCGTCCGACGGTCGGCGCTCCCGGGACGGTGACCGCGCTCCGCGCCCGCGGAGTCGGAAACGTACTGCCAGCCCCCGTTCCGCCCCCGGCAGGGTCCCCGTACTGTTCAGGAGTGAGCCGCCCCGTCGACCGTGCCCGGCACCACCTCAAGGCGCACCCCCTGGCCCTGGACGCCGTACTCGCCGCCGGCGTCCTCGCCTGCATGGTGGCCGGATCCTTCGTCGAGCCCCATGGGCAGGACGCCGTCAGCTGGAGCCTCCGCACCCCGGCCCCGCTCAGCCTCGTCCTCATGGCCCTCGCCGCCCTCGCCCTGGTCTTCCGCCGCCGCGCCGCCCTCACCGTCCTGGCCCTCACCGGCGCCGCCTCCGTCACCGAGTGCGTCACCGGCGACCCCCGCGCCCCCGTCGCCATGGCCGCCGTGATCGCCCTCTACACGGTCGCCTCCACCACCGACCGCCCCACCACCTGGCGCGCCGGCCTGCTCACCATGACCGTCCTCACCAGCGCCGCGATGCTCGCCGGGCCCCTGCCCTGGTACGCCCAGGAGAACCTCGCCATCTTCGCCTGGACCGGCATCGGCGCCACCGCGGGCGACGCCGTGCGCAGCCGCCGCGCCTTCGTCCAGGCCATCAGGGAGCGCGCCGAGAAGGCCGAACGCACCCGTGAGGAGGAGGCCCGCCGCAGGGTCGCCGAGGAGCGCCTGCGCATCGCCCGCGACCTGCACGACGTCGTCGCCCACCACATCGCCCTGGTCAACGTCCAGGCCGGAGTCGCCGCGCACGTCATGGACAAGCGCCCCGACCAGGCCAAGGAGGCCCTCGCCCACGTCCGCGAGGCCAGCCGCTCCGCTCTGAACGAACTGCGCGCCACCGTCGGCCTGCTCCGGCAGTCCGGCGACCCCGAGGCCCCCACCGAACCCGCCCCGGGCCTGGCCCGCCTCGACGAACTCGTCGGCACCTTCCGCAGCGCGGGCCTGCACGTCGAGGTCGCCCGCGCCGACCACGGCACCACCCTCCCCGCCGCCGTGGACCTGGCCGCCTACCGGGTCGTCCAGGAAGCCCTCACCAACGTCCAGAAGCACGCCGGTACGGAGGCCAAGGCCGAGGTCAGCGTCGTACGCGTCGGCCCGAACGTGGAGATCACCGTCCTCGACGACGGGGCCGGCCAGGACGACGACCCGGACAACGGCGGCGGCCACGGCCTCCTCGGCATGCGCGAGCGCGTCACCGCCCTGCGCGGCACCCTCACCACCGGCCCCCGCTACGGAGGCGGTTTCCGCGTCCACGCGATCCTGCCGGTCAAGACCCGCACCGTGGCCAGAGACCAACCGGGAGAGCCCGTATGACGATCCGTGTCCTGCTCGCCGACGACCAGGCACTGCTGCGCAGCGCCTTCCGTGTGCTCGTCGACTCGGAGCCGGACATGGAGGTGGTCGGCGAGGCGTCCGACGGCGCCGAGGCCGTCCGGCTGACCCGGCAGGAGCGTGCCGACGTCGTCCTCATGGACATCCGGATGCCCGGCACGGACGGCCTCGCGGCCACCCGCATGATCAGCGAGGACCCCTCCCTCGCCCATGTCCGGGTGGTCATCCTGACCACCTTCGAGGTCGACGACTACGTCGTGCAGTCCCTGCGCGCCGGCGCCTCCGGCTTCCTCGGCAAGGGCAGCGAGCCCGAGGAGCTCCTCAGCGCCATCCGGGTCGCGGCGGGTGGCGAGGCCCTGCTGTCCCCGACCGCCACCAAGGGCCTGATCGCCCGCTTCCTCGCCCAGGGCGACGCGGCCGACGAGCACGACCCCGTCCGCTCCGAACGCCTCGCCGCCCTCACCCACCGCGAGCGCGAGGTCCTCGTCCAGGTCGCCGGCGGCCACTCCAACGACGAGATCGCCGAGCGCTTGGAGGTCAGCCCGCTCACCGTCAAGACCCACGTCAACCGGGCCATGGCCAAGCTGGGGGCACGGGACCGGGCGCAGCTCGTGGTGATCGCGTACGAGTCGGGACTGGTACGTCCCAGGGTGGAGTGAACCCGGTGGGCGGGGGCCGGAGAAAATCCGTGCGGCGATGTCGAGAACCCGCGCCCCGCTCCGTCCCCGTGGTGGAAGCGGCCAGAATGGGCCGCACCGGGACCGAGGAGAGACACCATGGCCAAGTACCTGCTGCTGAAGCACTACCGCGGCGCTCCGGCACCGGCCAACGACGTGCCCATGGAGCAGTGGACGCCCGAGGAGATCTCGGCGCACGTGCAGTACATGCGGGACTTCGCGGAGCGGCTGGAGAAGACCGGGGAGTACGTCGAGGGGCAGGCGCTCGCTCCGGAGGGGACGTGGGTGCGCTACGACGGCGAGGGACGGGCGCCGGTCACGGACGGGCCGTTCGCCGAGACCAAGGACCTCATCGCCGGCTGGATGATCATCGACGTCGACAGCTACGAGCGGGCCGTGGAGCTGGCCGGCGAACTGTCCGCCGCCCCCGGCGCCGGCGGCAGGCCGATCCACGAGTGGCTGGAGCTGCGCCCCTTCCTCGCCGCCTCGCCCACCGCCACCGACGACTGCCACGCCGGTGGATGAGGCGCTGCTCAGACGCCTCACGCCGAGCGTGCTCGGCGTCCTCGTCCGCCGCGGAGCCGACTTCGCGGCGGCCGAGGACGCCGTCCAGGACGCGCTCGTCGAGGCCGTCCGGGTCTGGCCGGCCGGCCCGCCGAGGGACCCGAAGGGCTGGCTGGTCACCGTGGCCTGGCGGAAGTTCCTCGACGCGACCCGCGCGGACACCGCACGCCGCCGCCGTGAGGACCGTATCGACGAGGAACCCGCACCCGGGCCCGCGCCCGCCGTGGACGACACGCTCCAGCTGTACTTCCTGTGCGCCCACCCCTCGCTCACCCCGTCCTCCGCCGTCGCCCTCACCCTGCGGGCCGTCGGCGGCCTCACCACCCGCCAGATCGCCCAGGCCTACCTCGTGCCCGAGGCGACCATGGCCCAGCGCATCAGCCGGGCCAAGCGCACCGTCTCCAGGGTCCGCTTCGACCAGCCCGGCGATGTCGCCACCGTGCTCCGCGTGCTCTACCTCGTCTTCAACGAGGGCTACTCCGGCGACGTCGACCTCGCCGCCGAGGCCATCCGCCTCACCCGGCAGCTCGCCGCCGCCATCGACCACCCCGAGGTCGCCGGGCTGCTCGCCCTCATGCTGCTCCACCACGCCCGCCGCGCCTCCCGCACCGCCCCCGACGGCACTCTGGTGCCGCTCGCCGAGCAGGACCGCGGCCGCTGGGACACCGCGGCGATCGCCGAGGGCGTGCGGATCCTCCAGGCCGCCCTCGCCCGCGACCGGCTGGGCGAGTTCCAGGCCCAGGCCGCCATCGCCGCCCTGCACGCCGACGCGCCCACCGCCGAGGAGACCGACTGGGTGCAGATCGTCGAGTGGTACGACGAACTCGCCCGTCTCACCGACAGCCCCGTGGTCCGCCTCAACCGGGCGGTCGCCGTGGGCGAGGCGGACGGTCCCCGGGCGGGCCTGGCCGCGCTGGCCGGGATCGAGGACTCACTGCCCCGCCGCACCGCGGCCGCCGCCTACCTCCACGAACGCGCCGGCGACCTGACGACCGCGGCCCGCCTGTACGCCGAGGCCGCCCACAAGGCCCCCAACCTCGCCGAACGCGACTATCTGACCCGCCAGGCGGCCCGGCTCAACTCGCGTGCGGGGGTGTGACGGGGCGGGCCGGGAGCTTCCTGGGACGGGGCTCGCCGCCCCCGGTTACCTATGCTGGGCCCCGGAACTGCCGCACGGGGGAAGGGGATGCGGGCGTGCCGCTGCACAAGGACGACCCGAAATCGGTGGGCGGGTACAAACTGGCCGACCGGCTCGGGTCCGGGGGAATGGGCATCGTCTACCGGGGCAGATCCCGCTCCGGGCGCGAGGTCGCCGTGAAGGTCGTACATGCCCAGTACGCCGAGGACCCCGTCTTCCGCACCCGCTTCCGCCAGGAGATCGAGGCCGTCCGCAAGGTGAGCGGCGCCTTCACGGCCCCCGTCCTGGACGCCGACCCGGAGGCGGCGCGGCCGTGGATGGCGACCCAGTACGTACCCGGCCGCTCGCTCGCCGACCGGATCACAGAGCTCGGCCCGCTGCGGGAGACCGAACTACGGCGCCTGGCGCTGGGGCTGGTGGAGGCCCTGCGGGACATCCACCGGGCCGGTGTGGTGCACCGCGACCTGAAGCCCGCCAACGTCCTGATGGCCGAGGACGGCCCCCGTGTCATCGACTTCGGTATTTCCCGGGCGGCGGAGAACCACCCCCTCACCGAGACCGGCCAGATGATCGGCACCCCGCCCTTCATGTCCCCGGAACAGCTCACCGACGCCCGCACGGTCGGCCCGGCCTCCGATGTCTTCGCGCTGGGCGCGCTGCTGGTGTACACCCTTACGGGCCGGGGGCCGTTCGACGCGGACAGCCCCTACCTCACGGCCTACCAGGTGGTGCACGACGAACCCGTCCTGGACGGCGTACGACCGGATCTGCGGACGATCCTGCAGAGCTGTCTGGCCAAGAAACCCGCGGACCGGCCCGGACTGGACGAGGTGGCCCGGGAGTTCGCTCGGGTGCTGCCCGAGGAGGCGGTGGACGTCCCGCGGACGGTGACGTCACGCGGGAACCTGCCGGCCCCGGACTCCGGCACCGGGGCCCCCGACCCGAAGTCGGCCACCTCGCCCGGCCGCCGGCGCCGGTTGCGCCCGTTGTGGGCGGTGTCCGCGGCGATCGGCGCACTGGTCCTCGGGCTGACGGCGTATCTGCTGAGCGGCCTCGGACGGACCGACGACGGCGGGAGCGGCACGGTCCGCGCGGAGGACGCCGCCGCGGGCGGGACGGAGCTGCCCGGCGGCTGGCGGCCCTGGCGGACGACGGTGTACGCCACCGCCGAGCGAGGCCTGAAGAAGGGGATCACCCTCCTGGACGGAGGGGGCGACAGCGGCCCGGAGTGCCAGATGTACGAGGGCGCCCTCTACTGCGCGGGTGACGCGGTGCTGCCCGTGCGCCTCGACGGCGTCACCGGCCGGGTCGACTGGCGTGCCGACGGGGTGCCGTCCCTTCCGAGGAAGAGGTCGTACTTCTTCTGGTTCCTCGGTGTCGCGGACGACGTCATGCTGGTCAAACAGCAGTACCAACCCGAGGGCGGCGACCTCGTGACCTCGGTCATCGCCCTCGACACCGCGACAGGGAAACGGCTCTGGCACCGCACGGTGGGCCCGCGGGCGACCCAGGTGTCCGTCACCGGAGACCTGGTGCTCGTCCCGGACATCGGCCGCGGATCGCTGACCGCTCGTTCGGCACGCACCGGCGCCCAGCGCTGGACGGCGCCCCTTCCGGCCGGGATGCAGTGCGACCCCGCGCACACGAACGTGGGCCTCTACCTGGAGTGCGTCCCCGGCATGACGCCCGCCAAGGAGATCCTGCTCCTGGGCTTCGACCGCGCCGACGGTTCGGTGCGGCGCCTGAAGGTGCCCGATCACTCGACCCTCGTCGGCACGTACGACGGCCGCCTGCTCTACCTCGATGCCGGCGAGGAAGTGGCGGGGCATTTGAGCACCGGTACCAAGGGCCCCTTCTCCCGCATCCGGCTGGTGGACCCCGTCACCGGCGCCGCCACGACGACGGAGCTGGCCGAGAAGTCCGAGGGCACCGCGACGGCGGCGGGCGGCACCCTGTGGTTCACCGGGGACTCCGGGCGGGTGACCGCCGTGTCGGTGCGCACCGGCAAGCAACTGTGGCAGACCCCGACGAGCCTGGAGCAGCCCGGCGGTGTCACTCCCGCCCCGGGCGCCCGCGTGGTCTATCTGTCCGGTGCCAGTGGCCGGGTCGCGGCCCTGGACGCCGACGGGGGCACGCTGCTGTGGGAGACCCCGCCGCGTGCCAAGTGGGTGAACTCGCAGAGCGAAGTGCTGCCCCAGGTGCTGCTCAACAAGGGTGCCCTGGTCGTCCCCACGCTCTCCGGCGACGTCTTCACCCTCGACCCCGCCCACCCCGAGCGGACCTCCGCGTCGGGGTGAGCGCTTGCGGCCACGGTTCTACGGCAGCGCCAGCATCCGCTCCAGCGCCAGCTTCGCGAACGTCTCGGTCTCCTTGTCGACCTCGATCCGGTTGACGAGCTTGCCCTCGGCCAGGGACTCCAGGGTCCAGACCAGGTGCGGCAGGTCGATGCGGTTCATGGTCGAGCAGAAGCAGACCGTCTTGTCGAGGAAGACGATCTCCTTGCCCTCGGGGGCGAAACGGTTCGCGAGGCGGCGTACGAGGTTGAGCTCCGTGCCGATGGCCCACTTCGAGCCGGCCGGGGCAGCCTCCAGTGCCTTGATGATGTACTCGGTCGAGCCGACGTAGTCCGCCGCGGCCACGACCTCGTGCTTGCACTCGGGGTGCACCAGGACGTTCACCCCGGGGATGCGGGCGCGCACGTCCTCCACGGACTCCAGCGAGAAGCGGCCGTGCACCGAGCAGTGCCCGCGCCACAGGATCATCTTCGCGTCGCGCAGCTGCTCGGCGGTCAGGCCGCCGCCCGGCTTGTGCGGGTTGTAGACGACACAGTCCTCCAGGGACATGCCCATGTCGCGGACCGCGGTGTTGCGGCCGAGGTGCTGGTCGGGCAGGAAGAGGACCTTCTCGCCCTGCTCGAAGGCCCACTCCAGGGCGCGCTTGGCGTTGGAGGACGTGCAGATCAGGCCGCTGTGCTTCCCCGTGAACGCCTTGATGTCCGCCGAGGAGTTCATGTACGACACCGGCACGACCTGCTCGGCTATGCCGGCGTCGGTGAGCACGTCCCAGCACTCGGCGACCTGCTCGGCCGTCGCCATGTCGGCCATGGAGCAGCCGGCGGCGAGGTCGGGGAGGACCACCTTCTGGTCGTCCGAGGTGAGGATGTCCGCGGACTCGGCCATGAAGTGCACACCGCAGAACACGATGTACTCGGCCTCCGGGCGCGCGGCCGCGTCCCGGGCCAGCTTGAAGGAGTCGCCCGTGACGTCGGCGAACTGGATGACCTCGTCACGCTGGTAGTGGTGGCCGAGGACGAACACCTTGTCCCCGAGCTTCTCCTTGGCCGCGCGGGCCCGTTCGACCAGGTCCGGGTCGGAGGGCGAGGGCAGGTCGCCGGGACACTCGACGCCCCGCTCGCTCCTCGGGTCGGCCTCGCGGCCGAGCAGCAACAGGGCGAGCGGAGTCGGCTGTACGTCGAGCTCCGTGGTCTGGGCGGTGGTCACGACACGCACCCTTTCTACTTTTCGTCGAACTGACGTTATCTATCATAACCCGGTTCACGTCACTTTGACGATGGTCATTGCGTCGATGTGACGTGAATCCCGAAGAGGCATTTTCTGACGGCGACCGCATGTGCGAGCATGAAGAAGGCGCCGGAAAAACCGGCGTCCGGCCCGGAATGAATCCGCGGCCTTGCCGGTTGCACCAGTCGGCAAGCAGTCTCCGTACAACCCGGGAGAGATGTAGATGTCCGTATCGGACGAGACCGGCACCGTCACCGACGGCATCATCCTGTCCGACGCCGCAGCGGCGAAGGTCAAGGCCCTGCTCGACCAGGAAGGCCGTGACGACCTGGCCCTGCGCGTCGCCGTTCAGCCCGGCGGCTGCTCCGGCCTGCGTTACCAGCTCTTCTTCGACGAGCGTTCCCTCGACGGCGACGTCGTCAAGGACTTCGGTGGCGTCAAGGTCGTCACCGACCGCATGAGCGCCCCGTACCTGGGTGGCGCGTCCATCGACTTCGTGGACACCATCGAGAAGCAGGGCTTCACGATCGACAACCCCAACGCGACCGGCTCCTGCGCCTGCGGCGACTCCTTCAGCTGAGTCCCGGGCTCGACCAGGTCTCGAGCGACAGAAGGCGGCGGCCCCCTCCGACGGGGCCGCCGCCTTCGCGCGTCCGAGGAACTACCGGGCCCCGGCGGTCTCCGGGAGCCGCGCTCCCGCCTTCTTCAGCGGGATCTCCTTGCCGTCCGAGCCCACGACCTTGCGGTCACCGAGCGGCTCGTCGAGCGGCACGGTCTTCTGGATCTCCTTGGCGATCATGATGCAGACCTTGTCCGGCCACGGCGTGTACGTCACGGTGGCCGTCACCTCGCCCGCGCTCTCACTCGCCGTCGCCGTGTAGTCCCCGCACACCCCGCCGGTGAAGCTCACGGTCAGCTCGTCACCCTCGGCCGTGTAGCCGTCCACCTTGACGTCCCGCGTCTTCGGCGCGGAGGTGGGCCGGCCGGAGGGCGCGGAGGGGGAGGCGGGCGGGACCGGCGTCGCGGTCGCCGGGGAGGCGATGTACTTCGGGTCGACCGCCGGATACGTCACCGTGAAGGCGTCCTTCGCACCCGTCGCCCGCACCTCGAACAGCCAGGACGGCACGAGCGCCTGCCGACCGCCCACGAAGTGCGACGCCAGCCCGAAGACCGCCTTCTCGACGGTGAGCACGCTCTTCGCCGGACTCGCCGTCGACTCCCCGCAGGGCGCCTCGAGACGGTCCTTCAGCGGTACGGGACTGGCGCAGCCGCCGATACCCATGCGGTGACCGGGCGCCGGCACCTTGTTCAGCAGGCCCAGCGTCTTCTCGGCGCTCAGCACGGGGTACGTGTCGCTCTTCACCGGCGCCTTCAACTGGCCGGCACCGCCGACCACCTCACCCTGCCCGTTCACCGTGACGCCGGTGCTCCAGCCGTACGTGGGCAGCCCGCCCACGGCCGGATCGGCGTTCACGACCCGCAGGGCGCCCATGACCTGGCTCGCGTCCAGCTTCGCGGTGTCCTGGCCGAGCGCCTTCAGCACCGGGGCGGCGGCCTTCTCCGCGACCGCCACGCTCACCGGAGGGCCGGTGGGGGTCCCGGGCTTCCCTCCGCACACGGTGGCGCTCCCGCAGTTGTCCATGACGGGGGAGTAGCGCTGGAAGGTCCACGCCCCCGGCGCCTGCCGGTTCACCTGGAGACTCGGCCCCGAGCCGTCCTTGCCGCCGACCCGCCAGACCTGCCCCTGCGCCACCGGGGTCCCGCCGACCCCGAGCGCCTCGGCGAGCCGTGCCACGTCGTCCTCGGTGACCTGCCCCTGGACCCGGTAGACGGGCGCGGAGTCGGGCCCCTCCGGGAGGCTTCCGTCCACGCGGTAGGTCACGCCGTACGGATTGGGCTCCCCGGGTGCGATCCCGTTCCCCGCCCCACCGCTCGCGCCGTACCCGTCGAGGGCGAGAAGCGGCGGGGTGTCGTCACCGGACGCACCGGAGGCCGCGTTCTCGCCGGACCCTGCGGCCCCTCCGGACCCCCCGGAGGCACTGGCGGCGAGATAGGCCCCACCCCCTCCCACCACCAGCACGGCAGCGGCCACGGCAGCGATGGCGACGGGGGACCGGCGCCGCGGGGCGCGGGGGGCCTCGGTGTCCTCGTTGCGGGGGATCTCGGTGTCGGGGGCCGGGGAGCCGTCGGCACCGGCGACGGCCTGAGGCACGTCGTCGTCCGCGCCGGCGTCAGGGCTCGCGGGACCGTCCGCGTCGCCGTCATGGCTCGCGTCGGTGACTTCCTCGGTGCCCTCGGCCCCGCCGGCCTCACCGGGTTCGGCGTGGCTCTCCTCCCCGGGGGGAGCCTCGGCACCGGACGCCCCCGCGCTCCCGGTCTCAGCCTCGCCGGGGTCGTTGTTGTCGGGTCGCTCGGTGTTCACCGCATCGCTCCTTCTGCTGTGCAACTGTCCCTCGACCCTGACCCGGCCCTGTCAAAAAAGCCGGCGAACGGGTCGTATCCCGCATCCCCTTTCCGGGGGACGGCGATGGGACGCAGCGGGGGAGCGCGCGGTTCCCTCGAACGCGCCGACGTGCGCGCCGTGACTCAGACGCGTGACTCAGCCCCGTGGCTCAGTCGCCGTACTCGGACATCGCCTCCAGCAGCCGGGCGGACCCCTCCGGAACCGTCACACCGTGGATGAGCGAGGGAGAAACCGGAAGAGAAACGATCCGGTCCGGGACCGCCCAGTGCGGAGCCATCCGGGCACAGTCACCGCGCAGCGAGGCGAGGTCCCCGTCCAGCTCGGCCGGGGCGGACGCGTACAGCTCAAGGTTCGTCATGACGGAACCGTATGCACGCCGGAGCCCGCGAAGAAAGATCTACTATCGGGTAGTTTCACCTGCTTCACCGCTCCGCAGGTTGTCTCGCAGTACTCCATACGGACCCGATAGCGTTAACCGTCAACACACCCTTCTTCTGGAGAGCCTCGCCGTGCGCATCGCAGTCACCGGCTCCATCGCCACCGACCACCTCATGACGTTCCCCGGCCGCTTCGCCGACCAGCTCGTCGCGGACCAGCTGCACACGGTCTCGCTCTCCTTCCTGGTCGACAACCTCGACGTCCGCAGGGGAGGGGTCGGCGCGAACATCGCCTTCGGCATGGGCCAGCTCGGCACCAAGCCGATCCTCGTCGGCGCCGCGGGCTTCGACTTCGACGAGTACCGCGCCTGGCTCGACCGGCACGGCGTCGACACCGCGTCCGTCCGCATCTCCGAGACGCTGCACACCGCCCGCTTCGTGTGCACCACCGACGCCGACCACAACCAGATCGGCTCCTTCTACACGGGCGCGATGAGTGAGGCCCGCCAGATCGAGCTCAAGACCGTGGCCGACCGCGTGGACGGCCTCGACCTCGTCCTCATCGGCGCCGACGACCCCGAGGCGATGCTGCGCCACACCGAGGAGTGCCGGTCCCGCGGCATCCCGTTCGCCGCGGACTTCTCCCAGCAGATCGCCCGGATGAACGGCGACGAGATCCGGATCCTGCTGGAAGGCGCCACGTACCTCTTCTCCAACGAGTACGAGAAGGGCCTCATCGAGTCCAAGACCGGCTGGTCCGACGAGGAGATCCTCGCCAAGGTCGGCCACCGGGTCACGACGCTCGGGGCGCAGGGCGTGCGGATCGACCGGGTCGGCGAGGAGCCGATCATCGTCGGCTGCCCGGAGGAGGAGCGCAAGGCCGACCCGACGGGTGTCGGCGACGCGTTCCGCGCGGGCTTCCTGTCGGGCCTCGCCTGGGGCGTCTCGCTGGAGCGCGCCGCACAGGTCGGATGCATGCTCGCGACGCTCGTCATCGAGACCGTGGGGACCCAGGAGTACCGGCTGCGGCGCGGTCACTTCATGGAGCGGTTCACCAAGGCGTACGGGGACGAGGCGGCCGACGAGGTCCGCACGCACCTCAAGTGACCGGCTAGGAGATCCGGCGGACCACGTACGCGGAACCCCGGTCCGCCGGTTCCTCTCCCACGTACTCCTGCTCCCGCATCTCGCACCAGGCCGGGATGTCGAGCCGCGCGGCCTCGTCGTCGGAGAGGACCCGGACCGTGCCGCCCACCGGGACCGTCCCGATGACCTTCGCCAGCTCGATGACCGGGATCGGGCACCGCTTGCCGAGAGCGTCCACGACCAGGGAGTCCTCGTGGGCGGCGGCCGACGGCGTCACCACGCCCAGCTTCTCCCGTACCGCCGCCACCGCCCCCGGCAACACCTCCAGGAACCGGTCGACCTCCTCGGAGACCGCCCCGAACGGCAGCGAGACCCGCACATTCCCCTCACTCAGCACTCCCATCGCCTTCAGCACATGGCTGGGCGTCAGAGTGCTGCTGGTGCAGGACGATCCGGAGGAAACGGAGAAACCGGCCCGGTCCAGCTCGTGCAGCAGGGTCTCTCCGTCGACATAGAGACAGGAGAAGGTGACGATCCCCGGCAGTCGCCGCTCCGGATCGCCGACCACGTCCACATCCGGCACCAGCCGCGGCACGCGCGAACGGATCCGCGCCGTCAGCTCCCGCAGCCGTACGGCCTCCTGCTCAGCCTCGGCCCGTACCGCCCGCAGCGAGGCCGCCGCCGCGACGATCGCCGGCAGGTTCTCGAAACCGGGCGCCCGCCCCGACTCCCGCTCGTCGGCCGGTCCCTGGGGCGAGAACCGGACACCTTTCCGTACAGCCAGCAGGCCGACCCCCGACGGACCACCCCATTTGTGCGCGCTGGCGGTCAGCAGGGACCACTCACCCCCGACCGGCCCCCACCCGAGCGACTGTGCCGCGTCCACCAGCAACGGCACCCCGGCCTCCCGGCACAGGGCAGCCACCTCGCCCACCGGCTGCACGGTCCCCACCTCGTGGTTGGCCGACTGGAGACAGGCCAGCGCGGTGTCGGGGCGAAGGGCATCGGCGTACGACCGCGGGTCCACCGCTCCCGTACGGTCCACCGGCACCTCCGTCACGTCGAACGCCTCAGCCGAATGGAGCACCGAGGAGTGTTCGACGGCTGACACGATCAGGTGACGTCCGACGCGACGACGACCGGCCAACGCCCCCGCGATCCCGGTGTGCACGGCCCGCGTTCCGGATGAGGTGAACGTCAGCTCGTCAGGACGGCATCCCACGGCTTCGGCAGCGGCCTCCCGGGCGGCATCCAGCAACATCCGAGCCCGCCGCCCCTCCCGATACAACCGAGAGGGATCAGCCCACCCTTCATCC
Organism: Streptomyces sp. NPDC001668; assembly: GCF_042893155.1. Classification (NCBI taxonomy): domain Bacteria; kingdom Bacillati; phylum Actinomycetota; class Actinomycetes; order Kitasatosporales; family Streptomycetaceae; genus Streptomyces; species Streptomyces sp. NPDC001668. Next base: position 1,219,802 of record NZ_JBIAUQ010000001.1, read on the forward strand.
AACGAGGCCAACAGCGCCTGACGGGCAACGGGATGAAGCGGAGCACTGGAAGCAGCGTCGAAATAAGACACACGGCAACGCTAACCCCTCAGGGGCGCGGGGCTGGGTCTGTTTGCGGCTCCGCCGCGGGGCGCGACCAGCCACAACGCACCCGCAGCCGCCAATCCAGCGAACCCCCAACTCGGTAGGCCCCCCTCCTGGCGACCCCCGGATGGGCGTCGGCTAGGGTTTGGTCCGCATAAACATCCAAACCCCTGCCCGACGCAGGGCGGCGACCGACCACCGAGTAAGGCCAGGCCGCAGCCAATACGCGCGGGCGAGACTCTCGGGAAGGCGCTACGTGAGTCCCAACGGCTCCGACCGCTCGCCGCGGCGCCCGATGCGGCGGAAGCTGCTGCAGGCAATGACCGCGGGCCTGGTCCTGGCGACCGCCACCGGTTGCACATACAAGGACTTCCCCCGCCTTGGTATGCCCACCCCGACCACGGAAGAGGCTCCGCGGATCCTCTCCCTGTGGCAGGGCTCCTGGGCTGCCGCGCTCGCCGTTGGCGTGCTGGTGTGGGGTCTGATCATCTGGAGCGCCATCTTCCACCGGCGCAGCCGCACCAAGGTCGAGGTACCTCCGCAGACCCGGTACAACATGCCCATCGAGGCGCTGTACACCGTGGTTCCGCTCGTCATCGTCTCGGTCCTGTTCTACTTCACGGCCCGTGACGAGTCGAAGCTCCTCAGCCTCAAGAAGCAGCCCGACGTCACCATCAACGTCGTCGGCTACCAGTGGAGCTGGGCGTTCAACTACATCGAGCCCGTCGCGGGTTCCACGGGTGACGCGAAGACGGACAAGAACCTGGCCGCGATTCCGACCCGGTTCAAGAACGCCTTCCCGGCGAACGCCGGCGGTGTCTACGACTTCGGGACGCCCGCCACGCGGAACCCGCAGACCGGTAACCCCGGCCCGACCCTCTGGCTCCCCAAGGGCAAGACGGTCCGCTTCGTCCTCACCTCGCGTGACGTCATCCACTCCTTCTGGGTGGTGCCGTTCCTGATGAAGCAGGACGTCATCCCGGGCCACACCAACGCCTTCGAGGTGACTCCGAACAAGGAGGGCACCTTCATGGGCAAGTGCGCCGAGCTCTGCGGCGTCGACCACTCCCGGATGCTGTTCAACGTGAAGGTCGTCTCCCCCGAGCGCTACGAGCAGCACCTCAAGGACCTCGCGAAGAAGGGGCAGACCGGTTACGTTCCCGCGGGCATCGAGCAGACCGCCCACGAGAAGGACCGGGAGACGACGAACCTGTGAGCATCCTCAACGAACCCCAGGGTGCCGCGGCAGCAGGGTCCCACTACACGGACGAGCTGCCGGTCCGGCGCCAGAACCGCGGCAGTGTCGTGATCAAGTGGCTCACCACCACTGACCACAAGACCATCGGCACGATGTACCTGGCCACGTCGTTCGCGTTCTTCATGATCGGCGGCGTCATGGCGCTGTTCATGCGCGCCGAGCTGGCCCGGCCGGGTCTGCAGCTGATGTCGAACGAGCAGTTCAACCAGGCGTTCACGATGCACGGCACGATCATGCTGCTGATGTTCGCGACGCCGCTGTTCGCCGGCTTCGCGAACTGGATCATGCCGCTGCAGATCGGCGCGCCGGACGTGGCGTTCCCCCGGCTGAACATGTTCGCCTACTGGCTGTACCTGTTCGGGTCGCTCATCGCGGTCGGTGGCTTCCTCACCCCGCAGGGCGCGGCCGACTTCGGCTGGTTCGCCTACAGCCCGCTGTCGGACGCGGTCCGCAGCCCGGGCGTCGGCGCCGACATGTGGATCATGGGTCTGGCCTTCTCCGGCTTCGGCACCATCCTCGGCTCGGTCAACTTCATCACCACGATCATCTGCATGCGCGCTCCTGGCATGACGATGTTCCGCATGCCGATCTTCGTGTGGAACGTGCTGCTGACCGGTGTCCTGGTCCTGCTCGCCTTCCCGGTCCTCGCGGCCGCGCTGTTCGCCCTGGAGGCGGACCGAAAGTTCGGGGCCCACGTCTTCGACGCGGCCAACGGCGGAGCCCTGCTCTGGCAACACCTCTTCTGGTTCTTCGGCCATCCAGAGGTGTACATCATCGCCCTGCCGTTCTTCGGGATCATCTCCGAAGTGATCCCGGTGTTCTCCCGCAAGCCGATGTTCGGCTACACGGGCCTGATCGCGGCGACCATCGCGATCGCCGGTCTGTCCGTGACGGTGTGGGCGCACCACATGTACGTCACCGGCGGTGTGCTGCTCCCGTTCTTCTCCTTCATGACGTTCCTCATCGCCGTACCGACCGGCGTGAAGTTCTTCAACTGGATCGGAACGATGTGGAAGGGGTCCCTGAGTTTCGAGACCCCGATGCTCTGGGCCACCGGCTTCCTGATCACCTTCACCTTCGGTGGTCTGACCGGTGTCATCCTGGCCTCGCCCCCGATGGACTTCCACGTCTCGGACTCGTACTTCGTGGTGGCGCACTTCCACTACGTCGTCTTCGGCACCGTCGTCTTCGCGATGTTCTCCGGCTTCCACTTCTGGTGGCCGAAGTGGACCGGCAAGATGCTCGACGAGCGCCTCGGCAAGATCACGTTCTGGACGCTGTTCATCGGCTTCCACGGCACCTTCCTGGTCCAGCACTGGCTGGGCGCCGAGGGCATGCCGCGTCGTTACGCCGACTATCTGGCGGCCGACGGGTTCACCGCCCTGAACACGATCTCGACGATCAGCTCGTTCCTGCTCGGCCTGTCGATCCTGCCGTTCCTCTACAACGTGTGGAAGACGGCCAAGTACGGCAAGCCGGTCGGCGTCGACGACCCGTGGGGCTACGGCCGCTCGCTCGAGTGGGCGACCTCCTGCCCGCCGCCGCGCCACAACTTCCTCACCCTGCCGCGGATCCGCAGCGAATCCCCGGCGTTCGACCTGCACCACCCCGAGATCGCCGCTCTCGACCAGCTCGAGAACGCCGGTCACGGTGAGAAGGCTCTGGCCGGCAACGGCGGCAAGGAGGCCGGGAAGTGAAGATCCAGGGACGGATGTTCATCTGGCTGAGCGTCTTCATCCTCGCCATGGCGATCATCTATGGCGTGTGGTCGAAGGAGCCGGCCGGTACCACGGCGCTCTTCCTGGCCTTCGGGCTGTCCATCATGATCGGCTTCTACCTGGGCTTCACGGCCAAGCGGGTGGACGCCGGCGCGCAGGACAACAAGGAGGCCGACGTCGCGGACGACGCCGGCGAGGTCGGGTTCTTCAGCCCGCACAGCTGGCAGCCGCTCTCCCTCGCGGTCGGTGGCGCCCTCGCCTTCCTCTCGATCGCGATCGGCTGGTGGCTGATGTACTTCTCGGCGCCGCTGATCCTGGTCGGTCTGTACGGCTGGGTCTTCGAGTACTACCGCGGTGAGAACCGCACCCAGTAGCACGAGCCGAGCTCACCAGGGGCCCGGACACTCCGTCAGGAGCGTCCGGGCTCCTGCGTTTGCCGCAAGAGTGATCACTCGTACGAGTCACCCGGCGTGCCGCAGTTGACTTCGCTTCCTAGCGTGAAGTCATGAACCACACACCGCGTACCCGCACCGTCGTCAGCTGCAGCCTGCTGGTGATCGCGCTCGGCGCGAGCGCCTCCGCCTGCGGGTCCGACGGGAACCCGCTGGCAGAGGCGCCGTACGACGCGGCGGACCAGATCGCCTTCAACGCGCCCTCGGGCGACGGGAAGAAGGCCGACCCGGACAAGCCCCTGGAGGTCACCGCCGAGGACGACGACGGCCGCATCACCGACGTCATCGCCACGGACGCCACCGGTCGCTATCTGGCGGGCGAACTCTCCGCCGACGGCACCCGCTGGCGCAGCACCTCCCCGCTGGCCGCAAACGCCCATTACACGGTCCGGGTGAGCACCGAGGACGAGGACGGGGCACCCGGCCGCAAGGTCCTCGACTTCGACACCAGCAAACCACTCGGCAAGACCCGCCTGAACGTCACCTTCGGCCCCAAGTCGGGCACGTACGGCGTCGGCCAGCCCGTCACCGCCAAGCTGGACCGTCCCGTCAAGGACAAGGCCCAGCGGGCCGTCGTCGAGCGTGCCCTCAGAGTCGACTCCACGCCCGCCGTACCGGGCGCCTGGCACTGGGTGGACGACAAGGAACTCCACTACCGCCCCAAGGAGTACTGGCCCGCCCACGCCACGATCCAGGTCCGCAGCGACCTGGAGGGCATCAAGATCGGCGACCGGCTCTGGGGCGGCAAGGCCAAGCCCCTGAAGCTGACCACCGGCGACCGCATCATCGCCGTGACGGACGCCGCGTCACACTCGATGAAGGTGTACAAGAACGACGAGGTCATCAACGAGCTCCCGGTCACCACCGGCAAGCCCGGCTTCGAGACCCGCAACGGGGTCAAGGTCGTGCTGGGCAAGGAGTACTTCGTACGTATGCGCGGCACCAGCATCGGGATCGCCGAGGGCTCCTCGGACTCCTACGACCTCCCGGTCTACTACGCCACCCGCGTCACCTGGAGCGGCGAGTACGTCCACGCCGCCCCCTGGTCGGTCGGCTCCCAGGGCTACGCCAACGTCAGCCACGGCTGCACCGGCATGAGCACGTCCAACGCCGAGTGGTTCTTCAACACGGTCCACGAGGGAGATGTGGTCAAGGTCATCAACTCGGACGGCGACACGATGGAGCCGTTCGGCAACGGCTTCGGCGACTGGAACGTGGACTGGAAGAAGTGGCGCGACGGCAGCGCGCTGGTCGCCGGCACTCCGGACGGCCCCACCCCGGCGGAGATGGCCAGGCTGAGGCCGGAGAGCGTCTAGACCGGGGCTCGCTGGACCTACCGGGGCCGCGGGGCTGTATCGAAATTGCGGCTACCGCCGCGTGGGCGCGACCAGCCACGACGAGCCCGCAGTCGCCGATGAACAGAGGCTCCCGAGGCCCTAGGCGCTCAGGGCCTTCCGGTCCCGCAGCAAAGAAGCCAGCGCCGCCGCGAACTCCACCGGGTCCACCGGATGCGTCACCGCGCCCTCCGCCCGGCTCCACGTCGCCAGCCACGCGTCCTGCGGCCGCCCGATGAGCAACAGCACCGGCGGGCAGTTGAACACCTCGTCCTTGATCTGCCGGCACAGGCCCATGCCGCCCATCGGCACGGCCTCCCCGTCCAGCACACAGACGTCGATCCCGCCCCTGTCCAGCTCCTTCAGCACCGCGGCGGGCGTGGCGCACTCCAGGAACTCGACCAGCGGGACGTCGGGAGCCGGCCGCCGGCCGGAGGCGAGCCGCACCTGCTCGCGGGTGTTGGAATCGTCGCTGTAGACCAGCACCGTGGCGGTCGGCTGCATTGTTCCTCCGTGACGTCAGCGTCGTAAGGACAGGCCCGTTGGGCCGGATGCTACTCCCTTGAACACCACGTCAACACCGGTATGGAGCAGCAAGACACTCCGAACGGCACCCCCCGGGGTGAGGGCGGGATAAGCGACCGACATAATGTCGGTCGTGGCGACAGCAACGACAGTAGATACCGGGCACGCGCACCCGTCGGTCAACCGGCCGAACCTCACCAGCGTCGGAACCATCATCTGGCTGAGTTCCGAGCTGATGTTCTTCGCGGCCCTCTTCGCGATGTACTTCACCCTGCGATCGGTGACGGGACCCGATCACTGGAAGGAGATGGCGCACGCCCTGAACGTGCCGTTCTCGGCGACGAACACCACGATCCTGGTGCTCTCCTCCCTCACCTGCCAGCTCGGCGTCTTCGCCGCCGAGCGCGGTGACGTGAAGAAGCTCCGGGGCTGGTTCATCATCACCTTCATCATGGGCGCGATCTTCATCGGCGGTCAGATCTACGAGTACACCGAGCTGGTGAAGAAGGACGGCATCTCGCTCTCCTCCGACCCGTACGGCTCGGTGTTCTACCTGACCACCGGCTTCCACGGCCTGCACGTGACGGGCGGCCTCATCGCGTTCCTGTTCGTTCTCGGGCGCACCTACGCGGCCAAGAGGTTCACCCACGAGCAGGCGACCGCGGCGATCGTCGTGTCCTACTACTGGCACTTCGTCGACGTCGTCTGGATCGGCCTCTTCGCCACGATCTACCTGATCAAGTAGCCGGGCCCGCTCCCGACATCGCAAGCATCGACGCAGAAGATCCTGACACCGGGGTAATCCGTGAAAAAGCTCTCCGCACGACGACGCCATCCGCTGGCGGCGCTCGTCGTCCTACTCCTCGCGCTGGCATGCACCGGGGGGCTGTACGCCGTGTTCGCACCCGCGGACAAGGCGAAGGCAGATGAAACCGCCCAGTCCCTGGCCATCGACGAGGGCAAGAAGCTCTTCGCCGTAGGCTGCGCCAGTTGCCACGGCACCGGCGGTCAGGGATCCTCCGACGGTCCGAGCCTCGTGGGCGTGGGCGCCGCGGCCGTCGACTTCCAGGTCGGCACCGGCCGTATGCCGGCCCAGCAGCCGGGTGCGCAGGTTCCGCGCAAGAAGGTCATCTACACGCAGGCCGAGATCGACCAGCTGGCCGCGTACGTCTCCTCCCTGGGCTCGGGTCCGTCCGTCCCGACCGAGGCGCAGTACGGCCCCGACGGCGCCGACATCGCCAAGGGCGGTGAGCTGTTCCGCACCAACTGCGCGCAGTGCCACAACTTCACCGGCAAGGGTGGCGCCCTGACCCACGGCAAGTTCGCACCCGACCTCGAGGGCGTCAGCCCGAAGCACATCTACGAGGCCATGCAGACCGGCCCGCAGAACATGCCGTCGTTCCCCGACACCACGATGTCGGAGCAGAACAAGAAGGACATCATCGCGTACCTGAACGCGGTCAACGGCGACGACTCCGTGAGCCCCGGCGGCCTTGAGCTGGGCGGTCTCGGCCCGGTCTCCGAAGGCCTGTTCGCCTGGATCTTCGGCCTCGGCGCGCTGATCGCGGTCGCCGTCTGGGTCGCCGCTCGGACCGCAAAGGCCAAGAAGTCATGAGTAGCCAAGACATTCCAGAAGAGAACCTGCCCGCAGAGCAGGACGCGCACGGCGCGGTAGGCGTCGCGGACGACAAGAACCCGTTCGCGGACCCCGGCCTCCCGCCCCACGAGCACCGGGTGCAGGACATCGACGAGCGGGCCGCCAAGCGGTCCGAGCGCGTGGTGGCCATGCTGTTCACGGTGTCGATGCTGGCCACCGTCGGGTTCATCGCCTCGTACGTGGGCGTCCCCCACGACAAGACGATCTACGTCTTCCCGATCGGGCACATCAACGCGCTGAACTTCGCGCTGGGCCTGACCCTCGGTCTCGCCCTCTTCTCGATCGGCGCGGGCGCGGTCCACTGGGCCCGCACCCTGATGTCCGACGAGGAGATCGCCGACGAGCGCCACCCGATCGAGGCGTCCCCCGAGGTCCGCGCGAAGGTCCACGCGGACTTCAAGCAGGGTGCCAAGGAGTCGGCGCTCGGCCGTCGGAAGCTGATCCGCAACACGATGTTCGGCGCGCTGGCCCTGTTCCCGCTCTCCGGCGTCGTGCTGCTGCGGGACCTCGGTCCGCTGCCCGGCACCAAGCTCCGCCACACCATGTGGCGCAAGGGCCTGCAGCTCGTCAACATGAACACCAACGAGCCGCTGCGTCCCTCCGACGTCCAGGTCGGCTCGCTGACCTTCGCCAAGCCCGAGGGCCTGGAGGAGCACGACGAGGAGTTCCAGACCGAGATCGCCAAGGCCGCCCTGATGATCGTCCGCATCCAGCCGGACAACATCAAGGACAAGCGCGAGCTCGAGTGGTCGTACGAGGGAATCGTCGCGTACTCGAAGATCTGCACCCACGTCGGTTGCCCGATCTCCCTGTACGAGCAGCAGACGCACCACGTGCTCTGCCCCTGCCACCAGTCCACCTTCGACCTCTCCGACGGTGCCCGGGTGATCTTCGGCCCCGCCGGTCACGCCCTGCCGCAGCTGCGGATCGGCGTGAACGACCAGGGTTACCTCGAAGCGCGCGGCGACTTCGAGGAGCCCGTCGGTCCTGCATTCTGGGAGCGCGGATGAGCACTACAGAGACCTCAGAGTCCCGCGCACGCGGGAAGGCACCGGCCGGCGAGCGCGTCGCCGACTGGGCCGACGGCCGGCTCGGGATCTACTCCCTGGCCAAGGCCAACATGCGCAAGATCTTCCCCGACCACTGGTCGTTCATGTTGGGCGAAGTGTGCATGTACAGCTTCATCATCATCATCCTCACGGGTGTGTATCTGACGCTGTTCTTCCACCCGTCGATGAACGAGGTGGAGTACCACGGCAGTTACGTCCCGCTGCAGGGACAGCTGATGTCCGAGGCCTTCGCCTCGACCATGCACATCTCCTTCGACGTGCGCGGTGGCCTGCTCATCCGGCAGATCCACCACTGGGCGGCGCTGATCTTCGTCGCCGCGATGATGGTCCACATGATGCGCGTGTTCTTCACGGGCGCGTTCCGCAAGCCGCGCGAGGTCAACTGGCTGTTCGGCTGGCTGCTGCTGGTCCTGTCGCTGTTCACCGGCTTCACCGGTTACTCGCTCCCGGACGACCTGCTGTCGGGTACCGGTGTGCGGTTCATCGAGGGCGTGCTGCTGTCGATCCCGGTCGTCGGCACGTACATCTCGTTCTTCGTCTTCGGTGGCGAGTTCCCGGGCGGCGACTTCGTCGCGCGGTTCTACTCCGTCCACATCCTGCTGCTGCCGGGCATCATGCTCGGCCTGATGGTGGCGCACCTGATCCTGGTCTTCTACCACAAGCACACGCAGTTCGCGGGCCCCGGGAAGACGAACAACAACGTGGTCGGCATGCCGCTGCTGCCGGTCTACATGGCCAAGGCCGGAGGCTTCTTCTTCCTGGTCTTCGGTGTCATCGCGGCCATCGCCGCGATCGCCTCGATCAACCCGATCTGGGCCATGGGTCCCTACCGGCCGGACCAGGTGTCCACGGGCGCCCAGCCCGACTGGTACATGGGCTTCGCCGAAGGCCTCGTGCGTGTGATGCCGGGCTGGGAGATCAACTTCGCGGGTCACACGCTGGTCCTCGGCGTGTTCATCCCGATCGTGGTCTTCCCGCTGGTGCTGGTGGCCATCGCCGTGTACCCGTTCGTCGAGGCCTGGGTCACCGGCGACAAGCGCGAGCACCACATTCTCGACCGCCCGCGCAACGCCCCGACCCGGACGGCGTTCGGCATGGCCTGGCTGGCCGCGTACTTCGTGATGCTGATCGGTGGTGGAAACGACCTCTGGGCGACCCACTTCCACCTCTCGATCAACGCGATCACCTGGTTCGTCCGGATCGGCTTCTTCGTCATCCCGGTCCTCACCTTCATCGTCACCAAGCGGATCTGCCTCGGCCTCCAGCGCCGGGACAAGGACAAGGTGCTGCACGGCCGCGAGTCCGGCATCATCAAGCGCCTGCCGCACGGTGAGTTCATCGAGGTGCACGAGCCGCTCAGCCAGGAGCAGCTGCACACGCTCACGGCGCACGAGCAGTACAAGCCGGCCGAGATCGGCCCCACGGTCGACGAGAACGGCGTCGAGCGCAAGGTCAAGGGCTCCGAGAAGCTGCGCGCCAAGCTGAGCGAGGCGTACTACGGCGAGGAAGCCCAGATCGCCAAGCCGACCGTCGAGGAGTACAAGGAGATCACGAGCGGCCACGGCCACCACTGATCCACAGGCTGTTTCCACGCGCTGAAGCCACGCCCGCCAGGGCAGCGGACGGCCCCCGGGAAGAAGTTCCCGGGGGCCGTCCGCGTTGTTGCCCGGCGTGGCCTCAGCGCGGTTCGGGGACCATGAGGAGCGGTCCGGAGCTGAGGCTCATGTGCGGGCGCGGGTGGACCGTCGTGTCCGGTCGGGGGCGCAGCCGCCAGCGGGAGGCGATCGCGGCCAGGGCCAGGGTCGCCTCCGTCATGCCGAACACGTCCCCGATGCACTTGCGGCTGCCGGCGCCGAACGGCAGGTAACTGCCCCGGGTCACGTCCTTGGCCCGCTCGGGCAGCCAGCGGTCGGGGTCGAAGGACTCCGGGTCCGGGAACAGCGCGGGGTTGTGGTGCAGGACGTAGGGGCTGATCAGGATGTCGGAGCCGGGCCGCAGTTCGTGGCCCGCGAGTTCGGTGGCCTGGACGGTGGTCCGGGTGAACAGCCAGGCGGGCGGGTAGAGCCGCAGGCTCTCGGTGAACACCCTTTGCGTGCGGTCGAGCCGGGGCAGGTCGGCGTAGGCGGGCGGCCGGCGGTCCAGGACCTCGTCCAGTTCGGCGTGCAGGGCCGCCTCGGCCTCCGGATTTTGGCCGAGGAGATGGAAGCTCCAGGCGAGGGCGCTCGCCGTGGTCTCGATACCGGCCAGCAGCAGGGTCATGACCTGGTCGTGGATCTCCTGGTCGTCGAGGCGTGCGCCGGTCTCCGGATCCTCGGCGGACAGCAGGGCCGACAGCAGGTCGCCGCGGTCGGTGGAGGCCGTACGGTAGTCCTCGATGATCCGGTGGATCAGCCTGTGCAGCCGGGTCAGTGCCTCGTCGAAGCGGCGGTTGGCCGCGAGGGGCAGTCTGGCGAGCAGCCCGGTCGGGTCCATCGCCCGCCGGTACGCGCCGTGCACGATGACCGGCAGCGAGCGCTGGATCTCGGCGACCGCCCGGTCCGCGATCTCGGTCGAGAACAGGGCACGGGCCGTGACCCGGGCGGTCAGCGCCTGCATCGCGGTGCTGACGTCGAAGGGCCTGCCCGCCTCCCACGACCGGGCCTCGACGGCGCATTCCTGCTGCATCACCTCGGCGTACGTCGGCAGCCGGGCCGAATGGAAGGCGGGCTGCACCAGTCGCCGCTGCCGGCGGTGGTCCGCCCAGTCGGAGGTGATCAGGCCGTTGCCCAGGATCGGGCGCGCCTTCTCCTTCACCGGGCCGCCGGTGTCGTAGACGCGGGCGTTGAGCAGCACTTCGTGGACCAGATCGGGATGGCAGGGCAGATAGGCGCGACCGGTGCCCAGCCGAAGCTCGACCAGGTCGCCGTGGGCGGGCAGCGAGGTCAGGAACTCCAAGGGGCCGCGGCCCATCCGCAGGGCATGTCCGATCAGCGGCAGACCACCGGGCGCGGTGCTGACACGCCAGTCACGGGCGGCTGACGGCTGGCGCGCGGTCCTCGTACTCATAGGTCCTTCATCCCCTTTGTCTCACGGCTGTCGGCGCGGTTCGCAGATCATGGGCAGCGGGCCGGCCTCCAGGGTGGCCTTCGGCTCCGGGCGCAGGCTGGTGCCGGGGACGGGACGCAGCCGCCACCGGCTCGCGATCGTGGCCACGATGAGGGCGGTCTCGGTGAGGGCGAGGACGTCCCCGATGCATTTGTGGCTGCCCGCTCCGAACGGCAGCAGCGCCCCGCGTGGCACTTCCTTGGCGCTGTCGCCCAGCCAGCGCTCGGGGACGAACTCCCCGGGAGCCGGGAACAGTTCGGGATTGTGGTGCAGGGCCTGGGGGCTGTAGAGGACCAGCGTGCCCGCCGGGACGGGGTGCCCGCCGAGGTGGGTGTCGACCGCGGCCACCCGCATCGACATCCAGGACGGCGGGTACAGCCGCAACGCCTCGGTGATGACGGCGCGGGTGTACTCCAGCTTCGGCAGGTCGTCGAAGACGGGGGAGCGGTCGCCGACGGCGGCGTCGACCTCGGCGTGCACCAGCCGCTCGGCCTCGGGGTGCGCGCCCAGCAGGTGGAAGACGAACGCGAGGGTGGAGGCGGTGGTCTCGCTGCCCGCCACGAGGAAGGTGACGACCTGGTCGAGGATCTCCTCGTCGGTCAACCGCTGCCCGGTCTCCGGGTGTTCGGCCCGCAGCAGGGTGGAGAGCAGGTCGCCGTGGTCGGCCGTGGACCGGCGGCGGTCGCTGATCATCGACTCGACGATCTCGCGCAGCCTGCGGTTGGCGTGGTCGTAGCGCCGGTTGCCGGGGGTGGGGAGCTTCTCCAGGAAGCCCAGCGGGGAGATCGTGCGCTTGTAGATGCCCTGCGAGACGATCCGCAGGCAGTACCGGGCCTCCTCGATGGTCCGCTCGTCGGCACCGGTGGAGAACAGCGTCCGGGCGGCGACCCGCATCAGCAGGGCGTGCATGGCCTCGCCGATGTCCTGGGTCCGGCCGGGCCGCCAGGCGCTGATCGCGGTACGGGTGTCGTCGCCCACGGCGGCCGTGTAGTCGGCGATCTTCGTGGGGTGGAACGCCGGCTGGATGACCCGTCGCTGATACCGGTGTTCTTCGCCGCGGGACACGGACAGGCTGTTGCCCAGCAGTTGCCGGGCCTTGTCGAAGAGACCGCCCTTGTCGAAGGTCCGCGGGTTCACCAGGATGTGGTGGACGAGCTCGGGATGGCAGGCGAGATAGGCACGGGCGGTCCCGAGCCTGATCTCGACCACGTCGCCGTGGGCGGGCAGGGAGGCCAGGAACTCCAGAGGCCGGCGCCAGAGCGCGAGCACATGCCCAAGGAGCGGGACCGCCCCCGGGGCGGCGCCGAACGACCAGGAACGGGCGGGTGTTTCGGGGGCTTTGCTCGGGTGCACGTTTCCCGTTTCCCTACTGGATACGTGAGTTGACGTTGTTCACGGCCGCTTTGTACCGCTTGTTGCTGGTGGTCCAGATGAAGTTGCCGTAGATGAGGTCGAGCAGGACGTCACGGGTGACGTCGTCGAAGGACTTGATGCACTCCACGTCCTCGACGATGTCGTCCAGGCGCCGCTGGAAGAACTCCTCGAAACTGTCCTGATCCGATACGTCGCAGAGCCGGAAACAGTTGGTGATCTGGCCGAGGGAGATTTCACGGTCGTACGAGTAGAAGTCGTTGACGATTGCCAGGCCTCGGGTGGTCATACGCGCGGCCAGACTCGACTTGGCGTGTTCGGTGAACTCCCGGTGACGGTAGATCGGATACGACATCTTCATCCAGAAGTCGACGCCCACATCCGTCACGCGGAATCGGAAGTACTGCTCGGGGGAGGTGTTGCAGAGCACTTCCTTTATCGGGGAGTTGCGGAACATGTGATCGCTGGTGATGAAAGTGCGGGCGCCTTCGAGGGCGAATTGCGCACCGTCCTCGTCGTAATACTTCTCGCATATCTTGCGCAGCTCGGGCAGGAAGACGTCGAAATCGTGCAGGGCGGGATCCATGTCGTCCCACACGAAGGTGACGCAGTTGAGGATGCAGACCGCCTTGAATGCCTCCATGTCCCGGATGTGGCGGGCGCTCTGCGACCACCGGACGACATCCATGTAGGAGATCCAGCGTTCGTCGGAGACGGACTTCCCGAAAGGCGCCACCGCGGTATTGCAGGCGTCGATGACTTCCCGCAGTTCGGTATCGGTCATCGGCACCATCTGCGGCATGTACCCGATGTGCTGCTCGAACACCTCGGTGAACTTCCGGGTGCACTGGTTCCAGTGGCGCATCATGCCGGGGAGAACGGTCTCGGGGGCGGAGATTTCAGTGGTCATGAGTCCCTCGCAGTGGCCGTACGGGTGATCCGCCTCAGGGCGCCGACGGCGTCCGCGGTGAACGGCGCGTCGTCGAGCGCGCTCAGTGCCTGTCGTTGCCGGTCGTCGATCATGCGCTCGACGGTCTCCCGGGCGCGGGTCGCCTCGAAGATCCCGCGGACGGCGGCCGCTCCCTCCTCGTCCAGCAGCGGATCGCCGAGAAGCCGGCGCAGCGTCGCGTTCTGCTTCTCGTCGGCGGCGCGCAGGGCGAGCGCGGTCAGCGTGGTGTTCTTGCCGGCGCGCAGGTCGTCGAGCCGGGACTTGCCGGTGACCAGCGGATCGCCGTACACGCCGAGCAGGTCGTCGCGGAGCTGGAAGGCCTCGCCGAGCGGGAGGGCGTAGGAGGTGAAGGCCGCCATGGCCTCGGGGCCGGCGCCCGCGAGCGCTGCGCCGACGTGCAGCGGGCGCTCGATGGTGTACTTGGCCGTCTTGTAGCGGCAGACGTTCAGCGTGGCCTCGACGTCGTCGGTCAGGCCACCGGTGGCATGCAGATCGAGGTATTGACCCACCATCACCTCGGTGCGCATCCGGGACACCAGCGGCAGGACCGCCGCGAGCTGGGCGGGGGAGAGTCCGGCCGAGTGCAGCAGCTCGTCGGACCAGGTGAGCGCGAGGTCGCCCAGCAGGACCGCGCCGCTCAAGCCGAACCACTCGACCTCGTCCGGACTTCGGCACGAGGCATGGTGGGTGGCGAGGGTGCGGTGCACGGTGGGGCGGCCGCGACGGGTGTCACTGAGGTCCATCACGTCGTCGTGGATGAGCGCGAAGGCGTGGAACATCTCCAGGCAGGCGGCGACCCGGAACACCGACTCGGACTCCGCGGTGCCGCCGACGGCCTGCCAGCCGGTCACACACAGCAGGGGCCGGATCCGCTTACCGCCGGAGAGGAACTCCCGGACCAGTCCGGAGAGATAGGGCAGATGGGGCTGGGGTGCGGCGTCGTCCTTTTCCGTCAGGAAGTCCACGAGCACTTCGTCCACCGTCCGGCGAATAATTTCCGGTTCGAGGACGTCCAGGCTTGCTAAGGGTGCTGTCACTGAGTTTTCCCCTCTTCGGCGAAGTCTTGACCATGCGCGTGTTTATGGGGATTGCCTCGATCGGCGGGGTCGACAGGAATGACCGAATGCCGTGAAGGACGGTGAGCGGAGTGGTCGTACCCGGAGCGTCAGCCGGCGACTAGCGCTCGGCGGCTCTGCATCTCGGGAACACCATGCAGAAAGAGCGGTTCCAGGCCCGCAAGAGTCTTCTGCTCGGCACTCGAATTCCCCCGTCCGAAAGGCCGTCCATGTGTGAGGCCCGGTCAGTCTAGGCATACGTCGGCCGGATTCGGAAGGGACTCCTCCTGTGGGCGGGACGGTGAGAGGCCTCACACGCAACCGCCCATACGGGCGGTCCATACCCAGGGTCGGTGGCGTTTGAACATGCTTGCGCCCGGCAGAACGCTGGGGTACGTTCGGCTGAGTTGATCAACCTTTCCGGGCGGCCGCTGCGGGCTCGGATGGCTTTTATGCTCTTCTTATCCGCGCACCTTGTTGCCGCTGTGTACGTCCAGTGAGCCGGTGCCGAGCGCTGCCGGATTTCTTCATGTGCGAATCCGGCTCCGCTTCAGGGTGAGGGGCCGGTAAGTGATTTCAAGGCGTCCGGGGGAAGGTGCCTAATTGTCCAGAATTACTGATGTGTCGCGTGACCGTGCCGAGCACCGTCCGATCGCGGTGATCGGCATCGCCTGCCGCTTACCGGGCGCGAACAGTCCGGAGGAGTTCTGGCGACTCCTCGCGGAGGGCCAGGACACCGTCACCCCGGTACCCCCGGGGCGATGGACCCGTCCTCCCGGCACCGACCAGGACCCCGCCCTCGACCGCGGCGCCTTCCTCGACGGGCCGGACCTGTTCGACGCCGGGTTCTTCGGGATCTCGCCCCGCGAGGCCGCGGCCATGGACCCCCAGCAGCGGTTGATGCTCGAACTCGGCTGGGAGGCCCTGGAGGACGCGGGGCTGACCCCCGAGCGGCTCTCCGCACAACGCACCGGCGTCTTCGTCGGCGCCATCAGCGACGATTACGCCGTTCTCCTGCGGCGGCACGGCGGTTCGGCCGTCACCCACCACACCTTGACCGGCCTCAACCGTGGCATGATCGCCAACCGGCTCTCCTATGTGCTGGGCGCCGACGGGCCCAGCCTGGTGATCGACTCCGGCCAGTCCTCCTCGCTCGTCGCCGTCCACACGGCCTGCCAGAGCCTGCGCGCCGACGAGTGCGACACCGCCGTCGCCGGCGGCGTACACCTCAACCTCGCCTTCGACGGCGCCCTGAGCGCGGCCCGCTTCGGCGGACTGTCACCGGACGGCCGGTGCTTCACCTTCGACTCCCGTGCCAACGGCTTCGTCCGCGGGGAGGGCGGCGGTCTCGTCCTCCTCAAACCCCTGGACCGGGCGCTCGCCGACGGCGACCGCATCCACGGAGTCCTGCGGGGCAGCGCGGTCAACAACGACGGCGGCGGTGACACCCTCACCACCCCGAGCCGCACCGCCCAGGCGCGCGTGGTGCGCAGCGCCTGCGCCGCCGCGGGTGTCGACCCCGCGCAGGTCCAGTACGTCGAGCTGCACGGTACGGGAACGCCGGTCGGCGATCCCGTCGAGGCGGCGGCCCTGGCGCAGGCCCTCGGCTCCGCGCACCCGGCGCACTCGCCACTGCGGGTCGGGTCGGTGAAGACCAATGTCGGGCACCTCGAGGGCGCGGCGGGCATCACCGGACTGATCAAGGTCCTGCTGGCCCTGGAACGGCGTCGGCTGCCGGCCAGTCTGCACTTCCGCACCGCCAACCCGGCCATCCCGCTGGACGAGTGGAACCTGCGAGTACAGACCGAGCCCTCGGACTGGCCGCGTCCTGAGGCACCGCTGGTGGCAGGGGTGTCGTCGTTCGGCGTGGGCGGGACGAATGCGCATGTGATCGTGGAGGAGGCTCCGACGGTCGAGGCTCCGGAGGTCCAGGGTGCTGTGGTGGAGGGGGCGGTGCCGGGTGGGGTGGTGCCGTGGGTGGTGTCGGGGCGGTCCGAGGCTGGGCTGCGGGCGCAGGCGGGACGGCTGAGGGAGTTCGTCACCGCCAACGACGCTTCTGCCGTGGACATCGGATGGTCGCTCGTCCGGCATCGGGCAGCGTTGGAGCATCGGGCTGTGGTGGTGGCGGAGGACCGGGAGGGGTTCCTGGCGGGGCTTGATGCGGTTGCCGCGGGTGAGCCTGCGGGGCATGTGGTGAGTGGTGTGCCCGGGCGGGATGCCGGTGTGGTGTTTGTGTTTCCGGGTCAGGGCTCGCAGTGGGTGGGGATGGCGGCTGAGCTGTTGGAGAGTTCGCCGGTGTTCGCCGAGTCGGT